>JBBQXK010000059.1:0-20103 GCA_038209775.1 Rhodobacterales bacterium | reverse complement strand
TTCCTGGGGGGTGATGGGGGCGGCGGAGGCGTGTTTCCATGCGGCGCGCCAGTATGGGCTGGACCGCCGACAGTTCGGCAAACCCCTGGCCGCGACGCAGTTGTACCAGTTGAAGCTGGCCAACATGATGACCGATATCGCCTTGGGATTGCAGGCAAGTTTGCGGGTGGGGCGATTGCTGGACGCGGCCAACGCGGCACCCGAGATGATCTCGATCATCAAGCGCAACAACTGCGGCAAGGCGCTGGAGATCGCGCGTTGGGCGCGGGACATGCATGGCGGCAACGGAATTTCCGAGGCGTTCCCGGTGATGCGGCACATGGTGAACCTTGAGACGGTGAACACCTATGAGGGGACGCATGATGTGCATGCGCTGATCCTGGGACGGGCGGTGACGGGGGTGCAGGCGTTCTTCTGATTTTGGGGCCAAGTGCTTGCGGGCGCTGGGTTAATCCGGGGGGATTTGGTGGATTGGGGGATGCACGGGGGATGCACAGTTGATGCACAGGGTGTGCATACGCCGGAGGAGGGGGTGGGGCGTTAACCTTGGGGGGCGAATCGGGACTACTGCGTACAGGTTGAGTAATCATTTGCACCAACGCGCGGATGACGGTGCGCGAAGGAGGTGCGATCTAAAATTGCCGGCAAGGCTTGCTCATGGCATGCTCATTCCGTTCGCTTTATTTATCATTGCAACTAGTTCACTAATACGCTCTCTCAGATCGAGAACACTAAAATTCGCAGTATCCTCTGACAGCTTAATCGCCGCTCCAACTTTATCTCCTTCCTTAAATGTTTTCCGCCTACCAGGATTAGTCGGGTCATCCCGCCAAAAGTAGAAAGCATGGTCGAACTGGCCGGTCTTGCCTGGCTCAACGTAAAGTCGGGAGTGAAGTTCTGCCAATGCAGTTTGCAGTTTTGTACCATCCACATAGTTCTCGATTTCTCGACCGGCCGTAATCCATGCAACGCCCGGACCTTTTGACATTTCTGCGATGAGGCGTTGTGCCTGAGGTTTAAGCGGTGCATCAACCGAACCTCGATCGCTATCAATCACTATAGCCATGTTTCGATTGAGTTCTCGCAGTTTGATGAATTCCTCCAATGCGCCGTCAGAAGCACTTAGATGCTTTATCAGTCCACCACCAAAGAAAACGATGGAGTAGTGCACCCCCTCGACCAATCGAGGATCAAAAGAGCTAATCCAGTGCCTTATGTAAATGCGGTCAGAAGGCCCTTCGACCCAAACAACGGAATTCGTTTGAAGAATGTCGGACGCGTTACATCCGAGCTCGTCAAGTATACCACGCTGGTCTTGACGCGTCATTGCGGGCTTAACAAAGGTTTGGATGCCATCGTTTGTGAATCTGAAAATCGTTGAGTCAGGCGTGTCGATAAAAACTGATGAATGCGTAGCGATAAAGTACTGACTCTCAGTTTTGTCCATCAAATAACCAACAAGTTTCCGCTGCAGAATCGGGTGCAAGTGCACTTCTGGTTCTTCAATACACATGATAGTGCCGTCGTGGATCGTGCAGAACGCGGCGATTAAAACAACCTCGTGAATTCCTGTGCCAAGCGAGGCTAACGGCAATACTTTGTTATCAAAATGAACCAACAAATGCTCCCGCCCACTCGGAACTTCCAGCAATGCATTAGATTTCCCGGTAATTTGGCGCACAAAGTGATTGATACGCTCGAACCGCTTTCTATCATCCTGTTTATCAAATGCTGGATTCTGCAAACTTGCAAGGTGGTCTATAAGACCTCGACCACTGAGATCTTGGAGCTGTTCTCCAGCGATACCCAGCTGTCGTTTTGCGGGGATCAGGTGTACTTTTAGAAGACTTGGAATCGCCCAGTTAGCAATCCATTCCAAGATCTGAGGCAACCAATGCCGCTCAAAACTCCCTCCTGAGTGATGGCCGAACGCCTGCCACACCTGCTCCCACCGTTCCGTCCATTTTTTTGCAACATTTGGGTCGACCGAATGAAATAGTCCGAATTCTCCACCTTTCTGCCTGGAAATCCATATCAAATCGTCCCTGACAAGCCTCGCTAAAATGGCGGCTAATTCCCTGAGGAGACTGCCTATTCTGTGATCACTTTCCCCGAACCGCACCTTTAGTGCTGTCGTTGCTTTGGCTAGAATTGCATCTTGCCGTACTCCCACAGCCAACGAAAACTCTCCAGAGACTTCCCCACGATAGACTTCAACTGCATCGAGTTTTGGCATTGCAGACCCCGACATATAACCTAGGAGTCTTTGTGACATGAGGTTTAAGACGATAGATTTTCCGGCATTATTCGGTCCAACAAAAAAATTCATCCTCGTGAAATTCGAGCAGTATTGAGTGACGGGACCCACACCTCGATAGAACTGAACAGCAATTCCGCAGAGGGCTTCACTCATCTACAAACTCCTCAAGCCGCTTTCACAAATTTGCTCGGAATCTGCCCGCCCCCCTCAATACCCCCCTCGCTCACTCCCCCCATCCCCCTGCCAAGCCCTCACCAAATTCGAAAACCGCGTAAACCGCCCCTCGAACGCCAACTCGACCGTCCCGATCGGCCCGTGCCGCTGTTTGCCGATGATGACCTCGGCCTTGCCGTGGACCTGTTCCATCACGGCCTGCCATTTGGCCATCGCGTCCAGATCGTGGTCGCCGGGCTTTTCCCGCTCGCGGTAGTATTCGTCGCGGTAGACGAACATCACCACGTCGGCGTCTTGCTCGATCGAGCCGGACTCGCGCAGGTCGGACAGTTGGGGGCGTTTGTCGTCGCGGTTTTCGACCTGCCGGGAAAGCTGGGAGAGGGCGACGACGGGGATATTCAGTTCCTTGGCGATGGCCTTGAGGCCCTGGGTGATCTCGGACACCTCCTGCACGCGGTTTTCCTTGGAGGAACCTTTGAGAAGCTGGAGGTAGTCGACGATGAGGACGTCGAGCCCTTGGGTGCGTTTGAGGCGGCGGGCGCGGGCGGCGACCTGGGCTATGGGCAGGGCGGGGGTGTCGTCGATGAAGAGGGGGCAGGCCTCAAGCGCCTTGGCGGCCTCGACGAAGCGGCGGAATTCCTGTTCGGTCATGTCGCCGCGGCGGATTTGTTCGGAGGGGACTTCGGCGGCTTCGGACAGGATGCGGGCGGCGAGTTGCTCGGCGGACATCTCGAGCGAGAAGAAGCCGACGACGCCGCCCTGCACGGTGCCCTCGTGGCCATCGGGGAGGCGGCCGCGGCGGTGCGCCTTGGCGATGTTGAACGCGATGTTGGTGGCGAGCGAGGTTTTGCCCATGGAGGGGCGGCCGGCGATGATGAGAAGGTCGGACGGGTGGAGGCCGCCGAGTTTCTTGTCGAGATCGGCGAGGCCGGTGGAGATACCCGCAAGGCCACCGTCGCGCTGGTAGGCGGCGTTGGCCATGTTGACGGCATCGGTGACGGCCTTGAGGAAGGACTGGAAGCCACGCTCGACATGGCCCTGTTCGCCGAGTTGATAGAGGCGCTGTTCAGCCTCGGTGATCTGTTCTTTCGGTTCCGAGGCGACATCGACCTTGGCAGCCTTGGCGGCGATGTCGCGGCCAAGGCCGATGAGTTCGCGGCGCACGGCAAGGTCATAGATCATCTGGGCGTAGTCGCGGGCCGCGTAGGCGCTGATGGCGGCACCGGCAAGGCGGGCGAGGTAGGCGGGGCCGCCCAGTTCCTTGAGGCCTTGGTCGTCTTCGAGGAAGGCCTTGAGGGTGACGGGGGACGCGAGGGCGTTCTTGAGGATGCGGGCGGCGGCAATCTCAAAGATGCGCTGGTGGACGGGGTCGTAGAAATGGGCGGGTTTGACGAGCGAGGAGATGCGGTCGTAGACATCGTTGTTGGTGAGGATGGCGCCCAGAAGCTGTTGTTCCGCCTCGATGTTGTGGGGCATCGCGTCGGGTTCGGACTGGGGCACGGGAAGCGGCATCTGCCGCAGGGTTGCGATGTCGTTCATGGCTGCCTCACCTTTTGATTGATACCCGCGACGTGCGTCGCGCGGGTTTTGCCGTCTGACCCGTTTGCCGGGTTTCACAGGGCTGTCGCAAGTCTGATAGAATCGGGGACAAGTCGCAGGGACAAGTCTGAGGATAACCCGGAAAGGGGCGGGTTGCCACCAGATGTGGGGGTCAGGTGGCGGCGGGGGGCAAGATGTGACCTGCCCGAATCGCGGGTTTGGCAGCCATCCCCAGGGTTCGGTTTTGGCGGTATTGACGTAGGGTCAAGTATGGCGGAGGGTCAGGTCTGGCGGCGGGCCTCTTGCCAGGCGCGGGGGGCGTTCAGGAAAGCCTCGACCTCGGCCAGGGTGGCGGCGTCGAAACTGCCGCCGTCGCGGGCCGCTGCCAGCACATCCCACCAGGTGCAGAGGCTGTGCAGGGTCACGCCATGAGTGGCGAGGGTCGGTTCGGTTTCGGGGAAGATCCCGTAGGAGAAGATCACCGCCGTATGGGCGCAGGTGGCGCCGGTTTCGCGGATGGCATCGACGAAGGACAGTTTCGATCCGCCGTCGGTGGTCAGATCCTCAACCAGCAGCACCCGGTTACCCGGTGCCATCGGCCCCTCGATCCGGGCGTTCTGGCCATAACCTTTGGGCTTTTTGCGGACATAGGCCATCGGCAGGGCAAGGCGTTCAGCGACAAGGGCGGCAAAGGGGATGCCTGCAGTCTCGCCGCCGGCGATCACGTCGAACGCCTCGAACCCCGCATTGCGCAGGACGGTGGCGGTCATGAAATCCATCAGCATCGAGCGCAGGCGGGGAAAGCCGATGACGCGTCGGCAGTCGATGTAGGTGGGCGATGGCAGGCCCGAGGCGAGGGTGAAGGGTGTCGTGGCGTTGAAGTGGACAGCCTTGATATCCAGAAGCGCCTGCGCGGTCAGGCGGGCGATGTCGGCGGCGGGGGGGAAGGTGGCGGCGATCATCGGCGGCATTCCTTTTGGGCAACGCGCACGTCATACCCAAGGTGCGGCGCAGAACCAACTGGTGATTGATCCGTCACGCAAGGCCCCGCGCGCGGGGGATGTGGGCCGTGACGTTGCGGGCCGGGGGCTATTCCAATTAGAATCATGAAATCAATTCAATTCCGCGCTATGGTACAAAAATTCAATTGAAGCGGCAGGGGATTTAAGATGACAAAATTGGTCGAAGACATCAAGAAGGGCCACCCGGATATGACCGGCGCCGAGATCACGGCGGTTTTCAGCAAGGTTTCCACCAAATACGCCGTCTATCAGACCGAAAAGCGGATCATGGTGCAATTTGCCGACGACGATGCCGTTGGCAAACAGCAACGCGACGAGTTGCGCGATCTCAACCCGTTCAGAAGCGAAATCAACACCTTGCTTGACGGATGGGAGGACAGGGCCTGGTGGCCATCAAAAGAGCGTCGGGCGGCATTGGTCAGTGGTTTCAACCAGGGGGTTGCGGATGCGCTTGTGCTGGCGCTGCAAGGCGACGCGGCAAGCGGCAAGGTACAGATCGAACTGGTGCGCAACGGCCTGCGGGCCGAGCGTCTGTCGATCGGCCGGCTTGAGTATCTGGTGATGGCGGGACTTGTGGGGCTTGCGGTTGTTGTCACGGCGATGATGGTGCCATCGGGTTATCCCGCCTCTGGCATCGGCAAGTACTTTCTGGCCAACCAGACCACGCTTGCCATCGGCGTCGGCGTTCTGGGGACATTGTTCTCGATTGCGTGGGACATCACCGGGCGCGGCATCAAGACCGACCTGCAGCGACGCGACAATCTGGTGGATGCGGTGCTGCGCATCGGCATCGGTGCGGTGTCTGCGGTGATTCTGTTCGCGCTTTTGAAGGGCGGCATCGTGTCGATGAAACTGGGCGAGACGGAACTCAAGCCGGGCAGCGATGCCACCGGCGTGGCGCTGGCCATTTCCGTGGTGATCGCGTTTCTGGCGGGCTTTTCGGAACGGCTGGTGGGCAATGTGCTGGGCACGGTCGGGCTGGCGACAGGGACCAGGCCTGCGGAGACTGCGGCACCTGCCGACACGACCGCAGGCGGCACGGGGAAGAAGGACGAGGACAATCCGTCTGGCAAGCCGCCCGGCGACGGCGGTGGTCCGGGCGATGGCGGCGGTGAACCCACGCCGCCGGGTGCCGCAGGTGCCCTGCCCGAGGACATGAGCCATGTCAGCTTGACGGATGCCCCGGCGAACGGCGACGAGATCACCGAGGACAGCGAATTGCCGCAAGCCTACGGCGGTGTCGAGGGCGTCAGCCCGACCCCGCCAAAACCCGCAGGTACAACTCCGCCCAAACCCGCGAAGTCGAACCCGGCCAAAGCCGCGAAATGAGGAGACAGCAATGCCCTATTCCCTGACATGGCTGCCGGTCGTGCTGCGCGATGCCGGTCTGAAGGTGTCTGAAACCCAAGGCTGGGCCGACCGGGGCCGCGCCGAAATGGGCAGGGTTCTGGGGGTGATGTGCCATCACACCGGCACCGCCACATCGGCCCGCAACATGCCGACGCTGAACCTGCTGATCAACGGGCGGTCCGATCTGAGCGGGCCGCTGAGCCAGTTGGGGCTGGGGCGGGACGGCACCTATTACATCGTGGCTGCGGGTCGTGCGAACCATGCCGGGGCCGGAGCGTGGAAGGGGATCACCACCGGCAATTCCAGTTTCATCGGCATCGAGGCCGAGAATGCCGGCGGCAAGACCGACGCATGGCCCGAGGTGCAGATGGATGCCTATCACCGGGGTGTGGCCGCGATCCTGAAGCAGATCGGCGCCGGGTCCGAGATGTGCTGTGGCCACCGCGAATACGCGCCCACACGCAAGATCGATCCGGTGTTCGACATGGATGCATTCCGCGCCATGGCTCACCGGATCAAATCGGGCGCGGGCGTCGTGCGGCCGCTGATCCCGGCGGTCGATGCCAGATCAAGCCGCCCGACGCTGCGGCGCGGCGACCGGGGTCTGAACGTGCGCGATCTTCAGGACAAGCTCAAGGTCACGGTGGACGGCATCTTTGGCCCGATGGTCGAGGTTGCGGTCCGCACGTTTCAGCGCGGCAAGGGGCTGGTGCCCGACGGCATCGTCGGCCCCAAGACATGGGACAGCTTGTGACGTCTATGCCTCGACGTGCCAATACACGGGATGGCCGGGGTCGAAGATGGTGACGGGGCCATCGGCGGTGGCGATGCAGGCGGGCCAGATGGCTGCGTCGCCCCGCCTCAGCGTCAGCGTGCCGTCATTGGGGGGCATGCCGTAGAAGGCGGCACCGTTGCGGCTGGTGAAGCCTTCCAGCCGGTCAAGCGCGCCCTCATCGTCAAACACCTGCGCCAGGACCTGCATGGTGTTGGTGGCGGTGAAACAGCCGGCACAGCCGCAGGCCTGTTCCTTGAGCGCGTCGGTATGGGGGGCAGAATCGGTGCCAAGGAAGAAACACGCCTCACCCCCCGTGGCGGCGGCGCGCAGGGCAAGGCGGTGGTGTTCGCGTTTGGCGACGGGCAGGCAATAGTAGTGGGGCCTGATGCCGCCTGCGAGGATGTGGTTGCGGTTGATGATGAGGTGGTGGGTGGTGATGGTCGCCGCCATCCCCTGCCCCGCTGCCCGGACATAGGCCAGCCCTTCGGCGGTGGTCACATGTTCCATGACCACGCGCAGGCCGGGGGTGCGGGCGCGCAGGGGGTCAAGGACGCGGGTCAGGAACACGGCCTCGCGGTCGAAGATGTCGATGGCGGGGTCGGTCACCTCGCCGTGCACGCACAACGGCAGGCCGATCGCGGCCATCCGGTCAAGGACGCCCTGCACGGCGGCAAAATCGCGGACCCCGGCGTGCGAATTGGTGGTGGCCCCGGCGGGATAGAGTTTCACCGCCCGCACCAGGCCCGAGGCCGCGGCCCGCTCGACATCATCCGGGTCGGTGGTTTCGGTGAGGTAAAGCGTCATCAGCGGCTGGAAGGCGGCACCTGTCGGCAGCGCCCGCAGGATGCGGTCGCGGTAGGCGCGGGCGTGGTCCAGCGTGACCACGGGCGGCACGAGGTTGGGCATGACAAGGGCGCGGGCGAAGTGGCGGGTCGTTTCGGGCAGGACGGCAGCCAGCATCGCGCCATCGCGCAGATGCAGGTGCCAGTCGTCGGGGCGGCGCAGGGTGATGCGGTCAGTCATCTTGCATCGGGCGTAACGCAGGGGCGGTGCCATTTCCAGCAGAAAGCGGCGCTTGTGGCACCGTTGCAAAGGGGGGCTGTCTGCCCCCCTCGCCTTCGGCTCACCCCCCGAGAGTACTTGGGCAAAGAAGATGCACAATTTGAATCAAACTTGGGTTTCTTCTTTGTCCAAATACTCCGGGGGGAGGCGAAGCCGGGGGGCTGGCCCCCCTCTGGCAACGGCGGCCATCGGGAACCACGGTGGTGGCACCGGGGCAACTGCGGCGTTGACCGCCCGACCCGCCGCGGGGCATGGTCCGCCACGATTCCCCGGGGGGTGTAAGCGATGGACGTCAAGGGTTCCGATCACGCCGAGGATGCGGGCCCGTTTGGCCGTCCGTTGTTCGATGACCCTTCGATGCGGGCACTGTCCCGGGTGGGGGTGGTTGATGTGGGATCGAACTCGATCCGGATGGTGGTGTTTGACGGGGCGGCGCGGTCGCCGGCCTATTTCTACAATGAAAAGCTGATGGCAGGGTTGGGTCAGGGGTTGGCGCAGACCGGCATGCTGAACCCGCGCGGCAAGGAGCGGGCGCTGGTGGCGCTGCGGCGGTTTGCGTTGCTGGCCAAGGGGATGGAGGTCAATTCGATGACCTGTGTTGCCACCGCCGCCGTGCGCGAGGCGAGCGACGGCCCGGCGTTTCAGGCGCAGATCGAGGCCGAGACCGGGCTGAAGCTGTGGGTCATCTCGGGCGACGAGGAGGCGCGGCTGTCGGCGCAAGGCGTGCTGTTGGGATGGCCGGAGGCCAAGGGCATCGTCTGTGACATCGGCGGCAATTCGATGGAACTGGCGCGGATCGGCGGCGGAAAGGTGGGCAAGCGTCTGTCCACGCCCCTGGGGCCGTTCCGGATGCAGCAGGTCGAGGGCGGGCCTGCAAAGCGGCAGGCGCTGATCCGGCGGGTTTTGCGGACCGCCGAGGCGGCGTTGAAGCCCGAGGGCGACCGCATCTATCTGGTGGGGGGATCGTGGCGGGTGATTGCCCGGCTGGACATGGAGCGGCGCAACTATCCGCTGACGGTCCTGCACGAATACCGGATGACGCCAAAATCGGTCCTCGACACGCTGGACTGGATCGGCACGCATGATCTGACCCTGCTGCGCGCCCGGACCGGCACCGGAGCGGAACGGATGGAACTGGTGCCGCTGGCGTCCGAGGTGTTGCGCGAACTGGTCACCATGTTCAAACCGCGCGAGATCGACGTGTCGTCCTATGGCATCCGCGAGGGGCTGTTGTACGAGCAGATGCCCGAGCGGCTGCGCGCCCGCGATCCGTTGATCGAGGCGGCAAGGATGACCGAGCAGACCTCGGCGCGGATGCCGGGGTTTGGCAAGAAGCTGTACAATTTCCTGATGCCGCTGTTCCGGGGCGCGTCAGAGGACCGTCATCGCCTGATAAAGGCCGCCTGCCTGTTGCACGACACCACCTGGCGCGCGCATCCCGACTACCGGGCCGAGGTGTGTTTCGACAACGCGACGCGGGCCAATCTGGGGGGGCTTGACCATCCGGGGCGGGTGTTTTTGGGGCTGGCGCTGCTCCACCGCTACAAGAACTCACGCTCGGGGTCGCGGTTGGAGCCGTTGTTCCATCTGTTGACGGATGACGAGATTCAGGATGCAGAGGTGCTGGGCAAGGCGATGCGGTTTGGGGCGATGTTTTCAACCGCCGATCCGGCAGAGGCGGGCGAGCTGGTCTGGCGACCGAAGAAGCGCGAGCTGGAACTGGTGCTGACCGATCTGGGGCAAGGCCTGATGGGCGAGGTGGCCGAGGCGCGGTTCGCGTCGCTGGCGGCGGCGCTGCGGGCGGTGCCGGTGATTTCACGCGCGGGGTCGGGGCATGCGTTGGCGGATTGACCATCTGGCGGTGTCGGCGGGCAACCTTGAGGACGGCACGGCGGCGGTCGAAGAGGCGCTGGGCGTGCGGCTGGACCCGGGCGGGCAGCATGCGCTGATGGGCACGCACAACCGGCTGTTGGGGGTGGGTGACGTTTATCTGGAGGTGATCGCGGTGGACCCGGGTGCCGTGCCGCCGGCGCATCCGCGCTGGTTCCGGCTGGATGCGTTCACCGGCGCGCCGCGGCTGAGCAACTGGATTGCCGCCTGCGATGATCTGGACGCGGGGCTGGCGGCGGCCCCGGCGGGCGCGGGGCGGGCGGTTGATCTGGCGCGGGGCGATCTGCGCTGGCGGATGGGGGTGCCGGGGGATGGGTGCCTGCCGTTTGACGACGCGTATCCGGCGCTGATCCAGTGGCTGGGGGGCCTTCATCCGGCGCGGCGGCTGGCGGACCGGGGGGTGCGTCTGCGTCGTCTGACGCTGGTGCATCCGCAGGCGGCGGCGTTGCAGGGCGCGCTGGGCGGGCTGGTGCAGGACCCGCGACTGGCGTTCGAGGCGGGGCCTGTCAAGGCGATGCGGGCCACCTTCGATACCGGCCACGGCCCCCGGCATCTGGAGGGGTGACAGGCGCGCGAACCGCCTTTGGGGGCCGCAGGATTCCCTCTGACATCGGCGGATTTCCCCGCTATGCTGCACCTGCAACACCAACCGGGATTCCCTGACCGAACCATCATGTCGATCTGGACACGCATCAGCGATGCACTGGCCGCCCTGGGCCGGGGTGAGGGGCTTTCGGCGCTGTTCGACCGGCTGCGCGGTGTGCCGCCTGCCGCACCCGAGCGGTCGGTGGCCTTTACCATCGCGGTTCTGGCGTTGGGGGCCAAGATGGCCAAGGCCGACGGCCACGTCAGCCGTGAGGAAGTCGCGGTGTTCCGGCGCATCTTTACCATGCCAGCCGAGGAAGAGCAGAACGCCGCCCGCGTGTTTGACCTAGCACGGCAGGATGTGGCGGGGTTCGACGCCTATGCGCTGAAGATCCGCGCGATGTTTGCTGAGACCGACGGCAGCACGCTCAAGGACGTGCTGGAGGGGCTGTTTCATGTGGCGATGGCCGACGGGGCCTATGATGCCCGTGAGGATGTGTTCCTGCTGGAGGTGTCGCGCATCTTTGGGATCGAGCAGGGATGCTATCGCGCGATCCGGGCGCGGTTTGTCGAGGGGGCATCGCGCGATCCTTATGAGGTTCTGGGCGTGTCGGCCTTTGCGTCGATCGATCAGGTGCGCAGTGCCTGGAAGGCGGCTGTGCGCGAAACCCATCCCGACCAGATGATCGCGCGCGGTGTCCCGGTCGAGGCGGTGCGGCTGGCCGAACGGCGGCTTATGGCGATCAACGCGGCCTGGGACGAGATCAGTGCCAAGCGGGCGGCCTGACCACCTGCGGCTGGCAACCTGGAACGTCGAACATTTCAACGCGCTCTTTGATGACGCGGGGCTGGCGTTGCACGATGCCGGGCGGGGCGGTCGGCATGGGGTGACGCGGGGCGCGCAACTGGACGCCATCGCGGTGGTGATGCGGGCGCTTGATGCCGACGGCATCATGGTGATCGAGGCCCCCGATACGCATGGGGCCCGCAGCACGGTGACGGCGCTGGAGGGGTTCGCGCGGGGTGCAGGGGTGCGGGTGCGGCGGGCGCTGATCGGGTTTGCGTCGGACACCGATCAGGAGATTGCGTTTCTGTACGACCCTGACCGGCTGTCGGTGCGGCATGATCCGCAAGGCAGTGCTTCGGTTCCCCGGTTCGACGGGGCGTTCCGCTATGACCTTGATGCCGATGCGGCCCCCGAGACGATACGGTTTCCAAAGCCACCTTTGGAGCTGTCCGTCATCGCCGGGGGCAGCACTTTGCGGCTGATCGGGGTGCATGCGAAATCGAAGGCCCCCTATGGCGCGCGGTCGCGGGACGAGGCGATGCGGATCGGCATCGACAACCGCCGCAAGCAGTTGGCGCAATGCCTGTGGCTGCGCGAGCGGGTGGTGGCGCATCTGGCGGCGGGGGACGATCTGATCGTGCTGGGCGATCTGAACGACGGGCCTGGGCTGGACGAATACGAGCGGCTGTTCGGGCGGTCGGGCGTCGAGGTGGTGCTGGGGACAGAGGCGGAGGCGGAGCTGCGGCTGTTCGATCCGCATGCGGTGATGGCGCAGCAGGGGGGCAGGTCGCCTGTGACCGCGCGGTTTTATCAAAAGGACGAGGCGCGGTATCTTGAGGCGCTGCTGGATTTCGTGATGGTATCGCCCGGACTGGTCGCGCGGGGGCCGGTGTGGCGTATCTGGCACCCGCTGACCGACCCGGCGATTTCCCGCGCAGTCGCGTTGCAGGCGGCGCTGATGGCGGCATCGGACCACTTTCCAGTGACGCTGGACCTTCCCATATGACAGGATACCACCATCCCGGAGGACCAAGCCCATGCGCCTGAAGCCCCTGATCCTGTGCCTGACGCTGGGGGTAGCCCCGGTTGCCGCCGAAGAGACGCCGCCCGAAAGCGGCACCAGCCTGATCGAAGAGGGGGCGCGGTTGCTGCTGCGCGGTCTGATGTCCGAGGCGGAGCCGATGCTGGACGAGATGAGCGACGCGCTGCGCGAGATCGAGCCCGCGTTGCGCGAAATGGGGCCGCGTCTGAAGATGCTGGTCGAGATGATGGGGGACGTGGCGAACTACGAGGCCCCCGAGCGGATGCCGAACGGCGATATCCTGATCCGGCGCAAACCGGATGCGCCGCCGGTGCCGAAGTTGCCGCCGCTGCCGCCGGGCAACCTGCTGGATCCGGGCGGCGAGATCGAACTGTGAGGGCGGTCTTTGCTGGGCGGAGACGGGGGCCGGCCCCCGAACCCCCGGGATATTTGGACAAAGATGAAATGGGGAACGGGAAGAAGCCGGGTCAACCGCCCGAAAGGCGGGGGTCGAAGGGGTAGCGGGTCAGGTTTTCGCAACCGGTTTCGGTGATGAGGATCTGGTCTTCCAGCTTGATCGAGAAGGTGCCGCCGTCGGGGGAGACCAAAGCCTCGGCACACAGGACCATGCCGGGTTCGAGGACGGCGTCGAAGGCACCCTCGGTCCAGCCGTCGGGGTAGGAGACGTAGGGCCATTCGTCACACAGGCCGACGCCGTGCATCTTGCACGAGTATTTGAGGCGGTCGTATTGCGGGTCAAGCCGGTGGCCGCCAAAGGTCAGTTCGCGGATCGACACGCCGGGTTTCAGGCGCGTCTGATGGTCGCGGATGTGGTCCATCGCGTGGCCAAAGGCGCTGACCATGGCGTTGGTGGGCTTGCCGTCGCCGACCCACCAGGTGCGGCTGATGTCGATGCAAAAGCCGTAGGCGCCGATCAGGTCGGTATCAAACGCCACAATTTCATCGGGTTGCACGATGCGCGGGCCGCATTCCTGAAACCATGGGTTGGTGCGGGGGCCGGAGGCCAACAGCCGCGTCTCGATCCATTCGCCGCCGCGGCGGATGTTGGCGGCATGGAGTTCGGCCCAGATGGCGTCTTCGCTGACGCTGCCGTTCGGAACATTGGCACGGGTGAACGCCTCCATCTCGGCAATGCCCGCCTCGCAGGCGTGGTGGGCGCAGCGCATGGCAAGGATCTCGTCGGGGGTCTTGATGGCGCGGGTGCGTTCGGTGACCTCTTCACCCTCCATCACCTCGAACCCGGCGGCTTCGAGTGCGCGCAGGCCGTGGACCATGATCTTGTCGACGCCGAGGCGGCGATTGGTGCCTGCGTGTTCGGCGAGGATTTCGGTGACCTGTGCGGCAAAGGCGGTGGCGGCGGCCTGACCCCGGTCGCCGGAGGAGTTGTAGAAGAAGGTGGCGCCCGAGCGCAGTTCCTTGACCAGCGGGTTGAAGGTCACGAGGAAGGGCGAATTCTTGTATTCCCACATCACCATATGGCCGTCGGCGCACAGAAGGCAGGCGCGGAACGGGTTGTGGGTGTTCCAGACCTGCATGTTGGTGGTGTCAGTGGCGTAGCGGATGTTCAGGGGGTCGAACATCAGAAGGCCCGCATAGTCGCGGTCGACCAGTGCCTGGGTCAGGCGCGCCCAGCGGTCGTGGCGCATGCGGGCGAGGTTGGGCAGGGTCAGACCGGCGGCCTGCCATTCGGCGAAGGCCAATTGGGTTGGACCGATTTCGACCCGGTCGGCATCGTTGGGGGTGCCGTCGCCGAGGCGGTCGCCGCGGGTGGGGTCGATCTTGCGGCGGAAGGGGGTGTTCATGCGGCGGGTCTCCTTCGCCGCAAGGTGCGGGGCGGGCGCGGGTTTCGCGCGCGCAGGGGCGACGGGGTGAGGTCGCTTTTGGGCGTGGCGGGATGCGGGCGGGTTTGCTAGGGCTGTGTGCCATGACCGTATTGCACCCTGCCCTGCCCTTTGCCCCCTGGGCCGACCCGCGCAGCAGGCGTCTGCCGGGGGTGATGCCGTTGGATATGGACGACTGGCTGCGGGTGGATGAGGTCTATGCGGGCCAGATGGCGCTGCGCGATGCGCTGATTGCCGAGCGCGAGACACTGGTGCATACGGCCATGCCGGGGGCGGAGGCGGCGGCGGCAGAGTTGTGGGCGCTGGTGCGGGGTCGCCTGCCGGGGTTGGGGATCATGCAGGTGCCGGGCGGGTGGCGGCGGCCCGATGGGGTGGTGGTGGCCGAGGGACCGCCCCTTTTGACGCTGGGGCGGTTGTTGCAGAACGATTTCTGCCTGATGCAGGAGGATGGCGCGGGCGAGCATATGCTGACGGGTGCCATCCTGTGTTTTCCCGCCGGGTGGGTTCTGGCGGAAAAGCTGGGCCGTCCGATGCTGCGCATCCATGCGCCGGTGGTGAAGTATACCGATGACGTGGCGCGGCGGGTGCAGCGCCTGATGGACGCGGTGCGCCCCGAGACGCCGATGTGGCGGATGAACGCGCATCTGTCGCGCGCGGCCCTGTTCAACCCCCTGTCCGAGGATCACCCGAGGGCGCTGTCGGGGGACGCGATGCCCTATGTGCGGGCGGAACGGCAATGCCTGATCCGGCTGCCGCAGACGCGGGCCGTGGTGTTCAGCATCCATACCTATCTGGTGGCGGTGTCGGACCTGACCCCCGAACAGGCCGAGGCGCTGGCGGCGCATCCGATCCACAAGTCGCGGTGAGCGGGTTCAGGAGACCTGACGCAAATCCTCGCCCCGGGCGACGGCGATGGTGGCCTTGACCATGCCCACAGGCAGCGCCAGCCCGACCGCAATCGACCCAAGCACCTGGCCTGTCAGCTTGAACAGCGCGCTGCGGGGGGTCGGTTCGGCGGGGGCAAGGTCGGGCAATGCGTCGGCGCCGGTGGCCATCGGCGGCGGGGCTGCCGGGGCCTTGGGGCTGCGTGTGGCGCGGGCGGGTTCGACCGCCGACGTGTGCATCAGGTTGCGGATCGCCTCTAGCGTGTCGCGGTCGCTGTCGGCGCTGGTATTGGGTTGGGGCATCGGCAGGGGTGCGGGCCGCTTTGGGCGCTGCACCGGCGGGCGGTCGGCCATCGGGCTGGCATCGTGCGGGTGTTCGGGGGCCGGCGGCGTGGGCGTGGGTGCAGGGGTGGCGGCATCGTTCCAGCCACGGAACGGCATGGGCTTTACCGGCTCTGGTCCGCGTGCCGCTTCGGCGGCGATGCGGGTCAGGGCGGCGGTGTCGTGCAGGCGACGCCCGGTGCTGACGTGGCTGGGCAGCCATTTGCCGCTGCGCCCCAGACGGTTGGCGGGAATGCGCAGAAAGCCATCCTCGACCCGGGAACCGAAGCGGTGGATGTGCCCGGCACAGGCCAGCAGCACCGGCGCCGCGACCGCGCGGCTGTTGGCCACCGACACGCGCAGGAAGGCGCGCATGTCAAAACCGGGGCGCTGACGCCCTTCGGCCCAGAGCCGGGGCTGGGGCCCGTCGGGTTTGTCGCCGGGTGAACCGGGATCGGTTGAAAAGGATGCCATGACCGCACGGGCCTCCGTTCTTGCAGGGCCATGAAAGCCTGTGAAACGTGGCAGGATCGTGGCGGCGGGGGGGCCTATTGCACCGCCTTGCGGAAACACGCCTGGCCGACTGTTCCCGGCAGCGGCGGTTGGGCCTGTGGTGGCGCTGACGTACACCATGACGGCGCTGGGGTTGTGGTGGTGGCAGCCAATCGCATCAGAACAACGCAGTGCAGGCCTTTGGAAAGGCGCGCGCGGCAATCGTGGCCGTGGTCTTGCAGGTGCGTCCGGTGCCCCTTGAGTTCGTGCAGCCGATGGTTCCCGCAATCCTGACCGGAAACCGCGCGTCGTCGGCGTCCGTCGCGACAACCGTCACCGCGTCGCGGACCGCCGACCCGTCGCGATTGCGGTAGTTTTCGGACACGATCTCGAACGGCAATCCATCGGGGGATGCCATTGCGGCAAAGACCATGCCAGAGGGTGCCGACAACTCCAGTCCACAGCTTGCGCGTGGGCTGGAGTTGAAGCCCGACTTGTCATAGGCGCGACAACTGTCCGATATGGTTGTGCTTTGCGATTTCGGCGCGTGCCGTGCGGTCGGCCACTTGCTGTGACCAGTGCGAGTAGACCGTTGCGAAAAGAACGAAGATACCGGTCACGACCGCAGCCCCCAGCGGGCCAAACCAGCTATGCGGGAAACGGCGTGATCAGGCATGCAGCGCGATTTTCGCCAAGGCCTCGTATTTCTTTACGGCCGTGTCGTCGGTTGCCGAAAGGAGTTCGTCCTTGTAAGGAAAATCGTATTCAGTTCGCTCTCGCGGATTGATGGCACTGCTGCCCGAAAAGACATACGACCAACTCACGATTTATGACCCCGAGAAACCCGCAATTCAATATTGAGGATGAGGATCGGGACAGGATCTGACAAACAAAAACGCCGCCCGGAAACCGGGCGGCGCGATGTCTTGGTGATTGGCCTGCCGGCTCAGCAGGAATAGTACATCTGATACTCGATCGGGTGCGGCGTGTGCTCGTAGGCGTAGACCTCTTCCCACTTGAGCGCCATGTAGCCCTCAAGCTGGTCCTTGGTGAACACGTCGCCTGTCAGCAGGAACTCGTGGTCCTTTTCCAGCTCTTCCAGCGCCTCGCGCAGTGACCCGCAGACGGTGGGGATGGCGGCCAGTTCTTCGGGCGGCAGATCGTACAGGTCTTTGTCGGATGCAGGACCGGGGTCGATCTTGTTCTTGATGCCATCAAGACCAGCCATCAACAGCGCCGAAAACGCGAGATAGGGGTTCGCGGACGGATCGGGGAAGCGGGCCTCGACACGCTTGGCTTTCGGCGATTCGGTCCACGGAATACGGACCGCGCCCGAGCGGTTGCGGGCGGAATAGGCCAAGAGAACCGGCGCCTCAAACCCCGGGATCAGGCGCTTGTAGCTGTTTGTGCCGGGGTTGGTCAGCGCGTTCAGGGCCTTGGCATGCTTGATGATGCCGCCGATGAACCACAGTGCCTCCTGGCTCAGGTCAGCGTATTTGTCACCTGCGAACAGGGGCTTGCCACCCTTCCAGATCGACATGTTGACGTGCATGCCACTGCCGTTGTCGCCCTTCATCGGCTTGGGCATGAAGGTCACGGTCTTGCCGTACGCGTGGGCCACGTTGTGGATCACGTACTTGTATTTCATGATGTTGTCGGCCTGCGCGACCAGGCTGCCGAACACCAGACCCAGTTCGTGCTGGCAGGTGGCAACCTCGTGGTGGTGCTTGTCGACCTTCATGCCCATCCGCTTCATCGTCGACAGCATCTCGCCGCGCAGATCCTGCGCCTCGTCCACCGGGTTCACCGGGAAGTAGCCACCCTTGTGCGGGGCGATGTGGCCGTAGTTGCCACCTTCGCGCACCGCGTCGGTGTTCCATGCGGCGGCATCGGCGTCGATCTCATACGACACCTTGCGCGGCGTCACCGAATAGCGGACGTCGTCGAAGATGAAAAACTCGGCCTCGGGGCCGCAATAGAAGTCGTCGCCGATGCCGGACGATTTGAGGTACGCCTCGGCCTTGACCGCCGTCTGGCGGGGGCAGCGGCTGTAGGCCTCACCCGTGTCAGGCTCGACCACGACGCAATGGATGCACATGGTCTTTTCGGCATAGAAGGGGTCGATGTAGACCGATGACGGGTCGAACATCAGCTTCATGTCGGACTGGTCGATGGATTTCCATCCGGCGATGGACGAGCCATCGAACATGAAGCCTTCCTCGAACAGATCCTCGTCCACCAGATCGGCGATCAGCGTCACATGCTGCAACCGGCCCTTGGGATCGGTAAAGCGGATGTCGACATATTCGACCTCCTCGTCCTTCATCAGTTTCAGGGCGTCCTTGACTGTGCTCATCGGGGGTTCCTTTTCGTCAGGTGTTTCGTGGGGGCCCTGCGGCCCGGAATGGATCAGACCGCCCCGTTGTTCAGACGGCGTCGTCGCCGGTTTCGCCGGTGCGGATGCGGATCGCCTGTTCGACATGGCTGACGAATATCTTGCCGTCGCCGATCTTGTCGGTGCGCGCGGCGGCGATGATGGCCTGTACGGCCACGTCGACCATGTCATCGGTCAGGACGATCTCGATCTTCACCTTGGGCAGGAAGTCGACCACGTATTCGGCCCCGCGGTAAAGCTCGGTATGGCCTTTCTGGCGGCCGAAGCCCTTGACTTCGGTCACCGACAGGCCCTGGATTCCGGCTTCCTGAAGCGCCTCTTTCACTTCATCCAGCTTGAAGGGCTTGATGATCGCCTCGATCTTCTTCATGGGCCGACTCTCCGGGTTCCGCATGCTGCAGTGGCGACACACCATGCCGCCCGCCGGTGAACAATCGGAGACGGCAGGGGCAGTCGGCAGGGCCTTGGGGAATCGCGGCGCTGTGCCTTATCACTGTGCGTTGCGATGAATTTATGGGCTGTTTGAAAACAAAGGGGTGGGTGGCATGACGGAACTCCTTACATCTGCCCAAATGCGCGCCATCGAGGCGGCAGCGATTGCCAGTGGTGTTGTGACCGGGCTGGAACTGATGGAGCGCGCGGGGCGCGGCGTGGTGGAGGCGATCTTCGAGGAATGGCCCGAGCGGAAGGCAACTGTGCACCGGGCGGTAGTCCTGTGCGGGCCGGGCAACAACGGCGGCGACGGGTTCGTCGTCGCACGGCTGCTCGGGGAGTGGGGTTGGAAAGTGGAGGTGTTCCTCTACGGCGAACCCGAGCGGCTGCCGCCGGATGCAAGGGTAAATTATGAGCGGTGGTTGGGGATGGGGGAGGTGGCCCGCCTGAAAATGCGGTCCGGCGCTGACGTGGACCTGTTCGTAGACGCGCTTTTCGGCACAGGCCTTTCGCGAGACCTGCCGAATGAGGTGATTGGCTTTGCGCACCACCTTTACGAGACGCGCGGAAACACCTGCTTTGTCGCGGTCGACATACTGTCCGGCATCTGTGCCGACAGCGGTCGCGTGATCGGCGCAAGCGCGTTGCTGCCTTACGTGGAGGTGACCGTGCCGTTTCACACTCCGAAGCTTGGTCACTTCCTTGCTGACGGGGTCCGCGCCTCGGGACAGCTTCATGTCGCTTCCATCGGGCTGGAAGTCGGACTTCGTGATCATCCTGGCCGTGGGGTAATTCTTGCGAACCCTCCGCTGGTGCGGCTGCGGAAGTCTTCGGCCAAGCACAAATACTCCCACGGCCACGCCCTCATCCTCTCTGGCCCCTCTGGCCAAGGCGGGGCGGCGCGGATGGCGGCGCGGGGGGCGTTGCGGATCGGGGCGGGTGTGGTGACGGTGGGGTGTCCGCCGGACGCGATCCTTGAGAACGCCGCGCGGATGGATGCAGTGATGCTGCGGGGGGTGGCAGATGGAGAGGCTTTGGTTGGGGCGCTGGAGGACAAGCGGATCAACGCGCTGTGCCTTGGGCCGGGAATGGGGGTTGGCGCGCGCGAGGCGGGGTTGGTGGGGGTGGCGTTGGGGAGTCGGGGTAGGCCCCGACCTACGGGGACCGGGGCGCGCGAGAACACCAAAAATGTAGGTCGGGGCCTGCCCCGACTCGTCCTCGACGCCGATGCGCTGACGATCCTGTCGCAGTA
>JBBQXK010000058.1:0-20133 GCA_038209775.1 Rhodobacterales bacterium | reverse complement strand
AACCCGCCACCCTTCCCCCATCATGCCCGTCACACCCCCCACCCTCGTCGCCGAAAACCTCAACCGGATCGACCTTGGCCGCCTCAACCCCGGCGATACGATTGATGAGGCGGACCTCGTCGATGCCTTCAACGTCTCGCGCACCCCGGTCCGTGAGGCGCTGCTGCAGCTTGAGGCGATGGGCCTGATCCGCCGCCATCCGCGCAAGGGCGCCACCGTGTTCCGCCCCACGCTGGAAGAGTTTCTGGCGATCCTCGAAGTCCACGCCAAGCTGGAAGGCCAGGCCGCCGGCCTTGCCGCGCGGCGTCTGTCGGTGGGGGGCGCCAAGGCGTTGGAGGATGTGGTCAGCGCCTGCGAAACCCATGCGGCGACGATGGGCGACCAGAACCCCGACGCCTATTACCAGTTGAACCTCGCGTTCCACGCGACCGTGGCCGAGGCGTCGGGGAACCCGTTCCTGTTGGACATGATAAAGACCAACGCCCGGAAATTGCTGGCCTATTACCGCGCGCGCTATCGCTATGCCGGGGCCATCGCGGCCTCTGCCGCCGACCATCGCCGCATCGCCACCCTCATCACCGACCGCGACGCTGCAGGTGCCGAGGCGCTGATGGCCCGCCACGTGCAGTTCGATCAGGTGACGGCGATGGACCTTCTGGCGGCGCTGTCCTGACCCTCAAAGAACGCCGCAATCCGCGCCGCCATCGGATCGGCGTCCGCCACCAATGACGCGCGGGCGCGGGCGATGACGTCGGGCGGCAGGTGGCCGTCAAGTTCCTCAACCAGCCCCGAGATGAACCCCGAGGTCATCTCGGGGTGGTATTGCGTGGTCAGGATGTGCGGACCGATCTGCATCGCCGCAATCGGGCAGCCCCGGGTATCACCGACCACCACCGCACCGGGCGGCAGGGTTATCACCTGTTCAAGATGTGCCGCGTAAAGTCGAATGTCACCAAGCCCTTGCATCCGCGTGTTCACCAAGCCCAACTCCCACCCACCCGGGTTGCGCCCCACCTTCCCGCCCAAAGCCAGCGCAATCGCCTGATGCCCGAAACAGGCCCCGAACATCGCCACCCCCCGCCCCGCCGCATCGCGAAGGACATCCAGCAACCGCGCCACCCAGGCATCAGCATCATGCACCGACGCCGGACTGCCCGTGACAATGATCCCGTCAAACCGCTCCAGACCCCCCGGAAACACCCCGTCCTTCACACTGAACGCCGTGAACCGCCAGTTGGGCCGCACCGCCGCCAGAAGCGCGGAAAACTTCTCCCCATCCCCCGGGTGCGCCCGGGCAAAGGCGCTGTCGTCTGTGTTGGTCACAAGGATGGCGATGTGCATGATGATTCCTGTTTACACAAATATAGTTGCGTTATATATATTTTACAAGCGAACCGGGGGAATGCGGTGACAGTCTGGGTGCCACAGGATGACGGCCACGCCGACCTCGCCAACCACGACAGCTTTGTCGCAGGCCCCCCCCACAACACCTTTGCCCGCCTCCGCCGCGATGACCCCCTGCACTGGACGGATTGGGCGGGTGGTCAGGGTTTCTGGTCGGTCACCCGCCATGCCGATATCCTTGCGCTGAACGGCCAGCCTGACCTCATGTCCTCGGCCCGCGGCATCCGGATGGAGGATCAAAGCTACGAAGAATACCTCGCCCGCCGCACCTTTCAGGAAACCGATCCGCCCGAACATATGGCGACCCGCATCAAGGTGGCACGGGCCTTTTCCAAGCCCGTGGTGGCCGGTTTCGAGGCGCAAATCCGCGACCTCTGCGCCGACATCCTGGACAAGGCACTGGCCAAGGGCACCTTCGATGCCACCAAGGACATCGCCCGCGAACTGCCGATGCGGATGCTGGGCCGCATCCTTGGCACACCCGAGGAAGACCTGCCATGGCTGGTGGAAAAGGGCGATGCCCTGATCGCCAACACCGACCCCGATTTCACCGACCATGTGCTGGACCGGATGACGACCGACGAATACCGGATGATGCCCTTCAACTCGCCTGCCGGGGCGGAACTCTTTGTTTATGCAAAGGATCTGATGGCGCGAAAGGCGGCGGCGGGGGACACCTCGGGTGTGCTGCACATGATCCTTGCGCCCGGCCCTGACGGTCAGGTGATGCCCGAGCATGAGTTTCGGAACTTCTTCTGCCTGCTGGTAGCCGCCGGAAACGACACCACCCGCTATTCCATCGCGGCGGGAATACAGGCGCTGTGCCATCAGCCGGAACTCCTCGCAAAGGTGCAGTCAGGCACTGTCGATGACACCATGGCGGACGAGATCATCCGCTGGGCCACCCCCGCCCTCTATTTCCGCCGCACCGCCACGCGGGATTTCGAGATGCATGGGCGGACGGTGCGGGCGGGCGACAAGGTGCTGTACTGGTTCATCAGCGGCAACCGCGACGACACGGCCTTTGACACCCCGATGCGCGTCAATCTGGGACGCACGCCCAACAAGCATCTCAGCTTTGGCCAGGGCGGCCCGCATGTCTGCCTTGGCATGTGGCTGGCGCGGCTCGAGGTGCGGGTGCTGTTTCAGGAGCTTGCGAAACGGATCAGGGCAGTGGAACCTGCCGGAGACCAGCGGTTCCTGCGGTCGAATTTCGTCGGTGGAATCAAGAACCTGCCGGTTCGCGTGACGCTTTAGGGAGACTGCCGATGTCTGACCGCCTCAGGGCCATGTTCTGCGACCATCTGTCGATCCTGCGCGGCAAATACCTGCCCGCGTCCAAGATGCGCGATGACGAAAGCCGGTTCGCGCAACCCACCTTTGCCGTCCACTACGACAAGGACCTGCTGATCGAAGCCCCCGGCACGATGTGTCTTCAGGGCATCCCCGACATGACCCTGCGCTGGAAGGGCGACGAGATCCGCCCGGGGTGGGAGCCTGGCACCCGCGTGGTGCTCGGTGATCTTTACGCCGCCGATGGATCGCCTCTGCCGCTGTGTCCGCGCGGAGCGTTGAAGCGCGCGGTGGCCGACTGGCAGGCGCTTGGCCTCACCCCCAAGGTGGGGATCGAGTTGGAGGCCTATGCCTTTGTGCGGGGTGCCGATGGCATTATCGTGCCCTATGACAACGCCGGTGGGGTGGTCTACGGCACCGGCAATTTCACCGATCCGCGCCGTTTCACCGATGCGATCTGGCACAAGGCGCAGGAAATCGGCCTGCCGCTGGACCTTGTCACCGCCGAATACGACACCCCCCAGTTTGAATTCACGCTGACATTCGACGACGCCGTGGCGCATGTCGATACGGTCGTCCTCTTCCGCCAGATGGCCCGGGAAATTGCCTGGGATCACGGCATCCTTTTGACATTCCTGCCAAAACCAATTCCAGGCAAGGGTGGCAACGGCATGCATGTGAACCTGTCGTTCAGCGATGCGCACAAGGGCAACGCGCTTGCCCAGGGCGATCACGGTGACCCCGCCACGATGAACGACCTTGCGCGCGGCTGCATCACCGGCTGGATGATGCACCATCGCGGCATGGCCGGACTGGTTGCACCCAACGCGCAGTCCTATGCGCGGCTGCAACCCTCGTCGCTGTCCGGCTACTGGTGCAACTGGGGTGGCGACAACCGCAACGTGACCGTCCGGCTGTCCGCCGAGGGCGGCAAGAAGGCCCGGCTGGAACACCGCATGGCCGATGCGGCCGCCAATCCCTATACCGTGGTCGCGACCGTGCTGCAGGCGGCGCTGTTGGGCCACACCCGCCAGTATCCCCTGCAACCCTTCGAGACCGGAGATGGTTTTACCGCCAACGACGCAACCCACGGTGTCGCGGCCAGCCTCGCACTGGCGCTCGATGATCTCGAGGCGGATACCAACCTGTCCACTGCCGTCGGCGCCGGTCTGGTCGAAAACCACCTCTACATGAAACGCGCCGAGGTCACCAAGACGGCGGGGCTGGAAGGCGACGCCCTGCGCGACTGGTACATCTGGTACATCTGAAAAGGACGCCCCCATGCAAGCCACCTGGACCCTGCCCGACGGCCAGACGATCACCGCCACCGTCCCCGAAGGCCACAACCTGATGGAGGCCGCCGTTGCCGCAGGCGTGCCCAATGTCATCGGCGAATGCGGCGGCAACCTCAGTTGCGCCACCTGCCACGTCACCGTCGATGCCGCATGGACCGAACGCGCGGGCTGCCCCAACGACTTCGAGGATGCCATGCTCGACGCCACCGACGCCCCCCGCACCGACCACTCGCGCCTGTCCTGCCAGATCAGGATGACGGCGGCGCTTGCCGGGATCGCTCTGCACGTCCCCGCGCCCTAACCCCTTTCATCTTTGCAAAAATATCCCGGGGGTCCGGGGGCTGGCCCCCGGTCCTGCCCTCACAACCCCGCGAACCCCGCCTCCAGCGCCGACAGGATCACCTGCACATCCGCCGATGTCACAACCAGCGGAGGTGACAGGATGATATTCGGCCCCGACACCCGTACCATCGCCCCCGCCTTGTAGGCCGCCGCCTGCACCCTTGCCGGTGTCGCCTTGTCGATCGTTGCGCGCGTGCCCCGGTCCGCCACCAGTTCCAGCGCCAGCATCAGCCCCCTGCCACCCCGCACATCACCAATCACCGGATGGCGCGACTGCAGCGCCATAAGGCCCTGATACAATTCCTCCCCCCGCGCCGCCGCATTCACCCGCACATCCAGCCGCAGCGTCTCGGCCAGGCACGCCAGTGCCGCCGCCGCTCCGACAGGATGGCCGGAATAGGTGTACCCATGGCCGATCATCGCTCGGCCCGTGTCATCCGCCTCGAACACCTGCGCCACCGCTTCGGCGATCATCACCGCACCAAAGGGGAAATAGCCGTTGGTGATGGCCTTGGCGGTGCAGGCGAAATCGGGCTTTACCCCCCACAGACGGCTGCCCGTCCATGCCCCCGTGCGGCCAAAGGCGGTGATGACCTCGTCGGCGATCAACAGGATGCCGTGACGCCGGCAGATCGCCTCAACCCCCGGCATGAACGTCGGATGCGGTACGATCACGCCGCCTGCCCCCAGGATCGGCTCCATGATGAAGGCCGCAATGGTGCCGGGGGTCTGGAATGCGATCTCGTCCTCCAGCGCCTGCAGGCACAGTTGCGCCAACCGGGCGGGGTCATCCTCATTGAAGGGGTTGCGATAGGTATAGGGCGCGGGGATGTGGAAGCAGCCGGGCAAAAGGGGTTCATAGGCGGCACGGAAATTGGCGTTGCCGTTGACCGACGCGCCACCGATGTGGGTGCCGTGATAGCCCTTCTTCAGGCTCAGGAACTTCACCCGCCCCGCCTCGCCCCGCAGTTTGTGGTACTGCCGCGCCAGCCGTAGCGCCGTCTCGACGCTGTCCCCCCCGCCCGAGGTGAAAAACGCGCGGGTCAGGCCGTCGGGTTCAAAGAACGTCCGCAATACCTCGGCCAGTTCGATTACGCAGTCGTTCGAGGTACCCCGGAAGATCGAGTAATAGGGCAGCCGGTCCAACTGGGCCGCAATCGCGTCCTTCACCGGCTGGCAAGAATAGCCAAGGTTGACGTTCCACAACCCGCCTACCGCATCGACCACCTCACGCCCGTCGATGTCACGGATGCGGGTTCCCTGCGCGCCGGTGATGATGACCGGCGGGTTCTTCAGACTGTCTGACGGCGAGGTCATCGGGTGCCACAGGCTGCGGGCGTTGTTGGCCTTGAGGAAGTTTTCGTCCTTCATCCGGGGCGGTCCTTTTCTGATGGCTCAGGCGGCGTGTCGCCACAGGGTTTGCAGGTCGGGCGGCACCTGGCCGCCCCAAAGCGCGTTGATCTCGGCCCCCGCGCGGGTCAGTTCGGCCACGATGCGGGTGTGCAGGTCAGGCGTCATGCGGGGGGCGGCGGCGGCGACGGCAAGGGCACCGATACATGCTCCCTGCGCATCGAAAAGCGGCACGGCCATGCCCTGCACATCCCGCTCAAAGGTGGACAGCGTCTCGGCCCAGCCCCTTGCGCGGACATGCCCGATGGCCGCCCGCACATCCGCCACCGTCCGGTTGGCCGAGCGGGCGCGGGCGGGCAGCGGGCCGGAAAGGATGCGGTCAACCTCGACCTCAGGCAACCAAGCCAGCACCGCCGCACCCGACGCCGTCGCGTGAAACGGCAGGATATCGGCATCGTCCATCGTGACCTTGACGCCATGCTGCACTGAATAGGCAAAGGCCAACGTGTGCAGCACGCCCCCCACCAGATGCGACAGATGCGCCGTCTCGCCCGTGGCGCGGGCCAGCGATTGCAGCACCGGCATCGCCGCATCCCGCGTCGGCACCGCCGCCTCGCGCAGATAGGCAAGCCGCAGTACGGCGGGCCCAAGGCGGTATTCGCGGGTGGGGCCCACCTGTTCCACCAGCCCGCGCGCCTCCATCTCGGTCAAGAGGCGGTGGCAGGTGGCCTTGTTCTGGCCAGTCAGGCGGGCAATTTCCGACAGCCCGGCCTGCGGGCGCAGGCGGGTGAATATGTCCAGCAGATCAAGGGCTTTGCCAACCGTTCCCATGGTGCCGCTTTCACCCGTCTTTTGTTCATCCGGCCTGTGATGCGCTGCCGGTTCATTTTTGTTGACAGATCGGTCGTGATTCTGTCAATCTCTTTTTCAAACCAATGGTTCACATAATGAACCGACACACCCAGGGAGACAGCGGATGAAAAGACTTGGCCTGTTCGGCGGCGTGATGGCCGTGGCAATGGCGGCACTGTCGGGGGCGGCGCTGGCCGAGTACCCGGAAAAGCCCGTCACCTTTGTGGTGCCATGGCCCCCCGGTGACCTTGAGGATGTGCTGACGCGGATGATCGCGGAAGAGTTCCAGACCCAGACCGGCACCCCGGCGGCGGTGGTGAACAAGCCCGGCGGCGGTGGCGTGGTGGGCGGGCTTGCGGTGTCAACGGCGGCACCTGACGGCTACACGGTGGGGTCGTTCACCGTGGGCATTCCCACGGTCAAGACCATGGGCGCCGATGCCCAGATCGCGGCGGATGCGCTGGAACCGATCGGCATCTTCCTGACCTATCCCTTCCTGATCGCGGCCAAGGGCGATGCGCCCTATTCCAACATGGCCGAACTGGCCGAGTACTCGAAAACCAACGAAGTGCGGATCGGCCATTTCGGCTATGGCATCGAGCCGACGATGATGACCTTCTTCGGCATGGCCGAGCTTGGCGGCAAGTTCAGCGCCGAGGCGGCGTTCGATGCCGTCGATTGCTCGACCCTCGCCAACGGCGATGCCGACGTCATCAACACCACGGCGCAACTGGTGCTGTCCTGCCTGGGCGAGATCAAGGTTCTGGCCACCATCACGGGTGAGCGGACGTCGATCACCCCCGACACGATGACGCTGGGTGAACAGGTGCCGGCACTGGCCGGGGCCTCGTTGTGGAACGGACTGTTCGTGCCCAAAGGTACCCCGCAAGAGGTCAAGGACAAGATCGCGGCGATTGCGCAGAAGGTCGTCGCCTCGGACGCCGCACAAGAGATTGCCAAGACCACCGGCGCGCTGGTGTACTGGCAGGATCAGGCGGCATCGACCGCTCAGGTGGCCAAGGACATGATCGATCTGGGTGCGCTGCGCGAAAAGCTGGGCGTGACGGAATAGGCCAAACATCACCGCGCGCGCCCGGGGTCCGGGCGCGCGTCGTCATATCCGGGGGGGGGCGGCACGATGCAGGAAGAAGGCCACGACGCCAACCGGCTGGAAAGCCTTGCCCTGATCCTGATCTTTACCGCCCTTTCGCTGGCGCTGCTGGCCACGCTGTTCGTGGCCACGCGGCATGGCCCGGCCTCGGGCGGCTGGTGGACACGGCCGGCACTGGCCCCCGGCGTGGCGCTGCTGGTCTTGGTGCTGGCGAACCTGATGACGCTGGCCCGCGCCTGGGCGGACCTGCGGGCCACCCCCGCAACACCGGACGAGCGGGCCGAGGCACGCCGCAAGATCGCAGGCTGGCTGCGACCGCTGGAGTATCTGGCCTACTTCGCAGGCTATCTCTTTGCCATCCAGCATATGGGCTATGTGCCTTCGACCTTCCTGTTCGTCATGTTCCTTCTGTGGCGCACCGGCATGACCGAACGCCGCTGGATTCTGGCCGGCGCCGGCTTTGTCATCGGCATGACGCTGATCTTCCGGGTGGGTCTGGGCGTCTGGATGCCCGCGCCCGAATTCTATGACGCCTTTCCCGATGCCCTGCGCATCAAGCTGATCCGCTGGTTCTGAGGGGGCTGCGATGGAATTCCTGCTGATCGGCCTGCAGCAACTGGCCGACCCTTATGTCTTTGCCACCATGTGCATTGGCGCCATCCTTGGGGTGATCGTGGGCGCAATCCCCGGGGCCGGGGCTGCCGTCACCATCTCGATCCTGTTGCCCACCACCTTTGGCATGGAACCGCTGAATGGGATGACGCTGCTCCTCGGGGTCTACTGCGGGGCGGCTTACGGCAGTGCGATCCCCGCCATCATGATCAACACCCCCGGCTCACCCGTGGCGGTGATGACCGCGATCGAGGCCCTGCCCTTTGTCAAACGCGGCGAGGCGCGGCGCGCGATGTCGCTGGCCTATTCGTCGTCCTTCGTCGGGGGCGTGCTGGCGGTGCTGGCGCTGATGCTCCTGACCCGGCCACTGGCCGAGATTGCCAAGAACTTCGGTTCGGCCGAGTTTGCGATGCTGGCCATGGCCGCCCTTGTGCTGGTCATCGTCGGCAACGCGGGCCGGCGGGCCGAGGCGACGGCGGCGCTGGCCTTCGGGCTGTTCCTGGCCACCGTGGGCGTCGAGACCGCCTATGCCACGCAACGCTACAGCTTCGGCTTTTCGTTCCTGTTGTCGGGCATCCCGCTGGTCCCCATGGTGATCGGCCTCTTCGCCATGTCCGAGGCGCTTGTGCAACTGACCACGCGCGAGCCGCCCGCCGTACCGGTGCAACTGAAAGGCACGTTCTTTCAGGGCTTTTCCGAGGTGTTCCGCTATCCGAAATCGCTGTTCGGATCGTCGTTCTTCGGCATTCTGTGCGGCATCATGCCCGGGGTGGGTGAGTTTCTGGCGCAGCAGGTAAGCTACGTCGTAGCGCGCCGGTTCTCGAAGGAGGGTCATCTGTTCGGCAAAGGCGCCCCCGAAGGCATCATCGTGTCCGAGGCCACCAACAACGCCGTCCCGCCCGCCGCCCTGATCCCGATGCTGGCGCTTGGCATCCCGGGCGAGGAGTTGACTGCGATGATGCTGGCCGTTTTTCTGGTCCACAACGTGGTGCCGGGGCCAGACCTGTTCCTGAACCGGCCCGAGTTTGTGGCGGGCCTTTACTGGACGCTTCTGGCGATGAACTTCGTCATCATCCTGTTCCTGCTGTTGGCTACCAACACCATCGCCAAGGCCGCCCTTATCAACAAACGTTTCCTTGGCATCATGATCCTGACACTGTCCCTTATCGGCACCTATGCCAGCAACTACAACTTCGCCGATGTGGGCATCGCGATGGTCTTTGCCGTCCTCGGGTTCGTCCTGCGCAGCCACCGCTGGCCGATCACGCCGATCCTGCTGGGTCTGGTGATGGGGCCGATCCTTGAGGGGCGCATCCGGCAGGCGCTTGGCGGAGCCAACGGCGATATGACCATCTTCATCACAAGGCCCATCTCGGCGGTGATGGTGGCCGCGATGGCGCTCCTTATCATCTTCTCGGTCCGGTCCAGCCTGAAAGCCCGCAAAGGAGCCGCCGATGCCCGTTGATCAGGCCGCCATCGACCGGCTGGCATCGTATCCCGTCGATCCGGGGCGATTGCTGATCGGTGGTGCATGGGTTGAAGGGCAGGATAAGCCGCTGGCGGTCCTGTCCCCCATCGACGGGCAAAGGCTGACCACCATCGCCAGTGCCAGTGAGGCCGACGTTGTGCGCGCCTGCGCCGCCGCCCGTGCGGCGTTTGACGGCGGCATCTGGTCCCGCGCCACCCCCTCCGTCCGCAAGGCCGTGCTGGGGCGGCTGGCCGACCTGATCGAACGTGACGCCTTGGAGCTGGCCGTCCTGGGCGTGCGTGACAACGGCACCGAGATATCAATGGCGCTGAAGGCCGAACCCGGCTCCGCCGCCGCCACCTTCCGCTACTACGCCGAGGCCATCGACAAGGTCTACGGCCAGATTGCCCCCACCGTCCCCGGCATTCTGGCCCTGATCCACCGCGAGCCTGTTGGCGTTGTCGGGGCCATCGTGCCGTGGAATTTCCCGCTGATGATCGGCGCGTGGAAAATCGCCCCCGCCTTGGCTGCGGGTAATTCGGTGGTGCTGAAGCCTGCCGAAACCGCCTCGCTGTCGCTCCTGCGGCTGGCGGAACTGGCACTTGAGGCAGGGCTGCCGCCCGGTGTGCTGAACGTGATCACGGGGCCGGGGCATGTGACCGGGCAGGCGCTGGCGCTCAGCCACGATGTCGATGTGCTGACGTTTACCGGGTCGGGGGCCACGGGGCGCAGGCTCTTGGAGTACGCGGCACGGTCGAACCTCAAGCGGGTGTATCTGGAACTGGGCGGCAAATCCCCCAACATCGTCTTTGCCGATGCCCCCGACCTTGCCGCCGCCGCCCGCGCCGCCGCCGGGGCGATCTTCCGCAACGCAGGTCAGGTCTGCATCGCAGGGTCACGGCTGTTGGTAGAGGCTTCGGTGCAAGACGACTTCGTCGCCGCCCTCGTCAAGGCGACCGAGGCCATGGCGGTCGGCGACCCCTTGCACCTGACCACCCAGATCGGCGCCATCAACAGCCTGCGGCAACTCGAGGCGAACCTGAATTTCGTCACCGACGCGCGGGCCGAAGGCGGCGACGTTCTGACCGGCGGCACCCGCATCCGCAGTGATACGGGGGGCTACTACATGGCCCCCACCGTGGTGTCCCGCGTGCAGCCCGACCACCGGCTGTTCCGGTCCGAAGTGTTCGGTCCGGTACTGGCCGTCACCCCCTTTGCGGACGAGGCGCAGGCTCTGCAACTTGCCAATGCCACCGTCTATGGGCTGGCCGCAGGGGTCTGGACCGCAAACCTGTCGCGCGCGCACCGGATGGTGCGGGGCATCCGGGCGGGCGTCGTGCATGTGAACACCTATGGCGGCGCGGATGTGACCGTGCCCCTGCCCGGCCACCGCCAGTCCGGCAACGGCACCGACAAGTCACTGCATGCGCTGGACAAATACACCGACCTCAAGACCGCCTGGATCCAGCTATAGGGGCACCACGATGGGCGACCGCATCCTGATCGTCGGCACTTATGATACCAAGGACGACGAGCTGACTTATCTGGCGCAAGTGATCCGCGCACAGGGCGGCACCCCGCTGACCATGGATGTAAGCATCCTTGGCAACCCGAGGGCCCCCACCGACTGGACCAAACATCAGGTGATCGAAGCGGGCGGCGGCACCATCGCACAGGCCATCGCCGCCGATGACGAGAACACCGCGATGCAAGCGATGGCGCGCGGCGCGGCCATCCTTTGCGCGACCCTGCACCGTGAACGCCGCTTTGACGGGGTGATCGTCCTCGGCGGGTCGATGGGCACCGATCTGGCGCTTGACCTCTGCGCGGCGCTGCCCTTGGGGGTGCCGAAATACATCGTCTCGACCGTCAGCTTTTCGCCCATGATCCCGCCCGAACGGCTGGCCCCGGATATCCAGATGATCCTCTGGGCGGGGGGCCTCTACGGCCTGAACACGGTCTGCAAGGCCTCGCTGTCACAGGCGGCGGGGGCGGTTCTGGGGGCGGCGCGGGCGGTGGAACCGCCCACCTATGACCGCCCGATGATCGGCATGACCAGCTTTGGCAAGACCATCCTGCGCTACATGGTCACCCTGAAACCGGCGCTCGAGGCGCGGGGGTTCGAGGTGGCGGTGTTTCACGCCACCGGCATGGGCGGCCGGGCGTTCGAAAGCCTCGCGCGCGACGGGGCCTTTGCCGCCGTGATGGATTTCGCGCCGCAAGAGGTGGGCAACCACCTCTTCGGCTCGGCCATCAGCGCAGGCCCCGACCGGATGACCAACGCCGGCGCCGCCGCCATCCCCCAGATCGTGGCCCCCGCCTGCCATGACCTGATCGACCTCGTCGGCTGGCACCCCCGCCCCGCCCATTTCGTTGACAGCCCCGACCACGCCCACAACCGCCTGATCACCTCGGTGGTCCTCGGCGCCGACGACCGCCGCCGCGTGGCGCGCACCTATTGCGACCGGCTGGCACAGGCGCGCGGCCCCGTCACTTTCATCCTGCCCACCAGGGGCTGCCACGAATGGGACCGCCCCGGTGCACCCCTGTCCGACCCCACCGCCTATGCCGCTTTCTGCGATGAGATGCGGCGCACCTGCCCCCCGAACGTCACGCTGACCGAAATCGACGCGCATATCAACGACGACGCCTTCTGCGAAACCGTCCTGAAGGTTTTCGACGACTGGCATTCAACTGGTACCTTTCGCAAATGATGCCCGCCCTCCTGTCTTTCAGCTTCACCTTGCACAAATACTCCACGGGGGGTGCGGGGGGTGTGAAACCCCCCGTGGTGCAACGGCTCCGCCAGAAACGCGCCCACCATCCCTTGACATCGTTGCACATGCAACGATACTGACCCGAACCCCGACAAGGAGCCTCGCATGACCACGCATGACCTGCCCCAGGGGATGATCCGCGCCGCCCTGAACACCGGCACGCAGGCCGGCTACATGCCCGGCTTCCGTAACGACTTTGAAACCGAGGCGCTACCCGGTGCCCTGCCGCAGGGCCAGAACAGCCCGCAGAAATGCAATTACGGGCTTTATGCCGAACAGCTTTCCGGCTCGGCCTTCACCCAGGCCCGGCCCGAAAGGACATGGTGCTACCGCATCCGGCCGTCGGTCAAACACACGGCCCGGTTTGCAAAAATCGACCTGCCGCACTGGACAACCGCCCCCCATGTGCTGCCCGATGTCATCAGCCTTGGCCAGTACCGCTGGGACCCCCTGCCGCATGCGGACCAGCCACAAACCTGGATCACCGGCATGCGCACCGTCACCACGGCGGGCGATGTGAACACGCAAACCGGCATGGCCAGCCATATCTACCTCGTCACCGCCTCGATGCAGGACGAGTATTTCTATTCCGCCGACAGCGAGATGCTGGTGGTCCCGCAAGAGGGGCGGTTGCGGTTCTGCACCGAGCTTGGCGTCATCGATGTGGAACCGAAGGAAATCGCCATCCTGCCGCGCGGCCTCGTCTACCGGGTCGAGGTGCTGGAGGGGCCCTGCCGGGGGTTCGTCTGCGAAAACTACGGGCAAAAGTTCGATCTGCCCCACCGCGGCCCGATCGGGGCCAACTGCATGGCCAACCCGCGCGACTTCAAATGCCCCGTCGCGGCATTCGAGGACCGCGAAACCCCGTCGCGCGTGGTCATCAAATGGTGCGGGCAGTTCCACGAGACCCGCATCGGACATTCACCGCTGGACGTGGTCGCCTGGCATGGCAACTACTGCGCCTACAAGTACGACCTGCGCACCTATTCCCCGGTCGGCGCGATCCTGTTCGACCATCCCGATCCGTCGATCTTTACCGTCCTGACCGCTCCTTCGGGGCAAGAGGGCACAGCGAACATCGACTTTGTGCTGTTTCGCGAACGCTGGATGGTGGCCGAACATTCGTTCCGCCCACCGTGGTATCACAAGAACATCATGTCCGAACTGATGGGCAACATCTATGGCATCTACGATGCAAAACCCAAGGGGTTTGTCCCCGGCGGCATGTCCTTGCACAACTGCATGCTGCCGCACGGACCGGACCGGAACGCCTTTGAAGGCGCCTCGAACGCCGCCCTGAAACCCGAAAAGCTGGAGGAAACCATGTCCTTCATGTTCGAGACCCGCTTTCCCCAGCACCTGACCGCCTTTGCAGCACATGAGGCCCCCCTGCAGGACGACTACATTGATTGCTGGGACAGTCTCGTCAAGAAATTCGACGGCACGCCGGGGGTGAAGTGATGCAGGGATCGGGCCGGGCATGAACCGTCTGGTCACTCTGGGCGTCAAGGGCGGCCCGTCGATCCGCGCCAAGGGTGCCATGCCCACCAGCAGCCTTCTGGAACTGGACGGGCACCGGATCGTCGTTGACTGTGGTCTGGGGGTGGCGCGGGGGCTGGTCGAGGCGGGGGTGCCGCTTCGCGACCTGACCACGATCTTCATCACGCACCTGCATTCGGACCATATCCTTGAACTAGGTCCGCTTATCCACACCGCATGGTGCGGCGGGCTGGCCGCACCGGTCGCTGTCTATGGTCCGCCGGGAACGCTGGTGTATTGGCAGGGGTTCATGGCCTCGATGGCCTATGACAATCACCTGCGGGTGGTCGATGACGGGCGGGCGCCGCTGGACACATTGGTGCGGGTTCATGAAGTGGACGAAGGTCCGGTTGATTTTGACGGCTTGCGCGTGACCGCCCTGCGGGTGAAACATCCGCCCGTCGACGTGGCATTGGCGTTCCGGTTTGACGGCACGAAAAGCGTGACTTTCTCGGGTGATACAACCTTCTTCCCACCGCTTGGCGCCTTTGCGAAAGGCACCGACGTGCTGGTCCACGAGGCGATGCTGCCCGCCGGGATCGACGCGATCCTTGCGATGACCGGCGGTGGCGAAAAACTGCGCGCCCACCTTAACGCGTCACACACCCGGGCCGAGGATGCCGGGCGGATTGCGGCGGCCGCCGGGGTGGGGCGGCTGGTCCTGAACCATCTGGTGCCGGTCGATGACCCGCGTTTCACCACGGATGACTGGCTGCGTGCGGTGGCTGCAACCTTTGATGGCCCCGTCAACGTGGCACATGACGGATGGGAGCTGGCCCTGTGACAATGCGCCAAAGCTGGATCACGGGTGCCAACAGTGCCCACACCGATTTCCCCTTGATGAACCTGCCCTGCGGGGTGTTTTCCCAAGGCGACGAAGACCCCCGCTGTGGCGTAGCCATCGGCGATTTCGTGCTGGACGTGGCGGCACTGGAAGAGGAAGGCCTGTTGACGCTGGCCGCTCACCCGGTGCTTGACGTGCCCTTCTGGAACGAGGTGATGGAACTTGGGCCAACCGCATGGGCCACATTGCGCACGCGCCTGACCGCCCTGTTGCAGGACGGCGCGCCGGAACGGGCGGCGGTTAAGCCGCACCTCATACCCCGCGCGGACCTTCGCCTGCACATGCCATTCCTTGTCTCGGAGTACACCGATTTCTATGCCGGTCGTCACCATGCGACCAATGTCGGCACGATGTTCCGCGGGGCCGAGAATGCCCTGCCGCCGAACTGGCTGCACATTCCCATCGGCTACAACGGTCGCGCGTCGTCGGTCGTCGTATCAGGCACGCCGGTGCGCAGACCATGGGGGCAACTGAAGCCCGCCGATGCCGCAACCCCGGTCTTTGCACCGTCACGCCGGTTCGATCTGGAACTGGAACTCGGCGCGATTGTCGGGCAGGCATCCGAGGGCATGGTGTCGGTGGCCGAGGCCGACGCGATGATCTTTGGCTATGTCCTTCTGAACGACTGGTCGGCGCGCGACATTCAGGCCTGGGAATACCAACCGCTTGGGCCCTTTCAGGCCAAGGCCACCGCCACCACGATCAGCCCATGGATCGTGATGGCCGCCGCCCTCGCCCCGTTCCGCACCCATGGCCAGCCGAACGAGATGCCCACTCTGCCCTATCTGCGCGAACATGGCCCGATGCACCACGACATCGCGCTGACCGTCACCTTGACCCCGGCAGGCGGCGAAGAGACGACCATTTCCCGCACCACCGCCCGCGAATTGACATGGTCGTCAGCCCAGCAACTGGCCCACCATGCCGCCTGCGGTTGCCCGATGAACGTGGGCGACCTTCTGGGATCGGGCACCATCTCGGGGCCGGACAAGAACAGCCGGGGGTCACTTCTGGAACTCTCGTGGGGTGGCAAGGAACCGCTGGACCTGAACGGCACTGCCCGCAGTTTTCTTGAGGATGGTGATACCCTGACCCTGCGCGGCCATGCGCAGGGTGACGGCTACCGTATCGGCTTTGGCGACTGCACCGGCACCATCCTGCCCGCCGCTGACCTGCCCGCATGGGCCAAAGGAGACTGACATGACCAAGGCCTTTGCCTCACAGGGCGACCTTAGCGAAAAGAAAACCAGCTTCACCGAAATCGGCCCCGGCCTTTATGCCTTTACCGCCGAGGGCGACCCCAATTCCGGCGTTATCATCGGCGATACATCGGTCATGGTGATCGAGGCGCAAGCGACCCCCCGCCTGGCGCAAAAGGTCATCGACTGCATCAGGACGGTGACCGACAAACCTGTCAGCCATGTCGTCCTCACCCACTACCACGCCGTCCGCGTACTGGGCGCATCCGCCTTCAACGCCCCCCAGATCATCATGTCGGCCAAGGCCCGCGCCATGGTGGCCGAACGGGGACGCGAGGATTGGGACAGCGAGTTTGGCCGCTTCCCCCGCCTGTTCCAGGGCCACGAAAGCATCCCCGGCCTGACCTGGCCCACCACGACATTCGAGGGGCGGATGTCGGTCTATCTGGGCAAACGCCGCGTCGATCTGATGCAACTGGGCCGCGCCCATACGGCGGGCGATGCGGTGGTGCATGTGCCCGACGCGAACGTCATGTTCACCGGCGATATCGTCGAGGCGCATTCGGCCTGCTACTGCGGCGACGGCCATTTCGCCGATTGGCCCGTCACGCTGGACCGCATCCGCGCCTACCATCCCGACGCCATTGCCCCGGGCCGGGGCGATGCCCTGATCGGGGCCGACAGCGTCGGTCGCGCGCTGGATGCGACGGCGGACTTTGTCCGCTCAACCTACACCCCTGCGGCACGCGTGGCGCATAAGGGCGGCACCCTGCGACAGGCCTGGGATGCCGTGCGCGCGTCCTGCGACCCGAAATTCAAGGACTATGCCATCTACGAACACTGCCTGCCCTTCAACGTCGCCCGCGCCTATGATGAGGCGCAGGGCATCGACACACCCCGCATCTGGACCGCTGATCGGGACACCGCCATGTGGCAGGAGTTGCAAGGATGACCGCCACCATCGAGTATCTCTTTCGCGCAGGCTCCAGTGTGTTGTTCACCGGGTTCTACCTGTGGATCATCCTCTTCGCGGTCGCGGCCTTCCGCGATCCCAACAGGGGCGAGATGGTCGCATGGAGCATCAACACCCAATGGGCTGCCGCCGCCCGGATACTGCGCCACGCCGCCGGGTTTCGCATCTGGGGCACCCTGGCCAAGGGCGTGATGGCGCTTGGCGTGACCTTTCTCGTCCTCGCAGGGGCGCTGTCGGTGGTCCGGCTGATCTTTGCGGGCGCGGGGGGATAGCCGATGCGCCCTCTACTTGCCGTTCTGGCCCTGCTTTCCTCACCCGCCGGGGCTTGTGCCGTGGCCGAAACCTTTGCCGTGTCGGATGTGGCATGGGGGCCGATTGTGGTGGTGGCCGAGGTCACCGATTACCGGATGGGCAACAACGGCGGGCGCCTTACGCTTGACGTGACCGAAGTGTGGAAAGGCCGCGCCCCCGGCCACCTGACGGCCCGCTGGGACCACGCAATGGCGGAAGCGCCACCCGAAACATGGGACGCGCGACCACGACAGGTGATCGCCGCCCTGAGCCATGACGGAGAAGGCTTCGATCTGGTCGTCCAGACCTGCGGATCAGCCCACTTCGTTCCCGACACACCCGAAACACGCGCCATTATCCGCGCAGCCCTTGCCCCATGACCGGAACGCCCGCCCCGATGACCGGTTACACCCTGATGGCCGGCAACAACCGCTGGTCCAACGCCCGCCTCCACGCCGCCTGCGCCGCCCTCGGGGCCGGCGAGTGGCGGGCCCCGCGCCCCGGGTTCTTCCCCTCGCTGTCGCTTACCCTGAACCACATCCACGCCGTCGACCGCTACTACATCGACGCCGTCACCAAAGGCGGCCTTGGCCGCAGCGCATTCCGCGAGGCGCCAGCGTTTGCCACCGTGCAAGACCTTGCCTTGGCGCAAGAAACCCTCGACCAGACGCTGATCGACTTCTGCCGCACACTCACCCCCACCCACGCGACCACACGCGTCATCACCGATCGGGGCGAACGTGGCGCCCCCCTTGAACGCATCGGCCACCTCCTCCTGCACCTCTTCCAGCACCAGATCCATCACCGGGGACAGGCACATGCCATGCTGTCGTCCACGACCGTGAAACCCCCGCAACTCGACGACTTTTTTCTCGATTTTGAACGCGACCCCGCTGCGCTGCCCTTCTTTGCCTGACCGGACCCCGCCCATGCCCTTTGACTACCGCCCCTTCCCCTATACCCCACCGCCGGGCCTGACCGCCCCCGAACCACGCCACCCCGTAGTGATCGCGGGTGCCGGGCCCATCGGCCTTGCCCTTGCCATCGACCTTGCCCAGCACGGCGTGCCGGTGGTGGTCTTGGACGACAACAACGTGGTCTCGGTCGGCAGCCGCGCCATCTGCTGGTCCAAGCGCAGCCTTGAAATCATGGACCGCCTCGGCGTCGGCCAACAGGCGGTCGACAAGGGCGTCACCTGGCAGATCGGCCGTACGCTCCACCGCGAGGCCGAGGTGTTCGCCTTTGACCTCTTGCCCGAGGCCGGACACAAGCGCCCCGCCTTCGTCAACCTCCAGCAATACCATGTTGAGAGCTACCTCGTCGCGCGCGCGCAACAACTTCCCATGATCGACCTGCGGTTCCTCAACCGCGTGGCGGGTGTTGCGCAGACGGCTGACGGCGTTGATATCTCGGTCGAAACCCCTGACGGCCTCTATTCCCTGACCGCCCGCTACATCGTCGCCTGCGATGGTGCCAAAAGCCCGATCCGGGGCATGCTGGGCCTCGATTTCGAGGGGGAACTGTTCGAGGAACGCTTCCTCATCGCCGATATCGAGATGCAGGCCGATTTCCCCGCCGAACGCCGCTTCTGGTTTGAACCCACCTTCCACCCCGGCCAGTCGGCCCTGCTGCACAAGCAACCCGACAACATCTACCGCATCGACCTGCAGCTAGGCTGGGACGCTGACCCCGAGGCTGAAAAGCACCCCGACCGCGTGATCCCCCGCATCGCCCGCGTCGTCGGCCACGATGACTTCCGGCTCGATTGGGTGTCGGTCTACACCTTCCAGTGTCGCCGTCTGCGCCGCTTTGTCGAGGGCGCGGTGATCTTTGCGGGCGACAGCGCGCATGTCGTCAGCCCCTTCGGTGCCCGGGGCGGCAACGGCGGGTTGCAGGACGTGGATGCCCTGGGCTGGCGTCTCGCCGCCGTGGTGCAGGGCCGCGCCCCCGCGACGGCACTCGGTGCCTACGACCGCGAACGCCAGCACGGTGCGGATGAAAACATCCAGAACTCCGCCCGCGCCACCCGCTTCATGTCGCCCGCCCCGGGGATCGAACGGCTGTTCCGCGATCAGGTCCTCGCCCTCGCCGCCCACGCCCCCTTTGCCCGCCCGTTGGTCAACTCGGGCCGCCTGTCGCGCCCCTGCACCTATCCTGCCTGCGGCGCCGACGCCCCGGGCCTGCCCGCCGCATCCTGCCCCGGGTCCGTCGCCCCCGACGCACCCTTGGGGCCGGATTGGCTCAGCGACGCCCTCGGCCACACCCCCCTTCTCCTCGCCCTAGGCCAACCCGCCCCCGACATCGGCATCCCCACCCTCACCCCCGCCCTCACCAACACCCTGCGCGCCCGCTACCTCGGCGCAGCCCCCCATGCCTTCTACCTCATCCGCCCCGATCAGGTGATCCACGCCCGCTGGACCCACGCCAGCAATGACACCCTGCAGGCATCCCTTGCCGCGATGTGGAAAGGCACCCCATGCCCCTGACCACCACCCCGAACCTGCCCGACCCCGACGGCTTCTACGGCCGCCTCCTGAAAACCCACCACGGCCTTTCCGACCCCGACAGCCACGCCCTGAACGCCCGCCTTGTCCTCATCCTCGCCAACCACATCGGCGACCCCGACACCCTGCATCAGGCCCTCGAACTCGCCCGCCTGTCGGCCCCTTCCCCCATTCACCTTGACCAAATATCCCACGGGGGTGCGGGGGTGTGAAACCCCCGCTCCAGCCGCCCCAAACCCCGCAACCCACCCTCACCGCGTGACAACCCCCCCCCCGCCC
>JBBQXK010000057.1:0-20176 GCA_038209775.1 Rhodobacterales bacterium | reverse complement strand
TATACCGTTCTCGCGTCCTTCGGCCATGTTCGCGACCTGCCGGCCAAGGATGGCTCGGTCAACCCCGACGATGGGTTCGCGATGACATGGGAGGTCGCGGCCGAATCGAAAAAGCACGTCAAGGCGATTGCCGACGCGCTGAAAACCGATGACGAGCTGATCCTCGCCACCGACCCCGACCGTGAGGGCGAGGCGATCTCGTGGCACCTGCAAGAGGCGCTGGCCTCCAGCCTCAAGAAGGGCAAGAAGGTCAGCCGCGTCACCTTCAACGCCATCACCAAATCCGCCGTCACCGCCGCCATGGCCGCCCCGCGTCAGGTGGACGGCCCGCTGGTTGAGGCCTATCTTGCCCGCCGCGCGCTGGATTACCTTGTGGGCTTCACCCTGTCGCCGGTCCTGTGGCGGAAACTCCCGGGGGCCAAATCGGCGGGCCGGGTGCAGTCGGTCTGCCTGCGCCTGATCGTCGAGCGCGAGATGGAGATCGAGGCATTCCGCGCGCAGGAATTCTGGACCGTCAGCGCCGCGCTTGAAACCCCGCGCGGGCATCAGTTCGTGGCGCGCCTTGTGTCGCTGGGTGGCAAGCGGCTGGACAAGTTCGACATCCCGACGGCAGAGGCCGCCGAACTGGCGGTGCAGGCCGTCAATTCGCGCGATCTGACGGTGCTGGCGGTGGAATCGAAACCCGCCACCCGCAATCCGCACGCGCCCTTCATGACCTCGACCCTGCAGCAGGAGGCCAGCCGCAAGTTCGGCATGGGCGCCAAACCCTGCATGAACGCCGCACAGCGCCTGTATGAGGCCGGGCATATCACCTACATGCGCACCGACGGCATCGACATGGCCCCCGAGGCGGTGATGGCCGCCCGCGACGCGATCCGCGACCGCTTTGGCGAGGCATACCTGCCGAAATCCCCGCGCATGTACAAGAACAAGGCCAAGAACGCGCAAGAGGCGCACGAATGCATCCGCCCGACCGACATGGCGGCATCGACCGAGAAATTGCGACTGACCGACGCCGACCAACGCAAGTTGTACGACATGATCTGGAAACGCACCATCGCCAGCCAGATGGCCGAGGCGCGGCTGGAACGCACCGTCGTCGATCTGACCAGCCGCGACGGGCAGGTGATCCTGCGGGCCAACGGGCAAGTGGTGCTGTTCGAAGGCTTCCTCAAGGTCTATGACGAGGGCCGCGACGAGGAAGAAGATGACGAGGGCCGCCTGCCGCAGATCATGCAGGGCGAACCTGCGATCAAGCGCACCGTAACGCCTGACCAGCATTTCACCCAAGCCCCCCCCCGCTATACCGAGGCCACGCTGGTCAAGCGGATGGAGGAGTTGGGGATCGGCCGGCCGTCGACCTATGCGTCGATCGTCACCACGATTCAGGACCGCGAATATGTCCGCAAGGACAAGAACCGCCTGATCCCCGAGGACAAGGGCCGCCTCGTCACCGCGTTCCTGACCAACTACTTCCGCCGCTATGTGGAATACGATTTCACCGCCGATCTTGAGGGCCAGCTTGATGATGTGTCGGCGGGCACGCTGAACTACAAGGACGTTCTGGCCCGGTTCTGGCGCGATTTCTCGGCGGCCGTGGCGGAAACGGCTGATCTTCGGATCAGTGAGGTGCTTGAGAAAATTGACGAATTCCTGGCACCCCACCTTTACCCCGCCCGTGCCGATGGATCAAACCCCCGTGTCTGCCCGACCTGCGGCATGGGCCGTCTGCACCTGAAGACGGCACGGTCGGGTGGCGCGTTCATCGGCTGCGGCAACTATCCCGACTGCCGCTACACCCGCCCGATCTCGATCATCGGCGGCGAAGAGGCGGCGGCGTCTGAGCGGCTCTTGGGGCAGGACAGTGACGGTGTGCCGGTATCGCTGAAGGCCGGGCGTTTCGGCCCTTATGTGCAGAAGGGCGAGGCCACGGCAGAGGCCCCGAAGCCGCCGCGCGCCAGCTTGCCCAAGGGCTGGTCGCCCGACACGCTGACGCTGGAACGGGCGCTGATGCTGCTCGATCTGCCGCGCATCGTGGGCCAGCACCCCGACGGGGGCGTGGTCGAGGCGTCAATCGGGCGCTTTGGCCCCTACATCAAGTACGGCCCGACCTATGCCAACATCACCGATGTGGAAGAGGTGTTCACCATCGGCATGAACCGCGCCATCGAGGTTCTGGCGCAAAAGGCGCTGCGCGGGCCGGGGCGGACGGCCACGGCGGGGCCGTTGCGTGAGTTGGGCGAACATCCCGATGGCGGGTTGGTCGTGGTGATGCCGGGCAAGTTCGGCCCCTATGTGAAATGGGCCAAGGTCAACGCCACCCTGCCCAAGGAGCTGGCGCCCGAGACGGTGACGCTGGACGAGGCGCTGGGCCTGATCGCTGAAAAGGCGGGCAAGGGCGGGGCCAAGGGGCGGGCCAAGCCCAAGGCCGCGAAAGCGGCGGCACCCAAGGCGGCCAAGGCCCCGGCCAAGAAGGCCGCCGCCAAACCCAAGACTGCGGCCGCCAAAGCCACCGCCAAGAAACCCGCGGCCCGCAAAGCCGCACCCAAGGCCGCCGGTCGGGGCAAGGATGAGGACATTGACCTGATCGAGGGATGACCTGCCCCGACCCGGGCCAAGGCGGCACCATCTGTGCCGTGCCTGTGGTCCGGGGTGGGGCAGGCAGGGTGCGCGCGATACCACCTTCACAGCCGCGCGCACCCCCCTTAGTTTGACCATGGAAAGCCCGCCGCGAGGTCTGCCCCCCATGTTGATCCGTTCCGCCGCCCTGTGCCTTGTCCTGCCTTTCCCGGCCATCGCCGAGCCCGCCTTTGCGCCCGGCACGCATGGTGAGCCGTTTGCGATACAGGGCCTGATGCAGGGCTGCATTTCGCAGGAGGACGGCGAGTTTTGCGTGGTCAATGGCCAGGGCTGGCGCTGGCTGGTCGATGTCACCGGCCCGACGCCGCCAGACCTTTACCGGATGCTGACCCTGCTTCCGGTGAATGCCCCGATCCAGATGTCGGGCGATATCATCGAGATGGGCGACATCACGGCAGTGGTGGCGGTGTCGGACCTGACCGCAGGGCGCGACCCCGATGCCCGCCTGCGGGCGCTGATGCAGGGGGCGTGGACCTTTGGCAGTGGCCCCGGGATTGTGCAGATCGACGGCTCGGAATGGTCGGTGTCATTGGAGGGGCAGTTGCAGTCGGTGTCGCTGTTGCAGCTTGGCGCCGATTGTGGCGACGGGGTTGCGGTGGGCGGCACCGTCATTACGCTGGCACTTCTGGGCGGCGATCCCGGGGCGATCACCTGCTATCCCGTCATTGACGCCACGCTGGACCGGATGGTCCTGTCCGACCCGTCAGACGCAAGCAACGTCGTCATGATGCGTCAGCCCTGACGCCCGCGCGGGTTGATCAGCCGCGCCATCAGCCCGGCCGTGCCGATCATCCCCAGATTGCGCCCGTTCTCCTGCACCACCATGTCGGTGATGCCCTGTGACATCAGCGCCATGATGTCCCTGACCGGCATGTCGGCGGGCAGTGGGCGCGAATGTGCGGTGGCCTCGCCCTTTTCCATGACATCACGTGCGGTCAGCACGCCAAGCGGGTTCATATGCGCCACGAAATCGGCGACATAGTCGCTGACCGGGTTGGCGATGATTTCGCGCGCGGTGCCGCATTGCACGATGCGCCCGCCCTCCATCAGCGCGATGCGGTTGCCAAGCTTGAACGCCTCGTCCAGATCATGGCTGACAAAGATGATGGTGCGTTTCAGTTTGGCCTGAAGGTCCAGAAGCTCGTCCTGCAGCCGTGACCGGATGAGGGGGTCCAGCGCCGAGAAAGGCTCATCCATCAGAAGGATCGGCGCGTCGGTCACAAAGGCGCGGGCAAGGCCCACGCGCTGCTGCATGCCGCCCGACAACTCACCCACCCGGCGGTCAGCCCATTGCGACAGGTTCACCAGCGCCAGTTGCTCATCCACCTTGGCCTTTCGCTGTTCCGGCGTCTGCCCCGCCAGTTCCAGCCCCAGCCCCACATTGTCACGCACCGTGCGCCATGGCAGCAGGCCAAAGGCCTGGAACACCATGGCAATCGTCGACAGGCGCAACCGGCGCAGCGTGGCCGCATCGGCATGGGTGACCGAGGTCATGCGGTCACCGTCCAGCACCCGCACCTCGCCCCGGCAGACAGGGTTCAGCCCGTTCACCGCGCGCAAAAGTGTAGATTTGCCCGAACCGGACAGCCCCATCAGCACCAGAATTTCGCCGTTGCCCACCGACAGGCTGCAATCATGCACGCCCAGCACCTGTTTCGTGGCGTTCTGGATTTCGGATCGGTCGCGGCCTGCATCCATCATCGGCAGGGCGGCGGCGGTGTTGTCGCCAAAGACGATGTTGACCTTGTCGAATTCCACGGCATTGAGGGGCGTGTTCATTTGCGTTCCACCCGCAGCATCCTGTCCAGAAGGATCGCCACCACCACGATGATGAACCCCGACTCAAACCCCAGCGAGGTGTTGACGCTGTTCAAGGCCCGCACCACCGGCACCCCCAGCCCGTTGGCCCCCACAAGGGCCGCAATGACCACCATCGACAGCGACAGCATGATGGTCTGGTTCAGCCCCGCCATGATCTGCGGGAACGCATAAGGCAGTTCCACCTTCCACAGCCGCTGTTTCGGCGTGGCGCCAAAGGCCGTCGCGGCCTCCAGAAGGGCGGTCGGCGCGGTCGATACCCCAAGATGTGTCAGCCGGATCGGGGCCGGCAGCACGAAGATCACCGTGGCAATCAGCCCGGGCACCATGCCGATGCCGAAGAACACGATGGCCGGGATCAGGTAGACAAAGGTCGGCAACGTCTGCATCAGGTCTAGGACCGGCACCATGGCGCGGTACAGGCGCGGGCGGTGCGCCGCCGCGATGCCAATGGGCACGCCAAGGCCCATGCACACCACACAGGCCGACAGGACCAGCGTCAGGCTTTCGGTGGTGTTTTTCCAGTAGCCCTGGTTCAGGATGAACAGGAACCCCACCACCACGAACAGGCACATCTTCCAGGACCGCTGCAGATACCAGGTGATCGCCAGGAAAATGCCGATGATCACGAACGGATGCGGCGTCTGCAACAGCCACAGGATGCCGTCGATCATCCCCTCCAGCACCACCGATATGGCATCGAACAGGCCGCCTAGATTGGCGTTCATCCAGTCAAACACCGACTTGGCCGTGCGGCCTACGGGTATCTTCAGGTCGCTGCCGCTCATCCATTTGATGAAGGCGTCGGGATCGAAAAGCCAGTCCATGCCGCCCTCGCTGTTGGAATTGGCCCCGCCTGCGCGGGGCCACCATGTGGTTACTGCAGTGCTGCGGTCACCGCCGCCTTGGCGTCGCCGCCGTCCTTGGTCGTCACACCCTCAAGCCAAGGCTCCCATGCGGCGGGGTTCGCCGCAAGCCAGACCTTGGCGGCCTCACCCGGATCGGCGCCGTCGTTCAGGATCGCACCCATGATCTCGTTCTCCATGACCAGGGTGAACGACAGGTTTTGCAACAGCTTGCCGGTATTCGGGCATTCCGCGACATAGCCTGCACGCGTGTTGGTATCGACCACGGCACCGCCCAGATTCGGACCAAAGAAATCATCGCCCCCGGTCAGGTAGGTCATCTTGAAATTGGCGTTCATCGGGTGGGGTTCCCACCCCAGAAAGATGATCGGCGCGTCGGCCCCGGCACGGGCCACTTCGGCCAGCATCCCCTGTTCCGAGGATTCGACCACCTCGAACCCGTCCAGACCGAACGCCTTGGCCTCGATCATCGACAGGATCAGGCGGTTGCCGTCATTGCCCGGCTCGATGCCATAGATCTTGCCTTCCAGCGCGTCCTTGTGCGCCACGATGTCGGCAAAATCCTTGATGCCAAGGGCCGCCCCCGCCTCGTTCGTGGCCAGCGTGTACTTGGCCCCTTCAAGGTTGGTGCGCACTGTGTCGACCGTCTTGGCGTCACGGTAGGGGGCAAGGTCGGCCTCCATCGTCGGCATCCAGTTGCCAAGGAAGATGTCGATGTCGCCCTGGGCAAGGCCGGTATAGGTAACCGGCACCGACAACAGCTTGGTCTCCGTCTCGTACCCCAGTGCCGTCAGGATCAGGCTGGTGGCGGCGGTGGTGGCGGTGATGTCGGTCCAGCCGACATCGGAGAAGATCACCTTGTCACAGCCTTCGGCATGGGCGCTGCCCACAAAGGCAAACACGGTCGCGGTGGCAAGCAAGGCGGAACGAAGGGTCATCAGGGGCTCCCTGTTTTTTTGTTGATTGACGAGTCAATAAACTTCACGCTTATTCGGTTTGGCAAGCGTTTTCTCATGGGGCCGCACCGGGATGCCGAAGTTAGGGATGGAGCCTATCCGAAAGGCCGCCCTCGTCAAAGCCACGATCATCGAGATCGGGCAGGCGGGCAGCCTTGATGTGACCGTGGGCCAGATTGCCCGGCGGGCCGGCATGTCTACGGCGCTGGCACATCACTATTTCGGCGGGAAAGAGGCAATGTTTCTGGCCGCCATGCGCCATGTCCTGACGCTGTACGGAGCCGAGGTGCGCGGTGCGCTGGCGGTGGCACAGGGCCCCGAAGCGCGGTTGCAGGCGATTCTCGCGGCATCGTTCGGCCGCTCGAACTTCCGCCGTGAGGTGGTGGGGGCCTGGCTGAACTTCTGGGTGCTGGCACAGGGCACGCCCGGGGCCAGGCGTCTTCTGGCCGTGTACCAAGGGCGGCTGCGGTCGAACCTGCGGGCAAACCTGCGCCCGCTGGTGGGTGCGCGGGCCGAGGCACTGGCCGACGGGTTGGGTGCGATGATCGACGGCGTGTACCTGCGCGAAGTGCTCAGGGAAGGGGCGCCGGATGCGGCGGCGGCGGTGGCGACACTGCAGGATTATCTGGCGGCACAGCTTGCGGTTGTGCGGGCCTGACGGAATTGGTGGGGCACAGGTGACGGCTGACTATGTGATCGTGGGCGCGGGAAGTGCCGGGTGTGCCATGGCCTACCGGCTGGCCGAGGCGGGTCGGACGGTGACGGTCATCGAGCATGGCGGCACCGATGCGGGGCCGTTCATCCAGATGCCGGCCGCGTTGTCTTATCCGATGAACATGAGCCTTTACGACTGGGGTCTGAAAACCGAACCCGAAGCACAGCTTGGGGGGCGAAAGCTGGTGGTGCCGCGCGGCAAGGTGCTGGGCGGATCATCCTCGATCAACGGGATGGTCTATGTCCGGGGCCACGCGCGTGACTTTGACCATTGGGCCGAGACGGGTGCCACCGGCTGGGGCTTTGCCGATGTGCTGCCGTATTTCCGGCGGATGGAGCATTGGCACGGGGGCGCAGACGGCGGCGATCCGGCTTGGCGCGGTGATGGCGGCCCCTTGCACATCACCCGGGGCCCCCGCAGCAACCCGCTGTTTTCGGCCTTTATCGAGGCGGGACGTCAGGCAGGATACCCCGTCACCCCCGACTACAACGGCGCCAGTCAGGAGGGCTTTGGCCCGATGGAGGCCACGATCTGGAAGGGTCGGCGCTGGTCTGCCGCCAACGCCTATCTGCGCCCGGCGATGGCCGGGGGCCGGGTCAAGGTGGTGCGCGCGCTGGCCCGCCGCGTGGTGATCGAGGCGGGCCGTGCCACTGGCGTCGAGGTGCGGCGCGGCGGCCGGATCGAGATGATTCCGGCGGGCCGCGAGGTGATCATTGCCGCGTCATCGCTCAACTCGCCAAAGCTGCTGTTGCTGTCAGGGATAGGGCCTGCGGCTGATCTGGCGCACCACGGCATCGCGGTCGTTGCGGACCGCCCCGGTGTCGGGGCGAACCTGCAGGACCATCTTGAGGTCTACATGCAGTTCGCGGCCCGCCAGCCGATCACGCTGTACAAGCACTGGAACCTCTTGGGCAAAGCCATGATCGGGGCGCAGTGGCTGTTCCTGCGCCGGGGCCTGGGCACATCGAACCAGTTTGAGGCTTGCGGGTTCATCCGGTCGGACAAGGGCATCGATTATCCCGACATCCAGTTTCACTTTCTGCCCATCGCCGTGCGGTATGATGGCCGGTCGGTGCCCGAGGGGCACGGCTTTCAGGCGCATGTCGGCCCGATGCGGTCGAAATCGCGCGGCACCGTCACCCTGCAGTCGCCCGACCCCGAGGCAGCCCCGCTGATCCGCTTCAACTACATGAGCCACCCCGACGACTGGACCGAGTTCCGCGCCTGCATCCGGCTCACGCGCGAGATATTCGCCCAGGCCGCGATGGCCCCGCATGTCCACCACGAGATCCAGCCGGGGGCGGCGGCGCAGACCGAAGCCCAGATTGACGCCTTCATCCGCGACCATGCCGAAAGCGCCTATCACCCCTGCGGCACGGCCCGGATGGGGCGCAGGAACGATCCGATGGCGGTGGTTGACCCGGAATGCCGGGTGATCGGCGTGGATGGCCTGCGTCTGGCTGACAGTTCGGTCTTTCCGCGCGTGACCAACGGCAACCTGAACGCGCCCTCGATCATGGTGGGGGAAAAGGCCGCCGACCATATCCTTGGCCGCGCCCCGCTGGCCCCCTCGAACGCCGAACCCTGGGTCAACCCGGACTGGGCCACATCGCAGCGCTAGGACTTTTGCCCCTGCGATTTCGCCTTTGACCAAATATCCCGGGGTCCGGGGCAGCGCCCCGGCTCTGTTCCGACAGGGCTGCGGTCAGGCCGGAACAGCCACAGCCTCGCATGCGAACTCCAGCCCCTGGGCATAGATCACCGCAGGCGCATCGAACCCAAGCCGGTACACACGGATATCGCGCCGCGCCTCGGCGCGGATGTATTCGCCATCGGCCAGACGGCCTGCGGGGATCATCGCGACAGGCGCATTGGCCAGTGCCTGTGCCCGCCAGTCGCGCACCAGAATGGGCTGGTCGGCAGCCACCACGATATCCTCATCCGGGCGCTCGTTGCCAAGCGCGCTGGCCGAGATGCGCACAACGCGCGCAAGGTGTTCGCGACGCTCGTCGATCTGGCGCAGCACCTGAACCCCGGCGCGGGTGATGATGCGGTCGCCCGGGCGCAGGGACTGCACAGGCCGTACGCCGGTCATCGTCATCACGGTGCTGCCTTCGACCAGTCCGGTGTTTGCATCCTGCATCATCTGATCCCTTCGCGTCGTGGTCCGTTGTTACGCCATCATTTGGCCTGCGAATGTCGCAACAAAAGGTTAAGGTCGGGGCAAAATTGCGGCAGCCCCCCCTCGCGTGCGGGACCGGGCTTTGCTATCACAGGGCCGTGCGGGTGTGGCGGAACTGGCAGACGCACTGGATTTAGGTTCCAGCGCCGCAAGGCGTGGGGGTTCAAGTCCCTTCACCCGCACCACGACCGCTGTACTTTCCCCCTCGCATCGGCCCGGAACCTTTGCTAGAACGCGCCAGATTTTCCCTGCTCCCGGGACGCGATCCCCGGGGGACTTTGCTTTGCATCCCGGCCTGCGCCCGTACGCGCAGGACTGGGCGAACGGACGAAAAGGACGAATGATGCAGGTCACCCAGACCCTGAACGAAGGCCTCAAGCGCGGCTATACGATCACCGTGACGGCGGCGGAACTGGACACCAAGGTCCAGGCGAAACTGATCGAGGCGCAGCCCGAGGTCGAGATGAAGGGCTTTCGCAAGGGCAAGGTCCCGATGGCGATGCTGCGCAAGCAGTTCGGGCCCCGCATCCTGGGCGATGCGATGCAAGAGGCGATCGACGCCGCGATGAAGTCGCATTTCGACACGACGGGCGACCGCCCGGCGCTGCAGCCCGAGATCAAGATGGTCGGCGGAGATGCATGGGCCGAAGGTCAGGACGTTATCGTCGAGATGTCGTACGAGGCTCTGCCCGCGATCCCTGAGGTTGATACCGCTGTCCTTGCGCTGGACAAACTGATTGTCGCGGCTGACGAAAAGGCCGTGGACGAGGCGCTTGCGAACCTTGCCGACAGCGCCAAGGCCTATGAGGACCGCAAGAAGGGGTCCAAGGCCAAGGACGGCGATCAGGTGGTTATCGACTTCAAGGGTTCCGTCGACGGTGAGGCGTTCGAGGGCGGCACGGCGGAGGATTACCCGCTGGTGCTGGGGTCGAACTCGTTCATCCCGGGCTTTGAGGGACAGCTTGTGGGGGCCAAGGCGGGCGATGACGTCACCGTCAACGTGACCTTCCCCGAAAGCTATGGTGCCGCTACCCTTGCGGGCAAGGCTGCGGTTTTTGCCTGTACGGTGAAGGCGGTCAAGGGTGCCAAGCCCGCCGAGGTTGATGACGAGCTGGCCAAGAAATACGGTGCCGCCGATCTGGCGGCGCTGCGCGAACAGATCGCGGGGCGGCTGGCCAATGAATACAAGGGTGCCGCGCGCGCGGTGATGAAGCGGTCGCTGCTGGACCAGTTGGATGCGCAGGTGAAGTTCGATCTGCCCGCCAAACTGGTCGAGGCCGAGGCCGCACAGATCGCGCACCAGTTGTGGCACGAGGATAACCCCGAGGTTCACGACCACAACCACGGTGCCGTCGATCCCACCGACGAACACAAGAGCCTTGCGATCCGCCGGGTGCGTCTGGGCCTCTTGCTGGCCGAGGTTGGCCGCAAGGCCGAGATCAGCGTGACCGACGCCGAGATGACGCAGGCGGTCTTGCAGGCCGCCCGCCAGTATCCGGGGCAGGAACGCGCGTTCTTCGAATTCGTACAGAAGAACCCGCAGATGCAACAGCAACTGCGCGCGCCTTTGTTCGAGGACAAGGTGGTCGATCACATCGTGGCAGCGGCCAAGGTGACCGAGAAAACCGTGTCGAAGGAAGACCTGCAAAAGGCCGTCGAGGCGCTGGACGAACTCTGATCCCGGACTTTCGGCGCTCGCCGTTCCGGAAATGTCCGGCATGACCGACGCCTGCCACCGGTGACCACATGAAAAAGCCGCGCAGAGTTGCCTCTGCGCGGCTTTTTCCTGTTTGTGATGCCGGTCAGGCGTCTTCGTTGGCCGCACTGCCGATGTCGTCGAACAGTTCGGCAATCTCGAACTCAGCCGCGGCTTCGGCCTCGGCGGCCAGTTCCTGGATCGACTTGCCCGACGCTTGCAACGTGGCCTCTTCGACCGAACGGGCGATGTTCAGGCGGAACTTGACCGTCACTTCGGGGTGCAGCACGGCAGACACAGTGTGCATGCCCAGGTCCTTGATCGGGCGGTCAAGCACGATCTGGCTGCGGTTCACGGTGAACCCGGCCTCGGTAGCCGCCTCTGCTGCGTCACGGGTGGTGACGGAACCATAAAGCGCACCCGCATCCGACGCCGAACGGATGACCACAAAGGTCTGACCGTCCAGTTTGGTGCTGACCTGTTCGGCCTCTTTGCGGGTTTCCAAGTTGGTCGCCTCAAGCTGTGCCTTGCGGTGCTCGAAGGTCTTGATGTTGCCATCGGTGGCGCGAAGCGCCTTGCCTTGCGGCAAGAGGAAGTTGCGGGCGTAGCCGTCCTTGACGGTCACGACTTCACCCATCTGGCCCAGTTTGGCCACGCGCTGCAGGAGAATCACTTGCATCGGTTGGTCCCCCTCACTTCACGGCATAGGGCAGCAGAGCAAGGAAACGGGCGCGTTTGATCGCCGTTGCCAGTGCGCGCTGCTTGATGGACGACACGGCGGTGATCCGGGCCGGCACGATCTTGCCGCGTTCCGAGATGTACCGCATCAACAGACGCGTGTCCTTGTAGTCGATGGCCGGTGCATTGTCGCCCGAGAACGGGCAGACCTTGCGACGGCGGAAAAACGGTTTGGTAGCCATGGTTTATGATCCTTTCCTGAACCGTTTCAACGACGCCGGTCGCCGCCGCCGAAGCCGCCGCGATCCCCACCACGATCCCCGCCAAAGCTGGGACGGTCGGGACGCGGGCCACGGTCGCCGCGATCGCCACGTTCGCCGTCGCGATCGTCACGCTTCTGCATCTGGATCGACGGGCCTTCGCCATGGGCGTCGACCTTGATCGTCAGCACGCGCATCACGTCGTCGTGCAGGCGCATCAGGCGTTCCATTTCCTGCACCGCCGCCGAAGGGGCGTTGGTTTTCAGGAATGCATAGTGCCCCTTGCGGTTCTTGTTGATCTTGTAGGCCATCGTCTTGACGCCCCAGTATTCCTTGTCAACGATGGCGCCGCCATTGTCGGTCAGGACTGTGGAGAAGTGTTCGACAAGGCCCTCGGCCTGCGTGCTGGACAGATCCTGGCGCGCAATGAAGACATGCTCGTAAAGCGGCATGCGTACTCCGGTTTTCAGGGCGCATTTCATAGGACGGGCGAAATCCTTGCCGCGGCCCGTCCACGAGAGGCTGCGCCGGTTCATGGGAATGCGACAAGGTGCGCGGCTTATAGCGGGATCGGCGGGTTATGCAAGGCGGGCATCGCGCTGGCGGGAATGTGAGTGTTCGGTGGTGAACAGCGGCTGTTCGGGCGTGCCGGATTGCGCAAATGCTGCAACCGCCCATAACCTGGACTGATCGCAGCACCTCGCGCCCCTGTACAGGATAAACCCATGATCCGTCTCGCTTCGCTGACCGCCTTTGCAGCCCTGCTGGCTTTGCCCGCGCTGGCCGCCACTGAAAAGTATGTGCTGGATTCCAGCCATAGCCAGATCGTGTTCAGCTATGACCACCTCGGCTTTTCCACCGGCTATGGGATGTTCTCGGGCTTTGCCGGTGAGATCATGCTGGACGCCGCCGACCCTGCCGCGTCGTCGGTCACAGTGTCGTTCCCGGTGAAGACGATGCTGACCGGCTGGCAGGAACGCTTTGACCACTTCATGTCGCCCGATTTCTTTGGTGCGGCGGATGACGAGATGGTCACCTTCACCTCGACCGCCATCGAGGTGACGGGCGACAAGACTGCAAAGATCACCGGTGATCTGACGCTGAACGGGGTGACCAAACCGGTGGTGCTGGACGCCGTGATGAACGCGATGGGCGATCATCCGATGGCGGGCAAACCCTGGGCAGGGTTCTCGGCCACCACCACGCTGGTGCGGTCGGACTACGGGCTGGGCCAGTTCGCACCCTTTGTGAGCGATAACGTGACTGTGCAACTGTCGGTCGAGGCGATGAAGGCCGAGTAACTTTGACCGCATGACAAACTGCTGATCCTTACAACGGTCAACGGATTGGCAATGATCTGGCTCCAGACTGCAATGAACGCAGTCTGGAGCCGGTCATGCAGGTATCGTCGTCAACGACACTGTCGTCATCCGCCATTGCGCTGAAACTGTTGCGCGACGATCCGGGTGGTGGGGCGACCAGTACGGCGACCGGCGCCACACGACCGCCTGCCAAGGTCGACGCATTGGCCGACCGCGACCTGAGACAGGACAACGCCATCCGCATCGGGCAGAGGAACGTCTACGCGCAGGCGCTGGATCAGTTCCACATGTCCTATGCAACCGCGGCAAAGCTGGGCCTTGCGATTGACGCGCAGACCGAGGCGCTGGTGGACGCAGTGCCGCAGGCGCTGGACCGCTTTCCCCCCGAGGATGCCCAAAGGCTGGCCGCGCTCGGGGCCGATGCGGCGGTCCTGACGCCAGAGTATGAACTGGACAAGGCGGCCTTTGACGACTTGGTGGCCCCGTTCATCCGCGAAAGTCTGTCCGGCCAGCCGGGGTTTCAGGAGGCTTTGGCCGCAGGCACGCTGATGATCCGCCGTGTGAGCGAGGTACCGGAGTTCAACTTCGGCCATAATTCCTATTCGCTGTTCAAGGACGGCAACATGATCGGTGGCGGCGCTTGGGGGCGACCGTTCAATCAGGCGCTGTACGACCGGGTCGCGGCAACCGGGATCGAACAGGCGTTCGGGGGCGTTATGGGGCAGAACTTTTATGCGACCTGGCCCGGCAAGGCGGCGGCATCGGTTTAGTCCGACATTCCGGCCAGGCCATGCAGCGCGCGCGGACGCAGGGCACGGCATGATCTGTCAGGGTTGGCGTTTTGCAGTCAGCGCGACGGTGACGGCGGCGTTGAAACCAACGGTCGCCTCGTCGGGATACTTTGGACCAAGACCAAAGGTGCGGCGGTCAATCGGGGTGGTCGCTTCCATTTTCGCGGTGTCACCATCAAGGGCAAGTGTGAACGGCAGGGTCAGGGGCTGTGTCTGACCGCGTAGCGTAAGGGTGCCTTCGGCGAGATAGCTGGTACCGTCCGGGCGGATTGCGGCGGTGAAGGTCGCGGTGGGATAGGCGGCCACGTCAAAGAATTCAGCGTCTTTGGCCTGCATGGTCACCGACCCCAGGGTCAGGCTGGTGGTGTCGATGGTGACGGTGACGCTGCCGGTGCCTGATGCCTCATCAAAGGTGATATCGGCGGACCAGGTGGCGAATTGGCCGGTGAGGTCTGCGCCCATCTGGCGGATGCCGAAGGACAGCGTGCCTTCGGTCACCTGCCAGTTGCCGCCTGTATTGGCGGGGGTGGCTGTCGCAACCGGGGCGCTGTCGGGGGCGCTGAGGGCAACGGCAAGGCCTGCGCCCGCCATGTAAAGCACCAGCGCGGCCAGAAAGGGTGCTGCACCGTGGCGGGGCGGGTGGGGGATGTCGGGGGCATCGGTGCCCGAGATCATCCGCCGCAGGGTGGCGTCGCGGTCGATGAGGTGGTGTTTCAGCGCCCCCGCGATGTGCAGAAGGATCGACGCGATCAGGAGTTTGGTGAAAAGCCAGTGCATGGTGGACGCCACAGCCTCGACCGTCGCGGATTTGGGCACCAGCGGCAGGTTCTGGCCGAAGGGCCAGAGGATCGGCGCATAGCCTGCAGTGGCCGCGTGGTAGGTCCAGCCCGACAGGGGCACCGCCAGAAGCGAGATGTAGAGCATCCAGTGGACCACATCGCCCAACGCCACCTCGACCCGGCGCTCGGGGTGAAGGGGCACGGGGCGGGGTTGGGTCAGTGCCCAGAGGATGCGGGCGAGGGCCACGAAGAAGGTAGCCACCCCCAGTGTCTTGTGCAGCGAGAACACCTGCGCCTTGGCGGCAAGTGCCGCTGAGGTGTCATAGGGCAGGCTTTGGGCATAAAAGCCAAGCGGGATGGCGGTCAGGATCATCAGGGCGGTCAGCCAGTGCAGGCCGCGGGCAACGGGGCCGAAACGGGTGGGCGTGTTGGCAAGGGGCAAGGGCGGTCTCCGCGCGCGGGGTTCGTCTTAGAGGTAGCGCAGGATCGCGCCGGGGGAAACGGGTTCGCGGCCGGCCTCGGCTGCACAGGCGCTGTGCGATTGCGTGATGCGTGAGGGCGGGATACCACGGCTGGGGGACTGGGACAGGGAGAAGTTGATGAGCCGCGCATTCGTCTTTCCGGGGCAGGGGGCACAGACCATCGGCATGGGCCGTGCGCTGGCCGAAGCCTATCCTGCGGCGCGCGCGGTGTTTGACGAGGTGGATGATGCCCTGGGCGAGCGGTTGTCGGCGCTGATCTGGGAGGGTGACATTGACACGCTGACCCTGACCGCGAACGCGCAGCCGGCGCTGATGGCCACCTCGATTGCCGCCCTGCGCGCACTGGAGGCCGAGGGGCTGGGGCTGGAGACGGCATCGTTCGTGGCGGGCCATTCGCTGGGCGAATACTCGGCGCTGTGCGCCGCGGGGGCGCTGACGCTGTCGGACACAGCACGTCTGCTGCGCATCCGGGGGCAGGCGATGCAGGATGCGGTGCCGGTGGGTGTGGGGGCGATGGCGGCGCTGCTGGGGCTGGACTATGCGCAAGCGACCGAGGTCGCGGCGGAGGCCGCGCAGGGTGAGGTTTGTCAGGCGGCGAATGACAATGATCCGGGGCAGGTGGTTGTCTCGGGGCACAAGGAGGCGGTCGGGCGGGCGCTGGAGATTGCCAAGGCCAAGGGGGCCAAGCGCGCCATCCTGCTGCCGGTGTCAGCACCGTTTCACTGTGCGCTGATGCAACCTGCGGCGGCGGTGATGTCGGACGCGCTGGCGGCGGTGGTCATCAGCGTACCGAAGGTTCCGGTGGTGGTGAACGTGCGGGCCGAGGCGGTGACCGAGCCCGACAAGTTCCGCGACCTTCTGATCGCGCAGATCACCGGGGCGGTGCGCTGGCGCGAGTCGGTCGAGTGGATGGTGCGCGCGGATGTGACCGAGTTCTGGGAGCTGGGCGCGGGCAAGGCGCTGTCGGGGATGATCCGGCGGATCGCCAGGGACAGCGTGACCCGCGCGGTAGGAACGCCCGAGGATGTGGTGGCGGCAAAGGGGTAGGCGGCAGATTGCCGGTTATCCGCGCAAGCGCAGTCATGACGAAAACGCCAGCTTTTCACAATGCACCCCCACCGCTAGCAGGGGGGTGAAACCGCAGGCCCGGCATGGGACGTGCGGGCTTTAAGTACGGGAGGGACGGCGATGTTCGATCTGACGGGGAAAGCGGCGCTGGTCACAGGGGCGTCAGGCGGGATCGGGGCCGAGGTGGCGCGGGTGCTGCACGGGGCGGGGGCCATCGTCGGGCTGTCGGGCACCCGTGTGGCGCCGTTGGAGGCGCTGGCAGCGGAACTGGGGGGGCGGGCGTTCGTGCTGCCTTGCGATCTGTCCGATCCGGCAGCGGTCGAGGCGCTGCCAAAGGCCGCGACCGAGGCGATGGGGGCGCTGGACATTCTGGTGAATAACGCAGGCATCACCCGCGACGGGCTGATGCTGCGGATGTCGGATGCGGACTGGGATATGGTGGTGGCGGTGAATATGACCGCGACGTTCCGCCTGTCGCGCGGCGTTTTGCGCGGCATGATGAAATCGCGCTGGGGGCGGATCGTCAATATCTCGTCTGTTGTTGCCGTGGGCGGCAATCCGGGGCAGGCGAATTACGCGGCCGCCAAGGCCGGTGTCATCGGCATGTCGAAGTCGCTGGCTGCCGAAGTGGCCAGCCGCAACATCACCGTCAACTGCGTGGCCCCGGGGTTTATCGCCACGCCGATGACCGACAAGCTGACCGAAGAGCAGAAGAAGGCCCTGTTGTCCGGCGTGCCTGCGGGCCGGATGGGCGAGGCGTCCGAGGTGGCGGCGGCGGTGCTGTATCTGGCCAGCGCCGAGGCCGCCTATGTCACCGGGGCCACGCTGCATGTGAACGGCGGGATGGCGATGCTGTGACCGGGTTGCGGGAAAGCGTTTGCCTTGGGCCATGGCCCTTGCTATAGGCCCGCAGAACCTGCGAAGCTGCGGGACAAGCGACCAGCGACGGGCCTTTTGCCTGCAACTTATGAGGAATGACATGAGCGATATCGCCGACCGCGTGAAGAAGATCGTTGTCGAACATCTGGGCGTCGAGGAAGACAAGGTGACCGAGAACGCCTCGTTCATCGACGATCTGGGTGCGGACAGCCTGGACACCGTGGAACTGGTGATGGCGTTCGAGGAAGAGTTCGGGATCGAGATCCCCGATGATGCCGCCGAGACGATCCAGACCTTTGGCGATGCGGTCAAGTTCATCTCGGAAGCGCAGGCCTGACAATTCCCTTTGGGGGTTGGTGACAAAGGGGCATCCCGCGGGGGGTGCCCCTTTTCGCATGCCCGGGGGATAGTCATGTGCGCGGGGGTGGACATCGAGGCACCGCTGACGCCAGACTGACCGAGGTGTGGAGGCGCAGATGGTACAGTTGCAGGACATGTTCGGGGCGGGTGCGGTGGACACCTTCATGGGTTTGCCGTCAGTGGCCCCTGATGATGTTGCCAGAGGGGTGGCAATTCTGGGGGTGGACGGCTGTACGCCCTATGCCAGCGTGGGGTCGTATTGTGCGGGCGGGGCGGCGGCGATCCGGGCGGGGGCTGCACCCGATGCGGCGAATGCGGCACATGTCGATTTCGACTTGGGTGCGCCGATGCTGCCCAAGGGCGCGGTCGCGGTCGATTGCGGGGATATTGCGGTCGATCACGGTGATGCGGCGGGGAACCGGGCGCGGATCGGGGCGGTGATCGCGACGGTTCTGGCAAGGGGAGCGGTGCCGGTGCTGCTGGGCGGTGACGATTCCGTGCAGATCCCGATGCTTGCCGAACTGGCAAAGGTGGGGCCGCTGGCGATCCTGCAGATCGACGCCCATATCGACTGGCGCGACGAGATTGCGGGTGAACGCTGGGGCCTGTCGTCCACCATGCGCCGCGCGTCCGAGATGGCGGGGGTTGGCCCCATCGTGCAGGTGGGACAACGTGGCATCGGGTCGGCCCGACCGCAGGACGTGGCGGATGCGCTTGCGGCGGGGGTGACGTTCGTATCGGCGCGCGAGGTGGCGGCTGAGGGGATCGGGCGGGCGCTGGCGGCGGTGCCTGCGGGCGCACGGGTGGCGATCTGTCTGGATGTGGACGGGCTGGACCCCGCCATCATGCCTGCGGTGATCGGGCGGACGGCGGGGGGGTTGGGATACTGGGATGTGCTGGGCCTGATCGAAGGGGTTGCCGCGAAAGGGCGGATTGCCGCCGTCGGCGTGGTGGAGTTCATGCCGGATCGCGATATCGACGGGCAGGGCGCGCTGTTGGCCGCACAGTTGGTGGCCGGGATTGTGGGGGTGGTGGCGCGCCAGGGTTAGTTCATGTGGTGCATGAGTTATGGCGCTTTATCCATTGATAAAAATATGAAAAAACTTCCTAGACTTGGCATGGATCAGGCCGCGCCTGCCATCGACCCGATGGCGCAAAGGGCCGCCGCCCGCCGCCGGTGACGTTCGTCAACCTTGGGGCGCTCCGGTTGCGAAATGCTGTCTTGCCCTGTAAGACCACTGCAGGTTTGTCGCAGGGCGGGGGTCTTTATGCGTCGGGTGGTCGTCACGGGTCTGGGTCTGGTCACACCGCTGGCCTGCGGGGTCGAGGAAACCTGGAGCCGTTTGATCGCCGGGCAATCGGGGGCGGGGCCGATCACGCGGTTCGATGCCACCAATGTGGTGACGAAATACGCCTGCGAGATTCCGATGGGCGACGGCACCGACGGCACATTCAACCCGGACCATTGGATGGAGCCGAAGGACCGCCGCAAGGTCGACGACTTCATCCTGTATGGTGTGGCGGCGGCGGTGCAGGCGGTGGCGGACAGTGGCTGGGAACCCAGGACGGACGAAGAACGCTGGCGTACCGGGGTGATGATCGGGTCGGGGATCGGAGGGCTGACCTCGATTGCCGAGACGGCGGTTCTTATCAAGGAAAAGGGGCCGCGCCGGGTGTCGCCGTTCTTTATCCCCGGCGCGCTGATCAACCTTATCTCGGGGCAGGTCAGCATCCGGTTCGGGTTCAAGGGGCCGAACCATGCGGTGGTGACGGCCTGTTCGACCGGGGCACATGCCATCGGCGATGCGGCACGGCTGATCCAGTGGGGGGATGCGGATGTGATGGTGGCGGGGGGGGCGGAATCGCCGATATCCGAAATCGGGATTGCCGGGTTCAACGCCTGCAAGGCACTGAGCACCAAGCGCGCCGATGATCCGGCCCGCGCCAGCCGCCCCTATGACGCCGACCGCGACGGGTTCGTGATGGGCGAGGGGGCGGGGGTCGTGGTGTTGGAGGAGTACGAACACGCCAAGGCGCGCGGCGCGAAGATTTATGCCGAGGTGACGGGCTATGGCCTGTCGGGCGATGCGCACCACATCACGGCACCGTCCGAAGATGGCGAGGGCGGCTATCGCAGCATGGCGATGGCTTTGAAGCGGGCGGGGATTACGCCGGCCGATGTGGATTACATCAATGCGCATGGCACCAGCACGATGGCCGACACCATCGAGTTGGGCGCGGTTGAACGCCTTTTGGGCAATGCGGCGGCGGCGGCCACGATGAGTTCCACGAAATCGTCCATCGGGCATCTGCTGGGGGCAGCGGGCGCGGTTGAGGCGATTTTCTGCGTGCTGGCGATCCGGGATCAGGTGGCACCGCCGACGATCAATCTGGACAACCCGGCCGTTGTGCCGAAGCTGGACCTTGCGCCGAACAAGGCGGTGAAGCGGAAGGTGGATATCGCGCTGTCGAATTCGTTCGGGTTTGGCGGGACGAATGCCAGCCTTGTGCTGGGGCGGGTGCCCGGTGGGGTGGCCGGTCGGGTGACGAACTGATGTGGCGGGCGATTGCATCCAATGCGCTGACGCTGTTCATCGTGGGGCTGGTGGCGGCGGCAGGTCTGCTGGCCTGGGGGCGGGAAGAATATGCCGGGCCCGGGCCTTTGGAACAGTCGATCTGTTTTC
>JBBQXK010000056.1:0-20529 GCA_038209775.1 Rhodobacterales bacterium | reverse complement strand
GGATCTGGCGTCCAAATCGGGCATCCACCGGCTGATCACGGCGCTGGAGGAACGCGGCTTCATCCGCCGTCTGGCGCACCGCGCCCGTGCGCTGGAAATCGTGAAGTTGCCGGATGCGATGGCTGAAAAGCATGCGCGCGGCGGGTTCACCCCCAAGGTCATCGACGGCGATCGTCCCGATACCCTTCCGCGTGCCGCCCAGCCCATCACGACTGTCGCTGCGGTCGAAATCAACGTCATGGGCCGTATCGCCGCCGGTGTGCCCATCGCTGCCATCTCCGAAGTCTCGCACAACATCGCGGTGCCGCAGTCGATGCTCGGCTCGGGCGACCACTTTGCGCTGGAGGTCCAGGGCGATTCGATGATCGAGGCGGGGATCAACGACGGCGACATCGTGGTAATCCGCGAACAATCCACCGCCGAGAATGGCGATATCGTGGTCGCCCTGATCGACGAGGCCGAGGCGACGCTCAAGCGGTTCCGTCGCAAGGGCGGCATGATCGCGCTTGAGGCTGCAAACCCCGCTTATGAAACCCGTGTGCTGCCCGATCACAAGGTGCGCGTGCAGGGCCGGCTCGTCGGGCTGATCCGCAGCTACTGACCGGCGGCACCTCTGATCGGCGGCGCAAGATGAGTATTTGCGCCAAGATGAAATCGCAGCGGGCAGGGTCGGGGCGCGCAGATACCCCTCACGGATAGGTTCCTGCCAGTTGCGGTGTCGCCATCGCGCGCCGTTCCAGATCAGCCAGCAGCGCCGGATCGGCCGGGGGCGGTTGCCACCGGCGGGTGACACCTCTTGCGGGGACCAGTTCCAGCCCGCCCTCCCGAACCCAGATCGCCAACGCCCCGGTTTTGCGCAACAACCCCTCGTCGATCAGCGCGCAGGGGCCGCCCACGCCCTCCGCCATCCCCGCCACGACCACGATCCCCCCCTTGGCACAAGCCGCAGCGGCCGCTGCCAGCCCGGCCTTGCCTGACAGCGCGACCCCCGCGACGCCACCGATGACGAACCGCCGCTGGCCTTTTGGCCCGTCAAACCCGGGGCGCGCGGCGGCCTCTGCTTGTGTCGCAAGATCGCCGTCATTCTGCAGCCAGTTCTCGGCGGCAAACCCGCCGCCGCGCGCCGCCGACAGCGCCCGGCCTTCTGCCCCCAGCAACCCCACAATCCGCCCGTCACCTGCAATCAAAAGGTCGGGCCGGGGCGAGCCTACCCACAGACCCATCGCCACCAGCATCGGCACAAATCCCAGCAATCGCACGCGGCCCGCGCCGACCACCAGCCACAGCGCCCCCAGCGTCAGCACCGGCAGCACCCAGACCGAGGGCGCGGGGATGGCCGTCACCGAGCCGTCCAGCCCCGCCACCCAGCCTGCAACGTAAAGGATCCACGCCGACCCCAGCCCCATCAACCACAACGCGGGACCCGCCAGCCCGAAAGGGGCCAACAGCGCCGCCATCGCCCCCCCCGGCATCACCAAGAGGCCCATCGCGGGGGCCGTCAGCAAGTTCGCGAGCAGCCCGTAATCGGTGAACCGCCCGAAATGCGCCGCCGCATAGGGGGCGGTGGCGAGCCCCGCAATCACCGAACTCAGCACCATGGTGAACACCGGCAGCATCCAGCGCGGCAGGCGTTCGCGCGTCACGCGGGTGTCGATGGCGCGAAACCCCGCGATCAGCGCGATGGTTGCGGCGAATGACAGCTGAAACCCCGGCTCCATCAGGCTTTCAGGTTGCCACAACAGCAGCAGTGCGCCCGCAATGGCGACCGACCGCAAGGTTAGCGCGCGCCGGTCCATAAGGATTGCGACCAGCATCACCGACACCATGATGAACGCCCGTTCGGTCGCGACGTTCGAACCCGAAAGCTGCAGGTAGAACAGCGCCACACCCAGCGACACCACCGCCGCGACCTTTTTGGTGTTCACCCGCAACGCCAAAGGCGGCACCGCCGCCAATCCGGTCCGCAGCAGCGCGAACACGAAGGCCACGAGGAAGGCCATGTTCATTCCCGAAATCGCCAAGAGATGCGCCAGGTTCGAATCGCGCAGATCCTCGACCGTGGCCTGGGTGATGCCTGATCGGTCGCCGGTCATCGCCCCCGCCGCAAAGGCCCCGGCATCGCCGGGTATTGCGTCACGGATCGCCTGCGAAAGCCTGCTGCGCAGGCGGTCGATGTACAGCGCACCCTCCTCGGGTGGTGCCAGCAAGAGGACCGGCGTACGGGTGTAGCCGATGGCACCCAGGCGGTCAAAGAACGCCATCCTGCGAAAGTCGAAATCGCCGGGTTCGACCGGGCCCTGCGGCGCTGACAGGTTCGCCGTCAGGATCACCACCTGCCCCGGGGCGGGATCAAGCCACGGCTGATGCCCCTGCAGCGATACGCGCACCCGTTCAGGCGTGCGGGCGGGCGTGGTGTCACGGATCACCACGCGGTCCAGCGTCAGGCGCAGCGCGTCGGACTGCGACCGGTCGATGCCGACGATCCGCCCCTCGACCGGGCCGTAATAACGGAAATCAAGCATCGGTGCCGCCTGCACCTGCAGCCGCACCCCCGCCGCCAGCATCCCCGCCGCAGCACAGGCCACCGCGACCGCCAACGGGGCGGCCAGTTCCGGGCCAAAGGCGCGCAGGGCGCAGGCCATGACCAGCACAGTGCCGACCCCGACGTAAAAGCGCACCCCCGGCTCCCACGGCAACAGGAACCAGACGCCCACACCCGCGCCGATCGCCACCGCCGCCCAGGGAAACAGCGTGCCCCGCGCCTGCTGCAACGCCGTCAGTGGCCAGAGGAGAATGCCCGCCACCTTGCCCCTGCCCCCGTGATTGCCTACACGCCTTGGTAACCGCCTCATGGTTTCCGAAAGGTTAACCGCCCCATGATTTCTGCGCCCGACCGCCCCGTGGTGACCCGCTTTGCCCCTTCGCCAACGGGTGATCTGCACATTGGCGGGGGGCGGACGGCGCTTTTCAACTGGCTGTACGCGCGCGGACGCGGCGGCAAGTTCCTCTTGCGGATCGAGGATACCGACCGTGAACGATCCACCCCTGCGGCCACGGCGGCGATCCTGCAGGGGCTGACCTGGCTGGGGCTGGACTGGGACGGCGAGGCGGTCAGCCAGTCTGCCGGAAAGGACCGCCATGCCGAAGTGGCGCACCAGATGGTCGCGCGAGGAACGGCCTACAAGTGTTTCTCGACGCAAGAGGAAATCGCCTCGTTCCGCGCGGCGGCCGAGGCCGGGGGCCGGTTCGCGCAATTCCTCAGCCCCTGGCGCGACGCCGACCCTGCGGCGCACCCCGACGCCCCCTTTGCCATCCGCATGCGCGCGCCCCGGCAGGGTGAGACGGTGATTGCCGATGCCGTGCAGGGGCGCGTGGTGATCCGCAACGACACGCTGGATGACATGATCGTGTTACGCTCGGATGGCACACCGACGTACATGCTGGCCGTGGTGGTGGATGACCATGACATGGGCGTGACCCATGTGATCCGGGGGGACGACCATCTGAACAACGCGGCCCGCCAGCAGATGGTCTATGATGCGATGGGGTGGGAGGTGCCGGTCTGGGCGCATATTCCGCTGATCCACGGACCCGATGGCAAAAAGCTGTCGAAACGCCACGGCGCGACGGCGGTGGGTGACTATCAGGCAATGGGCTATCCGGCAGTGGCGATGCGCAACTATCTGGCGCGATTGGGCTGGGCGCATGGCGATGACGAGTTTTTCGGCGACGCCGAGGTGCTAGATTGGTTCGCGCTTGAGGGAATCGGGCGCGCGCCGGCCCGGCTGGATTTCAAGAAGCTTGAGAACCTGTCGGGCCAGCACATTGCTGCGATGGACGATGCTGCGTTGCTGCATGAACTGGACGGGTTTCTGGCCGCAGCGCAGCGTCCAGCCCTGACACCGGTACAACGCGAGGCAATGTCGCGTGCCCTGCCATACGTCAAAGACCGCGTGAAGATCCTGCCGGATCTGATTGACAAGGCTCACTTTGCGCTGATCACGCGCCCGGTTGTGGCCGATGCGCAGGCGCAGGTGGCGCTTGACCCCGCCGGGCAGCAACTGCTCAAATCCTTGACGCCGCACCTGCGAAATGCACAGTGGGCGAAAGAGGGGCTGGAACCGGTCCTTACGGCAGCGGCCACCGCTGCCGGGATCGGTTTCGGCAAACTGGCCGCACCGTTGCGGGCGGCTCTTGCGGGCCGTACCGTGACACCCAGCGTCTATGACATGATGCTGGTCATCGGGCAGGACGAGACGATTGCGCGTATGGAGGATGCCTTTGGCTGACCAGGGGCCCCTCCGCCCGCGCCAGACTGAACCATCCGCCGGTCACTGAAGGCCAGCGGTCGCGGGAACCTAAGTGAGGGACGCAAGATGGCTGATACCAAGACCGCAAAACTGACCTTTGGCGACAAGGCGATCGACCTGCCGATCCATTCGCCCACGCTTGGCCCCGATGTCATCGACATCGGCAAGCTTTATGCGCAGGGCAACGTGTTTACCTATGACCCCGGGTTCACCTCGACCGCAGCCTGCGAATCGACGATCACCTACATCGACGGCGACAAGGGAGAGCTCTTGTATCGCGGCTATCCCATTGAACAGCTTGCCGAAAAGTCAAGCTTTCTGGAAACCTGTTTTCTCCTCTTGTACGGCGAGCTGCCGACCAGCGGTCAATTGGCGGATTTCCAGCACCGGGTGACGCACCACACGATGGTGCACGAACAGATGCACTATTTCTTTCGCGGGTTCCGTCGGGACAGCCACCCGATGGCCACGATGGTGGGTGTCGTCGGCGCGATGAGCGCATTCTACCATGACAGCACCGACGTAAATGACCCATGGCAGCGCGAGGTGGCCGCGATCCGGCTGATCGCGAAACTGCCGACGATTGCCGCGATGGCCTACAAGTATTCCATCGGCCAGCCGTTCGTGTACCCTAGGAACAAGCTCGATTACGCGTCGAACTTCCTGCACATGTGCTTTTCGGTTCCAGCCGAGGACTATGTCGCCTCGCCCGTCCTTGCCAAGGCGCTGGACCGGATCATGATGCTGCACGCCGATCACGAACAGAACGCGTCCACGTCCACGGTGCGGCTGGCGGGGTCGTCGGGGGCCAACCCGTTCGCCTGCATCGCGGCCGGTATTGCGTGCCTTTGGGGGCCCGCGCATGGCGGGGCGAACCAGGCGGCGCTGGAACAGTTGCGCGAGATTGGCACCGTCGACCGTATCCCCGAATTCATCGCCAAGGCCAAGGACAAGACCAGCGGCATCAAGCTGATGGGCTTCGGGCACCGCGTGTACAAGAACTTTGACCCGCGCGCCAAGGTGATGAAGGAAAGCTGTGACGAGGTGCTGGACCTGTTGGGCGTTCACAACAACCCCCTCTTGCAGGTTGCCAAGGAACTGGAGCGGATCGCACTTGAGGATGAATATTTCATCTCGAAAAAGCTGTACCCCAACGTCGATTTCTATTCCGGCATCATCCTTGAGGCGATGGGTTTCCCCACCGCGATGTTCACGCCGATCTTTGCGCTGTCGCGCACCGTGGGCTGGATCAGCCAGTGGAAAGAGATGATCGCCGACCCGACCCAGCGCATCGGCCGCCCCCGGCAGTTGTACATCGGACCGACCCAGCGCGACTATGTCGATGTGAGCCACCGCTGAGCGGCCGCCGACAGCGGCCGAAAAGCCAGAGCGCGCCGATGGCCATGAACAGGGATCAGGCGGCGCGACTGGTGCCGCTTGATCTGGCGCGGACGGTGGCCCTCGTGGGGATGGTCGTCTATCACTTCACCTTCGATCTGCAGATGTTCGGGCTGATCCCGGCGGGTACGGCGGGGTCGGGGTGGCTGTTCTGGCTGGCGCGCAGTGTGGCCAGCAGTTTCATGCTGTTTGCCGGGATAAGCCTGTGGCTGGCGCATGGCCACGGGTTCCGGGGCGGGGCCTTCCTGCGGCGTTGGCTGCGCGTGGCGGGGGCGGCGGCGTTGGTCACGGTGGTGACGCTGCTGGCGCTGCCTGATTACTATGTGTTCTTCGGCATCCTGCATTCCATCGCCGCCTGCAGCGTGATCGGCCTTGCGTTCCTGCGCCTGCCTGCGGGTCTGACGCTGTTGGCGGCGGGTGCTGCGATTGTGGCGCCGGGGGTGCTGGCTGGTCCGATGTTCGATGCGGGTTGGCTGCGGTTTCTGGGGCTGCACACCCTGCCCACGAATGCGGTCGATTTCGTGCCGCTGCTTCCGTGGATCGGGCCGTTCCTGATCGGCCTGGCACTGGCACGGCTGGCGGAACAGGCCGGGCTGGTGGCCCGCGCGCAACGCTGGTCCGCCACCGCGCCGCCGCTTCTGCACCGGCTGGCATGGCCGGGGCGGCATACGCTGGCGATCTATCTGTTGCACCAGCCGATCCCGTTCGCGGTGCTGTGGGTCTGGGTGTTCTGGCTGTAGGTGGCGCTACCCGCGTCCGTCCAGCGTGGACAGGCTGCGGTAAAGGTCGGGCCTGCGGTCGCGGAACACGCCCCAGGTGCGGCGCAGGTCGGCAGCGGCGTCCATATCGACGGTCGCGGTGATCACCCCCGCATCCCCGCGCCCTGCCTCGGCCAACAACGCGCCGGTAGGCCCGGCGACAAAGCTTGATCCATAGAACGTGACACTCCGCCCCTCGGGGGCCGTTTCGGTGCCGATGCGGTTCGACGCCACCACCGGCAGGATGTTCGCCGCCGCATGGCCCTGCATCACGCGGGTCCAGTGCGGCTGACTGTCATAGTCGGGGTCGGTCGGCTCGGAGCCGATGGCGGTCGGGTACAGGATCACCTCGGCCCCCATCAGCGCCATCGCGCGGGCGGTTTCGGGAAACCACTGGTCCCAGCAGATGCCGACACCCACACGCCCGAACGCCGTATCCCAGACGCGGAACCCGGTATCCCCCGGTGAGAAATAGAATTTCTCCTCATACCCCGGGTTCTGCGGGATGTGGCTTTTGCGGTAGACGCCCAGCACGCGGCCACCCGCGTCAACCATCGCCACCGAATTGAAGAACGCAGGACCAGCCGCCTCAAAGAAACTGACCGGAATCACCACACCCAGTTCGCGGGCAAGGGCCGCGAACCGCGCGATCAGGGGATGGCCTTCGGCGGGGGCGGCAAGCGACAGGTACTCGGGCCGCTCGGTGATGCAGAAATAGGGGGCGGCGAACAATTCCTGCAACAGGATCACCTCTGCCCCCTGCCCCGCCGCCTGCCGCACCAGCGCCTCGGCCCGGTCGGCATTGGCGGGCAGGTCCCAGGTACAGGCGAACTGGGTGGCGGCGAAGGTCACGTTGCGCATGTTCGGCCTCGTTGGGGTCACCTGCCATCCTGCCCCGCGCCAGCCAGTCGCGAAAGCCCCCCCCTCGACATTCCCGCACGCCCGCTGCCAGATGCCGCCACCCACAGACCAAGGCCCATCATGCCCGCCCCCCCAACCTTTCCCTCGCGCGAAACGCTCTTGTCGATGTCGGGGATGGATTTCATGAGCGCGATGCTGGCCGGGCAGATGGCACCGTCTGGCATCTGGCAGGTCATGGGGTTCGCACTGGCAACGGTCAGCCCGGGCCGCGTGACGTTCATGGGCCGGCCGGGGACCGCACACGCCAACCCGGTTGGTGCCGTGCATGGCGGGTGGTACGGCACCCTTCTGGACAGTGCCATGGGCTGTGCCGTGATGACGGCGGTGCCGATGGGCAAATGGTACACCACGCTGGAGTACAAGATCAGCCTGATACGTCCCGTGGCCTTTGGTGCCGAGGTCGAGGTAACGGGCATCCTTGACCATTGCGGGCGGTCAACGGCGGTGGCGCATGGCGAGATCCGGGGGCGGCAGGATGGCCGCCTGCACGCCACCGGCACCACGACGTGCATCCTTCTGGACTGATGCCGCGTCAGGGCGGTGCGGCGCCCGAGGTCGGGGCATCGCCGTCGGTCAGGTCTGGCAGCAACACCCCGCGCCGCGCCGACGCCCTGACTGACGCGTGGAAATGCTCGGACCGGTCGCCGCCCACAAGGCGACGCTTGCGCATCAGGAACATCGCGCCAAAGCCCCGCCAGGTGCCGGTCCCCGGCGCATCCGGGTTGCAAGGATAGCGCGACGGCCACCCCTCGGGCAGCGCCAACCCGCTGGCCGAGGCGCGGTCCAGCATCCAGACCAGCGGAATGTTCGACAAGGGCCGCGCCCGGGACATCCGCCCCACATGGCCCCCCACATCGCCATGCGCGCCCCGGAACCACATCTGTTCGACGTTGCCCTGCCAGTCGGGCGGGCAGTCCCACAGCACCGGCGCAAACACCGCCCGCGTCTCGTCCAGCGCCAGCGCCTGAAACCCGTGCTTTACCGACGGGCCCAGCCGATGGTCGTGGAACGCATTGCGCCCCTCGGTCAGCATCCACAACAGCGGCAGCCGCAACCCCAGCGCCTTGACCGTGTCCCAGACGCCCAGCATCTCGACCGCGACCGACGCGTGGCAGAACCGGCGGCCAAAGGCGCGGGCAACGGCACGGTCGGGGTCGCGGGCGTAATGGCGATAGGCCAGCCGCACGTTCCGCTCGGTCGCGTGTTCCTGCGTCAGCAAGCCCAGCCGGTCGATCACCCCGGCCAGTGACCGCACGGCATAGGCCCCCCGCGAAAACCCGAACAGCCAGATCCGGTCACCCGGGCGATAGTGGCTGGCCAACCAGCCATAGGCGCGGCGGATCTGGCGGTTCAGCCCCCGCCCCATGGCCACATCGCGGGTGTGCCACCAGTCCTCCCATTGCAGGCCGGGTTCATAGTAGATGGTCCGCCGCGCATTCAGCCCACCCTCGGCCAACAGCTTGAACGTAAGGCCGGCGTTTGTCTCAAGCCCCGCCTCCAGCGATGACAGCGTGCCGTCAAGGATGATGATGTGATCCACCCGCCCGCGGGTGCGGACGGTGGCTGCAGGCACCACGATTTCCGTGGCGGCCAGCGGTGGATGATCGCGCCGGAAGAAGTTCCGGATGCGGTCAAAGGGCAGCATTCCCCCGCCCTCGTGCATCCTGCAGCCAGCCCCAGATGCGGGACGGGGTAAATGGCATGTCCACGCGGGCCACCCCCGCCGGGGCAAGGGCATCGGCAACAGCATTGGAGATGGCGCCAAGTGCCCCCACCGTCCCCGCCTCGCCGCACCCCTTCATCCCCAAGGGGTTGGTGGCCGTGGGCACAGGTTCGGTGGTGAAACGCGGCCGCCCCATGTCGATGGCGCGCGGCATCGCGTAGTCCATGAAACTGCCGGTCAGCAACTGGCCCTGATCGTCATAGACCACGTTTTCGCACACCGCCTGACCGTAACCCTGTGCGATCCCACCCTGCACCTGCCCCTCGACCAGTTCCGGGTTGATCAGCACGCCGAAATCGTCGGTGACGGTATAGCGGTCGATGGTCAAATGCCCGGTCTCGGGGTCGATCTCGACCTCGCACAGATGCCCGCCATTGGGGAAACTGCGCGCCTTGAGGCGGATCGTCTGGACGTGGGTCATCAGATCATCCCGCCCCGCCGCCCGCGCCCGCTCGACAGCCTCGATCAGCGTCAGGCGCAGGTTTGATCCGGGTGCACCGAAGGTGCCGTTGTCAAAGATCACACCTTCACCCATTTCGGGCGTCAGGAACACTGCAAAGGCGGGCAGCATCGCCACCACCGTCTGCTGGATGGCGCTGCCCTGCACCGTGACCGAGCGCGAACCGCCGGTGCCGCCGCCCTTTGCAATCCGGTCGCTGTCGCCCTGCACGATCACGATGCGCTCCTCCGGCAGGCCGGTGCGTTCGGTCAGCATCCTTGTGTAGACCGTCTCGTGCCCCTGCCCGTTCGACTGGGTGCCGACGTGCAACTCGACCTGACCATCGTCACGGAACACCACCTTGGCGGTTTCCGAGGGATCGCCCAGGATCGCCTCAAGGTAACTGGCCAACCCCTGCCCCCGCAGCAGCCCCTTCGCGGCACTCGCGGCCTTGCGGGCGGCCAAGCCCGCGCTATCAGCTTCGGCCTGCAAACGGTTCAGGATGCGGGGGAAATCGCCATCGTGCACCACCTCTCCATTCACCATCGTGTAAGGGAACGCCGTGATCGCATTGGCCCGGCGCAGATCGAACGGATCAACCCCCAGCGCCCGCGCGGCGGCATCCATCGCGCGCTCGATGGTCAGGATCGCCTCGGGCCGACCCGCCCCGCGATAGGCGTCGATGGGGGTGGTGTTGGTATAGAAGCCCTGCGTGGTCAGGTAGGCATTGGGAATGTCATAGATGCCCGTCAGCACCTTGGAGAACAGCAGGGACTGGATGTTCTGCCCGAACTCCGAGTTATAGGCCCCAAGGTTCGACCGCACCGAACAGCGATAGGCGGTGATCCGGTGGCCCGCATCGAACCCCAGTTCCGCCAGCGCCACCAGATCGCGCGCGCCATTGTCCGACAGCATCGCCTCGCCCCGGTCGGACGCCCAGCGCACCGGCCGTCCCAGCATCCGCGCGGCCTGTGCGATGGGCACATATTCCGGGTGCGCCATCGCCTTCATCCCAAACCCGCCACCCACGTCGGGGTTGGTCACCCGCACCGCCTCGGGCGGCAGGCCCAGCATGCGGACCAGTTCACCCTTCTGGTCCCACACCCCCTGCGCACAAACGCAAAAGTGCAGCTTTGACCCGTCCCATTCGGCAAAGGCCGCGCGCGGCTCAACGGGGGCAGGGAACACGCGGTTGTGGATCACCTCGACCGTCACCCGGTGCGCGGCCTGCGCCAGCGCCTGCGCCGTGCCATCCGCGTCGCCCAGGGCATAGTCAAAGGCCAGGTTGCCGGGTGCCCCGGGGTGGATCGTCGCACCCTCCCCCATCATCACCGACACCGGCAACTCGCTGTAATCGAGGCCAATCGCCTCAACCGCATCGCGGGCCTGTTCCAGCGTTTCGGCCACCACCATCGCCACCGGTTCACCCAGATGCCGCATCACACCATGCGCCAGCGTGGGGCGGTCGGGCGTGGCACCCATGGTGCCATCGGCATTGGTCGCAGGCGTGGAACTCATCAGGATGTCCAGACCTTGTGCCAGCAGCGCTCCGGCATCCAGCACCAGATGCACGCCCGGCATTTCGCGCGCGCCGTCAAGGTCAAGCGCGTCGATCACCCCATGCGCCACAGGTGCCCGCAGGAACACAGCGTACAACGCGCCATCGGGGGCCAGATCATCGACATACCGCCCCTGTCCGGTCAGGAACCGCCTGTCCTCGATCCGCCCCGCCGCCTGCGCCTTGCCGAATTGCAGCATGAAACCTGTCTCCCGAACCTTGGGGAAACAGTAACCCCCCGGCGGGGTTTGTCCAGCCGGGGGGTCAGGTTCGTTCGCGATGGTCAGAGACGTTGTGACAGTACCGTGGCCATCGCCAGATCGCCAAACCCGTTGAACCGGGTGTTGGTCACCGTCGAATAGGCGCCCATCCCGTGAAAGATCACGAAATCCCCCTCGGCCACATCGGACGCCAAGGGGATCTCACCCGGCAGGCGGTCGACCGAATCGCAGGTCGGGCCAAACACGATGCGCGGCTGGACCGCGCCCTGACGCACACGCCCCTCGGGCGAGATCACCGATGTGCGGTCGATCACCCCGATCAGCGGAAGTTCGGTCAGCGTGCCGTAAACGCCGTCGTTCAGGAACACGTGGTCATCGTCGCGCACCGCCTTGACCCGTGCCGCCACCGAATAGGCATCGCCCACCAGCGCCCGGCCCGGCTCGCAGATCAACAGCGGGCGGTTGTCACCGAAAACCTCGGTCGTCACCCGGTCGATCACCGCAAACGTCGCCTCAAGCTGCGGCTCGATGGCATTCAGGCGGTGCGACGGGAACCCGCCGCCGACATTCAGCCGCGCGATGGTCACGCCCGCCTCTTCGGCGATCCAGGCGGCCTTGCGGATATAGGCATCCCAGGTCATCGGATCGGTGCACTGCGTGCCGGGATGGAAGGTGATCGACGGGATGAACCCCGCCTCGGCCACGATCTTCAACAGGTCAACCGCAAGCTCTGCCGTCGCCCCGAACTTGGCGCCAAAGTTGTACGCGGCGCCGCCCACCGGCAGTTTGAAGCGCACGGTGATCTCTGTGCCCTCGGCCGGCACAAGCTCAATCAGCTTGGCCAGTTCGGATTTCGAATCAACGCTGTAGGACTTGACGCCCAACTCGACCGCCACGCCAATCTCGGCCCGGCTGCGCACCGGGTTGTTGTAATGCATCGCGGCATCGGGGGCCAACCGGCGGACCAGCTGCATCTCGAACGGCGATGCCACGTCGAACCCGCGCAGGCCCGCCGCCACCAGGTTGTCAATCACCGATTCCTCGGGGTTCGACTTGACGGCATAGGTGACCATGCCCGGAAACCCGTCGATGAACCGCCGCGCCATCGCCTGCAACGCCTGTGGCGCCAGGAAAAGCACGGGATTCTGCGGGTTTACGCTGCGCAGGTATTCGGTCGGGTTGGACCAGATTGTTTTCGAGAGTCCCATCGGCGCTGCCCTTTCGTAGCCAACAGAACGCAAGCCACCTGCCCGCCTTATGCGGGGGTCCGGCACCTGCGTGGTTTCAAAAACCAGGCAAGGTGCGTATGAGCCGCCCTTTTCCTGAAAACAAGGATGTCGCGTATGGGGCACATTTTCACCGAGCAAAACTATAGAAATGTGTCGATCTATCGTTATAATGACGAAAAAGGCGGGCACATTGTATGGACGAGGTCGATAGGAACATTCTGGGGCTTCTGGGGGCCGATGCACGGATGTCGGTGGCCACGCTGTCGCGCCGCCTGAAGATCGCGCGCTCGACCGTTCAGGCCCGGCTGGAGCGGCTGGAGACCACCGGCATCATCGCAGGCTACACCGTGAAACTGGGCGAGGCCGCGCGCCAGAACCGCATCCGCGCCTCGGTCCTTCTGTCCATCGAACCCCGCACCCAGGCAGCCGTCCTGACCCGGCTGAAGTCGATTGCCGAGGTCGAACGCTGTGCCACCACGTCGGGCCGGTTCGACCTGCTGCTCCAGATCGCGGCCCCCGACACGCAGGTTCTGGATCAGGTGCTGGACCAGATCGGTGCAATGACCGGGGTGAAATCGTCGGAAAGCCTGATCCACCTGTCGACCAAGATCGACCGGGCGATCTGACCGGCCAAACACGCTTGCGTGGTTTACTGCGGCTCGTTATCCTGCACCGACCAGAATTTTTTATCGCTCGGAGTTTCCATGCCCGCAAATCTGGAAGACCACGAAAAGCGCATAGCCAAAATCGAAGCCAACTTCGAATCCGCCATGGCGAAATTGAACAAGATCAATCAGACGGCCCACGACCATATCGAGGCGCTGGAGAAAAAGGTCGGCACGTCGATCGACAAGATCAACGACATCAACAAGACCGCGCGGGATCATATCGTCGCGCTGGAAAAGAAGTTCGGCAAACTCGAAAAGTCGTCCGAAAAGGTCGAAAAGCGCACCGATCCCCGCGCGACAGAGCGTACCATCAACGAAGCGGTCGAAACCGCGATGGCTGCCCACGAAAAGAAGAAAACCAAGTAGGTCCGGTCTTGGCCCAGCCACCGGAAACTGCCGCCGCGATTCTGGCCGCCAGCGCCGCGCGCGGCATCCCTTTGGAGCCTTTCGGGCCGGTCTGGTCCTCGGCGCGTCTGCGCCTGTCGCGTGCGGGCTGGCAGGGCGCTGATCTTGAACCTTTTCTCAGCTTCACCGTGCCCTATGCCAGCACCTCGGGCGGACGGTTGTCACAGGACGCGGTCCGGCTGGCGCTGACGGCGTTTGCGGGGCGTGACGCCTTGCGCATTCTGGAGATCGGGTCGGGGTCGGGCATCTTCGCGCGGCTGTTTCTGGATGCGCTGAAACAGGCGTCACCCAAAACCTATGCCACCTGCCATTATCTTGTCACCGACGGGTCGGACACCATTCTGGCCGCACAACGCCATCACGGCATCCTCGCCGACCATGACACCGTGGTGTCGCAGCGCGTGCTGGACGTCGATCAGGACTGGCCCGACCTTGGCCGCTTTGATCTGATCCTGTCGTCTTATGTGATGGACAGCCTGCCCTTCGATTTTCTGGCGGTCAACGACACCCGCACCTGGCGGCGCGAGATGCGGGCGGTCCTTGACGACACCCGCAAGGATCAGGCGGGACCACTTGCCGATGCACTGGCCTCGGGCGATCCGGCGGCGCTGGTGCCGTTCGTGCGCCTTGGCCCGCTGTTGTCGCTGCAGACCCGGCATGTTCCCATCGACCGGGCCGACCTTGCCCATGGCCAAACCCTGCCCACCGACACCGGCGGCGTCACGCTGCCCTTCGTGCATTCCTGCGGACCCCTGGCCTGCATCGACCGCGCGCTTGCCACGCTTGCCCCCGGCGGGCTGTTGGTGTTCAGCGACTATGGCCATCTTGTGCCCTACACCGCGCATGAACAGCCCGAGTTTCAGGGCTATGGCACCTCGGTTGCGGCAGGCATCAACTTTCCCCAGATCGACGCGGCCTGTGCGGGCCTGCCCGGCATCACCCTGTTCAAGCCGGAAGAAGAGGAAGGCCACCTCTACACCCGTGTCCTGCAACGCGGGCCTGCCGCCGACCTTGGGCCCCTTGTGGACGAGTTATACGGTGCCATCCGCCACCGCGCCCTGACCGCCCCCATCGACGCGGCGCGCGACTACCTGCGCCCGCGCATGTACGAACTGGCGCGCGGGATGTACGCCAAGGCGCTGCGCCTGCAACCGCAAAGCTGGGTGCTGATGCAGGAAATCGCACTGTCGCTGCTGCTGGCCAATGACGAGGCTGCGGCGGCGCTGGACATGGCCGATCTGGGGCTGGCGCAGAACCCACTGGCACCCGATCTGTGGCGGGCAAGGGCGCTTGCGTTGCTGGCGCTGGACCGTCTGGATGACGCGCATCAGGCGGCCCTGCGTGCCGTCACCCTGTCGCCCGGCAATGCGTCGGCACAACGCGCGCGTGCCCGCATCGCGCTGCGGCAGAACCGCCCGGCCGAGGCTTTGGCGGCCATCGCCACAGCCTTCGCCCATGATGCCGAGGGCGATGCAAGGGACGCGCTTTTGGCCCTGCAGGGTGAGGCGCTGACCGCCATCGGGCGCGATGAACTGGCGCGCCTCATGGCGTCAGCCAACCCGTTCCGCGCGCTGGACGATCTGCCAAAGGGCTAGCCGCCCTGCCCGCCCGGCAGGCACCTGCGCAGCATCCCGGCAATCACCGCATCGCGGTCCCCCGGCGCGGATGACCCGATCGACAGCATCCGTCCCGCCGAAAGAAGGTCCGCCAGACCATGCGCCATGGCCCAGACCGCCGATTCGTCCGCCACCGTCCGCCCGCCTGCCGCCGTGACCTGATCGACCAGATGCTGGTACGACGCCGCCGCCGCTCGCCCCAGTTCGGCATCCCCGAAATCCGGCCGTGCCGACCCCCACAACAGCCGGAACAGGGCTGGCCGCTGCATCGCAAAATCGATATAGCCCAACCCCGCCGCCACCAGTTGCGACGCGGCATCGGGTGCCGCCACAGCCTCACGCGCGGTCTGGGCCGCCAGAAACTGGCGAAACCCCTCTGCCGCCAGCGCCGTTAGCAACCCGTTCCCATCACCGAAATGGTGGGCCGGGGCCGCATGGCTGACCCCTGCCCGCTTGGCCACCGCGCGCAGCGAAAACGCCTCGATCCCCCGTTCGGCCAGTTCCGCCTCGGCGGCCGCCAGAAGCGACTTGCGCAAATCGCCGTGGTGATAGGGTTTATCGGTCAACATCCGCCGACCCTAGGGCGCGGCAAAGCCGATGTCAAAACGATCTTGACATCGCATAGATCGCGCCTCCATAATCCTGACACCGTCAAGATAGAGGCTCCCGTGACCCCCGACATCCTGTTCCAATACACCGGCCCGATGGCCATGCTCGGCTGGTTGTGCCTCACACTGGCCCCGCTGGCCCCGCGCATCGCCGATGCCATCGCCGCCTTGGCGATCCCGGCCCTGCTGTCGGTCGCGTACACCGCCCTGATCCTGGTCAACTGGTCCACCGCCCCCGGCGGCTTTGGCTCACTGGCCGAGGTGATGGCGCTGTTCACCAACCCCGCCATCGCCCTTGCGGGCTGGGTCCACTACCTCGCCTTTGACCTCTTTGTCGGCGCATGGATCACCCGCACCGCCCGCGCCGAACGGATATCGCACCTCTTGATCCTGCCCTGCCTCGTGCTGACGTTCCTGTTCGGCCCGGCGGGTTTCCTTGCCTTCACCGCCCTGCGCGCGACATATGCCGCAAGGGCCCGCATCACCGGACCACAGGCATGACAATCACCCTCACCAGCCCCGCCACCCTGCCCGACCTGCGCCGAATCTGGACCGACGCGCCGGCCTTTGCCGGCCTCGCGCTGTTCCTCGTCATCGGCCTCACCCCCCTTTACGCCGCCATGGCCCTCGACCAGCGCCTGTTTCAGGGCGAAAGCCCGTGGATGAAACCGGTCAAGTTCCACTATGCCCTGTCGATCTACCTCATCTCGCTGGCCTTCTTCGCCCGCTACCTGCCCCCCGACATGCGCCACCGCCTGCCCTGGCGGATGTTCACCATCGCCGTCGTCGGCGCCATTCTGGCCGAGGTGATCTGGCTGTCCTCCGCCGCCATGCTCAACGCAGCCTCGCATTTCAACACCGACGTGCCGCTTCTGACCATGGTCTACCCGCTGATGGGCCTCTTCGCCGTCCTCCTCACTTCGGCCAGCCTGGTCATGGGCATCGCCATCGCGCGCAACCGCAACACCGGGCTTGACCCCGCCCTGCGCCTGTCCATCGCCCTTGGCCTCATCATCACCTTCATCGCAACGGTGATCGTCGCCGGGTACCTGTCAGCCAACAACGGCCACTTCGTCGGCACCTCAACACAAACGCTGCCACTCATGGGCTGGTCGCGTGACGCGGGCGACCTGCGCGTCGCTCACTTCTTCGCCACCCACACCCTGCACGCCATCCCCCTCGCGGGCCTTGCCGCGTCCCTGATGATGCCCGCAAAACCGGCCACCCTTGCCGTCATCGCCGCCAGCATCGCCTACAGCGCCCTGATCCTTGGCACCTTCGTTCAGGCCCTCGCAGGCCAACCCCTGATCTGACGCTTTCCCTCGGGCGGCGGCCACGCTAGAACCCGCCCGTCTGCCCGGGGGATGCGCAACCAATGCCGATCGAGAAAACCTTCAACCCGGCCGAGGCCGAGGCCCGCATTTCCGCCATGTGGGAGGCCGGGCATTGCTTTGACGCAGGTGCCGGCGCCGATCCCGGCGCGCCCCCCTTCTCGGTCATGATCCCCCCCCCGAACGTCACCGGCTCGCTCCACATGGGCCACGCGTTCAACAACACGCTGCAGGATATCCTCGTCCGCTGGCACCGGATGCGCGGGTTCGACACCCTGTGGCAGGTCGGTACCGACCACGCAGGCATCGCCACCCAGATGGTGACCGAGCGTGAGATGGCCAAGGCCGGCAACCAGTCCCGCCGCGAGATGGGGCGTGAGGCATTCACCGCAAAGGTCTGGGAACAAAAGCAGAAATCGCGCGGCACCATCATCGGCCAGTTGAAACGCCTAGGTGCCAGTTGCGACTGGTCGCGTGAGGCGTTCACCATGTCCGGCGCCCCCGGTGCCCCCGAGGGTGAGCAAGGCAACTTCCACGACGCCGTCATCAAGGTGTTCGTCGACCTCTACAACAAGGGCCTGATCCATCGCGGCAAGCGTCTGGTCAACTGGGACCCGCATTTCGAGACCGCCATTTCTGACCTTGAGGTCGAGAATATCGAAATGCCCGGCCACATGTGGCATTTCAAATACCGCCTCGCAGGTGGCGAAACCTATGAATATGTGGAACGTGACGCCGAAGGCACCGTGACCCTGCGCGAAGTCCGCGACTACATCGCCATCGCCACCACGCGGCCAGAGACGATGCTGGGCGACGGCGCCGTCGCCGTGCATCCCTCCGACACCCGCTATGCGCCGATTGTCGGAAAGATGGTCCACCTGCCGCTCTGCGACCGCCTGATCCCGATCATCACCGACGAATACCCCGACCCCCTGTTCGGCTCGGGTGCGGTGAAAATCACCGGCGCACATGACTTCAACGACTACGCCGTGGCCAAGCGCAACGACATCCCCTGCTACCGCCTGATGGACACCCGCGCCGCCATGCGCGCCGATGGGACCGATTACGACACCGCCGTCATCCGCGCCCGCAACATCGCAGCGGGGTCGCCCACGACGGAAGGTGAGGTTGACAGCCTGAACCTCGTCCCGATGAAATACCGTGGCCTGCCGCGCGATCAGGCCCGCAAGGCCGTCGTCGCCGACATCAACGCCGCCGGTCTGGCAGTGACCGTACTGGTCAAATCGACCGACCCCGAAACCGGCAGCGAACACCTGACGCTGGAACCCGTGGTCGAGGCCAAGAAGATCATGCAGCCCTTCGGCGACCGCTCCAAAGTGGTGATCGAGCCGATGCTGACCGACCAGTGGTTCGTCGATACCGCCAAGATCGTGGAGCCAGCGCTGGAGGCGGTGCGGACGGGCGCTACCAAGATCATCCCGCAATCGGGCGAGAAGACCTATTACCACTGGTTGGAGAACATCGAACCTTGGTGCATCAGCCGCCAGCTTTGGTGGGGGCATCAGATCCCAGTGTGGTACGGGCCACATCCGGACGACATCGAAACGAGCGCAAAAGCGTCAACTGGAATGAAAACTGCATTCCAGAACTTCATGACCGACCGGCTCAAAGCGCAGCAGAACGGGGAAGACACAACTTCGATGAAGCCCGAATGGCCTGAAGGTCATTGGAGCAATGCAGCAGTCGCAGCCAACATGCGACAGATCGCAATTTGCGCTCCAACGGAAGCTGAAGCGCTTGAAAAGGCAGCCGAGCTATACGGATCACAATACGAAATCTCGATCCACAGCCCGACAAAGCGACAGGGCAGCAAGCATCGTCCCGGCGATGGAACTTACATAACTCAGGCGCAATGGGTTTCCGTGCGGAGCGATGGAAAAATCGCTCTCCAGATCGAAAGGGACCCCGACGTCCTCGACACCTGGTTTTCCTCCGGCCTCTGGCCGATCGGCACGCTCGGCTGGCCGGAACCCACGCCCGAACTGCAGAAATACTTCCCCACCTCGGTCCTGGTGACCGGGCAGGATATCCTGTTCTTCTGGGTCGCCCGGATGATGATGATGCAGCTGGCCGTGGTGGACGACATTCCGTTCCACACCGTCTATCTGCACGGCCTGGTCCGCGACGCCAAGGGCAAGAAGATGTCGAAATCCCTCGGCAACGTCATCGACCCGTTGGAGATCATCGACGAATTCGGTGCCGATGCGCTGCGCTTTGCCAATGCCGCGATGGCCAGCCTTGGTGGCGTCCTTAAACTCGACACCAGCCGCATCGCGGGCTACCGGAACTTTGGCACCAAGCTGTGGAACGCCTGCCGCTTTGCCGAGATGAACGGGGTCTGGGAAGGCCACACCACCAATCCCCTGCCCCCAAAGGCAAAGGCCACCGTCAACCGCTGGATCATCGCCGAGGCCGCCCGCACCCGCGCCGATGTGGACGCAGCCCTGACCGACTACCGCTTTGATCAGGCCGCCGATACGCTCTACAAATTCGTCTGGGGCCAGGTCTGCGACTGGTACGTCGAATTCGCCAAACCCCTCTTCGACGGCCCCGACGCTGGGGAAACCCGCGCCACCATGGCCTGGGTCCTCGACCAGTCGATGATCCTGCTCCACCCCCTGATGCCCTTCATCACCGAGGATCTCTGGGCCACCACCGGCACCCGCCAACACCCCCTCGCCCTCACCCGCTGGCCCGCCGATGCCGACCTCACCGACCCGGACGCCACGCGTGAGATGACATGGGTCACCACCCTCATCGACACCATCCGCTCGGCCCGCGCCGAAATGCACGTCCCCGTCGGCCTGAAACTCGACCTCCTCGCCGTCACCCTCGACGCCCCCGCCCGCGCGGCCCTTCAGCGCAACGAAACCCTCATCCGCCGCCTCGCCCGCATGGAAACCATCACCAACGCCCCCGCCGTCCCCAAGGGCGCGATAACCATCCCGGTCGAAGGCGGCCTCTTCGCCCTCCCCCTCGCCGGCGTGATCGACGCGTCGGCCGAGGCCGCCCGCCTGACCAAGACACTGGACAAACTGGACAAAGACCTCACCGCCCTGCGCGCCCGCCTCGCCAACCCGCAGTTCATCGCCTCCGCCAAAGAAGAAATCATCGACGAGGCCCGCGAAAGGCTGACCACCGGCAGCGAAGAGGCCGCAAAACTCCACGCCGCCCTGAAACGACTTGCTGAAATCGGCTGAAACCCAAAAAACGCTTCTTTCTTCCCCCATTCACCTTGCACACATATCCCTCGAGGGGGTGCGGGGGGTGTGCAGGCGCGCGCGGCGGGCGCGGCGCGGACGCCCGTCGCGGGGCCGGCGCCA
>JBBQXK010000055.1:0-21019 GCA_038209775.1 Rhodobacterales bacterium | reverse complement strand
CCCTTGGCCTTTCCGCGCAATCCTTACCACCATCTTGTCAAGCATTATCACGACGGGCGGCTGCAGGTCGGGCATGTGAATGACCCCGAACAGGATGCGCGGCTGGCGCTGCAGGTGCTTTCAGACCAGATCGCGGCGTTTGCCCGGCTAGGCCATGAGGCACCGGATGCCCTGCCGGCCTATCACCATCTGACGACCCGCGGCGAAGCCTCGGCCGGGTTCGATGCGCTGTTTCAATCCTTGCGCGGCCCTGCACCGGGTGAGGCCGCAGCCCACGCCGCCATCCGTCGCCTGCTGGACGGCCGCGCCTGCGATCACCGGTTGGAGCAGACCTTGGGCCGCCTGTCCGATCCGCGCAACGGTTGGCCGATGGCCTATGCGCTGTCATGGATTTCGGTGGCGGGTGGAGATTCCGTCATGCCGCCCTGGGTTCGGCTGCAGTTTCCGCAGGCGGGGCGGATCGTGTGGCATCTGCGTGACACCAACTGTGGCGATCCCGCCTGTGGTTGGTGCGCCGAAAAGAATAACCCCAACGCCGCCTTGGAACGCTGGTTCGGCTTTCCGTCCTTCCGTCCGCAGCCCGTTGATGACATTGGCCGCCCCTTGCAGGAGCGCATCGTGGCCGAGGTGATGGCGGGGAAATCCGTGCTGGGCATCCTGCCCACCGGCACGGGGAAATCGGTCTGTTACCAGATCCCGGCGCTGTCGCGGTTTGACAAGACCGGGGCGCTGACAGTGGTGATCTCGCCGCTAGTGGCGCTGATGGCCGATCAGGTGCAGGGGCTGGCGCGGGCGGGGATATCGGCGGCGGTCACGGTGAACGGCATGCTGTCGCTGCCGGAACGGCACGACGCGCTGGAAAAGGTGCGGATGGGCGATGCGGCGATGCTGCTGATTTCGCCCGAACAGTTACGATCGCCGTCAATCCGCAACGTCCTGCAACAGCGCGAGGTCGGGCTTTGGGTGCTGGACGAGGCGCATTGCATCAGCAAATGGGGCCACGATTTCCGGCCCGACTATCGCTATGTCAGCCGCTTTATCAAGGAGTTCTCGGGCGACAGCCCAGCACCCGTGCTGTGCCTGACCGCCACCGCCAAGCCCGAAGTGGTGCGCGACATCCGCGACCATTTCCAGACCCGCCTGGGGGTCGACCTCATGCTGCTCGATGGCGGCGCGGTGCGCACCAACCTGTCCTTCGCCGTGTTGCCCACGCAGAAGGCCACCAAGCTGACCGATATCCTGACCGCGATCGAGGCGAACCTGCCGCCCGAGGGGGCATCGGGGGCGGTGGTTTATTGTGCGACGCGCAGTGCTACGGAAAAGGTGGCGGAGTTCCTGAAAGGGCAGGGGCTGGCTGCGGATTTCTTTCACGCAGGCCTGCCGCCAGACCGTAAGCGCGACGTGCAAGAGGCGTTTCGCACCGGCCAGTTGCGGGTGATCGCCGCGACGAATGCTTTTGGCATGGGCATCGACAAGCCCGATATCCGCCTGGTGGTGCATGGCGATATTCCGGGGTCATTGGAGAACTACCTGCAAGAGGCGGGCCGCGCGGGCCGGGATCGTGATCCTGCTGCCTGTGTTCTGCTGTTCGCGCCGGAAGATGTCGAACGGCAATTCTCGCTCTCCGCTCGCTCACGGCTGGCCCGGCACGAAATCGGCGCGATCCTGAAGGCGCTGCGACGGATGGAAAAGCACAAATCCGGCGAGGTGGTCGCTACGCCGGGCGAGATCGTGCGCGAGGAGAAGGATCAGGAGTTTGAGCGCGACAAGACCACCGACGACACCCGCGTCAAGACCGCCGTGGCCTGGCTGGAGGAGGCGACGCTGCTGTCCCGCGAGGAGAACCGGGTGCAGGTGTTTCCCTCATCGCTCCGCATCCGGTCGGTTGATGAAGCAGCGGCAATCCTGGAACGAGCGCAGATCACCGGGGTCAGGCGCACCCAACTGATGGACCTTGTGCGCCATGTGATGAATGCACCCGCCGATGCAGGGGTATCCACTGATGATCTGACCGGCGCCTGCGGCCTGTCGGGGCGCGACTTGCACCGGGCTTTTGCCGATCTTGAGGTGATGGGGATCGCTAGCAACGACACGGCCATCACTGTCTATGTGCATCTGGGGGTCGAGGATGCCTCGGCCCGCCGACTGGATCACGCAGGCCGGATGGAGGCCGATCTGATCGCCCTGCTGCAAGAAGCGGTGCCGGATGCCGAAGGGGCCGAGGCCCAGCCCTTGAACCTGACCGAGACCTGCCAAGCCCTGCGCGACACGGGGCACGCGCAGGTGCGGCCCGATTTGGTGGAAACCATCCTGCGCGGCATGGCGCAGGACGGGCGCGATCAGGACGGTGGTCGCGGCAACGTCACTCTGCGCAAGGTCAGCCGGAACACGATCTTCGTTCGGCTGGAGCGGTCCTGGCCCGTGGTCGCCCGCACCGCCGATTTGCGGCGACATGGGGCGCAGGCCCTGCTGGTGCATCTGACGGGCAAGGTCGCCAAGGGTACGCGCGGCAAAGATATCCAGGTCGAAACCACCCTTGGTGCGATGCTGGATGCGCTGAACGGTGATGCCCTTCTGCGGGCCGAGGTGAAGGATATGACCCGCCTGATGGACCGCGCGCTTTTGTGGCTGCACGAACAACAGGTCGCCACTCTGGGTCGTGGCCTGACGGTCTTCCGCCCAGCTATCACCGTGCATCTGAACCCCAAGGGCGGGCCCTTTACAGTCCAGCACTTCGCTCCGCTGGAGGAGCACTACGGCGAGACCACGATCCAGACCCATGTCATGGCCGCCTATGCCGAAAAGGGGCTGGCGGCGATGGATCAGGCCCAGCGTCTATCGGAAGATTACTTCGTGCTGGACCGTGACGCGTTTCTGCGGCGCTGGCCGCCGGGGCGCGGCACGGAAATCCGGCGGCAGACAACCGGCACCTCATGGCGCACGATTGTCGATGCGCTAGAGAACCATGGTCAGGCCGAAATCGTCCGCGACGACCTCGAACAGACCAACGTGCTGGTGCTGGCGGGGCCGGGGTCGGGCAAGACGCGGGTGCTCGTGCATCGCATCGCTTACCTCATCCGCGTCAAGCGCGAAGACCCCCGCGGCATTCTTGTTCTGACCTACAACCGCCATGCCGCTGCCGAAATCCGCGAACGCCTGCGCCGCCTGATCGGGGATGACGCGGCGGGCGTGACCGTCTCGACCTGTCACGCGCTGGCGATGCGGCTGATGGGGGCGAGCTTTGCAGGTGACCACGAGGGTCCTCGCGACTTTGACGGCATTGTCATGCAGGCGGTTGCCCTGTTGCGCGGCGATGGCCTTGCCAAGCCCGAGGCAGAGGCGCTGCGCGAGACTTTGATCCAAGGCTATCGCTGGCTGCTGGTTGACGAATATCAGGACATCGGCCCCGAGGAATACGCCCTGATCGGCGCAGTGGCAGGCCGGTCGCTGGAAGACGATCTGCGCATCAGCCTCTTTGCCGTGGGCGATGATGACCAGAACATCTATGCCTTCGCCGGGGCCAGTATCAACTTTATCCGAAGGTTTGAGGCTGACTATGCCGCCAAACCCGTCTGGCTGACCGAAAACTACCGCTCTACCGCCCATATCATCACGGCGGCCAATGCTGTGATTGCCCCGGCGGCCCAGCGCATGAAGGCAGACCACGACATCACGGTGAACCGGGCCCGCGCCAAATCGATGCCGGGGGGCGACTGGGGGGCACTCGACCCTGTGGCGCAAGGGCGGGTCAGCCTGCTGGATGCGGGCGGTGATGCCGCGCAGGCGGTGGCTGCGCTGGATGAACTGCTGCGCCTGTCGCGGCTTGACCCGGATTGGTCATGGCGGCACTGCGCGGTGATCGCTCGCGACTGGCGGCGGCTGGAACCGGTGCGCGCCTATGCCGAAAGCTTGGGTATTCCCATCGACATGGCCAATGAGAAGCAGCTCAGTCTCTGGCGCTTGCGCGAGATGCAAGGATTTGTCCGCGCGCTGTTGGCGGATCGGACGCGGCTGCTGACGATTCCCGATCTGGTCACCATCCTGAACGCGCAGCCGCAATCCCGTTGGACCGACCTGATCGGTGAAGGCATTGGCACCTTGGCACGCGAGTTGGTCGAAAAGGCCGCCCCGGTGCCCGACATCGTGCAATGGTTCGGCGAATGGTCGCGGGACGTGTGGGGCGAGCAGCGTGGGCTCCTTCTGATGACCGCTCACCGCGCCAAGGGGCTCGAGTTCTATCATGTTGCCATCTTGAACGGCGGCTGGGACCGCCCCTCGCGCGGCGAAGACGCCGACGCTCCGCGCCGCCTGTTCTATGTCGCCATGACCCGAGCACGGGCGACCCTGACCGTGATGACCGACGGTCCGCACGCCTTCGTCCAATCCGGTGACGCAATCCTGCCCCGTCGCATTACCCCCGACACCGCCGCCCTGCCGCGTGCCCGCCTGCGCTATGTGCCGCCTGATCCAAAGCTTGTTGACCTGTCCTTCGCGGGGCGCCTGAAAGCGAGCGAACTTTCGCTGAAGGCCATCGCCGCCGCCCACCCCGGCGACCCCGTTCACCTGATCCGCGATGGCAATCGCTGGCGTATCGACAACGCGCAGGGCCAAACTCTTGCCCGGCTGTCACGTGCCTTTGCACCGCCCGATGGCACGACATTCCTGCGCGGCGAGGTCGCAGCCATCCTGAACTGGCGTCGCGAGGATGGGGGCGAGGACTATCACCACCTGCTGCGCCGCAATGAGTGGGAAGTGGTCTTGCCGGAACTGGTGTTTGAAGCAGAGGCGCAAGCTGTCATCGCGGATCAGAACGGCAGCTGACGTCCGTTATCACGCGTGGCCTTGGCCAATCCATCACGGTTCGAAAAGGGTGGCTTCCGCTGGCTGGATTCTGGCCAAGGTGGCTTCCGAAAAGTGGATTCCCTTGATTCCGCAAAAGAATCCAGCGCGCCAAGGTCGTGATTCAGTAAGATATTGATATTGCGTAATTTATAGAACAGACGGCCGGGAAGTGGATTCCGCCTGGATTCCCCGGCGAAAATGCCTGTTGCTAGCGAACCGCTGCGCTGCGCCCCCCCGCATACGGATCAAGCCGGGGAGGAACCATGCCGGGGGGAGCGGACCACCGGTTTCATTACTCGTTCATGTTTGCTTGGTCCATTACTCGCAGGGACTCTGAAAAATCATTCATCCGCACCAAACGCAGCCTTGAGCCTTGAAATGATAGACTGACCAACGAGGCCGTCTCATAGGCCGAACCAAGGGTGGGATGAACACCAAACTGCATGCCGTCACCGATGAGGATGGACGTCCAATCCGCTTCTTCATGACGGCTGGGCAGGTCAGCGATTACACCGGTGCTGCGGCCATGCTCAGCAGCTTACCAGCGGCAGAATGGTTGCTGGGTGACCGTGGCTATGATGCTGATTGGTTCAGAGATGCGTTGAAAGACAGGGGGATAAAGCCATGCATCCCAGGGCGAAAGTCCCGGACCAAGACCGTGAAATACGACAAGCGCCGCTACAAACGCCGAAACCGTATCGAGATCATGTTTGGGGGTTTGAAGGACTGGCGCAGAGTTGCGACCCGCTACGACAGATGCCCAAAGGTGTTCCTTTCGGCAGTCGCCCTCGCAGCCACAGTGATGTTCTGGCTATGAAACAAGAACGAGTCCTGACCCTACCGTTGTTTACTCGGCATATGTTCAAACCGCGGCGAAGGCGTAGACAAACATTCCCAGCACCAATGCCGCCGAAGCGGATATCGAGAAGGTGCGGGGCCAGTTATAGCTGATCAGCTCCTTTATCGTTAGCGGATCCCGAGCTGCTTGAAGCTTCGTATGGCGTGGTATTTCCAGCCCAACGGTCACAACAAGGCCAACAATCCCCATCGCCACATTGGCAATTGCCAAGCCTTGCGGCACGATCGCCGGCAGCGTCGCCCAAACTGCGATGGGCATCACAAACGACGCAAAGCCCGGGAGAATGATGGGCAACGGAATGCGGTGCACGTAAAAGCGGTGGTAAGTCACATATTCCGCCGCGCCCACCTTTTCGAACAAGGGATAGATGACCCTTTGCGCGAGCCAGATCGTGCCCAGATTATAAAACTGAAGACACAATGCGGCCAAAAGGATTCCGTGTCCGATGTCGGTGAAGTTTGTCATGTTGTTGTCCTCAAATAGAAGCCTGCCGAGCGAAAGATCGGGCCAGCTATTGCAAGTTGGGTTGACGCCTTTCGCGACAACCCGTCGGGCACGTTCCATTGACGTTCGAGCAACGATGAAAGGCAGCGCGTTCGTCGCAAGAGACGTGCAGCCCTGGAACCGTCCAAAGCGCCGGAATAATCATGCGCCTTGTGACATCGACAAGGGGCCATCAGGTGGCACCTCCAAAGTGTAACCGCGCCAGCGGGCCAGACGGGCGAGAACCCGAAAGGCTGCTTTCTGAAGCCAGATCGGTGGCCCCGCCAGATACAGGTGATTGCGGTAGGCATCGAGAACCAGCGCGATCAGCAAGACATTCGGGTCACCCTTGGAGGAAAACCAGTGCGGCTTTTTCTGGGTCAGGGTGGCGAAGTTCTGAAAGAAGCGCACGTGCCGTTGCGGCGGCTGGAAAGATACCGTGGCCCGCATCGAATCGCCCCCCGCATTTGCAAACCAATGCGGCGTGCCGCGCGGAACCGTGATGGTCTGACCGGCCTCGGCGAAATGCTCTTTGCCCGCCAGAACGATCTTCAGCCGCCCCGAGGTTACGGCAAAGATCTCATCGGCCACCGGATGCACATGCACCAAGGCGTTTCCTCCACCGGTTCCGCCTGCGTTGAGAATGACCTCGAACGCCCCAAGGCAAAGGTCAGGCGGCACGGAGAAGATGAAGGTCTCGTTGTTGAACGCGTTCCGGATGACCGTCCGACCGGCAAACACAGGTGCTGTCAGTCCCTCCGGAGCCGCTAACTTCATGGTTCCCTGTCGGTCCGTCATCTCTCGTCCCCCCGCGCAAGGGCTGCGGCCGTTTCAAGGCTGATCCCTGCCACAAGGGGGTCTGCGTGCCGGTGCGCCAGTCGCCAGTCCGCCCCGACGCGGCGGTAGACCAGGGTCACGCGCAGCGGCCAGTCTTGCGCGGCAAGCCCCCCAACCTCGACATTCTGCCGCTCGATCAGGGCAAGAACGATCAGGTCATCGGACGCGTAAGCCTGCACAAGTTCCTGCTCGAACGTGCCGTTCCTGAAAAACCGGCCCATGGCCTGCATGGCGTCTTCGGTCATGTCCGCGGCCCGCGTTGGCGTGCCGCCGAAGGGGGCCATGATCGTGAAGTCGTCGGTATAGGTGATCAGGGCGCGATAGGCGTCCAGATCGCCACGCATCAGCGCGCCATGGCCCTCGGCGGACCTTTGGACCAGTCCGGCCACGTCCGCTTCAATCTCGGATAGGGTGCGCGCGGATGCCCGGTTGCCCGTGGCACTGCCAAGCGCCAGCGAGGCGATGCCGACGCCTGCTGTCGCAACGATTGAACGTCGTGTTGTGGTCATGAAACTTCTCCTGATATGTCGCCGATTGGCGTGTTGTGACGGTGTGCCACCGCCCGGGGCCGACATCCGGTATTTGTCGCACTGAATCCAGTGATATGATTTCACCAATATACTGAACGAAATTGACCGGCATGATCCCAATGCACGGCGGCAGGCGGGGGGGAAACCGCAGGGCAGTTCAGCGGTAATCGCCACATCATCATTCCTCGACAAAGCTGTGATCCATCGCCTGGATCAGCGGATCGAGCGCATAGCGCAGCGCCGTGCGTTCGCCGGTCTGGATTGCCACGCTGGCAGGCATGCCGGGCGACAGCCGGATCCGGGGTGCCAAACGCGCAAGCGCCTCAACGTCCACCTCCACCCTTGCGGGAAAATGGGCGCGCCCGGTGCGTTCGTCCTGTTGGCTGTCGGCGGCGACATAGATCACCCTGCCCTCGATCCGGGGCAGGTTTCGCTGCGCATAGGACGGAAAGCGGACCAGCGCCGTCTGGCCCAGCGCCACATTGTCGATGTCGGCAGGCAGAACCTCTACCTCGATGATGCGCCGGTCCGAAGAGGGTACAATGTCGAGGATGGCAGAGCCCGGCGGAACCACGCCGCCCACGGTATGAAAGCGACTGGCGGTGACGGTGCCATCGACGGGTGCTGTGATCACTCGTCGCACCAGCACATCGCTCTGCGCCAGCCGCCGTTCCGACAGCAACGCGAGGTCAGCCTGAACCTGCGCCCGTTCCGTGGCGATCCGTTCATCGAACCGGGCCTGTTCGGCCAGACGCTCTGCTGCAAGCTCGCCCTGCGTGCGTTCGGCGGCCAGTCTGGCGGAACGACTGCCCGCCAGATCGCCCGACAGTTGCGCCTGTCCGCGCTGCAACTGGTAAAGCCGCGACTTGCGTTCCAGTTGTTTGCCCACAAGGCTGGTGACAGAGGCGATTTCGTCGCCGATCAGCGCAAGCTGGACCTCGCTTGCGGCGGTCCTTGCGGTCAGGCCCTGCAGCTCGGCTTCAACCCTTTGCCCGCGTGCCGCGATCACGGCCAGACTGCTGGCAAGGGCGGCACGACGCGCGGTTAGCGTCTGCTGCTGCGCCGCGATCATCTCATCGACGGCGGCACCCTTTGCCAACGGAATGTCCGGCGGCAAAGCCATCGCACCGTCCGGCGTGGCTTCGGCCCGCAGCCGGGCCATCGTGACCTGCGCCGTCAGATACTGAAGGTCCAATAGGTCATATCCCGCCTGATCCCGGGTCGGATCCAGCACCATCAGCGTCTGGCCCTGCTGCACGATGTCGCCATCCTTGACGTTCAGCGCGCGGATGATGCCGCCTTCCAGATGTTGCACCACGCGGCGGCTGCCTTCGGGGCCGACGATGCCGGGGGCCAGTGCGGCAGAGGCGAGGGGTGCCTGCGCGGCCCACCCCACAAAGCCACCGACGAGGATCAGACTGACCGCCACCCCGGTCAGGGTGGCGCGCCGCAGACGCCGCAGCGTAAGGATTTCAAAGGGGTTCATGGCTCAGACTTTCTGGACAAGACGCGCGGCGGGGGCCGCAGGGGATCGAAGGCGTGGCAGAACCTCGGCAGGTGTGCCCGACAGGGTGATGTTTCCCGCATGAAGAACGATGATGCGGTCCATCAGCGCCATCAGCGGGGGGTGATGAGCGACGATGATGGCCGTGCTGCCCGCCCGCTTCAGGTGTCGCAGGGTCGCGGCAAGCGCTGCATCGCCCGCACCGTCAAGATGGGTGTTCGGCTCATCCAGAATGACGATGGCCGGATTGCGGTAGAGCGCGCGGGCAAGACCGATGCGCTGTCTCTGGCCGCCCGAAAGCGGCAGGCCCGCAATCCCGATTACTGTTTCATAGCCGCCGGGCAGGTTCAGGATCATCTCATGCACCCCCGCCGCCTGCGCAGCCGCAATCACATCGCCTGCATGAACAGCACCCATGCGGGCGATGTTCTGGGCCACAGTTGCGTCGAACAACTCCACCGACTGCGGCAGATAGCCGATGTGCGGGCCAAGCCGGTCGGGCGACCAGTGCCGCCGGTCCGCGGCATCAAACCGGATGGTGCCCGCCGTCGGCTCCGCCGCCCCGGCGATCAGTCGCGCCAGCGTCGATTTCCCGGAACCCGAGGGGCCGACAATGCCCAGCGCCATGCCAGCGGTCACGTCCAGTGCGATACCCGACAGGATCGCCCGCGCGCTGGTGGCCGGATGATAGACCAGCCGCTCGATCCGCAGCGCGCCTGTGGGGGCGGGCAGGTCCATTGCAGGCGGGCACACCGGCACCCGCGACAGGACGGCGCTGATCCGGCGCAGGGCGTGACCGGCGGCACTTGCCTGCCGCCAGGCCCCCATCGACTGTTCCACCGGGGCCAGCGACCGCGACAAAAGCATGGAGGCCGCGATCATTCCGCCCGAACTGAGCTCCCCCTTCAGGGCGAGGTATGCACCGATGCCCATGACGGCGATCTGGACCGCGAGCCGCACAGTCTTGACCAGACCCCCAATCGCCGCGGCCACCGTCGCACCCGTCTGATGGGCCAGAAGCGCCTGATCCCGTGCCACGCTCCAGCGGTCCGCAAGTGCCGACATCATGCCCATTGCGCTAATGCTTTCGATGTGGCGGGAAACAGCGTCTGCCTGCCGCTGTGCGGCCAGTTGCAGGGTGCCGCCCAGCCGCGTGGATCGCCGCAGCAACCGTTCGTTCAACAGCGCAAGCGCGAACAGAACCGCCGCAGAAATCAGCGCGGTCATTCCCAGCACCGGATGCATCAGCCACAGCACCATCGTAAAGGCAGGAACCCACGGCACATCGAGGAACGGCGTCAGGCCCGAGGTCACAAAGCTGCGGAACGCGGCAAGATCGCGCAGCGCCTCACCCCCATCGGCCCCGCTTTCGACGGTCTGGGCCTGCAGGATCTGCCGACCAAGCTGCTGCTCGAACCGGATGCCGATCTGGACCAGCACGGCGGCGCGCAGGCCGTCCAGCCAGCCAAGGATCGCCACGGCAAAGCCTGCGATGACCGACAGCCAGAACAGCGTGCCAAGGTGCCCGCTCGACAGCACCCGGTCGAGCACCTGATAGGAATAAAGCGGCACGACCAGCAACAAAAGGTTGGTGACGGCGCTGAACGCGGCCGCAATGACCAGCCAGCGGCAGGCAACCAGAACAGGCGCGCGAAGGCCGGAGTGTGTGAGACTGGACATGATAAACCCCTGGCAGGAAAAGGCACCGCCCTTGGGCGGACGGTGCCAAAGGTCAAAGCAGGAAATCGGTGGCGGTCAGGTTGGGCGCATTGTCGAGGATGATGCTGAAATCCGCGATCCCGTCGCCGCCCACGTCGCCTGACAGTGCCATGCCGGTCTTGCTGGCCACGACATGCAACTCACCCGCTGTGCCCGAAAACCCGCGCATGCCGACAAAGACGAACGCTTGATTGCCCGCCAGCCCGGTATTTGCGTCGATGCTCGACAGGTTGATCCGGTCGCCTTCGCTGCCATCGAAATCGACGATCCGGTCGGTGTCGCCAAGATCTTCAAAGGAAAAGCGAAACTGATCGGCCCCGTCGCCGCCTTCCAGCCGGTCGTTGCCATCGCCCCCGATCAGCCGGTCGTCCCCCGCATCGCCGAACAGCTTGTCATCCCCGGCGTCACCACGCAGGTCATCGTCGCCCGCGCCGCCGATGATGTAATCTTTGCCTGCGCCGCCATAGATGACGTCATCGCCGTCGTCGCCCGCAGCACCATCATCGCCGTTGCCAAGGAACAGGAAATTGTCTTCGGCATTGCCGAAAATGATGTCCCGGAAATCAGTGCCTGTGGCATTCTCGAACGAGGCGAACAGATAGTCGCCCTCGGCGTCGCCGCCGATGCCGTATCCGCCGCTCAGGTTGATCTGGATGCCCGCAGCCGACCCGGCATAGCTGACCGTGTCGACGCCACCATCGCCAATCAGGAAATCGGCCCCCTGACCACCAACAATCGTATCGTCACCTTCCCGGCCCGCAAGGGTGTCGTTCCCCGCGCCGCCGAACAATCCGTTGGCATAGTCGTTGCCATTCAGAGTGTCGCTGAACAGCGACCCCTCCAGATTCTCGACCGTCGTCGTGACGTAGTCGCCGTGCGCGGTGCCGCCCGCAGCATACTTGAACGCATGCCCGACGCTTGACGGCCCGACGATCTGCACCGTGACGCCTTCCCAACTGTCCAGATAGCTTGCGGTATCAATGCCCGTACCACCGTCGATGTAGTCCGCGCCCTGTCCGCCGGTGATCGTATCGTTGCCCGTGCCGCCGTACAGCCAGTCGTCGCCGCCAAAGCCCCAAAGCCGGTCATCCCCGCCGTTGCCGGTCAGGACGTTCATCCCGTCGCTGCCCCCCAGCACATCGGCCTTGAACGAGCCTGCGAGGTTCTCGATATCCGCGCCGATGTAATCCCCCTCGGCATCACCGCCCGCCGCAAGGTTGCCGATCACCGCCGTCACGCCAAGCGCACTTGCCGAATAGTCGGCGGTATCGGTGCCCGAGCCGCCAAAGAGATAGTCCGCGCCCGCGCCGCCGATAAGGCGGTCATGGCCGCCGCCGCCATAGATCGTGTCATTGCCGCCAAGGCCGTAGAGATGCTCGTCCAGCACGGTCCCCAGCATGAGTTCGGAGAAGTCGTTGCCAAAGGTGATAAGCGCCATGAGATGTGTCCTTTTCAAACGGGCCGCAATGCCCTGATCCCGCTGTCTAACCCGCCGCAGGGCCGCCGCGCTGTTCCCTGGGGAACACTGCAAACCGGGTTCGTTTGGCAGCGGCGGCAAATGAAAAGGCCGCAGTCGATGTGACTGCGGCCCCCTTCAGACCCCACGGGGTGCGGTGTGTCAGAGCAGGAAGTCGCTCGCGATCAGGCCCGGCGCGTCGGTCAGCAGGATGGTGAAATCCGCCACCTTGTCGCCGTTCACATCCCCGGTCAGTGTCGTGACAAGGCCGTTGTTGGTATAGTGCACCTGCCCCGCAACCCCGGTAAAGGCCGCCGTTCCGATGAAGCTGAACCCCTGGTTGCCGCCCGCGCCGGTGTTGGCGTCGATCGCCACCAAGTTGATCTTGTCGCCTTCGGACCGGTGGAAATCGGTGATCGTATCGGTATCGCCCAGATCCTGAAAGGAGAACTTGAACTCGTCGTCGCCCGTCCCCCCGGTGAGTTTGTCGTTGCCTTTCCCGCCGGTCAGCCGGTCATGGTCGGCCCCGCCAGAGAGGGTGTCGTTGCCTTCGCCGCCAAACAGGTCGTCATCCCCGGCGTCGCCGAACATGATGTCCCTGCCATTGCCGCCATACAGGTTGTCGTCCCCGCCCTCGCCGCTGGCCGTATCGTCCCCGTCGTTCATGAACAGATCGTTATCGTAGCCGTTTCCGATCACCACGTCGCGGAACTGCGACCCTTCGAACGCCTCGAAGTCGCGATCCACGAGGTCGCCCTCGGCATCGCCACCGCTGGCCCTGCCGCCGCCGTTCATCCTGACGAACACGCCGGCATTGGACTCGATGTAGCTGACCGTGTCATAGCCGCTGCCACCGATCAGGATATCGGCCCCGGCACCGCCGATGATCAGGTCACTGCCACCGCGACCCGACAGATCGTCCGACCCGGAGCCACCGCGCAGCACGTTGTTGGAGTTGTTGCCGATCAGATAGTCGTCGAAGTTCGACCCGGTCAGATTCTCGACACTCGATCCGATGAGGTCACCCTCCGCCGTGCCGCCCGACGGATCGTGGAAGGTGAAGCCGCCCTCGTTCGGTCCAACAATCTGAGCCGTCACACCCGCAAAGCTGTCCTGATAGCTAACGGTATCGTTACCGGACCCGCCCGAGAAATAGTCGGCCCCGGCCCCTCCGGTCATCACATCGTCGCCCGAACCACCCTCAATGTTGTCGTCGCCGCCGCCACCATACAACTGGTCGTCGCCGCCATTGCCGAAAAGGTCATTCGCAAGATCGTTGCCGAACACCAGGTCGTCATGCTCCGATGCCCAGACGGCCTCGATGTCGTTCTGCACCCTGTCGCCTGCCGCTGTGCCGCCAAAGGACAGCCCGCCCATGAAGACAGTGACCGACGACGCCGAGTCGGAGTAATCGACCCCGTCATATCCGGCACCGCCATAAATATTGTCCGCCCCAAGACCGCCGACGATCCAGTCTTGCGCACCGCCGGCGCTGATATAGTCGTCGCCGCCGTTGCCGTAGATGAGATCGGCGGTATCGCCGGTGAAGATGAAATCGGCAGTTTCTTTTCCGTTGATCGTTGCCATTCTGCTTTCCAGTTCCTGAGATGTGGATCCGCGCAATTGCGCCGGATGCCTTCATCTAGCCTTCGCCCCGCGCCCGGGTCTGTTCCCCCGGGAACAGGCCGCACACTGCAACGGGGGCGAAACCGGTCAGCCCTCCAGCGGCTCGAACACCTCGACCAGACCCAGCCCCTTGAGGTCATGCGCGCCGTGGCTGACGAACTGCAGCGACGGTGACGCTGCCCTTGCCACCGGCCCCACACAGATCGCCGTGCCCAGCTTTGCATTCAGCGCCTCAAGCCGCGCAGCCGTATTGATCGCCGTTCCATGCGCAGTGAAATCCCGCCGTGCGCCGCCGCCGACGTCGCCTACGACCACCTCGCCCGTCTCAATCCCGATGCGGGTTCGCCCCAGACCGCAGGCCACAGAGTCGGGGCGCTGGCGGAAGTCTTCGGTAAACCGGTGGATGCGGTGGGCGGCCCCGATGGCCCGTTGGGGATGCGGGGCCTGATCCGCCTGTTCGGCGAACATCGCATGCACGGCGTCGCCGACATACTTGTCTACGGTGCCGCCCGCGTCGGTGACGATCGTCGTGATCCCCATGAAATAGTCGTTAAGAAGTGCCACGACGGTTTCGGGCGTCAGGGCCGAACTCATCGCCGTAAAGCCCTCGATGTCCGTAAAAAGGAACGTGATGTCCCGCCGCTCGCTTTCGATCCGCGTCAGGCCCGGCTGCCGGACGATCCTGTCCACAACCTCGGGCACAAGGTGCTGGCGGAACCGCGCGACGACGGTCGCCGCGCGACGACGTGCGGCAACCGCCGTGGCGGTGGCAGAGACAAGCGTCGCCGCGATCAGGACAACAGGCGGTGACACCGGGTCGATCAGCCACAGTGAACCGTGCAGCAGGGCAACACATCCCGCGACCCACACCCCGGCACCGGCAGCGGCAGCACCAAGCGAGGCTCCGGGAGCGAGCCTTCGGCCCAGCGCCAGCCCGGCAATCGCCAGCAGCGCCCGCACCACCGCCTCAGCCACCCACGCGCCATCTGGCCGCAGAGGGGCCCGGTTCGACAAGATAACTGACACGGCATCCGCGTGGATCTGCACGTCGGGGGTTACCGGACTTGCCGCCGTCGGCCGCAGCGCACCCAGTTCCGGCGCCGTGGCACCGACAAGCACAATCTGCCCCGCAAAGGCCCCCGGCCTGACGCGGCCCCCCAGAACCTCGCCCGCCGAAACGGTCCGCGCCGCCCAGTCGCCCTCCCCTGTCGCCCGGAACCGCAGGGTCCCGTCCGCAGGAAGTCGAAGACTGACAGACCCGATCCCGATGGTTCCGGACACATACCGTGCTGCGGTAGGCCGCGACATAATATACCCTGCCGCACCCTCCGCGACGCGCACAGCCTCGACCGCCAGCCCCGGATGAACCGTGCCGGTGACAGCCACCAGTGCGGGGACATCGCGAACCGTGCCCAGACTGTCCCCCGCAAGCGAAGCGATGCCGATGCCCGCAGCGTGTTCCGCCAACCGTGCCAACGGCCAGACCCCGCCCTCGCTTTGCCACAGGCGCAACCGGTTTGCCGGGTCGGTGAACAGCACCTGCGGCGGTGTCGCCGGGCCAGACGCCCCTTGCCTGTCGTCCAGCAGCGCGCCCAGCACCACCGGATAGGCTGCGATGGCCCGTTCCAGCGCTGCGTCCGGGTCTGACGCTGACCCTGCGCGCCCCGGCCCTTCCAGCAGCATATCCAGCACGATAGCGCGGGGTTCGTCCGCACCCAGCCGATGGATCAAGTCGGCAATCCGGTCACGCGGCCAGGGCCAGGGGCCGATGGCCGCCAGCGCCGCCGCGTCAATCGCCACCACCATGACCGATTGCGATTCCGGCGCGGCAGTGCTCCGCAACATGCCGTCAAAGGCTGCTTCCCGCAGACCGCTGCCGCCGCCGGACAGCGCGCCAAGCACGGCGCAGACAAGGACGATCAGACCGGACAACGCCCGCTGCGAAAGCTCACGCCGGTTCATCTGCAAAACGTCGCAGCAGGGCCACGTCCAGCCAATAGCGCGCACCTCTGCGCCGGATCGCACCTTCCCGCTCCAGCCGGGCAAGCGCCTGACTGACCTTTGGCCGGCTGGCCCCGATCATATCGGCAAGCTGCTCTTGTGTCAGCGCCATCGTGATCTCGGCCCGGGGTCCGGTCTCGACCGCGAGGCCAAGCAGGAACCGGGCCAGCCGCGCCTGCACCCCATGCAGTGCCACGCTTTCCAGTTGCACGGTGGTGGACCGCAGCCGCTCACACAGCAACTGCATGACGGCACGCGCCGTTTCGGGATCGCTGCTGGCCACTTGCATCAGATGCTCGGCAGGCACCGACAAAGCCTCGACCTCTGAAAGGGCCGTGGCCGTGGCGGAACGCGGCGTGCCGGTCAAGGCCGCAATCTCCCCCAGAACCTCCCCCGAGGCGATGTGGCGCAGCGACAATTCGCGACCCGTCGGCGACAGCACGGACAGGCGAACCCTGCCGCGAAGGACGACGTAAAGATCGGACGTGGCCGCATCGCCCTTGGCAAAGATCTGCTGCCCTTGCGTCCAATGCCGCCTTTGAACACCCGAACTGATGCGCGTCAGGACATCGGGAACCATGGCGGCGAACATATCCGACCGGCGCAACAGCGCCTCTGTTGATGGTGGCGCGGATTGCGTTGGGCGCCTTCGCTCGGCGACGGGCGTCATCCCAGCACGCTCTCGAAAGCCTCGGCGATGCGCTGCGGCTGCCAGCGTGTGACCTCGGACGGCCGCGCACCCACTGCGACAATGTCAGTCCCCTCGCCCGCCTGCAAAACGACTTCGCCGCCTCCCGCTGCAATATGAACGCGGCCACGCTCCACGAAAATCGCGAACACACCGCGGTTCGGGCCGGCAAAGAACCGCGTGCCACGAAGGCCGATCTGCGCAAAGGCCGACCGAACCTGAAAGTCCAGCTTGGGCAGCGCCTCGTCCCGGTCAAACACCATGGCACCCTCGCCCAGCGTCATCACACCGCTTGCCCCCGCGACAAAGCGGTCAAGGATGACCTGCGCCTGCGGACCCATATGCACCACCGCACCAAGATCCAGCATAAGCGACGCATGCGACGCCGTCTCGGTCCAGACCCTGTCGCCCATCCTGAGCGGTCCGTTGGCGCGAAGCCGCCGCCGCGGCGCATTTCCCGCAAAGCCGTTGCCGACGACAGTCTCGACATGCCCAACATCTTCGTTCGCCGCAGCCGGGCTGGACAGGCCAATAAGGGACGCCGCCCCAAGGATCCGCAACGCCCCGCGCCGCGTCAGCCGCTTGGTTTGAATTGCCATCTGAGTCTCTTTCCGTTTCCAAAGAACCATCGCAAAAAACACGTCCCAACCTCCGGACGGCGCAGTATATCAGCGCCGCGTCGCTATGGCGACGATCTGCTTGGTGTCGCGTTACGTCGCAAAATATGAACGGCGCGGATCACATCGCAGCATGCGCCTCCGTCTTCGCTCAACAGAGTGGCGGTTCCTTGGCAGCCAGACTGCCAGACGACGAACCTTGATAAGCCTTGTCTTTCTGGAAGACCTCCGCCCGGACTGGGTGCGCCGGACAACTGTCAGTTGAGGCGTCCGGATGCCAGTGATAAGATTTCAGCACCATGCTGCACCAAACTGATCTGTCGCGCGTTGACCTCAACCTCCTCGTGCTGTTCGAGGCGGTCGCGAACGAGCGGAACGTGGCGCGCGCGGCGGGACGTCTCAGCCTGTCGGCCTCGGCGGTCAGTCACGGACTGGCGCGGTTGCGACGGCTGTTCAACGACCCACTTTTTCTGCGAACGCCGAAGGGGGTGGTGCCGACCGAGCGCGGCATGGCTCTTGCCCAGCCGATCGCCGATATTCTTCTGAGTGTCCGCAAACTCGTGTCCAGCGGAGAACAGTTCGACCCTGCAACCTCTGACCGTCGGTTTGTCGTCGGGGCGCCAGATGCAGGCCTGCCCCAGATCATCGAATCCGTTCTGGCGCTGACGCCGCGCAGTGCGCCGCGCATTGATCTTGCTTTCGTCAGCATATTGCCGAAGGACATGGGCTGGACCAACGCCTTCGCCAGCCTCGATGAGCGCCAGACCGACGTGATGATTCTTCCCTTTGCGGAACGTGGCGACTTTTCAGAGGCTCCGGCCCGGTTTGCGATGAGACCGCTCTTCGAAGTGAGCTTCGTGGTGGCGATGCGGCAGGGTCATCCCATGGCGGCCGGGCTGACGTTGGACCAGTATTGCGCAATGCAGCATGTCGTCGTATCGGCGACCGGCAGTCGCGACAGCAACATCGATGCCGTTCTGACAGCGCGGAACCTGTCGCGCAGGGTTTCAATCACCGTTCCAAATTCCTTGATGGCGTTTGATGTGGTTGCAAATTCGGACCTGATCCTCGCAACTCCGGGGACGTTTCTGCAACACCACGCGGATCGCTTCGGACTGACGTCAACCGTCCTGCCGATCACGTTGCCGCAGGCCGAGTTCAGGGCAGTCGTCCCCAAGGCCGCGTTGGCCGACAAAGGCATCCTGTGGCTTCTGGACACGATCGAGCGGGCATCGTTTAAATCTGACTTGCTTGATTGAGCAGGTGCGTGACCTCCGTGCGCAACCAGTTTTTGCTCTTCGCTGTCGCCGAGCCAGTCGGGTAGGACTTGGTCACTAAGTTGGTAGATCTTCCGGCATGATGACTATCCCTTCATGGCGATGGCCTGAATCTTCACCTTGGCTCCGAAGGGCAGCTTGGCGGCCTGATAGATCGTCCGGGCAGGTCGCGGATCGAACAATTCTCCATAAAGTGTGTTGACGTCGGGAAGCTCTTCGAGATCGGAAAATGCTATGTCAACATAAACAATGTCGGTGCGCGCAAACCCTGCTTCTTTTGCAATGGCGAACACCAGCTCGAAAGCGCGCTCAGCTTCTTCCCGTGCGGTTCCGGGCCGAAAGCCTTCATCGTAGACTGACAGCTGTCCGGATATGTGGCAGGTGCCGCCGATCACGACAGCATTCGAGATCGGGGAGGGCGATTTAGGGACACCGGGCACATCGACGATGAAGCGTTTGGGCACGAGGGTTTTTCCTTGTATACTCTGAGTGTCAGGCTAGAACTGGGCTTTGCGACACGGGGCGGGCCGCTAAGCAGTAAAGCCAGCGACATGATCGGCGAAGTCGATAGCGACTTCGAAGTCGCTTGGTTGCCAAGCCATATCACGGTATTGCGACCTGCAGCAACGCGCAGTGATTTTAGTGTCTGGTTTCGAATTTCGCTGGTCGCCGTGTGGGTGGATCAGAAACTTCAACAACGGCTCAAAATCAATTTACAATATCGGCTCGCATCACGAACGGTTCAGACCCGCGTCTGCAAGTTGCTCCGCATCCGGCAGTTCGCGCAGGGTCCCGATGCCGAAGGCCGCCAGAAACGTCTCAGTGGTGACGAAGGTGAAGGGCGCGCCACGGCGGGGCTCGCGGGGGCCGGTGGCGATCAGGTCACGCTCGGATAACCGCCCGATCAGGTCGCGGCTGATCTCTTTGCCGAAGATATCCTTCAACCCGTCGCGGCTGATCGGCTGTTGCATCGCTATCGCCGCCAGCACCGTGAGGTCGAAATCGGAAAGGTCCAGCGCCTGCCCGCCCACGTCGGCTGCCGAGCGGATCGCCGGGGCATAGGAGGGCCGCGTCCGCAGCATCCACCCTGCGCTGATCCGCGCCACCTCAAAGGGGCGGCCGTCCAGATCGGCCATCAGGTCCTTGATCAGCAGATCGACCGATGCCCCTTGCCCTACCACCCTTGCCAGATCGTCCCGCGCAACCACCGATGCGCTGGCGAACAGCACCGCCTCGATCCGCCGCATCCATTCACGCCAGCGCAGATCCGGCGGCAGGGCGGCCAGCTCGCGGTCAAGACCCGGTTCCTCGCGCCGCGCCATGGTCAGATGCCATAAAGGCGGAACGCACCCCGCCCGGTCAGTTCGCGCACCGCGCCCAAGGCAACCAGCCGGTCGCACAGCCGCGACCGCAATTTCACCAAAGGCAAGATTGCGAGCCGACTGGCTCACCTTGAGGCAGATGTCGACCGCTATATCAACGAGATGGTGCGCATCGACCGGCAGGAAGAAGGCGAGGCGCGGGCAGAGAAGGTGGCCCATCTTGCCCGACGCTATGGCCGCATCCGGCAGGAAATGGCGCGGCTGCAGGCGATGGACCGGGCATTGGCCGACGCACCTGATGGCCAAATTTCCCTGACCGATCCCGATGCCCGCGCGATGGCAACCAGCGCCCGGCACAGCGGGATGGTCGGCTACAACGTCCAGAGCGCGGTCGACACCGAGACCCACATCATCGTCACACATGACGTCACCAATCAGGGCTTCGACCGTGACCAGTTCAGCCCGATGTCAATCGCGGCTAAGGATGCTCTTGGCCGCAATGACCTGCATGCCATTGCAGACAAGGGCTATTTCAGCGGCCCCGAGATCCTGGCCTGCCATGAGGCGGGTATCACCACGACCGTGCCGCGCCCGGCCACCTCGGGCAACGCGGCCAAGGGCATGTATGTGAAGGCCGACTTCACCTATGACGCCGGGCGAGATGTCTAAGTTTGCCCGGCTGGAGACGAACTGATCTACCGCTACACCACCGAGGAGCGCGGCGTTCAGCTCCGGCGTTACTGGGTCAACGCATGCCAGACCTGCCCCGTCCACAGCAAATGCACCACCGGCACGGAACGGCGGATCACGCGGTGGGAGCACGAACAACTGGTTGACGATATGGGCAACCGGCTGGGCCGTGACCCCGATGCCATGACCCTGCGCCGTTGCACGGTAGAACACCCGTTCGGCACGATCAAAGCCTCGATGGGCCACACCCATATCCTGACCCGGAGGCTGAAGAGTGTGCGCAGCGAGATGGCGCTCAACGTGCTGGCCTACAACATCAAGCGGATGGTCGCCCTGATCGGCATCCGTCGGCTCATGCAGGCGATCCTGGGCTGATATTGGCGCTCGGTAGCACATAACGTCGCCGGGAATAGCTTTCATTACCCCTTACGGTCAGGACCCATAAATTTGCTTGAGCGACGTCTCGGGGCGTGATTCAAGCTTCCAAAGTGGGGAGGTATGATGAGCGATCTTTTCTGGCTGTCCGAAGCGCAGGTCGAGCGGTTGCGGCCGTTCTTTCCGAAGTCCC
>JBBQXK010000054.1:0-24082 GCA_038209775.1 Rhodobacterales bacterium | reverse complement strand
ACGATGCCTTGGGTGCCGATGTAGATCCACGAGCCTGCGGTCATCTGGCCATACATCGCGAGGCCCTTTTTATCCAACTCGTTGAAGTGGTCCCAGGTGGCCCAGTGCGGCACAAGGTTGGAGTTGGCGATCAGGACGCGGGGGGCATCTGCGTGGGTGCGGAAGATGCCGACGGGTTTGCCGGATTGCACGAGCAGGGTTTCGTCGGCTTCGAGGTCTTTCAGAGCGGCGACGATGCGGTCGAAATCCTCCCACGTCCTGGCGGCGCGGCCGATGCCGCCGTAGACCACCAACTCATGCGGGTTTTCGGCCACATCAGGGTGCAGGTTGTTCATCAGCATGCGCATCGGCGCCTCGGTCAGCCAGGATTTGGCGGTGATCGTGGTGCCTGTGGCGGGGTAGATGTCGCGGGTGTTGTGGCGTGGGTTCGGAGGGGCGGTGGTCATGCTGTGTCTCCCGACGGCTTGTGCATTTCGGTGGCGGCGGAAAAGCCGAAGATGTGTCGCATCAGGCCAAGCGACTGCGTTCGGACAGGCTGAAACCCCTGCCGCAGGTACAGGTACAGGTCACGGGCGCGGGGGTTGGTGTCGATCACGTCCAGACGAATGGTGGTGGCACCCGATCTGCGCGCCTCTTGCGCGATGGCATCCAGCAGCCTTGTGCCGATCCCCTGACCGCGCGCCTGTGCGCTGACGCAGATGCCGTCCATCAAGAGTTCGCCCGGGCGCGCCTCCCGGTCCAGAAACGACAGAGCCAGCCCGCGCCACAGGCCGCCGAACCAGCCATAGTGACGGCCAAGGTCACCAAGGCTGAGGTCGATCAGTCCGTGCCCGTTGCGCTTGAACCCGGCCACGCCCAAAAGGGTGGCACCATCATGGGCAACAATCGCACGATCCGCCCGAAGGCGGGGTGCGGCGATCGCGGCGATCCCGTCCTGATGCCCCGCGCCAAGGATGCGCGACAGTTTTGGCCAGAACGCCGTGAAGTAAAGCCGCGCAGCCTCGGGCCGAAAGCGGTCGGGCAGGCCCCATTCGACGACAGGGCCAGTGTCGATGACAGGGTCGGTCATGGGCCAAGGCCGGGCAGGGGAATGCCTGCGGCCTCTGCCAGTGCACCGCTGCCGACAAGGGCCGCAGCGCGGGCAAGGTCGGGGGCAAGATAGCGGTCCTGCCCAAGGGTGGCCACGTCACCGCGCAACCGTGCCAGCACGCGTTGCAGCGGGGGCGAGGTGCGCAGGGGCGCGCGGAACTCGATGCCCTGTCCTGCGCACATCGCCTCGACCCCCAGGATCACCGCGAGGTTCGCCACCATCGGCATCAGGCGGCGCGCGCCGTGGGCGGCCATACTGACGTGATCCTCTTGATTGGCGGAGGTGGGGGTTGAATCGGTGACCGTCGGGTGGGCGAGGTGCTTGTTTTCGCTCATCAATGCGGCAGTGGTCACTTCGGCGATCATGAGCCCTGAGTTGAGGCCGGGGTTCGGCGTCAGGAATGGCGGCAGATCGAAGGACAGGCCGGGGTCGACCATCAGGGCCACGCGGCGCTGGGCGATGGCGCCGATTTCGCTGATGGCAAGGGCGGTCATGTCGGCGGCAAAGCCCACCGGTTCGGCGTGGAAGTTGCCGCCCGACACGATCTGCCCGTCGGTCATCACAAGGGGGTTGTCGGTGGCCGCGTTCGCTTCGATTTCCAGCGTATGTGCGGCCATGCGCAGGACGTCCATCGCGGCACCCGTCACCTGCGGCTGGCAGCGGATGCAGTAGGGGTCCTGCACGCGGGTGTCGCCGTCGCGGTGGCTTTCGCGGATCGCACTGCCGTCCAGAAGGGCGCGCAGGGTCGCCGCAGCCTCGATCTGGCCCGCGTGGCCGCGCAGCGCGTGGATATCGGGGTGGAGGGGGGCGGTTGAGCCCATGATGGCGTCGGTGGACATGGCCGAGACGACAAGGGCGGTCTGGGCACAGCGCCATGCCTCGAACAACCCGGCAAGGGCGAAGGCGGTCGAGAACTGGGTGCCGTTGATGAGGGCGAGACCCTCTTTCGGGCCAAGGATGACGGGGGTGAGGCCTGCCTTTGCAAGCGCTGCCGCGCCGGGCATCGTGGTGCCCTGCCATGTGGCCTCGCCGTGGCCGATCATCGCGGCGGCCATGTGGGCGAGGGGGGCAAGGTCGCCACTTGCGCCGACCGACCCCTGGGCCGGGATCACGGGCGTGACGCCGCGTGCCAGCATATCTTCGAGAAGGGCCACGATGTCCCACCGCACGCCCGAGGCCCCGCGCCCGAGCGACAGGAGTTTCAGCGCCATCATCAGCCGCGCGATGCTGTCGGGGATGGCGGGGCCGACGCCGCAGGCGTGGCTGAGGATCAGGTTGCGCTGCAGGGTTTCGGTGTCTTCTGGGGCGATCTTTATGGAGGCGAGTTTGCCAAAGCCGGTGTTGACGCCGTAGACCGCCATGCCCCCGGCGGCGGCGGCGGCGATGCGGGCGGCGGCCGCCTCGATCCCCGGGCGGGCGCTGGGGTGCAGGGTGGCGGGGGCGTTCGTGCGCCACAGGCGTTCCAGTTGGGCAAGTGTGGTCGTGCCGGGGGTCAGGATCTCAGTCAAGGCGGCCTCCGAAGATGCGGTGGTGCAAGGGCGTGGCCCCCATGCGGTAGGCCAATTCGGCGGGGTGGTCGGCATCCCAGATGCACAGATCGGCGCGCTGGCCGGGTGCGATGCGGCCCCGGTCGGTCAGGCCAAGGGCGCGGGCGGCGTTTATCGTGGTGCCTTGCAGCGCCTCGAGCGGTGTCATGCGGAACAGGGTGCAGGCCATGTTCATTGCAAGGGTAAGCGAGGTCATCGGTGACGAGCCGGGGTTGAAATCGGTGGCTATGGCCATGGGGACGTTGTGTTTTCGCAAGGCGTCGATGGGGGGCGCCTGGGTTTCGCGCAGGGTGTAGAAGGCGCCGGGCAGGATGACGGCGATGGTGCCTGCGGCGGCCATCGCCTGCGCCCCCGCGTCATCAAGGAATTCCAGATGGTCGGCGGACAGGGCGTTATGGCGGGCGGCGAGGGCGGCACCGTGTTGGTTCGACAGTTGTTCGGCATGGAGTTTCACCGGCAGGCCAAGGGTGCGGGCGGCGGTGAACAGGCGGTCCACCTGCGCGGGGCTGAACGCGATGGTTTCGCAAAAGGCATCGACGGCGTCGATCAGGTGTTCGGCATGGGCGGCAATCATCGAGGGGATCGCCACCTCGTCGATATAGGCATCGGCGCGGCCGGTGTATTCGGGGGGTATGGCGTGGGCGGCAAGGTGGGTGGTGCGGATGTGTAGCGGACGCAGCGCAGACAGGCGGCGGGCGGCGTGGAGCATCTTGAGTTCGTCGTCGAGTGTCAGCCCGTAGCCCGACTTGATTTCAAGCGTGGCAATGCCGCCTGCGATCATCGCGTCGAGGTGGGGCAGGGCGCGCGCGACAAGGTCATCTTCGGTTGCCGCACGGGTGGCGCGGACGGTCGACAGGATGCCGCCCCCGGCGCGCGCGATGTCGGCATAGGTGGCGCCGTTCAGCCGCGCCTCGAACTCGGTCGCGCGGTGGCCTGCGTGGACGGTGTGGCTGTGGCAGTCGATCAGGGCGGGGGTGACGAGGCGGCCGCCGCAGTCGATGGGGGATTGGTCATGGGCGGGCAGGTCGGCCATCGAGCCGGCCCAAAGGATGGTCGGGCCTTCGGTCACCAGAGCCGCGTTTGCGGTCAGGCCATAGCCGCCGGTCATCGTGGCAAGGGTGGCGTTGGTCAGAATCATCGGGGCTTGCCTTTGGGGTGATGGGGGTTATTATGTCTATACATAATAAGCTGTCAAGCGAGGCTATCATGACCACATTCACCTTGCGCGCCGATCAGGCCCTGCTGCCCGGGGGCTGGGCGCGCGATGTGACCGTGCGGGTCGAGGGGGGCCGGATTGTTGGGGTTGGCGGTGAAGGTGGGGTGCCGGTTGGGGTGCTGTTGCCGGCACCCGTAAACCTGCACAGCCATGCGTTTCAACGCGCGATGGCGGGCATGACCGAGCGGCGGGGGATGGGGGCGGACAGTTTCTGGACCTGGCGGACGCTGATGTACCGGTTTCTGGAGCATCTGACGCCGGAGGATGCGCAGTCGATTGCCGCCATGGTGCAGGTCGAGATGGCTGAGGCGGGCTATGCGGCGGTGTGTGAGTTTCACTATCTGCATCATGGGGTTGGGGGCGTGCCCTATGCGGACCGGGCCGAGATGGCGGGGCGGGTGGCGGCGGCTGCCGAAGAGACCGGGCTGGGGCTTACGATGCTGCCGGTCCTGTACATGCAGGGGGGGTGTGACGGGCGGGCACTGCTGGGCGGACAGTTGCGGTTTGCCAATGATATGAGTGGGTTGGCGCGGGTTCTTCATGGAGTTCATCTGGCGGCGGATGGGGTTCTGGGGGTGGCACCACATTCGCTGCGCGCCGTGCCTGTGTGGGCGCTGCGCGAGGTGGCGGCGATGCTGCCGGATGCGCCGGTGCATATCCATGTAGCGGAACAGTTGGCCGAGGTGGCCGAGGTACAGGCGGCATACCTGCGGCGGCCGGTGGAATTCCTTCTGGATCAGGGGATTGACCGGCGTTGGTGTCTGATCCACGCGACGCAGATGACCGAGCGGGAGACGTTGGGGCTGGCGGGCAGCGGGGCGGTGGCGGGGCTGTGTCCGATTACTGAGGGGAACCTGGGGGATGGGGTGTTCGACGGGGTGCGGCATGCCGGCGCGGGGGGGCGGATCGGGGTGGGATCGGATTCCAACGTGCTGATTTCGCTGACGGAAGAGTTGCGGCTGTTCGAGTATGGCCAGCGGATGCGCGATCATGGGCGGGCGGTGATGGCTGGCCCGGGCGGGTCGACCGGGCGGGCGTTGTTTGATGCGGTGCTGGCGGGGGGGGCGCAGGCAGCGGGGCGTTCGAGCGGGGCGATAGCGGTGGGGATGTGGGCGGACATGGTGGCGCTGGATGGGGGGGCGCTGGCGCTGGAGGGGCAGGTGGGGGATGATGTGCTGGATTCGTGGATTTTCACGTGTGCGCAATCGGTTGTGACCGATACCTGGAGTGCGGGGCGGCATATTGTGAAGGGTGGGCGGCATGTCGTGCGGGGTTCGGTGGAGCAGTCGTTCCGGGCCACGATGGCGCGGCTGCGGGGGGTGATGTGAACGGGTGGGAGGCGATCCGCGATGATGTGCGGGCGCGCATCTCGGCGCGGGAATGGGTTCCGGGGGCGCTTATTCCGGGGGAAGAGGCGCTTGCGGTCAGTTACGGCGTGGCGCGGGCGACGGTGAACCGCGCGATGCGCGAACTGGCCGGGGCGGGGCTGGTGGAACGGCGGCGCAAGGCCGGTACGCGCGTCGCACAGGGCGCGGCGCGGCGGGCGGTGTTGTCAATTCCTGTTATCCGAGAGCAGGTTGAGGCCCTTGGACAGGCACATAGTTTTCAAATTCTGACATTCGGCGAGGAACTGCCGCCCGAAGCGGTGCTGATGGCGATGGGGCTGGATGCGGGCCGGATGCTGTTGCGGATCGACACGCTGCACCGGGCTGACGGGCGGCCGCATGCGCTGGAAACCCGCTGGCTGAACCTGGGGGCAGTGCCGGGGCCTTTGCCGGACCTGATGCGGATCACGGTGAACGAGTGGTTGTTGCAGACGGTGCCCTATGCGACGGGCGAGATCGTCTTTGCCGCCGAGCCTGCGGGGGCGGAGGACGCCCGGCATCTGGACTGTGCGCCGGGGGCTGCGCTGTTCGTGACCGAACGGGTGACGCGTACCGATGCGGGGCCGGTCACCTGGGTGCGGCTGGCGCATGCCCCGGGGTGGCGGATGCGGACGGTTTTGTGATCTTGTCTGTACATATCAGTGGGTGAATTGGCGCTGCGTGATGCGCAACAACGTGCGGTGCATCGGCTGTGTGCGGTGGCGTAGGTGGGTGGCGGCATGGACGGGCTGGCCGATCACCGGAGCATCGGCGACCAGCGTAAAGCCTGGCGGCAGGAGATGCCGTGCATCCTCGGGGACGTAGGCAGCACCGCCAAGGGCGGTCAGGAGCGAAATCACCGCTGCCGACTGGCCCGAAGCGAGGGGGGCCTCGGCGATCTGGGGCAGGATGCCGCTTTGGGTCAGGGCGAAGGCCGGGGCGTAGTTGGCACGGATGAGGGTGGCGGGGGTCAGGTCGGACAGGGCGGCGGGGACCGAGGACACCAGGACATGGCGCGCCTCGCCGAGGGTGGTGAAGTGCAGGTCGGGGGCGGGGTGGGGGGTGTAGAGGACGGCGAAATCAAGCCGCCCCTCGGCCACGTCGATGCACATCTGGGCGGAAAAGTCGGGCTCGACATAAAAGGCGCAGGCGGGCAGGGCGCGGCGGAAGCCCTGCACCCAGTCGCCGAGGCGGTAGGCGGCAAGGTCGGTCTGGATGCCGATGCGCAGGAGGAGGGCGGACTCGCCCGTGGGGGTGACCGACCGGCGCGCCTCGGTCATCGCGTGGCGCAGGGCGCGGGCGTGGGGGGCGAATTTCAGCCCCTCGGTCGTCAGATGCGCGCCGGCGCGGGAGCGGGTGAAAAGGGGGGTGCCGAGGGCAGCCTCAAGGGCCGCGATGCGGGCCGAGACGGTGGATTGGGTGACGCCAAGGCGTTCCGCGCTGCGGTGGAAGCTGCGCGTGTCGGTGAGGTCGAGGAAGGTGTCGATCTGATCGGGTTGCATATGTGTCCTCTGCCGGACCGGGGGCCAGCCCCCGGACCCCCGGGATATTTGGATCAAGGTGAATGGGAAGTGATCGGGATATTCGATCAATAGACCGGGTCGGCCCGAATTGAAAGCGGTCGCGTGGCGGCAGAGAATAGGGGTGCGAAGCAGAAGGGGTTGAGGTGATGGGCGATCTGCCGGGTCAGGCGCGGGTGGTGGTGATCGGTGGCGGTGCCGTGGGGGCGTCGTGCCTGTATCATCTGGCCAAGGCGGGGTGGACCGATGCGCTGCTTCTGGAGAAGAACGAGCTGACGGCGGGCAGCACCTGGCATGCGGCGGGGAATGTGCCGACGTTTTCGTCGTCGTGGTCGATCATGAACATGCAGCGGTATTCGGCGGGGTTGTACCGGGGGCTGGGGGCGGCGGTCGATTATCCGATGAACTATCACGTCACGGGGTCGGTGCGACTGGGGCACAGCCGTGAGCGGATGCAGGAATTTCAGCGGGTTGTGGGGATGGGGCGGTATCAGGGGATGGACCTTGAGATGCTGGGGCCCGACGAGATCCGGGGGCGCTATCCGTTTGTCGAGACGCATGACCTGAAGGGGGCGCTGTACGATCCCTATGATGGCGACATCGACCCCGCACAACTGACGCAGGCGCTGGCCAAGGGCGCGCGTGCGATGGGCGCGAAGGTGGAGCGGTTCTGTCCGGTGACAGGGGTTCGTCGCGAGGCGGGCGAATGGGTGCTGACCACGCCGAAGGGCGAGGTACGCTGTGAGGTGGTGGTGAATGCCGCCGGGTATTATGCCAAGCAGGTAGGGGCGATGTTCGGGCGCGATCTGCCGATGATGGTGATGAGCCATCAGTACATGCTGTTCGACACGATCCCCGAGATCGAGGCGTTCAGCCGCGAGACGGGGGGCAAGCTGCCACTGCTGCGGGATGTGGATTCGAGTTACTACCTGCGGCAGGAGAAGAACGGCTTCAACCTTGGCCCTTATGAGCGGAACTGTCGGGCGCACTGGCTGGGGGCCGACGATCCGTTCCCCGAGGATTTCAGTTTCCAGTTGTTCCCCGACGATCTGGAGCGGCTGGAGTGGTACATTGCCGATGCCATGGCGCGGGTGCCCTTGCTGGAAAAGGCGGCGCTGACCAAGGTCATCAACGGGCCGATCCCCTATACGCCGGACGGCAACCCCTTGATCGGGCCGATGCCGGGGGTTCCGAATGCGTTCGAGGCCTGCGTGTTCACCTTTGGCATCTGTCAGGCCGGGGGGGCGGGCAAGGTGCTGGCGGAATGGGTGACTGAAGGGGCGACCGAGTGGGATATGTGGTCGTGCGATCCGCGCCGGTTCACCGGGTTTGAGGACAAGGACTATTGCGTGGCCAAGGGGATGGAGGTGTACGGCCATGAATATGGCATGCATTTCCCGCACCATGCCTGGCCTGCCGGGCGGGGGAAAAAACTGTCGGCGGTGCATGACCGGGTGGCAGCGATGGGCGCGCAGTTCGGGCCGTACAATGGCTGGGAACGGGCGCTTTGGTATGCGCGACCGGGCGATGATGTGTCCGAGGAGGCGCAGCGGACCTGGGACCGTGCGGGTCCGTGGTTCGGCGCGGTCAAGGCGGAATGTGCGGCGGTGCGGGATGCTTGTGGCATCCTCGACCTGCCGGGGTTTTCGCGGTTCCGTATCTCCGGGGCAGGGGCGGCGGTCTGGCTTGGCACCCAGATCACCGGCAAGGTGCCGAACATCGGGCGGCTGGGGCTTGCGTATTTCGCCGATGACAAGGGCCGGATCGTGACCGAGATGTCGGTGGGGCGGCTGGGTGAGGATGAGCTTTTGCTGATCACCGCGGCCACGGCGCAGGGGCATGACGGCGACTGGCTGCGCCATCATCTGGCACCGGGGCTGACGCTGACCGAGGGCACGGATGACTGGTCGTGCCACATCCTGACCGGCCCGAAGTCGCGCGAGATTCTGGCAAGTGTCAGCGACGGCGATCTGGCGAAGGGCTGGCTGACCCTGCAGACGGCGACGATTGCGGGGGCAGAGGTGCATCTTTTCCGGGTGTCCTTTGCCGGCGAACTGGGGTGGGAGGTTCATTCGAAGATCGCCGATACGCCCGCCGTCTATGACGCGCTGATCGCGGCGGGGCGGCCTCTGGGCCTGCGACCGTTCGGGATGTTCGCGCTGAATTCGCTGCGGGTGGAAAAGGGGTACCGCGCGTGGAAGGGCGATCTTTCCACCGATTACACGGTGTTGCAGGGGGGGCTGGAGCGGTTCGTGGATTGGGCCAAGCCCGATTTCCGGGGCAAGGCGGCCTTGGCTGCGGAAAAGCAGGCGGGGGTGACCAAGCGGTTCTGCACGCTGGTGATCGAGGCGGGCGAACAGGACCCGCCCTATATGTCGACGATCTGGCATGAGGGTCAGGTGGTGGGCGAGGTGACGAGCGGCTACTACGGCCACCGCGTCGGGGCCTGCATCGGGCTGGGGATGCTGAAGGCGGAGGTGAACGTGCCGGGCACGGCGGTCGAGGTGGAAATCTTCGGGCAGCGTTTTCCGGCGGTGGTGCAACAGGATGCGCCGCTGTGGGATGCGCCGAACGCGCGGATCCGGGCATGACTGCGGTCCCCGCCACGATGTCGGGCGTGCAACTGACCGGCCACGGGGGCCCCGAGGCGCTGGTCTGGCGCGACGACATTCCGGTGCCGCGTCCGGGTGCGGGCGAGGTGCTGATGCGGGTACTGGCGGCGGGCGTGAACATGACCGACATCAACACCCGCGTCGGCTGGTATGGCGAGGGGCGCAAGGCGGGCTGGGCGGGCGAGATGGCGTTTCCGCGCATTCAGGGGTCTGACCTGTGCGGCAGGGTGGTGGCCTTGGGCGCGGGCGTTGAAGGGCTGGCGATGGGCGCGCGGGTGGTCTGCCCGACCAACCAGCATGAGCCGACGGCGGAGAACCCCATTCATTTCGTGTCGATCGGGTCCGAGTTTGACGGGGCCTTTGCGCAATATTGTCTGGTCCGGGCAGGGCATCTGCATGATGTGAGCGCGTCACCCCTCAGCGATATCGAGATTGGGGCGATGCCTTGCGCCTATGGCACGGCGCACAACCTGTTGACCCGGGCAAGTGTGGCGGTGGGGGAGCGGGTGCTGGTGACGGGGGCCACGGGCGGGGTCGGGTTGGCGGCGGTGCAACTGGCGATGCTGCGCGGGGCCGAGGTGACGGGGCAGTGCAGCCTGTCCAAGGCCGCGCCCCTGCGCGCGATGGGCGCGCGGGTGCTGGCACGGGAAACCGTGCCGGAGGGGCGCAGTTTCGATGTGGTGATCGACGTGGTGGGTGGCCCCGGCTGGCAGGACCGGCTGGACGCGCTGGCCCCCGGCGGGCGCTATGCGACCAGTGGCGCCGTGGCGGGGCCGGTGGTGCAGGGTGATCTTCGGCGCGTGTACCTGAACGACCTGACCCTGTACGGGGCCACGCACCAACCGCGTGAGGTGTTCGCGGGGCTGGTCACCATCATCAACGCAGCCCGGCTGCGGCCCGTGGTATCGCAGACCTATCCCCTGCGCGACATCGCGCGGGCGCAGGCCGACCTGGCCGCCGGGCGCTATCCCGGCAAACTTGTTCTTGTGCCTTCGGAGACCACCACATGACCATCCCGTCCCAAGCGCGCGCCGTTGTCATCGGGGGGGGCGTGTCGGGTGCCTCGGTTGCCTATCATCTGGCCAAGGCCGGCTGGACCGACGTTGTTTTGCTGGAGCGCAAGCAGTTGACCAGCGGCACCACCTGGCATGCGGCGGGGCTGATCGGGCAATTGCGCGGGTCGGCGAACATGACCCGGCTGGCGAAGTATTCGGCCGATTTGTATGTGCGGCTGGAGGCTGAGACCGGGGTTTCGACGGGGATGCGGCAGGTGGGGTCGATCTCGGTCGCGCTGACGGCGGCGCGGCATGAGGAATTGCTGCGCCAGGCGACGGTGGCGCGGATTTTCGATGTGGAAGTGCATGAGATTTCGCCGGGTGAGGCGAAGGCGCGCTATCCGCATCTGAATATTGACGGGGTGGTGGGGGCGGTGGCGCTGCCATTGGACGGGCAGTGCGACCCGGCCAACATCGCCATGGCGCTGGCCAAAGGTGCCCGGATGCGGGGCGCGAAGATTTTCGAGCATACCAAGGTGGTTGGCGTGACGCGCGCGGCGGGCCGGGTGACGGGGGTCGATTATGTGACCTCCGAAGGGCCGGGGCATATCGCCTGTGACGTGGTGGTGAACTGTGGGGGGATGTGGGGGCGCGAGTTGGCGGGGGCCAGCGGTGTGACGCTGCCGCTGCATGCCTGCGAGCATTTCTATCTGATTACCGAGCCGATTGCGGGCCTTGGCCACCTGCCGGTGCTGCGGGTGCCGGATGAATGCACCTATTACAAATCGGACGCGGGCAAGATGATGGTGGGGGCGTTTGAACCCAAGGCCAAGCCCTGGGGCATGAACGGCATCCGCGAAGATTTCATGTTCGACACGCTGCCCGAGGACTGGGACCATTTCCAGCCGATCCTTGAGGATGCGATGAACCGCCTGCCGCTGTTCCAGACTGCCGGTATCCACACGTTCTTCAACGGACCCGAGAGTTTCACCCCCGATGACCGGTACTATCTGGGCGAGGCGCCGGAGTTGGGCGGGTACTGGATTGCCGCCGGGTACAACTCGGTCGGGATCGCAGGGGCGGGCGGGGCGGGGATGGCGCTGGCGCATTGGATCACCGAGGGCGAGGCGCCGTTCGATCTGTGGGAAGTGGACATCCGCCGCGCGCAGCCGTTCCAGCGGAACCGCAAGTACCTGAAAGAGCGGGTGACCGAGACTTTGGGCCTCTTGTATGCCGACCATTTCCCCTATCGCCAGTTCGCCACGGCGCGGGGCGTTCGGCGGTCGCCTTTGCATGAACATCTGAAGGCGCGCGGCGCTGTGTTCGGTGAGATGGCAGGGTGGGAGCGGGCGAACTGGTTCGCGGGCGAGGGCCAAGAGCGGGAGTATCGGTATTCGTGGAAACGGCAGAACTGGTTTGACAACCAGAAGGCCGAGCATATGGCGGTGCGGACCGGGGTCGGGTTCTTTGATATGACCAGTTTCGGCAAGATCAGGGTCGAGGGGCGGGATGCGATGGCCTTCCTCAACCAGGTCTGTGGGGCCGAGATGGATGTGGCGGTGGGCAAGGTTGTCTACACGCAGATGCTGAACGCGCGGGGCGGGATTGAATCCGACCTGACTGTGACGCGGTTGAGTGAGACGGCGTATCTGGCGGTGGTGCCGGGGGCCACGCTGCAGCGCGATCTGGCATGGATGCGGCGGCATGTCGGCGAGGCTTTCGCCGTCATCACCGATGTGACGGCGGGCGAGGCGGTGCTGTGCGTAATGGGGCCGCGCGCGCGCGAAGTGATGCAGGCGGTCAGTCCGAATGATTTTTCGAACGCCGCCCATCCCTTTGGGACGATGCGGGAAATCGAGATCGGCATGGGCATCGCGCGGGCGCACCGGGTGACCTATGTGGGCGAATTGGGGTGGGAGTTGTATGTCAGCACCGACCAAGCCGCGCATGTGTTCGAGGCGCTGGAGGGGACGGGGCTGATGACGCTGTGCGGTTTGCACACGCTGGACAGTTGCCGGATCGAAAAGGGCTATCGCCATTTTGGCCATGACATCACCGACGAGGATCATGTGCTGGAGGCGGGGCTGGGGTTTGCGGTGTCGAAGAAGAAACCGGCGTTCATCGGGCGCGATGCGGTGATGCGGAAGATGGAGGCGGGGCTGGACCGGCGGATGGTGCAGTTCCGGCTGACCGATCCCGAACCGCTGTTGTTCCACAACGAGGCTTTGGTGCGGGATGGTGCGATTGTGGGGCCGGTGACATCGGGCAACTACGGCCATTTCCTCGGGGGGGCTATCGGCATGGGGTATGTGCCTTGCCGCGGCGAGAGCGAGGCGGATGTTCTGGGATCGGCCTATGAGATCGAAGTGGCAGGCGTGCGGCACCGCGCGGTGGCGTCGCTGGTGCCGATGTATGATCCGAAATCGGAGAGGATACGCGCGTGACACGGCATCAGGCGTTCCATGACCTGCACCAGTCGGGGTGTTTCGTGATCCCGAACCCCTGGGATGCAGGATCGGCGCGGATGATGGCGGCGATGGGGGCGCAGGCGCTGGCGACGAGTTCCGCCGCACATGCGTTCACGATGGGGCGGCCCGATCTGGGCGGCGTGACGCGGGACGAGGCGCTGGCGCATGCCGGGATGATCGTGGCCGCAACCGACCTGCCGGTGTCGGGTGATTTCGAGAACGGGTTTGCGGATGACCCGGAGGGCGTGGCGGAAACCGTAAGGCTGGCGGCTGAGGTCGGGCTGTCAGGCTGTTCCATCGAGGATACGGTGATGGTGGCAGGGAACCCGGCCTATGATTTTTCGCTGGCGGTCGAGCGTATCCGCGCGGCGGTGTCAGCCGCGCGCGCCTTGGGGCGACCGTTCGTTCTGTGCGCGCGGGCGGACGGGGTGATGAACGGAAGCTATGATCTGGCCGAGGGCATCCGGCGGCTGCAGGCGTTCGAGGCGGCGGGGGCGGACCTGTTGTATCTGCCGGTGCCACCCGACCGGGCGGGGTTGGCGCGGGTGTTGGCGTCGGTGTCGGGGCCGGTGAATGCCCTGGCGGCGGGACCGTTGCGCAAGCTTTCTGTCGCGGAAATGGCGGCGATGGGGGTGCGGCGCATCTCGACCGGCAGCCAGATCGCGCGGGTAGCGCATGCGGCGATTCGCGATTGTGTGGCGTCGATGCTGGGCGAGGGGTCGTTCGCACCGCTGTTGCGGGCGATGGCGGGGGATGATGTCGACGCGATGTTGGCGGCGGGCAGAAGCGGGGGCCAGCCCCGTTGGCCATCGGTCCTTGAACCGATGGCGGACCAGATGGCCAACCCCCGGGATATTTAGGGACAGAAAAAGGGGCTTGCGATGGAAGATGCAGTTGTGGACCGGCTTGGTGAGACCTGCGAGCCTTCGCGGGCACGGCGGACGGGTGGCCGTGCGTCGCGGGTGGCGATGCGCGCGGCCCCCCTGGCTGATGATGTAAAGCCCGTGCGGGCCGGTATGCCGGGGGGCCAGTACAAGCCCCTGAGCGAGGCATCTGTGCAGCAGATCCATGCGGCGGCGCTGGACGCGCTGGAGCAGATCGGGCTGTCGCAGGCGCCGCCGTCAGGGGTGAAGCTGCTGACCGAGGCGGGGGCGGTGCAGGGCGACGACGGGCGCATCCGGTTCCCCCGCGCGCTGGTCGAAGACATGCTGGCCATCGCTGCGCGCAACATCACGCTGCATGCGCGTGACCCGAAGCATGACCTGCACCTTACGGGGTCCAACGTGCATTACGGCACTGCAGGGGCTGCGGTGCATATCGTTGATCCGATCACGCTGGACTACCGCGAAAGCACTGCGCAGGATCTCTATGATGCGGCACGGCTGGTGGACAATCTGGACAACATCCACTTCTACCAGCGGACCATGGTTTGCCGCGATGTGATCGACAACCGCGACATGGACCTGAACACCCTCTATGGATCGCTGGCGGGGACGACCAAGCATGTCGGCACCAGCATCAGCGACCCGTCGCATGTGGCTGACTGTTTCGACCTGATCCACATGGTAGCGGGCGGCGAGGAGCGGTGGCTGGAGCGGCCGTTTGTCAGCAATTCCAACTGTTTCGTCGTGCCGCCGATGAAATTCGCCGAGGAATCCTGCATCACGATGGAGGATTGCATCCGCCGTGGGATGCCGATGCTGTTGCTGTCGGCGGGGCAGGCAGGGGCCACAGCGCCTGCGCCGATTGCGCTGACCATCGTGCAGGCGGTGGCGGAATGTCTGGCGGGCGTGGTCTATGTGAATGCGATCAAACCGGGGGCGCCGGCGATCTTTGGCACCTGGCCTTTCGTCAGTGACCTGCGCACAGGGGCCATGTCAGGCGGGTCGGCGGAGCAGGCGCTGCTGACCGCAGGCTGTGCGCAGATGCACCGGTTCTATGACCTGCCGGGCGGGGCCGCGTCGGGCATCAGTGACAGCAAGCTGCCCGACATGCAGGCGGGATGGGAGCAGGGGATCACCAACGCGCTGGCCGGTCTTGCGGGCCTGAACATGTGCTATGAGGCGGTGGGGATGCATGCCTCGCTTCTGGGGTTCTGCCTCGAAAGCCTTGTCCTTGGCGATGATCTTCTGGGGCAGGCGATGCGGTTGGTGCGGGGGATCGACGTGACGCCCGACAGCACGAGCATTCAGGCGATGAAAGAGGTCTGCATGGGGGGCCCCGGGCACTATCTGGGGTCGGACCAGACGCTGAAGCTGATGCAGACCGAGTACATATACCCCAAGACCGCCAACCGGATGAGCCCCAAGGAATGGAACGAGGCCGGCAAGCCCCTGTTGCTTGACGCCGCAATTGCCCGCAAGAATGATATCCTGTCCAAGGCGCGCTGCACGGTTGATCCCGAAATCGACCGGGCGATCCGTGCCGCCTACAACATCCACTTCAAGTGAGGTCATCATGATCCCCGCCAATATGCTGAAGTTCTACATCAACGGGGCCTGGGTCGAGCCGATCTCGACCAACCGCATGGGGGTGGAAAACCCCGCGACCGAGGAGATTGTGGCCGAGGTGGCGCTGGGCAATCAGGCCGACATTGATGCGGCCATCATGGCCGCCCGCGCGGCATTCGACGGCTGGACGGTGACGCCGCTGGAGGACCGCATCGCGCTGGTGCAGCGTATCCTCGATGAATACAACGCGCGCTATGAGGATTTTGCGCAGGTGATGACCACCGAAATGGGCGCCCCCATCGAATGGGCGCGCGGTGCGCAGGCCTGGGCGGGGCAGGTGCATATCGAAAGCACCATCAAGGCCGCCCGTGACATGCACTGGGAGTACATGCGCGGCGATACCCGCATCGTGCATGAAGGTGTGGGTGTCTGCGCGCTGATCACGCCATGGAACTGGCCGATGAACCAGATCGCCTGCAAGGTGGCCCCGGCGCTGATCGCCGGTTGCACCATGGTGCTGAAACCGTCGGAAATCGCCCCCCTGTCGGGGGTGCTGTTTGCCGAGGTCTGCCATGCGGCGGGCGTGCCTGCGGGCGTGTTCAATCTGGTGAACGGCACCGGCCCCGAAGTGGGCGCGCGGATGTCGGTGCATCCCGAGGTGGACATGGTCAGCTTTACCGGGTCAACCCGCGCCGGCACCGCCATCGCGGCGGCGGCGGCAGCGACGGCCAAGCGTGTGGCGCAGGAAATGGGCGGCAAGTCGCCCAACATCATCCTGCCGACCGCCGATCTGGCGGCAGCAGTGGCGGCGGGCGTCGAGGGCTGTTTCGGCAACACCGGCCAGTCCTGCGACGCGCCGACGCGGATGCTGGTGCACCGCTCGCAGCACGATGCGGCGATTGCGATTGCGGTCAAGGCAGCCGAGGCGGTGGTCGTGGGCGACCCCCATGATGCCGCCACCACGATGGGGCCTCTGGTGTCGAAGATGCACTTCGACAAGGTGCAGGGCCTGATCGCCAAGGCCATCGAAGAGGGCTCGGAACTGGTGACGGGGGGGCTTGGTCGCCCGGTGGGCGTGAACCGGGGCTGGTTCGTGCGCCCGACCATCTTTGCCAATGTCACCAACGACATGACCATCGCGCGCGAGGAGGTGTTCGGCCCGGTGCTGGCGATCCTGCCCTATGACGACATCGACCATGCGGTGGCGATTGCCAACGATTCGCCCTATGGCCTTGCGGCCTTCATCGCGGGTCCGGTGGAAGAGGCGAAACCGATTGCGCGGCGGTTGCGGGCGGGCACGGTCAACCTCAACTACCCCGCATGGGACACCTTCGCCCCCTTCGGCGGCTACAAGCAATCGGGCAACGGGCGCGAATATGCCGACTGGGCGATCCATGACTTCTGCGAGGTCAAGGGTATCGTCGGCTGGGGTGCCTGAGGTGGCCCCGGGGCGGCGATTGCCGCCCCGGGCGCCTGCCCACCCTAACCCGGAGCCCCGCGATGACCCTGAACCCCGCTGTCCGACAGTTTGTGCCCGACATGACGGCATGGCGGCGGCATCTGCACAGCATCCCCGAACTGGGTCTGGAAGAGGTTGAAACTGCGGCCGAAGTGGCCCGCCTCTGCCGCAGCTTCGGGCTGCGGGTGACCGAGGGCGTGGGTCGGACGGGCGTCGTGGCATCGCTGCAGGGGCGGCGCGGCGCGGGGCTGTCGCTGGGCATAAGGGCCGAACTGGACGCCCTGCCGATGACCGAACTGCGCAACCTGCCGCATGCCTCGCGGCGGCCCGGCGTCATGCATGCCTGCGGCCATGACGGGCATATGGCGATCCTTCTGGGCGCGGCGCGGGCACTGGCCGCCAACCCCGACTTTGCCGGAACGGTCCATTTCATCTTTCAACCCGCCGAGGAAGGGCGCGGCGGGGCGCAGGCGATGCTGGCGGACGGATTGTTCGACCGCTTTCCCTGCGACGAGATCTATGCGCTGCACAACTCGGCCCATCCCTTGGGCACTGTCGTGGTGCATCACGGCGTCATCGCGGCGGCGGCGGACCGGTTCGAGATCACGCTGACCGGGCAAGGTGGCCATGCCGCGACGCCGCACGACGCGCGCAACCCCCTGTCGGCGGCGGCGCGCATCCTGCTGGCCCTCGAAAGCCTGCCCGCCCGCGTCGCCGACGCCCGTCTGCCGGTGGTGGTGACGGTGGGCGCGCTGAACGGCGGCAGCGCGTTCAACGTGATCCCGGGGCAGGCCACGATGTCCGGCACGGTGCGCGCGCTGGACATGGAGGCGCGCGCCCGGGTCGAGGCCGAGATACGCCGTCAGGTGGCCGGGATCGCGATGGCCGAGGGGGTGGTGGCCGATCTTGACTACCGATCGCCGTTTTCAGTGACGCGGAACACCGCACCCGAGGCCGACCATGTGATCGCCGCCGCGCGTCATCTTTTCGGTGCCGACCTGCTGTTGATCGACCCCGCGCCTGAAATGGGGTCCGAAGATTTCGGCTTCATGCTGGAACAGCGCCCCGGCTGCTATTTCCAGCTGGGGCAGGGTGATGCCGACCACACCGCGTTCTGCCACGACCCCCGCTATGATTTCAACGACCGGGTGCTCGAGGCGGGTGCCAGCCTGTGGGTCCGGCTGGTCGAGGCAAGGCTGGGCGGGGCTCGGCTAGGCGGGGCCGGGGCCCCGCATGTTCAGGAAGGATCATGATGCACTACGGATACATCGGCCTTGGTAACCTTGGTGCCAACTGCGCCGGCTGCCTGCTGCGTGGCGGCTTCGCCGTCACCGTGTTTGACCTCAACCCCGACCTTGCGGCACCCCTTGTGGCACAGGGGGCGACGTTCGCCGCCAGTGCCGAAGGCCTTGCCGCATCGGTCGATCACGTCATCACCTGCCTGCCCTCGCCCGCCGTGTCCGAGGCGGTGTTGCGCAGCATCCTGCCCGCGATGAAACCGGGCGCCACCTGGATCGAGATGTCCACGCTTGGCCGCGACGAGGTCTTGCGGCTGTCGGCGGTGGCCGAAAGCCACGGCATCCGCACGATGGAACTGCCGGTGACGGGCGGCGTGCATCTGGCGGCCAAGGGTCAGATCACCATGCTGGCCGGGGGCGCGGCTGACCTTTACGACCTGCACAAGCCAGCGATGCAGGCCATGGGCAACCGCATCTTCCACATGGGGCCGCTGGGGTCGGCGGCGATCATCAAGGTCATCACCAACATGCTGGCCTTCATCCACCTCAAGGCCAGTGCCGAGGCGCTGATGCTGGCCAAACGCGGCGGGCTTGATCTCGGGCAGGCCTGGCACGCGATTGCGGCCTCGTCCGGCACCAGTTTCGTGCATGAAACCGAAGGGGCGCTGATCCTGAACGGGTCCTACGACATCGCGTTCAATATCGACCTCGCCCTCAAGGATCTGGGCTTTGCGATGGGGTTCGGGCGCGAGTTCGGCGTGCCCCTCGACCTCGCCTCGGTCACCCAGCAAACCTATGTGGCGGCCAAGGCAGCCTACGGCGGCACGGCGCAATCACCAATGATCGCGAAACTGCTGGAAGACCTGCTGACCACCGACCTGCGCGCCGAAGGCTTCCCCGCCAGACTGACCTGACCCCTTCCGCCTTCACCTTGCACAAATACTCCACGGGGGGTGCGGGGGGTGTGAAACCCCCCGCTCCTGCCCGCGCCGCTCACGCTGCCGGTTCCAGTTTGTCCTGCGTCCGCAGCACGAAATCGGATGCATCGTGGCGCTCGTGCAACTGGCCCTCGGGCGGACCCCAGTTGCGGTTCACCATGCGCCCGCGCGCCACGGCGGGGCGGGCCTCGATGGCATGGGCCCAACGGTTGACGTGGGTATAGATGCCCGCATCGAGAAACTCCGCCGCCTCATAGGCGCCGTTCAGCACGACTGACCCATACCAGGGCCAGACGGCGATATCGGCAATCGAATAGTCCGCACCGCCAAGATAGGCATTGTCGGCCAGCCGGCGGTCCAGCACGTCAAGCTGGCGCTTGGTTTCCATGGTAAAGCGGTCGATGGCGTATTCGATCTTGACCGGGGCATATTTGTAGAAATGCCCGAACCCGCCGCCCAGATAGGGTGCTGACCCCATCTGCCAGAACAGCCAGTTCAGCGTCTCGGCCCGCCCCGCCGGATCGGCGGGCAGGAAAGCCCCGAATTTCTCGGCCAGATACAACAGGATCGACCCGCTTTCGAACAGCCGGATGCCTGCACCATGGTCCATCAGCGCCGGGATCTTGGAGTTGGGGTTGACCCCGACAAAGCCCGAGCCGAACTGGTCGCCCTTGCCGATGTCGATGCGCCAGGCGTCGTATTCAGCGCCTTTGTGCCCCGCCTCCAGCAATTCCTCCAGCATCACCGTGACCTTCACCCCATTGGGCGTGGCCAGCGAATAAAGCTGCAACGGATGCTTGCCCACGGGCAGGGGCGCGTCTTGCGTGGCCCCGGCGGTGGGGCGGTTGGTACTGGCAAACTGGCCGCCGTTCGGCTGGTTCCAGGTCCAGACTTTTGGCGGGGTGTATTCGGTGTCGGTCATCATGCGCTCCTGCAAGGGGATGCGCGACTGTCCGGCAGAAAGCGCCACTTGTCCATTTGCGTCCGTGCAGGGGGCACTGTGCGAACGGGATCACAGGGTCACAGCGACGTGATGATCCGGGCCGCCTCGGCGCGGGGGTCGGCCAGTTTGCTGCGGTCCTCGCCCGGGAAGAACCGCGCGCGGGTGGCGGTGGGCATCGGCGCGGGGGCGGCGATCACCACGCGGGGGCCGATGCGGACGGTCTCGGCGGCCCAACTGCGGGCAAGGGCGATCTGTGCGGCCTTGCTGGCACCATAGGCGCCAAAGAATTTCTCCCCCGCCCGGGGGTCATCCAGAAACAGCGCCGTGCCCTGATGTGCCCGCAAAAGGGGTTCCACCATGGGGATCAGGCTGCCCGTCGCCCGCGCATTGATCGCCAGCGACTTGTCCCAGTCCTTGGCGTCCACCGACCCCGCCGGCGCCAAGGGGGCCGCATGCACCGCCGCATGCACCCACAGCGACAGCCCCCCCCAGCGGTCATGCACCGACCGGCACAGATGCCGCATCGCGTCGTCGTTGGTGATGTCCATGGGCGCCAGCGTCAGCCCCCCCGCGCCCGGCAGTTTCAGCGCGCGCACCCGGTCGTCCACCTCTTCCAGCCCGCCCACGGTGCGTGCCACCGCCACCACATGCCAGCCGCGCGTGGCAAGAAGTTCCGCCATGGCAGCGCCAAGGCCGCGCGAGGCTCCGGTGACGAGGGCGATCCTTTGGGTCATGCATGGTCCTTTCGCGGCGGTTGGAGCCTCCGGCGGGGATATTTGGGCAAAGATGAAAGGGCAAGGGTGGTCAGTGACCGGCGATCCCGGCCTGACGGGCGGCGATGATCCGGGCCACCAAGGTCGCGGGCAGGGGACGGGCGGGGGCGAAAAGGATGCCGCTTTTCGAGGTTTTGAAGCCTGCACAGTCTGCCAGCAGCGCCGGGATGATGTTGCCGGAGTGGGGGTAAAGTCCCAGATGCCGCGCAAAGGCGGCATAGCCTGCGACCATCTTTCCCTTGCGCCCCGGCGCGCGGAAACCGGGCATCGCGTAGCTGAGGCATTCGATATGGTGGGGCAGCAGGGCGCGCAGGATATCGCGCAGGTCGGTCAGGGCGGCGCGCTGGTCGGCGGGCAGGCGGTCGGTACAGGCATCGACCCCGGCGGTCACTCCGCCGCCTTCATCTCAAAACCCTTTTCGATCATGTCCGAGGGGGCCACGGGGTATTCGCCGCTGAAACACGCGTCACAATATCGCGGGGCCTTCGGATCGCGCCCGCCCGCCTCGCCCGCCGCGCGGTAAAGCCCGTCAAGCGTGATGAAGCGAAGCGAGTTCACGCCGATCCAGTCGCGCATCTCATCCTCGGACATGTTCGCGGCCAGAAGTTTCGACCGCTCGGGCGTGTCGACGCCGTAGAAGCAGGGCCAGGCGGTGGGCGGCGAGGCGATGCGGAAATGCACCTCGGCGGCACCTGCCTCAAGGATCATGTCCTTGATCTTGCGCGACGTGGTGCCGCGCACCACGCTGTCATCCACCAGCACCACCCGCTTGCCCTTGATCAGCGCGCGGTTGACGTTCAGCTTCAGCCGCACGCCCATGTTGCGGATATGCTCGGTCGGCTCGATGAAGGTGCGGCCGACGTATTGGTTGCGGATGATGCCGAACGCAAACGGGATGCCGGATTCTTGGCTGTAGCCGATGGCGGCAGGGGTGCCTGAATCGGGAACGGGGCAAACCAGGTCGGCATCAACCGGGGCCTCGCGCGCCAGTTCCACGCCGATCTGGTGGCGCGTCTCGTAGACCGACCGCCCACCCAGGATCGAATCGGGGCGGCTGAAATAGACGTGTTCAAAGATGCAGAACCGCCCGGTCGAGGGGCCGAAGGGGCGAAAGCTGGCCAGCTTGCCATGCTCGATCACCACCATCTCGCCCGGTTCGATCTCGCGGATAAACTCGGCCCCGATGATGTCCAGCGCACAGGTTTCCGAGGCCAGAACCCAGCCCTCTTCGCCCACCCGGCCCAGCATCAGGGGCCTTACGCCAAGCGCGTCGCGCACCCCGATCAGTTTCGTGCGGGTCATCGCCACAATGGAAAACGCCCCCTCAACCCGGCGCAGCGCGTCCTTGATCCGCTCGGGGATCGTGGTCTGGAACGACCGCGCCATCAGGTGGATGATGCATTCGCTGTCGGACGAGGATTGGAAGATTGACCCGCGTTCGATCAGTTCCTTGCGCAACTGGGCGGCGTTGGTCAGGTTGCCGTTGTGCGCAATCGCCGCCCCGCCCATCGAGAACTCGCCAAAGAACGGCTGCACATCGCGGATTGCGGTGGCCCCCTTGGACCCGGTGGTGGAATAGCGGACATGACCGATGGCGAGGCCCCCGGGCAGCGTTTTCATCACATCGGCATTGGTGAAATTGTCGCGCACATAGCCGAACCGGCGGGCCGAGTTGAAACCGTGTTCGGGGTCATGGCTGACGATGCCGCCCGCCTCTTGCCCCCGGTGCTGCAGCGCGTGCAGGCCAAGCGCCACGAAATTCGCGGCCTCTTCGACACCGATCACCCCGAAGACACCACATTCCTCATGCAGTTTGTCGTCATCGAAGGGGTGACTGCGGAATGGCTGCATCTGCCCTTGGCTCCGAATCCCTAGAAAGTTTCTTCAACGATGTAGTGCTTGATGTCGCAGGTGTCACGGCCCCATCACCGTCACACCGACGTGAGATAAAAACACCTCACTGTGTTCACGCAGCTTAGCGCCTGTCAGGAGCGACAAGAGCGATCAAGAAGAGTAGGATACCAGCCAAGAGGTACGTAGGCAAACCAATCCCCATGTGCTCTCGAGCATTTGCAAAGATTTGATCTAGCAAGTCGACTGGTAAGCCTTCTGTTTTGTACATCGAAAACATAATATAAGACAAAAGGCCAACCGGTATACTGCCTAGCAGTAATCCCATCGTTTTGGAAAAGTAGCCAAGTAACGCAAATAGTGAAAACGAAGCCGCAAGCGGGAATGAAATTGCAAAGACTAGGAACGCTAACTTTACGGCGCTCACTTTTCCTCCTTGAGGAAACATCTCTATTACAACTTCGTCAAAAATGTCAATACTTGGCACGCCACGATAGGATCCCCAAACTTTCTGTAGGACTTCAAGCAGCGACCAGCTTCCCAAATAAGCGCTGTCTGACCACGGAAGAAAAAAACTAGCGGCCATCAAAAATGACAAAAAAAGCCCAGTTGTCCTCATCTACCTTCTCCTTCGACAGACGAAATGAGCTTATGGTGACGCTGTTGCATCGGGAACGGCCTGTGTTTCGCTCTCTGTAAGAGGCGTTTGAGAATTTTTTTCTGCTTGCGGGCAGGACTCAATTAATGTGCTGTACCTAGCGAGTATCCAGACGGGGGCGTCTGTCGGTATTTGTGTTTCTATGCTTTTACTGAACTGCTCAAATAAATTCATTGACCTAGAATCGTCGACCAACGCAAAGCGGCTTCCTCCAAGTACTTTGTCGTAGACTACAAACGCCACGGCAACGAGCAACATGCCGCGAAACACGCCAAAAAGGAACCCGAGGCCTTGGTCAAGGCCCCCCAAGATCGACCGTTGCACCGCCGATGACAGCAGCGGCGTGAACAGTGATGCAATGACAAGGCTGATGGCGAACAAAGAGGCAAAGGATACAATGATAGACAGCTCGCAGTTTTCACCAATTAACTTGTCCAGGAACGGCACTCCGCGGATCAACGGCTTCGCCTGTGCTGCAAAGGCATAGGCCAGCGCTGCCGCCCCCACCCAGCCCAGGATCGCCAGCGATTCGCGCACCAGCCCCCGCGAATAGGCAAGGACCGCCGACAGCACGATGACCAGCGCCACCGCTCCGTCCACAAGGGTGAAACCTTCCATCGCCTTCGCTCTCCTTTGCGCCGGTTTGCACCGCGCGCCTAGCCTGCACCGAACATCGCACCCACGAACGCCGCAAGGTCGGGCATCTCGCGCAGGCGCATTTCATGGTTGCCCGACGATTTTGACCGACTTGGGGCGACCGCCTGTGAGAAACCAAGTTTCGCCGCTTCTTTCAACCGGTTTTCCGTCTGGGTGACAGGCCGCAGCGCACCTGACAGGCTGATTTCGCCGAAAAACACCGTGTCGGGCGGCAAAGCCACATCTTCACGGGCCGAAACCAGCGCCGCCGCCACCGCCAGATCGGCGGCGGGCTCGGATACGCGCAGGCCCCCGGCCACATTC
>JBBQXK010000053.1:0-24139 GCA_038209775.1 Rhodobacterales bacterium | reverse complement strand
GTTCTGCGGCCCTCAGAATTGCCGCCGTAGCGCGGACCGATTTCGAACTTGTGCAGTCGCTGACAATAACACCGGCAACGCCGCTAGAGGCCGCATTGACCGCGCAATTCCCGTTCCAGACGTGTCCCGTCTGTTCCGTACATGGTCTTGCTCTCAAACATTGGCGACGAGCTTGGGTATTTGATTGTTTGATGTGCGGCGCGCAGCTCGTCCCGACCATACCAAGGCCGGACATGGTCAAACCGTCAACGAAGATTCTTCGCCGCGCTCGCATCGGCGCCCGACTGCTCGAAGGGGCAATAAAGGACAATAATGCGCGCAAAATTCATCGCGCCATGCGCGGTGTCGCCTTCGCCGTGGCGGTCACAAGATTTCGCGGGCAGCCCCTTGCCGCTCTTCAGGACTTCAACCCGGAAATCCGGATCGCGTGCCTCGTGGCAATCTGCGCGGTCCAGAAGAAGCCGCTCCTCAAAGCGGCCCGGATCATGGCCAAAGCAGGCGGCTACACCAAGGCCTCCTTGCTCAAGGCCTACAGCAAAGAACCGCATTTGTTGGCAGTTATGCGCGGCATCGCCGATCGCAAGGCGCAATGGATTTTAACCAGGAACAGGCTCGGTCGGATTGGGCAGGGCGAGGTGGACTCCCACAATTTGAGTCGACAAAACTGGCAAAAGGCCCGGCAACGCGAAGACTCCCGCAATCAATGACAACGCGACACTTACGGTCACAAACAGCAGACGCGCGGAATGACCGCCATGTTTTGTCTACGTCCCATGTCACCGGCGCAGCAGATCTGCGAGCTTCAGCCCGGCCGCGCGCCTTCGGGCAACCTGCGCCAGCAGGACTTCGCCGCAGGCGATGGCGTCGATCAGAGCGTCATGGGCCGCATACAGCGGCAGATTGTAATCGGACCGCAAATGCCCCAGCCGAAAGGCATCCGTCTTGCGATCCTTCGGAAACCAGCGCCGTTCCAACTGAAAGGTGCATATGAACGGCGCCACGAACGGCGCACCGAAAGTACGACGGCAGGCCGCATCCAGAAAAGCCGCCTCGATCTGCGCGAAATGCGCCACAAGGATGCGCCCGCCAAGCCGTGGCAGGATCGTCGCCAGCGCCGAAGCTTCCTCCTGCGCGGCGGCCACCGCATCGTCGGTAATGCGGTGCACGATCACGCTTTCGCCCCGCAGCGCGCTGCGGGGACGGATCCGCAGCCGAAGCGCGGTGGACAGGTCAATGCCGGACAGGGCCATGTCAACCGCCCCCACCTCGATGATCGCGTCTTTCCCGGGGTTCAGACCGTCGGTTTCCAGATCAAGGGCGGTCAGGGGTCCGTCCGGCACGGCAAAATCGGCAAGACCCTGAGCATAATAGGCCGACAACGGACCGTCCGGCGCGGCGCGGGCCGCCGCGGTGAACCTGCGGCGCAATCGCCACGCGGCATCAAGGATCATGTCAGCCCACCGCCCATGCCGCTGCGCAGATGGTCAAGCTGGCCTCGGATGATCTTGAAGGCATCACGCAGGTGATCCCGGTCAAAGCGCGACAGGTTTTTCGGTGCCAGATTGTTCGACGGGCGCTGCCCCGCCCTGATCTGCTGGCCCTGATGCCGGAAGCGGACATCGCGCAGGAACTCGAAGCAGTCGCGCAAGTCGGCGGCCCCTTCCTTGCTCAGGCTGCCCAAGGCCGCGGCCTGCGCCAGACGTTCGTGGGTGTTGGCCTCGGTGATCCCGACAGCCAGTGCATGGGCCCGCGCGATGTCGACGATGGGCGCTATAGCCTGGGTCTTCAGGTTCAACACGTCCCCTTCAACCGCATCGTGTTCCAACAGCAGATTGCGGAAAAAGCCCAGTGGAACGCGTGCCCCCGCAGCCGACCTTGCGATGAAGGCCTGAAAGATCCGGTTCTGCTTGGCCATGGCGAAAGCGTCCGCGCGCAATGCCTCGACCAGGCCTATGTCGCCGGCCATCGCGCGCATGTCGAAAAAGATCGTGCAATTCAGGATGGCTTCCGGTTCGGGCGCGGTGATCCAGCGCGAAAAATTCTGCCGCCAGTCGTTCAGGCCAAGGCGCTGCCTGGGGTTGCTGGCCATGATGTTGCCTGGGCAATAGACATAGCCCGCCTCGTTCAAGCCATCGCAAAGCCGCGTGGCAAGGGCAGCAAAATAGCCATCGTGCGCGGCCGCATCATACCCGGCACCAAAGACGAAACCGTTGTCCTGATCGGACCCGAGTGCCTGTTCGCTGCGCGCCAACGAACCGAAGGCCACAAGCGCATAGGGCACCGGGGGCGGTCCAAGCTCTGCTTCTGCAAGAGAAAGGATGCGGCAATGGGCCTGTTCGCCGATCGAACTGACAAAGCGCCCGATGTGATCGGCATCCACACCGGCGGCCACAAGGCCAAGCACCGCCTTGGGCAACTGCGCTGTCGCCTGCGCCACAAGCGAGGGCGACGGTGCTTGCCGGATCCGGTTTGCGATCTGCAACGTACTCGACCCCATTTGCGCCAGAAGGTCGCTGGCCCCGACCACCCCGATCACGCGGCCATCCTCGACCACGGGCAAGTGATGGATGTGCAGATCCAGCATCATCAACAACGCTGTCGTGATCGGCAGATCCGCTGACACGGTCCGCGGATTGCGGGTCATGACCTCGGCCACCAGGCTTGCCGTGTCCCGTCCCGGGCCCAGAACGCGGCGGCGCAAATCCTTGTCGGTCACGATCCCGGCCAGTACCTCGCCGTCATAGATCAAAAGGGTCGAGACATCCTGATCTGCCATGATCCGCGCGGCGGCAGCGATGCTGTGGGTGATGTCGGCCCGCACCACATCGCCACGCCGCAAAATCTGTCTCACCGGGGCCAGAACGGAGGCCATCTGCGCATCTGGCGCGCCGACCTTGAGTTTCTCAAGCGCCCGATGCAGGCGGTCGCTTTCGTTGACGTTGAAGAATTGCGCAAAAGCCGGGTTCTGCATGCGCAGGTCCAGAAACACGGGCTTCGGAACGCGGTACAGCAAGCAGTCTTCCAACGCCACGACGCGGTTCTGCGTGGGGCCATTGCGGATCAGCGATGGGTAGCCGAAGCAATCGCCCTCGCCCAGGCGGGCCGCAAGATCGGTACCGCCCAGCATCAGTTCGACCGCCCCCGACCGCACCTGCGACAGCCAGTTGTTTTCTGCCCCCGCCTCGACGATCACCACGCCGCGCCGGAAATACTGGATGGTGATCGACCGCGCTGCCCTGGAAAGCTGGTTCCCGTCCAGGTGCGAAAACGGTTCTGCCCCGCCGATGAAGGCGCGTATCTCCTCAAGCTCCATGGCCGCACCCCCTTTGTCCGTCCCCTGACCGATCTTTGGTCCTTTTGGTTTATCACCCTTGCAGCCGCGATGCCGCCCCCTTTTTATGCAATCCTGCCGTCGCCTCGTGCTACCGTAACCGCAAAGAGCACAGCGGTGGTCGTCCAAGATCGGGAAACCGGCAAGTCGGGTTGCGCCAGTGGCGATGTGCTGGACCCCTACAGCCGCTCCTAACAGACGCTGAACCGAGATCCCGCACCGCAGCGCCTGGCCGTGGCATCGCCGCCGACCATGATAAAGTAACCGACGCCACGGCTCTTCGGGAAAAACGGCCGAAGCCGGTCCAATTGTGCTTCCGTCAGTCAGAAAAGATTGCTCATCCTCACCCCATCCGTTTCGGAGCTCGACTTACGTTGCCGAGGTCACCTCAAGCAGATCAATGGGTCCTGGCCCTGAATAAGCCGGAAAACTGTCCAAGAGCCGGGGAGTAGCTCACGCCGTCAGGCCATCACCGCCCGCCCATAGGGATCGGTTCCGGCCACTGCACCATTCGGTCGAAAGACATGCAGCCGCAGGTTTGCAGTGACCGGCTGACCGGGCCAGAGGCGGATCAGGCGGGCACCTTTGCGTGTGGCCTCGGCCAGCCCATGGCCATAAGGCGTCGAGCAGGGTTCCAGCCCGATCAGTCTTGAGCGACCATGCCATGGCGGCGTAAGCGTGCCGCCAAGTTCGCACCAGTACCAGACGCAGTCATAGACATCGCCAACCCATGACAAGACAGCCCCGACCGCCCCATCCAGCCGCCGGATCGCGACAAAGGGGCGTTCGAATGCGGTCATATAGGCAAGTGCAGCCATTGGACCCACTGGGCGCGACGCGTCGGCCATGCCGTCCTTTCCAGGTACGCTCGGCCAATCGCCCGAGGCCCCGGCTCGCCAGGGATTTCGTGGCGGGTCAAAGGTATCGTCCACCGTCACCCGCGTTGCTCCGGCCTCGACGATCACCGGCCCGTCCAGCAGGTCGGACCCGAAGGTGACGTGCTGCCCCCACATCACCTCGACCTCATCGGGGCCTTCGACCTCGGCAGTCTCGGTCAGGTGCAAGACATCGCCATCCAACGTAAAACTGCGCGTCATCCGTACTGACACGGCATTGAAACGCCGCTCCAGCCGTACCCCATTTGCCAGTGGGGTTGCCTGCCAGACCGCCAACGATGCCTCGCCGTGAAAACCATGATCGACGCCGCGAAACCGGCAGGCGTCGCCTGCGTTGGGAAACATCAGCGGCCAGCCCCCGGTATAGCGGGTCAGCCAGATATCCTCGGTAGCAGCAAAAAGGTCCGGGTCGGCCAGACGCACCACGTCCCACGGCACCCGCCCCAGCACCGTGAGACCCAGCCGCTTGTGAAAAACCTCAGTAACCGTCCCGCCCACGTCCGGCGACAGCACCACCCGCAGGTCAGCGTTCTCCAGAACAACGTCGGTCACTTGACCGCACCGGCCATCAGGCCACGGATGAAGTATCGCTGAAAACTGATGTAGAGGATCAGCATCGGCGCGCTGGCCACCACCATTCCGGCCATGGTCAGCGGGATCTGGTTGTTGTAGCGCCCCTGAAACACCGAAATCCCTGCCATCAGCGTGCGCTTGGCGTCGTCTTGCAGAAAGATCACCGCGATCAGCAAGTCGTTCCAGACAAACAGCGCGTTTACCACCACCAGCGTCAGCAGGGCAGGCAGCGACAGCGGCAGCACCACATGCCGCAGGGTCCGGAAATCCTTCGCGCCGTCAATCCGTGCCGCATCGAACAATTCCTGCGGGATTGTCCGGAAGAAGGTCGTCAGCAGATAGACCGAAAACGGCGTGATCAGGCCCGCATAGATCACGATGGCCCCGCCAAAGGTGCTTATCAGCCCCAACCGGGTATACAGCACGAACAGGGGCACGATCAGCACCACCGGCGGCACCGCCATCAGCGAGGTGGACAGGGTGAAGATCGCATCCCGCCCGGCAAACTGCATCCGCGCAATCGCATAGGCGGCAAGGCAGGCGACCACCGTGCTCAGTGTCACTGCCCCCGCGACCAGCAGCGCCGAATTCAGCATCCACAACAGGAACGGGCTGTCGAACAGCACCGCCCGGAAGTGGTCCAGCACATACGCCTGCGGCAGGCCGATCTTGTTCACCGCGAAATCGTCCTGGGATTTCAGCGCGGTCAGCACCATGAAGACGGTCGGCACCAGCGCCAGCACGCAGGCCACCACCAGAACCGACTGCTTGGCGGCATCTCCGGCCCGCATGGCGTCAGTCACCCCCGTCTTCGGCGCGGCGGCGCAGGGCGAACAGCAGCCAGATCAGCCCCAGCGCCACGGCGAACAGCATCACCGACACCGCCGCCGCGATGCCGGGCAGGCTGGTCCGCACCAGCGCGTTGTAGATGTACAACTCAACCACCATGGTTGACGTGCCCGGCCCGCCACGCCCGCCGCCCATGATGTAGACATAGGCGAACACCGCCGACAGCATGGTGATGACGCTGATCACCACATAGAACTCGATCACCCCGCGCATCTGCGGGATCAGCACATACCAGGCGCGTTTCCACCAGGTTGCGCCGTCCAGTCGCGCCGCCTCGGTCAGCGCCTCATCCATGCTGAGCAGCCGCGACAGGAAGAGGATGATCCCCAGCGCGGATTCGCGCCAGATAATCAACAGCATCACCGTCCACAGCGCCACATCCCCCGACCCGATCCAGTCCAGCGCCATGAAATCAAGGCTCAGCCAGTGCAGCACCTGATTGACCGGGCCGCTGAACTGGAACAACTGCTTCATCACCACGGCGACGATGGGAATGGCCAGGATATAGGGCACAAAAACCAGCGTTCGGACCAGTTTCCACCCGCGCAGCCGTTCGTAGAGCAACAGCGAAATCATCAGCGCAATCGCGACCATCACCGGGATCGCCAGCAGCAGCAACAGGTTATGTCCGACCGATTCCCAGAACAGCGATTGCCCCAGCACCAGCTCGTAATTGCGCAGGCCGATCCACGGCCCGTCGATACCGCGCACCATCTTGAAGCTGAATTCGACCATGCGCAGGATCGAATAGCCAAAGACAAACGCCAACAGGACGATCAGCGGTGCCACGTAGAGGTAAGGCGTGATCCGGCGCGACAGGGTCATGCCTTCGCAGCCCGCAACAGACCGCCGCGCCCGGTAAAGGGCGCGGCAAGATCCGGGGAAAACGTCACTTCGACAGGTCCACCACCCAGGCCTGATACTTCTCGACCAGATCGGGGTTGAACTCGCGCCATTCCTTGGCGACCCTTGCCGCCAGTTCGCCCGCCTGTTCGCCGGTCAGCGCACCTGCCACCACCTGCTGTCCGGTCGGGATCGCCGCCTGTTCATAGAACTGGCCGGGCATCAGGTTGGTGACGTTGGTGATGTTCGGGCTTTCACCCCAGGCCTTCCACATGTCGCGGACCGAGGCGTTCTCGATCTTGTCCGACGAGAACCGGCTGGAGGATGGAATCCACCCCGTGGTGCGGTGAAAGGCATCCAGCCGGTCGGGCGTGTTCAGGAACTCAAGGAACGCCGCCGCTGCAGCAGGGTCCTTCGCCCCCTCGGAAATGCCAAGGCCCTGCATGTCGACGATGGGCTTGCCCGCCAGCTTGCCCTTGCCGAACACCGGCATCACCATGCAGCCGATCCGGCCGTTCGTCGCCGTGCTGTCGGCGGGAAGGCGTGAGCCTGCCGATTGGCCCATGCCCAGCTTCCCCGCCACCACTAGGTCGATGCCGGGATACAACTCCAGCGACGACATGTCTTTGTTCAGATAGCCAAGGGTGCGCAGTTCCTCCAGCCGGACCCAGTGTTCGTGATAGCGCGGATCGTTGAAGTCCTTGTCGCCAATGAACAACTCCACCGCTTCGCCAATCGTGTCCAGCGTCTGCACGAAGGCGTGGCTCATGTACCATTCGCTCCAGTACCCGTCCTGGATGCCGCCGCCCAGAGGCTCAAACCCTGCGGTCTTCAGCGCCTCGCAGGCGGCCAACAGGTCGGCCCAGGTGGCGGGCGGGGCCTCGGGGTCGAGGCCCGCCTTTTCGAACAGGTCCTTGTTGTAGTACCAGACCATCGGCAGCGGATACCAGCCGACGCGGTAGGTGTTGCCGCCAAAGTTGCTGAGGATCGTCGGGTTTGAAGCGCGCAGGGTGTCTTCCGAGATCAGCCCGTTCAGCGCCTTGAGATAGCCGAACCACACGCTTTCCATGTGGTAGATGCCGTTCCACAGATACTGGACGTCGGGCGGATTGCCCGCCGCCGCCGCCGTCTGGAACTGCGAGATCACCACCGCGGTGTCCTGCAGCATCGTCGTGATCTTGGCATCCTTGTAGGCGGCGACGCTTTCATCGACAAACGCCTGCAGACCCGGCAGTTCCTGCTCGCCCCACCACCACATGGTAAGATCGGGCGTTTCGGCATTGGCGCGCAGGGGGCCAAGCAGGCTGCCCATGCTGGCCCCGCCAAGGGCCGCCGCCGACCCTTGCAGGAATTTGCGCCGCCCGTACCCGGGTGCCGTGATCAGGTGTCTTGTCATCTTGTGCCCTTTTCCATTCCTGTTGCGATCCTGCGTTCAAAACGTGCTGGTCAGTCCGCCATCCACGACCAGCATCTGCCCGGTCATGTAGCGGCAAAGGCCCGAGGCCAGAAACACCACCGTCCCCGCCACTTCCTCGGGCTGTGCCGCGCGGCGCAGGGGGATGCGCCCGCGCGCCACATACCAGTCGCGAAACTCGGGCGTGTCGGTTTCGTCGACGCCGTTCACGATGGTCATCGGCGTGATCATGAACCCCGGCGACACCGCGTTGACAAGGATGCCGTGCGGCCCAAGCTCGACCGCCATGGACTTGGTCAGCGCCAGAATTCCGCCCTTGGCCGCATTGTAGGACCCGCATTTCCCGCTGGAGACATAGCCTTGCACCGATGCGATGTGGATGATCCGGCCCGACCCCGCAGCCACCATATGCGGGGCCACCAGCATTGATCCGACATAGACCGCGTCCAGATTGATCGCCATGGTCCGGCGCCAGTTCTCGGCCGTATCTTCCAGGATCGTCCAGGTCGGCGGGTTGATCGCCGCGTTGTTCACCAGCACGTCGATCCGGCCATGCGCCGCGATGATCGCCGCCACCACCTCCGCGTAACGCGCATCATCGGTCAGATCGAGGGTATGGGTATCCACCCGCCCGCCCGCCGCCCGGATGCCCGCCGCCGTTTCCGCCAAGGCGTCGGCCTTGATGTCCAGCAGCACGACGAAGGACCCTTCCCCCGCCATCTCGCGCGCTATCGCAGCGCCAAGGCCCTGCCCGCCGCCGGTGATCACGCAGACAAGGTCGGCCAGCAACGCCATCGCTCCCATCCATCCCTCGCCCGTCGCCGCGCAGCGCAAAATTCGTTCGGGGTACCGCAAGGGGACAAGAACCGCCCGCCCGCAGTTTCCAAAATCCCGGACAGCGCACCGGGTTCCCGGAAATTTAGGTTTGATTCCGCTGGCAAGTCAACATAGCAATTGGGCAAGCCGACAAGGAGAGCCCCCGATGCCCGACGATCTGCCGTCGCTGACGCTGACCAATGTCGGCCACGCCTTTGACCACCCCGAGGCGGTGGCGGTGGGGCCGGACGGGCAAGTTCATGCCGGGGGCGAGGCGGGGCAGCTTTATCGGTTCGACCTGTCGGGCGGGCCTTGCACGACGGTCGCGCAAGTGCCGGGCGGGTTCCTGTTGGGCATGGCGCATGATGCGGCGGGCAACACCTATGCCTGTGACGAACGGCTGGCCTGTGTCCACCGGATCACCCCTGCGGGTGCGGTCAGCCGCTATTCGGCGGGCTTGCCCGATCAACCGATGCGGCTGCCGAACTATCCGGTGTTTGACGACGCCGGGAACCTCTATGTGTCAGACTCGGGCGGGTTTGGCGCACAGGACGGGTGCATCTGGCGGATCGGGCCGGATGGGCAGGCCAAGGTCTGGGACCAGAGCGCCAAGGGCTTTCCCAACGGCATGTGCCTGTCGGCGGACGGGCGCTGGCTGATCGTCGCGGAAAGCTCGCCCCCCTGCATCGCACGGGTGGCGATCAACCCCGATGGGTCAGCGGGTACGCGCGAGGTGCTGGTGGCGCTGCCTCGTACGGTGCCGGACGGGGTGGCGCTGGACGAGGCGGAGAACCTCTACATCAGCCACTACAATCCGAACCTGATCCAGCGGCTGTCACCGGATGGCGTGCTGGTGACGTTGATCGACGACTGGCAGCAGTTGCAACTGGTGGCCCCGACCAACATAGCCTTTGGCGGGCCTGACCGCCGGACGCTGGTGATCGCTAGCCTGTGCGGCTGGTCGGTCCACACCGCGCCGATGCCGGTGCCGGGATTGCGGCTGCGCTATCCGTCCCTGCCGGGGGTTGCCTAGATGAGCGACGACCGCCGTATCACCGATATCGAGGTCATCGCGGTGCATGCGCCCGAAAGCTCGGCCGACGATCTGGACGGCACGGCGGATACCGTCATCGTCAAGGTCCACGACGCCGCCGGGCGCTATGGCTTTGGCGAAACCGACGCGCCGCCGCAGGTGGTGCAAAGTTTCCTGACCATGCCCACCGCCCATCTGTGGAGCCGCAACGCGCTGGAGATCCTGCGCGGGGCCGATGCGGTGGAACTGTCCGCCCTTTGGCAGAAACTCTATGACGGCACGTTCTGGCCGGGGCGGCGCGGCCTTGGCATGCATGCCATCTCAGCCATTGATGTGGCCCTGCACGATCTTGCAGGCAAGCAACTGGGCCTGCCCGTCTACAAGCTGATGGGCGGCGCGCGGCGCGAACGCCTTCGGCCCTATTGCACGATCTATCCGGGGTTGGCGCATGGCCGCCCGGTCGCCGACCTGATGCGCGAGATCGGGCGACAGTTTGATGCGGCGCTGGCGGCAGGGTTTCGCGCGGTCAAGATGGAGGTGCTGTTCTACGATCTGGTCACCGACCGCGAGCTGGTCGGGCTGATCCGGCAGGGGCGGCAGATGCTGGGGCCGGATGTGCTGATGGCGCTCGATTTCGGCTATCGCTGGCAGAACTGGCATGACGCGCTCTATGTGCTGGACCGGGTACAGGACTGCGACATCTTCTTTGCCGAAGCGATGTTGCAGCATGACGATCTGGACGGCCACGCTAGGCTGGCCGACAAGGCGCGGGTGCGCATTTGCGGTGCCGAGGCGGCAGCGACCCGGTGGGAGGTGCGCGAATGGCTGACGCGGGGGCGGGTCGGCGTGGTGCAACCCAACATCACCCGCGGCGGCGGCCTGACCGAAATCAAGCGCATTGCCGAGATGTGCGAATTGCATGGGGCAGAAGTGATCCCGCACGGCTGGAAAACCGGAATCACGTCGGCGGTGGGGCGGCACTTTCAGGCGGCTTGTCCGGCGGCCCCGGTGTTCGAGTACGTCTCGCCAGCGGTGTTCGACAGCCCGCTGCGACGAGAGTTGGTCTGGCCCGAACCTGAGGTGATCGACGGCACCATGGCGCTGCCCGAAGGGCCGGGCCTTGGCATCACGCTGAACGAAGATCTTGTGGCGCGCTGGCGGCGCGACTGAATGTCAGGCGATGCGAAACCGGGCGACGGTGGCGGGGTCAAGGCTGACCCCAAGGCCCGGGCCTTGGGGAACAGCAATACGCCCGTCCGGCCCGATGGGGAAATGTTCGCGCGTCAACTCCCACCGCAGGGGGGATTGGCTGGTGGAATACTCGCACGGCTCATCTGCCCAATGCCGCGACAGAAAGCCAAGGTTGGCGGCAATGGTGATGTTGGATTTGTAGCCGTGCGTGACGATCCGCTTGCCCCTGACCCGCGCCACCTCGGCCACGCGCATCAGTTCGGTGATGCCGCCCACCATGGTGACATCGGGTTGCGCGATGTCGATCAGCCCCACGTCAAACGCCTGTTCGTATTCATAGCGTGTCGTCAGCCCCAGATCGCCCCCCCCGATGGGCACGCCAAAACCCTGAAACCGCGCATGGCCCGCCAGATCGTCGATCGGCAGCGGCGCCTCGACCCATTCAAAGCCGAAATCGCGAAACATCGGCATCAGCGGCAGGCCTTCGTCGGCATGGGCCCAGGCGGTTGCGGCATCGACCATCAGGCGGATGTCGGGGCCGACATGGTCGCGCGCGGTGCGGATCAGGCTTTCGGTCAGCGCAAGGTCATCGCGCCAGAACGGATCGGCCACGATCTTGATTGCCCTGAGGCCCCGCTGAAGCCCCCGGTCGATGGTGCGGCGCACCTCGTCGGGCGTATCGCCCAAGGGATAAACCGTGCCATAGGCCAAGATACGGTCGCGCTGCACCCCGCCCAGCATGGTCGCCAGACTTTGCCCCAGAACCTTGCCGCGCAGATCCCACAGCGCGATGTCCACAGCACCAATGGCATGGATCACAGCACCCCGGCGGCCATAATAGCTGGTCAGGTCATACATCCGGTCCCACAGCGCCGATGTCTGCAGCGCGTCCTGCCCCAGGATCGCCGCCTTCAGCCCCATCGCGTGGCTGTGCGAGGGGGGTGCGTCGATGATGGCGCGGATCACGCTCGGCACGCTGTCCACTTCGGCAATCCCGGTCACACCGGCGTCGGTATGGACGAGCACAAGGCAGTTGTCGTAAGAGCCGTCGAATGTTGCACCGGTCCAGCCCGGAACGCGCAACTCAATGACCTCCAGATCGGTGATTTTCATGGCGAAGCCTCTTAGTGGTGGGGAAGGACTTGCGGTACGGCATTCTGGACGCAAGTCCACGATGACGGAAGGGGCAAGGCCTGTAAAGCCCAAGGTGCGCGCGGTGGAAACCGAGGATCAGAACGGATCGCGGTCAGTCCGGCGGGCGCTGCGCATCTTTGAATTGATGCTGGACCGGGCAGAGCCGGTGTCGATCACCACCATCATCGAGGCGCTGGATATCCCGAAATCAACCGCTTACGAGCTGGTCCGCACCTTAAGCGATGCAGAATACGTTGAAACCTCGGGCAAGGACCGGGGGCTGTTTCTGGGGCGCAAGCTGTTCCAATTGGGCATGGCCTACCGAAACCGCGTCGATCTGTTGAAGGACGGCAGCCAGATCGTCGAGGATCTGCGCGATGCCACCGGCGAGACCGTGCAGTTCTCGGTCTTCGCCGACGACCACATGCAGGTGCTGATGAAAGAGGAAGGCATCCGCGCCATCCGCATCATCAGCAACATCGGATCAAGGGTGCCGGTGAACTGGGCGGCGGCGGGGCGGTTGCTGGTGTCGGACATGACGGATGCCGATCTGACGGGGCTGCTGGAACGCACGATGCGGCCCTCGCCCACCGGGCGGGCCTGCATGGACGCGCAGACCGTCATCGAACAGGTCCGCGCGTTCCGCAAGCAGGGCTACGGTGTCGAGTTCAACGAGGCCAACGATCACGCAGGCTGTGTGGCGGCTCCGGTGATCGACGGGCAGGGCCGCTGCGTGGCCGCAATCAGCGTGGCCGTGCCGGAGCACCGGCTGTCCGAACCCGACCGCTCGGTCCTGATCGCGGCCGTGACAGAGGCTGCCGAACGCCTGTCCCGCCGCCTGACGGGGCATTGAGCGTCAGGTGAAACTGGCCCGGAAATCGCGGCAGAGCGCGTCATAAAGGGCGGTTTCGGTCAAGTCGCCGCGCAAATGCCGCTCGATCAGCGTTCCTGCCTCAGCCTGATACCGCAGATAGCCGTTGTGGCGGGGCCGGACCCATGCCGCCTCGATGGTGCGGCGTGTGGCGGCAAAGCTGTCGCCAAAGCGGCGGTTGATGGCGGTATCCTCCCACGCCGACACATGGGCGGGCTGGCCGTGATGGGCGGCAAAGGCGCGCTGGGTGTCGGTTTGCACCAGATACCGGGCATAGGCCAGTGCAGCCTCGGGGTGCGGACAATGAACCGATATCCCCAGACCCGTGCCGCCGATGGTCGACCCCTGCGCACCGTTCGGCCCCGGCAGATCGTGGAACCGCAAGGGTCTGGCCCGGTCCGCCTCGGCATAGGTGACAAAGCCATACACCGCCGGGCAGAACACCAGATCATCACGCCCGGCCATCTGGTCGTGCAGGGCGATGCTGTTCCAGTCAAGGCATTCAGGCGGGGCGAAAGCCAGCAGGTCGCGCAAGAGATCAAGCACTTCTGCAAGGGTCGCACGGTCCAGGGGTTCGGCGGCTGGCCCCTCGGCCCCGAATGGCCGGCCCAGATTGGCGCAGAGGGTGAAAAGGCTCATCAGGCTGTGCACGCCGCGCAAGGGAATGGCCAGCGACAACCCCCGCGCACGCGCACGCCCGCCCAGCCGCAGCAATCCGGCCCAGTCGGCGGGGGCATCTGCTTCAAGCGATGCCATCAGGTCGGGCCGCGACACCGCAACCTGACAGGCCGCATCGACCGGCAGCGCCCAGAGATGCCCGGAATGGACATAGCTTTGCAACGACGGGCCGACAAAGACGCTCTCCCCCTCTGGCACAAGATCGTCCAGCGGCATCAGGCAGCCGGTCGCTGCGATGTTCCCGGCAAAGGGGTGGTCCAGAATAATGAGGTCATGGGCCCGCGCCAACTCTGCAACCGGCGTGAACTCGAACCCGTGCAGGGGGCGGGATGACCATTGCACGTCGATGCCGGGGTGGCTGGCGCGGAACGCAGGCAGGGTATGGATCAGCGGGTCGATGGCACGGCGATGGTCCCAGGTCATGCCCCGCAACAGGATGTCGGCCATGGTGCCCCCAAACGGATGTTGACAGCCCGACCATATCGCCCCTACAAATTTTGTCTATATACCCGAACATGTTTCCGAGATTTCGGAATGCGCTGAAAGTCGGCGGCCGAACATGGCGGCAGGATTGTCTTGAGGGGGGAGCACATGGAACCGCACGAACAACCGGCAACGCTGCATCCGGGGGTGGGTCCCTGTCTGCGGGACCATCAGGACGGCAGGCTCAGCCGCCGCGAGTTCCTGACCCGCGCCTCGGTGCTGGGGGTGACCGCTGCCGCTGCCTATGGCCTTCTGGGCTTGCCGATGCCCGCACAGGCCGAGGTCACGCCAAAACCGGGCGGAACCCTGCGGATGGCAATGGAAACCCGCGCGGGCAAAGACCCCCGGACATGGGACTGGACCGAACTGCCGAACTTCGCGCGCGGCTGGCTGGATTACCTTGTCGAATATGAGGCCGACGGCACCATCCGGGGCATGCTGCTGGAAAGCTGGGCCGCCAATGCGGATGCCAGCGAATACACCCTGACCGTCCGCAAGGGCGTGAAGTGGAACAACGGTGAGGATTTCACCGCCGAAGATGTCGCGCGCAACATCACCAACTGGTGCGACAGCAAGGTTGAGGGTAACTCGCTGTCCTCCCGCTTTGGCGGGCTTCTGGATGCGGCGACGGGACAGGCACGCGACGGGGCGATCACCGTCACCGACCCCCATTCGGTCAAACTGTCGCTGTCCACACCTGATATCACCCTCATCGCCACGATGGCCGATTTCCCGGCGGCAATCCTGCACCGCAGCTATCAGGGCGGCGATCCGGCGACCAATCCGATAGGCACGGGGGCCTGGCTGCCCGAAGTGAACCAGCCCAGCGTCAAGCAGGTGCTGGTACGCAACAAGGGCCACGTCTGGTGGGGCACGGCGGTCTATGGCGGCCCCTACCTCGACCGGATCGAATACATCGACTATGGCACCGACCCCTCGGCCGTGGTCGCGGCCATCGGCGGAAACGAGATCGACGCCACCTATCGGTCCGAAGGCGACTACATCAAGATCCTCGACGCCCAGGGCTTGAAGAAGACCGAAGCGGTCACGGCGGCCACCCTCGCCGTGCGGTTCAACCAATCCGCTGCGCCCTATGACGATGTCCGGGTGCGCAAGGCCCTGCAACTGGCGGTCGACAATGCCAAGATCCTGGAACTGGGTTATGCGGGTCTGGGCTCGGCTGCCGAAAACCACATGGTCTGCCCGATCCACCCGGAATACGCGAAACTCGGGCCTGTCCCACATGACCCCGCCGCCGCCCGCGCCATGATCGCCGAGGCGGGGCATGCCGACACCGAGTTCGAGCTGATCTCGCTGGAGGATTCGTGGCAATCGGCCACCTGCGACGCCGTGGCCGCCCAAATCCGGGATGCCGGGATCAAGGTCAAGCGCACGATCATTCCCGGCGCCACGTTCTGGGATGGCTGGCTGTCCTACCCGTTCTCGGCCACCGAATGGTCCCATGCCCCGCTCGGGGTGCAGAACCTTGTCCTGGCCTTCAAGACGGGTGTGCCCTGGAACGAGACCGGGTTTTCCAATGCCCGCTTTGACGCCCTGCTGGCACAGGCGCTGACGCTGTCTGACGCCGAGGCCCGCCGCCCGGTGATGGCAGAGATGGAGCAGATCCTGCGCGACGAGGGGGTTCTGATCCAGCCCTACTGGCGGTCCCTGTTCCGCCACACCAAGGCCAATGTGATGGGCGCAGAGGTGCATCCGACTCAGGAACACCACCACTACAAATGGTGGATCAACGCCTGATCCGCCGGTGATCCCGGCGGGACAGGTTTGCAGATACCGGAATTTCGGCGGTCCGGACCAACACGCCGAGCTTTGACAACGAAAGGCGAAACAGATGAAGCTTGCGAAGTTGTTCTTTTCGGCCACCGCCATCCCGGCGCTTTTTCTTCTGGCGCAGACCGATATCGCGAAGGCCGCAAACGGTGACGAATGTGTCCATGTTCTGGGATACGAATGGAGCGGCGAGAAACAATCGATGGACCCCGCCGACATGACGTCGGGGGATGACGCGTATCACATCTTTGCCGTCTACAACAGGCTGGTGGATGTGGACGACAACTTCAACGTTACGCCCGAACTGGCCACCGAATGGTCGGTGTCGGACGACGGCCTGACCTGGACCTTCAAGCTGCGCGACGGGGTGAAATTCCATTCCGGCAAGGCGTTTACCAGCGCGGACGTGGTCTATACGTTCAAGCGCCTGCTTGACCCCGCAACCGGGTCAGGTGCCGGGGCAGTCCTGGCCTTCCTCGACCCTGCAGGGATCGCGGCGCCTGATCCGATGACTGTCACAATCACCACCAAAGCACCGGTGGTAGAGTTGCCGGTGCTGATCACCAACAAGTTCACCAACATCGTGGCCGAAGGTGCCACTGCCGACACGCTGCGCCTGAAAGGCGACGGCACAGGGCCGTTCATGCAAGAAGAGTTCACGCCGAACGCCCCCGTGCGCATCCTGCGCAAGAACCCCAACTATTGGGCCGCAGGGCTGCCGCGCGCCGATTGCCTGAAGATCACCGTGGCCCAAGAGGCGGTCGCGGGCGTGGCCGCGATCCTGTCGGGTGATGTCGATCTGATGCTGAACGTCGATCCTTCGGTGATCTCGGCACTGCAGGGCAATCCGGCGGTCAGCCTGTTGCAGACCGGGGCATCAAACTCGATGACCGTGTCGATGTGGGTCGACACGCCACCCTTCGACGATGCTCGTGTGCGCGAGGCGCTGAAGCTGGTGGTGGACCGGCAGGCGATGGTGGACACGGTGCTGTTGGGCTTTGGTCAGGTCGGCGCCGACAATCCGGTGCCGCTGGGCAATGCGGCGTCCTACGTCGCCGAGGCGCCAAAGCAGGACTACGAAAAAGCCAAGGCCTTGCTGGCCGAGGCTGGTCATCCCGACGGGCTGAAATTCGACCTCTACACGGCCGAAGGCGTGCCGGGCATGGTGCGGATGGCGCAGGTCTTTGCCGAACAGGCCCGCCCTGCCGGGATCGACATCAATGTGATCGTGACCCCGGCGGAAAGCTATTGGGACGATGTCTGGCTGAAAAAGCCGATCGTGACCTCGGCCTGGTCGATGCGCCCGCCGGGCGAGGGGCTGGCCGTCGCCTATGTCCAGACCGCCAAATGGAAGGAAACCCATTGGGAGCGTCCGGACTATGACGCCATGCTGCAAAGGGCCAACACCACCGTCGACAAGCAAGCCCGGCTGGACCTGTACAAAGAGGCGGGCAAGACCTTGGCCACCGAAGGCGGGCTGATCCTGCCGATGTTCGTGCATCAGGTGCTGGCTTTGCGCACCGGCTGCACCGGCTATGCGCCGCTGGCGCAGAACTTCAACCTGAACTTCGAAAACCTCGCCTGCGAATAAGCAATGATGCGGGCCGGTTTCCCCCCGGCCCGCATCCCAACTGACCCCGTTCGTGGCCTTCCCGAACACCCGAAAGGACCGCGACTTGGCCATCCTGCGCATGATCATCGGGCGGATCGCCCTTGCGGGGCTGACGCTGCTGTTGGTGTCGCTGATCGTGTTCTCGATGCTCGAGGTGCTGCCCGGCGATGTCGCCTCGCGCATCCTTGGCCGCGATGCCACGCCCGAGACGCTGGCGCTTTTGCGCACCGAGCTTGGGCTGAACGACCCGGCGGTGCTGCGCTATCTGCACTGGATCGGCGGCCTGCTGACCGGCGATCCGGGTAAGTCGCTGGTATCGCAGCGGCCCGTGACCGATATCCTTGGCCCCCGCATCTTCAACACCCTGATGCTGTCGGCCTATGCCTTTGTGCTGTACCTGCCGCTGACGCTGATCCCCGCACTGGTGCAGGCGATCCGGCGGGACCGGGCGACCGACCATGTCCTGTCGGTGATCACGCTGGTGCTGCTGTCCTTGCCCGATTTCCTGCTGGCGACGATTCTGCTGATGGTCTTCGTGATCTATCTGCCGGTGCTGCCCGCAATCTCGCTGGTCGATGCGTCGTCGGGGTTCTGGGAATACTTGCGGGCGATGACCTTGCCTGCGCTGACGCTGGCCATCGTGATGGCGGTCTATGCCGTGCGGATGCTGCGCGACAATCTGATCGAGGTCCTGGATTCCGACTATGTGCGCATGGCCGAACTCAAGGGCCTGCCCGCGCGCCGGGTGCTGTTGCGCCATGCCCTGCCGAATGCGCTGGTGCCGACGCTGAATGTCACGGCGCTCAACCTCGCCTATCTGGTGGGCGGCGTGGTGGTGGTGGAAAAGGTGTTCAGCTATCCGGGGTTCGGCAGTCTTCTGGTGGATTCGCTGCAACTGCGCGACCTGCCGGTGATCGAGGCCACGGTGATGATCGCAGCGCTGGTCTACATTCTCGCCAATCTGGTGGCCGATGTGGCGGCGATCCTGTTGAACCCGCGCCTGACGGGTGGCTGACGGGATGGCGGGGGGACAGGGCCGGGCAGGGGTGATCTGGCGGCAGATGCCGCTGTCATTCCGTATCGGCGCGGTCATTCTGGCGCTGCATCTGGTGGTGGCGGTGACGGGGCCGTTCTGGGCGCCATACGGTTATTCCCAGATGGGGGCCGGGCGACCCTTGTCGGGGATAAGCTGGCAGAACCTGATGGGCGTCGACCAGTTGGGCCGCGATGTGTTCAGCCGGGTCGTGCATGGCAGCCATATCGTCATCCTGATGTCACTGTCGGGCACCCTGCTGGGGTTGCTGGTGGGGGCGACCGTGGGGTTGTTCTCGGGCTATGTCGGCGGCTGGGTGGATGTGGTGATCCAGCGGCTGACCGAGGCGCTGATCAGCATCCCGTTTCTGGTGCTGGCGCTGATCGCGATTTCGGCGGCGGGGGTGGAGGCGGCGGGCAATCCGGTGCTGGTCGTTCTGGTGGTGGCGCTGGTCTATGCGCCGCGCATCGCCCGGATGGCGCGCGCCACCGCCATCGACATCGCCACCCGCGACCATGTGACGGTCGCCCGCCTGCGCGGCGAAAGTGCGTGGTCGGTGATGTGGCGCGAGTTGCTGCCGAATGCGAGCGGGGTCCTGCTGGTCGAGTTCGCGCTGCGGGCGGGCTATGCGCCGGTGCTGATCGGGTCGCTGGGGTTTCTGGGCTTTGGCCTGCGCCCGCCCTCGCCCGAATGGGGCCTGATGATCAGCGAAAACCGCGCCATGCTGATCGTGTCACCCGTGCTGGTGCTGGGGCCGGGGCTGATGCTGGCCAGCCTTGTGGTCGGGCTGAACCTGTTCACCGAGGGATTGGCCCGCGTCTTGGGCCGCACCGTCAGGCTGGGCACGCGATGACCGGGGCGCTGATGACGGTCGAGGGGTTGAGCCTGGCCTACCGGCAGGGACCGAACTGGCAACGGGTGGTCGAGGATGTGTCGTTCGCCATCGCACCCGGCGAGGTGCTGGGGCTGGTGGGCGAGTCCGGCTGCGGCAAGTCCACGGTTGCGTTGCAGTTGCTGGGCTACCGCCATCCCGCCCTGCGCGTGCTGGCGGGCCGGGTGACGCTGCAGGGCCAGACCCTGACCGGCCTGCCCCGCGCCGATCTGGACCGGCTGCGCGGGCGGCGCATCAGTTTCGTGCCGCAGAACCCGACGACCGCCTTGAACCCCGGCATCCGGATCGGCGCGCAGATCGAGGAGATGCTGGCCGCCCATGCGATGCCGCGCGCCGACACCGCCGCCCTGTTCGATCTGGTCGGCCTGCCACCCGACGCCGGTTTCCGCCGCCGCTATCCGCATCAATTGTCGGGCGGGCAGCAGCAGCGGGTCTGCATCGCGATGGCGCTGGCCTGCCATCCTGATCTTGTGGTGCTGGACGAGCCGACGACCGGCCTTGACGTGACCACGCAGGCACAGATCGTCACCCTGTTGGCCGACCTGCGCCTGCGCTTGGGCATGTCGATGGTCTATGTCACGCATGACCTGACCCTGTTGTCGCAGATCGCAGACCGGGTGGGGGTGATGTATGCCGGGCGGATGGTCGAGATCGCGCCGACCGCAACCCTGTTCCGCGCGCCGCGCCATCCCTATACCCAAGGCCTGATCGCCTCGATCCCCGGTGCCGACGGCGATGGCGCAAAAGGCCAGCCATTGCCCGGCCTGTTGCGCCGCGAAGACCTGCCGCCCGGTTGCCCGTTCCAACCCCGCTGCCACCACGCGCAACCCGCATGCGCCAGTGCCGTCCAGCCGATGCACAATATCGGCCCCGATCATGCCGTCGCCTGCTGGCGGTGGGACAGCCTGCCGCCACAGCCTGCCACCGCCCCCACCCCGGACCAACGTGACACAGGCAACCCGGCCGTGGTGCTGGCAGTGCAAGGTCTGACCGTCGCCTATGGCCACGCAGCACCCGTGGTGCGTGAGGTGTCGCTGACGCTGGGGGCGGGCGAGACGCTGGCGCTGGTCGGGGAATCCGGCAGCGGCAAATCGACCATCGCGCGCGCCATCAGCGGCCTGATCGCCCCAGCTGCGGGCAGCATTGCCTTGCGGGGTGCCGCCCTCGCACCCCTTGTGCGTGCGCGCAACCCCGAACAGCGCCGCCTTGTGCAACTGGTGTTCCAGAACCCCGATGCCTCGCTGAACCCGCGCGCGCGGATCGGCAGCATCCTGCGACGGCCGGTCGATTGCTTTTTCCCCACAGACAGCCCGCACAGCGAAGGTTTGGTCGTGCAGGCGCTGGACGCGGTCCGGCTGGAGGCAAGCTATGCCGGGCGCTATGCCGATCAGTTGTCAGGGGGAGAGCGGCAGCGCGTGGCCATCGCCCGCGCGCTGCTGGCCCGCCCTGATATCCTGTTGTGCGACGAGGTTCTGTCGGCGCTGGATGTATCGGTGCAGGCCAGCGTGCTGGACCTGTTGCAACGGCTGAAGCACGACAGCGGCATCGCCATGCTGTTCATCTCGCATGATCTTGCCGTGGTGCGGCTGGTCGCCGACCGGATCGCCGTGCTGTTCCGGGGCGAGGTGATGGAGACGGGGCCGACGGCGCAGGTGTTTGCCCCGCCCCATCACCCCTATACCCATGCGCTTTTGCAATCCGTGCCCCGGCCCCTGCAACGCCCGCAGCCCGTCGCGTCGCGCCAGACCGGCCCGTCACAGCCCAACATCAACGGCTGCGCCTATGCCGCCCGTTGTGCCTGGAAGGTCGGCGCGATCTGCGACACCACCCGCCCCCCATGGCAGGAAACCCCGCAAGGTTTGGGCCTGCGCTGCCACCTGCCCCTGTCCGACCTGACCACCCTTGCCGAAAGAACCCCTGTGGAGAACCCCGCATGAAGATCGAAGCCGTTGATTTCTATTACCTGTCGATGCCCGTGGTGACCGATGCGGGCGATGGCAGCCAGGATGCACTGGTGGTGCGCGTGGCGGCGGGGGGGCATATCGGCTGGGGCGAATGCGAGGCGTCACCGCTGGTGTCGATTGCGGCCTATGTCTGCCCGATGTCGCATGGGGCCTGTCGCCCGGTGATGGATTCGGTGCTGGGGCAGGACCTGTCATCGCCTGACGACATCGCCCGGATCGCCGCCGATCTGGAACTGAACAGCATGGACCTGCTGCAGACGCCGCATACATTCTCGGGCATCGAAATGGCGATGTGGGATCTGTTGGCGCGCAGGCAGGGCCGTCCGGTCTGGCAACTTCTGGGGTACACCCGCGCCTATCCCAAGACGCCCTATGCCTCGATGCTGTTCGGCGACGATGCGGCGGAAACGCTGGAACGGGCGCGGGGGGCGGTGGCGTCGGGGTTCCGCGCGATCAAATGCGGCTGGGGTCCGTTCGGGCGCACTACCCTTGCCGCCGATGTCGATCAGTTGCACGCCGCGCGTGAAGGGCTGGGCCCCGACGGCATCCTGCTGGTCGATGCGGGGCAGATCTGGCGCGAGGATGTCGAGGCGGCGGCGCTGCGGCTGCCCGCCCTTGAACAGGTCCGCGCGACCTGGCTGGAAGAGCCGTTCCTTGCCCATGCCTATGAGGCTTACGGTGCGCTGGCCGGGCGCAGCCGCATCGCGCTGGCGGGGGGCGAGGGCGCGCATAACGTCTTCATGGCGCGGCAACTGATCGACTATGGCAAGCCCGGTTTCGTGCAGATCGACTGCGGCCGGATCGGGGGCATCGGCCCGGCCAAAAAGGTCGCCGACTATGCCGCCGCGCGCGGGGTGATCTATGTCAACCACACCTTCACCTCGCATCTGGCGCTGTCGGCGTCGCTGCAACCCTATGCGGGGCTGGAACGCCACGAGATCTGCGAATACCCCATCGCGCCGAAATCGGTGGCGCTTGATCTGTCGGACGGCCACCTCTTGCCCGATGCCAACGGTCAGATCAATGTGCCCGACGCCCCCGGATTGGGCCTTGCTGCCAGCCCCGACGGCATGCGCCCCTATCTGGTCGATGTCGAGATCAGGGCCAAGGGCCGCACGTTGTATTCAACCCCCGCTTTGTGACGCCTGCAACAAGGGAACCCCTGCCATGAAGATCACCGAGATTGACGTGCATATCGTGCTGGCCCCGAACATGGACCCGACGCTGACCTCGTCCGCGCAAGACAGTCTGGTGGTGCTGATCCACACCGACGAAGGTGTCACCGGCATCGGCGAATCCGATGTGAACCCCTGGATGGCCAAGGCCGCGATCCTGGCACCCGGCACCCATACGATGGGCCTGTGCATCCGCGACATGCTTATCGGGGCCGATCCGTTCGACATCGCGGGCCTGTGGGACAAGATGTACAAGGGCACCGCGATGAACGGGCGGCGCGGTGTGGTGATCCACGCCATGGGGGCCATCGACATGGCGCTGTGGGACCTGAAGGGCAAGGCGCTGGGCGTGCCCGTCCACGCCCTGTTGGGCGGTGCGGTCAAGACCGAGGTGGTGCCCTATGCCTCGCTTCTGCCCAAGGGCAACAGCTTTGCCGCCTACCGCGACGCGCTGGTCGAGGCGGCGGTGCGGTCGCGCGATCTGGGGTTCCGCGCGGTCAAGGCCGAGGTTCTGATGAACGGCCCCTACACCCACGAAGGGATGCGCGAAAGCTATGACCGCCACACCGACGTGGTGGCGGCGGTGCGCAAGGCCATCGGGCCGGACGTGGTTCTGATGGTCGACGTGGGGTATCTGTGGCCCGATGCGGCGTCGTGCCTTGAGATTGTGCGCGACTGGGCCGAGTTCGACATCTTCTTTCTGGAAACGCCGGTCTGGTCGGATGATGTGGACGAACTGCGCAAGGTCCGCGACGCCGCACCGATGAAGGTGGCCGCCGGGGAATGGCTGGCCACGCGCTATGAATTCCGCGAGTTGATGGATCTGGGCGGGGTGCAGGTGGCGCAGCCCGATGTGGGCCGCGTGGGCGGGCTGAGCGAGGCACAGATCGTCTGCGACATGGCGGCGGCGCGCGGCGTCACCATCGTGCCCCATTGCTGGAAAACCGCGATCTCCCTGTCGGCCACCGCCCATCTGGCCTTTGCCACCGCGCATTGCGCCTATATCGAATACCTGCCCCCGCAACTGTGCCACGAGACCCTGCGCCGCGAACTGGCATTCGAGGAACTGGCACTGGTCAACGGCTGCATCCCCCTGCCGCAAAAACCGGGGCTGGGGATCGAACTGAACCACAAGGCGCTGAAGGCCTATACCGTGGGCTGACACGCGCATGGGAGAGTGGACAGAACAAGGGGGTCCTCGTCGGTGCGCTACTCCCCATCGATTGGACAGTTTCCGGGGTGATTTAAGCTACTGCCTGCACCTGCTGATTGGTTTGGGTTGCGTTGAAGTAGACCACGGCGGGCGGTTGACCGCCATGGGCGGCATGGGGCCGCAGGTGGTTGTAGAAGGTGATCCAGCGCCCGACACCGGCTTTGGCTTGTGACCCGGTTTCCCAGGCGTGCAGGTAGACGCATTCATATTTCAGGGACCGCCAGAGACGTGACATGTCGAGGGCATGACTGCCATTGGTCCGAAGGAATGCCCGAGGGTTGTCGAGGTATCGGGCTTTGCCGTCCATCGAGATCTTCGTCTTTGCCCGTTTCAGCCGGTCGGTCCAG
>JBBQXK010000052.1:0-24214 GCA_038209775.1 Rhodobacterales bacterium | reverse complement strand
GAGCGGGAAGAACGGAGATATCCGCGCCATCTGGGCGTCGGACAGCAAGAACATATCGGTCATCGCAGCACCTCCTTGGTGCCGCAAGTGAATCAGTGACCGCCTGTGCTCGCAAGCGATTTAATGGGTCCAGAGCCTAGGGCAAGGACAACTGCGATGATCACGTTCTGAGCTAGCTGCTGCCCGTCAACGGGCAGAAGGTCCGAAAGGCTCACCCGGCCCATTCAACCAATCAGGATCGGACGGCCATTGCCCCTCAAATCAAGGCGCGCCACATCCGAAACCGTCCCTGTCCCGTCACTTCGCCGACCAGACCGCGTGCTTCCATCGACGCTAGGTTGCGCTGGACCGCAGCGCGACTGGCGCCGGTCAAGGCCTCGGCCATCGGGGCGGAGATCAGGGGCCATTCAGTCAGCACAGCGCGCAGGGCTGGCGGTGTTTTCCCTGAGAGCGGGGAAAGCATTTCTCCCGCCCTCTCTGACCAAGCCTCGACCTCGTCGAGGTATCGCATCGCGGTCACGCATGCACTGTCCATTCCGCCGAGCCAGCGCACCAGTCGCGCACCAGGTGGGCCCTCAGAGCGCAGTCCTCCTGCCCCGCCCATGGCCAGCGGGGCGAAAACAGCCCCTTTGCCCTCGCTGGCCGCGATGCGGGCTGCGGTCACGGCCGCTTCCATCCCGTCGCCTTGCTGCCCGAGTCCCGCCAGGCCCCAGAAATGAAAGCCCATGCAGGCGCGCGAGATCGGGTGCAGGTCGGCGGCTTGCGCCATCAGGTCGAGCCAGCCGCTGGCGCGATGTGCGAACGGCTCGGTTTCATCGGCAAGATTGTCGGAGTCACGGCGGTCAAGGAAGGCCGAAAGATCCGCCTCCGGCCCGGGACCGCCCGTCAAGCGCCGAACTGCCCATCCGACACGCGCGAGTGCCGCCGTGTCTTCCTGCACGCCCGACAGTCGCATGGACATCCAAAGGGCAAGACGGTCTGGGCCAACCCGGTCGCCAGCGAACCAGCTCAAATCTGCGCCCTCAATCATTGCAAGCCTGTGCCGCCATCCTTCCGGCCCACGACGCAGGCGGTCGTCCAGCCCGCCGAACCGACCGGCAACCCGTGCGAGGAGTGCAGCACAGCCCGCCTCAGCCCGAAACCAATCGTCGAGGACTGCAGTTTCACGCAGTGGTGCCCTCGGGCCGGGCGGCAGATAGTCCGGTTCATCTTCCATCGGGCCGGGCAGGAACCAGAGGTCGTCCTCGGACGTCTGCTGGGCCTCCTCCAAATCAATGGCGAGGGCGTCCGATTCGTTACGCTGATAAGGCACTGGAGGCCGCATGTGTGCAAAATACGGGAATTTTGCAATTGCCCAAGCGTTTTCCGAATGGGAGCCGACATACGTCATTCTATTGTGCGCGCGCGAAGATGACCTGCCAATGCCGGCATGGGAAAGCGCGGAAGGATGAGGTGGTCACCACAAGCAGCTCACAGAGTTGCCGTCACACGGACCGCTGCCCTCGATGGTCGCCCGACAGTCGCAAACAGCAGACGCGCGGCCTGACCCCCATGTTCAGTCCACTCCCGATTCACAAACCCACAATCTAGGGAATCGGGAAGTGCAAAAAATGGCGAAATGCCCTAACCGCATGGATTCATGACGGTCAGAGTTCTGCCACAACGCCCTGTCGTTGACACATCGTGAAACGGCAAAGCGCGGGCATGAAACCTGCTGTCGGTCTGCAGGTTCACAGCCCGTGCAGCCAGCGCATCCGCCCGGCCAAATCGGGCGCGCCAAAGGCCAGCGAACCCATGACCACCGTTTCCGCCCCTGCGGCGTACAAAAGCGGCACCGTGGTATCGCGGATGCCACCATCGGCTGCCAGCACGATGCGCCGTCCGCTGGCGGCAATCAACCGCGAGGCGGTCTGCAGACGGTCGGTTGCCGTGGGGTCCAGACCTTGGCCCTTGACCCCGATGGCCGTGCCCAACAGCGTCAGCATATCCAGCCGTTCCAGCCAGGGTGCAGCCCGCTCCACCGGTGTCTCTACCCGCAGAACCATGCCGGCCTTCACGCCAAGGTCCGCAATCCGGCTCAGGGCGGCATCGGCCACGGCGGCGTTTTCGGCATGAATGCTGATCAGGTCCGCCCCTGCCTCGGCGAACTGGTCGATCTGCGGCAGCAGGACGTCATCGGCCACCATCAGATGGACGTGGATCGGCAGCGCGGTCTGGCTGCGTATCCGCGCGACCAGATCGGGAAAGAACAGCATCGCGGGCGCGAAATGGCCGTCTGCTACGTCGACGTGCAGGACATCGGCATGGGGGGCGATGCGGGTCAGGTCGTCGGCCAGACGGATCAGGTCTGCCGACCACATCGAATATTCAGCCAGCAGGCGGTGGCGGGGCAGTGCTGTGATCCAGTCGGCGGCGGGGCGGGGCATGTCAGAACTCCTTCAGGTAACGGGCCATGGTTGCGGCAAGGGCGGCCAGATGTGCAGGTTTGTCGCGACCCTTGGGCGGCACGGTGACAAGGATTGCGCCGGGGATCAGGGCAGTCAGCATCTCTGCGTGGGACATCGGGTGAATGGTATCCCCGGTCGTGCCGCAGATCAGCGCGGGGATGCGAAGGGCGCGCAGATCGGCGTCTGCAATGCCCGGACCATCGGCGGAAATCGCGGTCAGCAGGCGGGCGGTCTCAGATTGCGGGTTGCGGTCAAAGAAACCGTTCAGCGAGGCCAGGTTGTCGGGGGCGTCCAAGGCAAGGGCGCGGGTGGTCGCACTTCGTGCAAAGATCGCGCGCGCCTCATCTGCTGGCATGTCGGCCAGCAGCGCCGCCACCTCGGCATTCGGGGCCATGTTCGCCGGACCCGCCTGCGTCACCCACGCCGGTCGCACCAGAACCAGCCCGCGCACCAGATCGGGGCGCGTCACCGCCAGCCGCGTGGCAATCGCCGCCCCCATCGAGATGCCGCCCAGAACCACCGGCCCCGGCAGGGTTTCGATCATCGCCGCCACATCCCCCGCAAACGCGGCGATGGACACGTCCGGCCCGATGTCGGACGCACCATGCCCCGCGCATTCCAGCATCTGCCAACGCTGCGGGGCCAGCCCCGCCATCGCCTCGGCCACTTGGCCCACCCCCCCGCACAACCCGTGCTGGAATACCAACGCAGGTCCGGTAGAGCCACCCCGATGGACCGCGAGCCGGTGTCCTGCACGTTGCAGCCAGTCGGTCATCTTGCGGCCAGAAGGCCTGAAAGATAGCGCGCCACGCCCGGCGCTTCTTCCGCCGTCAGCCCGTGGGTGACAAGATCGCCGTCAAACCCTGCGGCGGTCAGGCAGGACAGGAAATGCGGGAAATCGACCACGCCCCTGCCCGCCGTCGCAAAGCGGCCTTGGGGATCACGGTCCTTGGCATGGGCCATCAGGGTGCGGTCGGCCAAAAGGTCCACGGCCCGTGCAATCAGGTCGCGTTGCGCGGCAAGCGGGGCCACCTCGAACAGGTTGGCGGGGTCAAGCACGATGGCAGGAGCGGGGCTTTGTAGCGTGTCGATCAAGGCGCGGGCGCGCTGCGCGGTGTCGATCACGTTGGCCAGTTCCGGCTCGATCCCCAGGCGGATGTTGCGCGCTTCGGCCAGCGCGCAGGCCTTGGCCATTTCGTCCAGCAGATCGCGCCATGCCTCGGGTGACGCGTTGTCGGGGTGGTGGCGCCATTGATCATCGGCGTGGCGGGTGCCGGTGCACAGCGTGACCATCGCAGCACCCATCGCGGCACTCGCGTCGATCAGCACCGACAGGCGGCGCAGGCCGTTGGCGCGGATCGCAGGATCGGGATGGATCATGTTGTAGGTCCCCGAAACGGCGGCAATGGCGACACCCGTTCGCGTGCTGGCCCCGGCGATGGCCCGGGTCTGCGCGGGCGTGATGAGGTCGGGCATCGCGGGCAGGCCCGAGCAGGCCATGTTGTACTGCACGGCGGCAAAGCCCGCATCCCGCGCAGCCAAGAGGACGGTTGCCGGATCGCCGCCGGCAAAGGTCTTGGCGAAAATCCCCAGCCGCATCAGAGCGACCCTGCCACATCGACCAGCGCGACCGGCACCCGTGTCCGCGCCGATTGCGCGATGGCCACCATGGCGCGGACCGATGCGATGCCGTCCGCGATATCGGCCCCGGTCTGCGGCGCGCCGTTCAGGATGGTGTCGGCGAACCCCTCAACCTGTCGGCGATAGAAATGCCCGTCTGCCCCCAGCACACGGCGGGTCGACCCGTCGGATTCGTGAAAGATGTCCACGTCCGAGGATTTGTAGTACCAGGGGTTATAGGTTTTCCCCATGATAGACCCTGCTTCGCCGTAGATCTGGAACCCTTCGTGCCAGTCCATCCTGACCGCCACGGTCAGGTCCAGATGGCCCAGCACGCCATTGGCAAATTCGACATCCACAAACCAGCAGCGCATGCCCGCACGGTTCGACAGTCGGGCATCGACGGCGGTGATCGGCCCGCCAAAGTACCGCGCGGTGTCCACCAGATGGCTGCCGTGGGCCAGCATGAAGTAGCGGTCAAGGTCGGCTTTGGGGTTTTCCGCCGGTTTGCGCGCCTGTGACGAGGTCACGATCAGCGGTTGCACCGCGTCGGTCATCGCATAGCGGTGGGTGTTGTCGCAATACCAGGCCTTGAGCGCGACCATCGTGCCCATCGGCCCGTCGACGAACGCCTTTGCCGCCTGCAGCCCGGCATCATAGCGTTTCATGTGCCCGACCTGCACCGTCAGGCCGGAACCCGCCACGCCTGCGCGCAAGGATTCCGCCTGTTCGACATCCGCCGCCAGCGGCTTTTCACACAGCACATGCTTGCCCGCCGCCAGCGCACGCAGGGCAGCGGGCACGTGAAAGGCGTCCGAGGTGGCGATGATGACCGCCTCAAGGTCGGGATCGGCCAGCATCGTGTCATAGTCGGCAAAGCTGCGGCGCGGGGCATGGGTCGCGGCCATGCGGTGGCGCAGGTCCTCGGCCACGTCGCAGATCGCATACAACTCGGCATTGCGGGCCTTGGTGCATGCCTCGAAATGTGCCGCCTGCGCGATAGGTCCGCAGCCCAGCACCCCCACGCGCAGCAGTCGGGTTTCCTTGGGTGGCATGTCAGGCTCCTGTCGCGGTGCGGTATTTCTGCACGACGGCCCCGACCATCCGCCGGATGATCGCCTCAGGCAGGGGTCGGGCGGTGTCCACCAGCCCGCCGCTGATCTGCGCGATCAGACCCGGAGGTGGGGTACTATTCCGCAGGGACTGGAACAGGCGGCGCAAGGCGGCCTGCACCGCCGCATCCGGCCAGTAATAGCGCACACGGTCCGAGAGGCCGTACAGCATGTTGGTTTCCTCTTGCGGCCCCGCGTCGACATGGGCGCGCCAATCGGCGGGGCGGGCGCGCATCGCGGACAGAAGAGCCGGTGTGACGCCCGAGGGGGGCAGGCCCGCAAGCCCCTCAAGCCGCTCCAGCGCCATCACCGCCTGCCGGAAGGCGAAGGTCAGTTCGGGGCCGACCTTGAGGATGGCGAAATGGTCCCGGACAAGTGCCTGCAGCGCGGCGGTGTGCTGATAGTCGGTGGAATGCGCCTCAAACACAGGGCCGTTCAGGGTGGGGGCGACCGAGACGAGTGCCGTGGCAGGGGCGGGGTCATAGGGGATGACGGCCGTATTGTTGAAATCCACCCCGGGCTGCACGACAAGGCCGATGACGCGGGCAAAGGCGCCGTCCAGCCCCCGCGCGGCAAAGGCCGCGCGGTGCAGGGCGAGCGTGCGGTGGGCCGCCTCGGCGGTGGTGACGGCCATGGCGTGTGTCACTGCGGTCTCGCCACCCGGCACCGGCACTTCGGTACCGATGACATAGTGGACCGGGCGACCCTGCGCTTCGGCAACCGCGCACAGGTCTGCCGCGCGGGCGGCCATTTCGGGCTCGGTCAGCGTCTCGCCGCCGCAGGGCATCGAGGCATCGAGGTGTATCTTGGTGAACCCCGCCGCGACATAGGCCGCAACCATGTCGCGCGCCCTTGCCATGGCCTGCGCGGCGGGTTCGGACCGCCAGGGGTTCGGCCCCAGATGGTCGCCGCCAAGGATGATCCGTGCCGGATCAACGCCTTCGGCGCGGGCGAGGGTGTGGACAAACGTGACAAAACCGGCAGGGGTCATGCCGGTATAGCCGCCGGACTGGTTGACCTGATTGCAGGTGGCCTCAATCAGGATAGGGGCATCGTCTGCGGCGTAGCAGTGCAGGATTGCCGACAGCGTTTGGGGATGCGCGGTACACCAGGCAGGCAGGCCCACCGCCTGCCCGGCCCGGTTCCGGGCAATGATGTCAGGCAGGGTCACTGTGGCAGGCCCAGCAACGCTTCGATTGCCGACAGCGGCATGTTGCCCTCCATCGGCCCGAGTTTGCCGACAGCCAGTGCCCCCGCCGCATTCGCCCGCGCCAACGTATCGGCCATCGGCCAACCCGCCGCCATGAGGGTGACAAAGGTGGCGCAGAAACAATCACCCGCACCTGTGGGGTCGATCACGGTGACAGGATGGGCGGGCAGGCTGACCGTGCCGCCTGCGTCGCGCGCGATGCAGCCCTGATCGCCCCGTTTCAGCACAACCGCGCGCGCGCCTTGCGCCAGCAGGGGCGCGGACCAGTCGGCAAACGTCTGGTCGGGGAACAGCAAGTCGGCATCGGCATCGGACGGCAGGATGAAATGCGCCATGGCCATGATCGCCCGCACGGCAGACAGATACCCCGCGTCAGTCATCAGTTCGGTGCGGATATTGGGGTCGATGGAGATTGCCACCCCCCTTGCGTGCAGCCGACGGCAGAGCATCAGCCCCTGCGCCCGCATCGCAGGATCGCCCAGCATGGAGCCCGAGATGTGCAGCACCGTCACCCCCGCCGCCACGAACCCCGTCTCGATGGTATCCATATCGGGCATATGCGACGCCGCCGAATGCGCGATGTTGAACACGAAATCCCGGGTGCCGTCGGAGTTGTAGCTGACATGGGCCGATCCGGTGGGAACCCCCTGCACCACGCGGATCAGGGCGGGGTCAACGCCATCCGTGACCAGACGGTTCAGCACCACCCGGCCAAAGGCATCATCCCCCACCGCCCCGGCAAACACCGCACGCCCCCCCAGACCGGCAGCCACCAGCGCCGCCTGATCGATGAATATCCCCGGTGCCCCACTGGGAAACGGCCCGACATAGGGCGCGGCGCGCAGGTTGCGGCCATCTTTTTCGGTGCAGATGAATTCTACCAGCAACTCGCCGATCGCAGCGATGCAGACCGCCATCGTGTCAGCCGCCGACCATCAGCTTGACCACCTCGTCATGCGTCGTGTCTGCAATCTGCCGCTCGCCCGCCATCACGCCCCGGCGCAGCACCACGATACGGTCTGACACGGCAAAGATGTCCTGCAGGTTGTGGCTGATGAAGATCACCCCGCGCCCCTGCGCCTTCAACTGGTGGATCAGTTCTAGGACCTTACGCTGTTCGGGCACCCCCAGCGCCGCCGTGGGCTCGTCCATGATCAGGATCTGCGCGTTCCAGTAGACCGCACGCCCGATTGCCACCGCCTGCCGCTGTCCGCCCGAGAAATTGGACACCGGCGCATCCAGACGGCTGACGTGAAAATCCAGAAGCGCCATGGTGGATTTCGCCGCTTCCGCCATCTTGGCGCGGTCCAGCACCGGAAGGAACCCGAACGCCCGGCGCATTGGTTCGCGCCCCAGAAAGATGTTCGCGCCGATGGTCAGGTTGTCGGCAAGCGCAAGGTCCTGATAGATCGTCTCAATCCCCTGATCCCGCGCCTCTTGCGGCGATGCGAAGGTGACCTGCTTGCCCTTCAGGATGATCTCACCGGACGATGGCGCATAGACACCCGAGATCGCCTTGATCAGCGTGGTCTTGCCGGCACCGTTGTCGCCCGCCAGCGCCACCACCTCGCCGGGCCGCACCAGCATCGACAGATCGGCCAGCGCCTGCACCGGGCCAAAGTTCTTGGACAGGTGCCGCACTTCCAGCAGGGGGGCCATGTCATTCAACCTGCCGCCCTCCGCTGAACCGGCGCTGTGCCTGATCGATGAGGACGGAGACGATGATCACCACGCCGACGCTGATGAACTGCCAGAACGGGGCCACGTTGATGAACACAAGGCCGTACTGGATCACTGCAATCACAAAGGCCCCGGCGACCGTGCCAAGGATGGTGCCTGACCCGCCGAAAAGACTGGCCCCGCCGATCACCACAGCGGCGACGGAATCCAGAAGCAAAGGCTCACCCGCCTGTGCGGCCCCGGCACTGAACCGCGCGGCATAGGTCACCCCGGCCACGCCCGCGCAGATGCCCGACAGCATGTACAGCCGCAAAAGGTGCCACTTGATATTGATGCCCGCCCGCCGCGCGGCCTGCTGGTTGGCGCCGATGGCATAGTTGTGCTGGCCGAATTTCGTCTGGCTCAGGATGTAGTGCATGATAAGAACGAACACCGCCGTGACGATGACGACATAGGGCACGCCGTGGAACTTGCCGTTGCCCAGGGTCGCGAAAACCTCGTTCTTCACCGGCACCGTAGTACCCCCGGCCAGCAGGAACGCCACACCCCGCGCCACGCCGAACATGCCAAGCGTGCCGATGAAGGGCGGCACCTTCAGGAACGCCACCAGCATGCCGTTGACCAGCCCGGGGATTGTGGCGATCAGCACCGCGACCAGTGACCCGAACAGCACGGCCATGGTAAACCCCATGCCCGGCGTGGCCCAGTTGATGACATGGGCTGCAACCACCGCGGCCAGCCCCATGATGAACCCCATCGACAGGTCAATCCCACCCGAGATGATCACAAACGTCTGCCCGGTCGCCAGCAGCAGCGGCGCCACGGCGAATACGGCGATGGACTGGATGTTGAACGGGTTGAACAGAAAGGTGCCACCGAAATCCAGCCGCGACCACACTTCGAACCCCAGGATCAGCAGGGCAAGGAACAACCATGCGCGCAGGTCGGCGACGCGCTGCAGCAGCGTCCGGGCCTTGTCGGCATGGTCGGCCTGTGGGGCCATATGCGCGGTCGAGGCCGGAGGGGCGGGGGGCGATGTCATCGGATGGTGCCTTCTTTGGGGCGAGCGGCCGTTGGCGGCAAACAGGGCACCATTGGCCGCATTCGGAAGGCGGCCCCTTGCGGGACCGCCCCGTTCAGGGTCGGCCGGACCGGAACAAGGCCCGGTCGACCCCGGGTGAGATCACTCGGAATAGATGTACTTGGCGATCTCGGGGTTATCGACGTTGGTCGCGTCCATGATGGTGAACCCGGTGCCGATGCTGACCGGGATCGAGTTGCCGGTCAGGTGCGCATAGGCTGACACCACGCCATAATAGCCGATCTCGGCCGGATGCTGGGCAATGGCCACATCGACAAGCCCGGTCTTGATGTTGTCCACGATGGACCCCGGCGCATCAAAGGCCACAACCTTGATGACACCGGTCTGGCCCGCCTGCTGCACGCCGCTGCCAGCACCAAGCGCCGAGAACAGGTTGGCCCCGAACACGCCTTTCAGGTCGGCATCGCGGGCAAACACGCCCTGCAACTGCGACGCGGCCTTGTTGGCGTCGTTGTCGTTGAACTGGGTTTCCAGGACCGTGACGTTCGGAAAGTTTTCGGCCATTTCCGCCTTGAACCCGGCTTCACGCTGGTCGGTAGTGGAAATGCCCGGCTTCACGTTCGACACATACACCTTGCCGGTGCCGCCAATGGCATTGGCCAGCGCCCGCGCGGCCATCCGGCCCCCCAGGACGTTGTCCGACGCGATATAGGCCAGCGGGAAGTCCGCATCACCTGCACCCGTCTGATAGACGCCGGTGCCGATGAACGTGTCCACGGTGATCACCGGAATTCCAGCGTCATGCGCCTTGCGCAAAGGCTCGATCAATTGCGTGGTGTCGGTCGGGGCGATCAGGATCGCGTCGGGGGCGCGGGCAATGACGGCGTCCAGCACCGGCACCTGCGTGACCGGGTTGAAATCGGGTGCGCCCTGGAACACAAGTTCCACCCCCAGCGCATCGGCGGCGGCCTGCGCGCCCTTGTTCATGGTGATGTAGAAGGCGTCGGTGGTCAGGCCCGGCACCAGTGCGATGGTGAATTTCTTGTCCTGCGCATGGGCCGCGCCCAGACCCAGCGACAGGGAAAGTGCCACAGATGCGGCAGCCCCCAGAAGCGAACGACGATTCATTGGTTTCTCCTCCCGAAGAGTCCGGATTGGGGGCACTTGGCGGCCCCTCCAGACTCGGTTTACGCGAGCGGTAGTGAACGTCGCGACGCCGGTTCGGTCAAGAGAAATAGTTTGCAGCAATAAGTTTCTGCACCTGCGAAGGGATTCAGGGCTGGGACTGAGCGGGTTGGCCAAGCCGGTCCAGAATCGCCTGTGCGGTCTGGCTGTCGGTCACCAGCGCGCTGATCAGACCGGCCCTCGCCGCGCCGATGATCGACGCTGCCTTTTGTTCGCCATAGGCCACCGCGATACACAGCCGCGCCCGGCGCAATTGTTCGGGCGACGCAGCGATCAGGCGGTCGGCCCCGTCCCAGTCGATCGGACGGCCCTGCGCGTCGAAATAGTTGCGGATGACATCGCCCGCCGCATCGACCATGCGCTGTTCGGTCGGCGTGGCGACCCGCGCTTCGGGTGGGTTCAGGTCGTGCGGCAGACCGACACCGACGACGGCAACGTCGATCCGCTCCCACAGTTCGACCGCGTCGCGGATCGCCCCGTCGGCAAGAAAACTGTCGCGCGTCTCGGCGGACGGAAGGAAGGGTGCGTGAACAAAACAAGCGGTTCCACCCACCTGTTCGGCTGCAATCCGGGCGAATTCGTTGATCTGGAAATGCGCCTGATGCTGCTGCATCCCGCCGGTGGCCGGAACCACCAGAACGCCGGGCATCGGTGGCAGACCTGCCTCCAGCACGGCACGCACCGCCCGCCCCCAGCCCAACGCCAGCACCGACCCCGGTGCCATGTTCGCGGTCTTGAGCATGGTCGCCAGCGGTGCCGCCAGTGCCGCACCCGTGCTGCTGGAAGACGCCTCGACCACCGCAACGCGCCGCAGGTGCAACGCGCGTTCCAGTTGCGCGCCCAACGCGTCGGGTACTGCCAGATCACGCACCTCGATGCGCACGATCCCCTCGGCGCGCGCCCGCTGCAAAAGGCGCGAGATGGTGGCGGTGGACAGGCCAAGCTGACGCGCGATCTGCACCTGCGACAGGTCGCTGACATAGTGCAGCCGGGCCGCCATATGCATCAGCGCCCGCGTCTCACCTGCATCGTTCGGGGCGGCAACAGACAGTTTGCAATTCCTTTCTGCAACGTGTTACATTTCGAAGCAACATATCACTCCCACCCGGTCTGACAATGGTTTCCTTGGTCGATGCGACCGGCGGGAGACCGGCCCCGAACCCGCGACACCAGGAAAGCCAACCGATGACCCGAATGACAACCGCCGAACGCCGGGGCTATCAGCAGATTTGCGGCGATGGCGGTGCGATGATGGTCATCGCCTGCGATCAGCGTGGGGGCATGCGGACCCTGCTGGCCAAAACGCCCGAAGATCAGGCGGCAATCAGCAACGCGACGCTGGGACTGACCAAGATGGACATCACCGCCCATCTGGCGCGCCATGCGGGCTGCGTGCTGGTCGATCCGATCTGTGCCGTGCCGGGGCTGGTGGATGACGGGGTGATCCACCGATCGACCGGGCTTTTGATCGGGCTGGATGCCTCGGGCTTTGGCACCACGCCGGAAGGTTACCGCATCTCGAACATGGTTGAAGGGATCACCGCCCGCCGGGTGCGCGAACTGGGCGGGACCGGGGCCAAGATCATGATCTACCTGCGGTCCGACACCCCGGCCGCCAACACCGCCAACATGGATACCCTGCGCGCCGTCATCGCGGATTTCGCCGCCGAAGACTTGCTGCTGGTTGTCGAGTTCCTGACCTATGCCCTGCCCGGCGAGACGCCCGAGGCGCTGGCCGCGTTGACGCCCGCGCTGATCGAAGGCGGATCACGCCTGTGTCTTGAGGCGGGGTCGAAGGTGCTGAAGATCCCGTATCCCGGCACCGCAGAGGCCTGTGCCAACATTACCGCGATGTGCGGGGATGTGCCTTGGGCCGTGCTGTCGGCAGGGGTGGATCATGCGACGTTCCTCGGCCAGGTAGAAACCTCGATGGCGCAGGGTGCCTCGGGGGTGATTGCGGGGCGGTCGTTGTGGAAGGATTGCATCTCGCTTGACCGCGCGGTGACGAGGTCGCGGCTGGAAACCATCGCCGTTCCGCGCCTGCGCGAGATACAGGCGGTGATCGCCCGGCACTTCAAGGGCTAGCTATGGTCTCTGCCATCGGGATTGACATCGGCGGCACACGGTTGCGCGCGGCGCGTGTCACCGGTGGTCGCATCGAGGCGCGGGCCAGTGCCGCCAGTTCGTCCGATCCCGAGACGGTAGTGGTGCGCGTGCTGGCGATGGTGAACGAGATGCGGTCGGATGCGGTGGCTGCGATCGGCATCGGTGTGCCGGGGCAGGTTGTCGCCGCAACGCGACAGGTGTTGTCGGGCGGATATGTCGACCTGTCCGGGTTTGATTTTGCGGGCCGGGTGCAGGCATCAACAGGCCTGCCGGTCGTGATCGAAAACGATGCGACTATGGCCATGTTGGGCGAGGCGGCGCACGGCGCGGCAAGGGGACGCGCGAATGTCGTGATGCTGACCATCGGTACCGGCATCGGCGGGGCGGTGCTGGAACAGGGCCGAGTTCTGCGCGGACGCGGGACGGCGGGGCAACTGGGGCATCTGTGCGTTGATCCGTCGGGACGGCAGTGCGTCTGCGGCAAAATCGGATGTGTTGAGACGGTCAGTTCCGGCACGGCCTTTGGTATCCATCTGGCCGAGGCGGGCCTGCCTGCGCACATCCGGGCCGAGGACCTTATGCTGCAAGATGATCCGGTAGCGGCGCGTGTCCTGAGCGCCTGGGCAGGCCCGCTGCGCCATGCTGTCGACACGCTGATTGCCATCTGCAATCCTGATTGCGTGGTGATCGGCGGCGGGGCCGGGGCGGCCGCAGTGGCGGCACTGGCATGGGTGCCTGTGCGCTCCTCGTGGTTTGCCGCCCCGGTGATCGCTGCACAACTGGGCGATGATGCGGGCGTGATCGGTGCCGCCAGTGCTGCGCTGGACGCCCGGCCCCGCAAGCGGTTGGTGATGGTGAACGGCGTGCCCGCCAGCGGCAAGTCTGCCGTGGCGCGGGCGCTGTCGGATGCGACGGGGTGGCCGCTACTGACCCTCGACACCATCAAGAACCCGTTCCTGACCGTCCTTCCCCCCGGTGACCGGCTGTTCAACCGCACGCTGGGGCGCGCCAGCTATGCCGCCATCTTTGACCTGATCAGGGATGCGCCCGAGGGCTGCACGTTTGTGGTGGACGCCTGGTTCGGGTTTCAGCCGCCCGAGGTATTGCAGACCGGCATTGCGCGCGCTGGCGTCACCGATCTGGCCGAAATCTGGTGCCATGCCCCGCCCGAAACCGTGGGCGCGCGGTATATGGCACGGCTGGGTCAGCGGCCTGCGGGACATCCGGGCGCAGAATATCTGCCGGAATTGATTGCCCTTGCAGCCCGCGCTGCACCGACCGGACTTGCCCCGTGCCTGGCCGTGGACACGACGCTGGGCCTGAACCTGACCGCCCTGACGGACTGGCTGCGCGGGTTAAAGCAGGTCGGGTCAACGTAAGCCGGCCAGCACCCCGTGCAGGGTTGCCCGGTTCTTGCGGACGGCAGCGGCCGGGTCTGCTGCGGCAGCGTCAGATTCCTCTTCCGCCACGACCCAGCCATTGAATCGCGGGGCGGAACCTGCGGCGGCGACGGTCGCGGCAAGGTCACAGACACCGGCGCCCAGCATCGTCCAGTCGCCGTTGGCATCGACGTCCTTGAGGTGGACATAGCAGATGCGGTCGCGGTGCGCGGCCATGGTGTCCGGCAGGGACTGCCCCCCGCGCAGGATGTGGCCGGTATCAGGCACCCATCCCACCAGAGGGTCGAGCAGCGAAAACAGGCTGTCGTAGTCGGCACGAGTATACAAAAGCGTGCCGTGATGGGACGACGGGTGAACGGCCACCGTCACACCGGCGGCGCGACCGATCTCGGCTGCGCGGTTGTACGTTTCGGCGGCGACTGCGAATTTCTCCTGCCGATTGCCCGCCGTCATGATTGTGGCCGAGCCCATCGACACCACGGCGTCCGGGAATTGCGCTGCGAAATCGACCCACGCACGGGCTGCGTCAAGATCGCCGGTCAGCCGGTCCGGTTCGGTAAAGCCGCCGGGCGAGCCGAAGGCGAAGGCCACAAGCGAAAGACCGGCATCGCCAAGGCGGCGGGCAAACGCGCCGGGGCGTGTCGCGTAGTGGCCGATCATCGTATCGGTAATCTCGATCCCCGCATAACCCGCCTCGGCGATGGCCTGCACAAGATCATCGGGGGTGCCGGTCCACCGCGGGCCAAGCATTTCCCATGTGAACGTCTGGCAGCCGGCGCGCAGGGCGGGGATAGTCATGAGGGGCTTCCTTCATTAGGATTGGCTGGGCGGAAACGGCAGGATGGGATGGGGAATGCGGATCGGTGTTGTCGGCTGCGGAAATATCTCGGTGGCCTACATGCGCAATGCGTCCATGTTCCGCGACATCACGATCACCGCCTGTGCCGACCTCGACCCACAAGCGGCCACGCGGCGGGCAGGCGAGTACGGGCTGCAGGCGATGCCGGTATCGGCCATGATGGCAAGCCCCGAGATTGACCTGATCCTGAACCTGACCATACCGGCGGCACATTTCGACATCTCGATGCAGGCGATTGCTGCAGGCAAACACGTGTTCACCGAAAAGCCGCTGGCCGTGACTGCCGAGGCAGGACGACTTCTGGTGGCAGCCGCCACAGCGCGCGGGCTGGAAATCGGGTCTGCACCCGACACCTTTCTGGGCGCGGCGGGGCGTGAGGCGCGGCGGCTGATGGACGCGGGTGCGATTGGTGCGCCGGTCACCGGGACGGCCTTCATGATGGGGCGGGGGATGGAGCACTGGCACCCTGATCCCGCCTTTTACTATCAGCCCGGTGCCGGGCCCGTCATGGACATGGGCCCTTACTACCTTACGATGCTGGTCCACCTGCTTGGGCCGGTGCGTCGGGTTCAGGCCGTGGCGACAAGCGGACAGGCAGAACGCACGATCACGGCCGCGGGGCCGAAGCAGGGCACGCGCTTTGCCGTCGGTACGCCGACAAGCGTGCTGTCGCTTCTGCAGTTCGGCAGCGGTACTGTGGTGGCTTTCGGCGCGTCGTGGGACGTGTTCCGCCATTCCAACGCGCCGATCGAACTGCATGGCACCGAGGGCTCGTTGCGGTTGCCCGACCCCGACACCTTCGGCGGTGTGATTTCGGTGTCGCATGGCGGCGGGGACTGGGTTGCGTCGGATACATCGGCGCAGGTGTTCGGATCGGCCAATTGGCCGATAGCGGCGCCCGACCGTGCAAACTACCGGATGCTGGGGCTGGCGGACCTCGCGCGGGGCTTGCAAGAGGGGCGCGCCGCGCGGGCATCCGGCACGCTGGCCCTGCACGTGCTGGAAGTGATGGAGGCTGTGCTGCGGGCTGGCGAAACCGGCGTTGCGCAGGACATCCCGTGGACGGCGGCCCAGCCTGCGGTACTGGAAGAGGACGAAGCGCGCAGCCTGTCGGTGTGATGGCGACGGCCCGGGGTCAGGCATAGCGCACCTCGACCTTCAGGCGGTCCAGGCGGTCCCGGATCGACTGGTCCAGTCCGGTATCGGTGATGATCAGATCGACCTGTGAAAGCGAGAACGCTTTCGATGATGCGCCGATTTCCCATTTGCTGGAATCCGCGACAAGGATCACGCGTCGCGCCATCCGCACCAGATTGCGCTTGGTCCGGGCGATATCCTCGGACAAATCGACCACATCGAATGCCGGGTCAATCGCATGCGCGCCGAGAATGGCCTGATGTGCCAAGAGGCCACCCACTGCCCGGTCGGCGTCGCCGATGATCGTGCCAAGTGTGCTGGGGATCACCCGGCCGCCGATCATGTGCACGTCCAGCCCCGGCCTGTGCATCAGATGCTGGGCGATGTTCATTGCCGTGGTGGCCACGACCACGTTGGTGACGGGCGGCATCTGCATGGCCACCTGAAGCAATGTTGAACCACTGTCGAACACGACCGACTGATTATCGGCAATCTCTTGCGCTGCCATGCGGGCGATGCGGCGCTTGGCGTCGACGTTGCGGTGCATCCGCTCTTCAAAGGCAGCCGTCGGAGACTCGGCCGGAATGGCGATCGCTCCGCCATGCGTCTTGATCAACTGCTTTCGCGCGTCAAGAATTTCCAGGTCAGAGCGGATCGTCACCTCTGATACCGCGAAGGTCGCAGACAGCGCGCGGGTGCGCGCCTGTCCGGTGCGCAGAACCTCGGTGATGATCTGGTGACGGCGCTGTTCGGCAAGCATCGGCAATCGGTCCTTTCGACTCATAACAGGGTGCAGAAACCTTTCGAAAATCGAAAGTGATTCTATTCTGGCAGGGCTTTTTGCCCCAGACAGCATGTTTGAACCGTCGTTTCACAGCAAAATCAGCTTTCTGATCTACCGAAAACATCAAAACGAAAGCAAACACAAGATTGAGTCACTGAATAATTTCAAGTTAGCCTTGACGCAACGGCATAATAACATCGTTGGAGGTTGACAGCTTTATGGGCCTTGGCACTCAGATCCGGTTGGCGCGGCTCTTTTCGCATCCTTCCGGTCACATCTTCGGTGGGGCGGTCGACCACTTTGTGGGGTACGGCAACGTGCGCGAAGGCGGTTTAGCAGACCTGCCGGGTGCGCTGGCGCGCGTGATGGCCGGGCAACCGGACTATGTCAGTATCCAGCCCGGTGCGGCGCGTCACCTTTGGCCCGCCTATGCGGGCAAGGCGGCGCTTGCGATTCAGGCCGGGTGCTTCACGCCCGATGACCGCATCAGCCAGCTTATTGCCACCCCCGAAGACGCAGTGCGCTATGGCGCCGATGCGTTGGCTGTGGCCATTCCGGTGCGTGGGGCAACCGAGGGAAACTACATCCGCTGGTTGACAGACACGGTCAACGCCGCCGCGCGGTTCGAGATGCCGGTGGTGGCACACGTCTACCCCCGCGATTTCAGCGATGGCGTGAAGATCGTCTTTACCCCGGACGAGATCGCCTATGCCGTCCGCATCGGGTTTGAGACCGGCGTGGACATCATCAAGGTGGGCTACACCGGCGATTTCGAATCGTTCCGCGAAACGGTTGCCACATGTCCCGTGCCCATCGTGATTGCCGGAGGACCGAAGACCGAAACGCTGCTGGGTGCGCTGCGCCAGACGGCTGATGCGCTGCGGGCGGGGGCGAAAGGTGCTGTCGTCGGGCGCAATCTATGGGGCCACGGGGATACCACAAAAGCTGCGCGGGCGTTCCGGATGGTCATTCATGACGGCCTCGCACCAGAGGCCGCGTTGGCTGCGGCCGGCGCCTGACCCGCGATGGGCGCGCTGCACGTACAGGGTTTCGGTGCGGTCGCAGTAGATGACATCTTCTACGTCGACCGGCCGTTTGGTGCGGGCAAGGGCAAGGTGTTGCGGCGCACGGGCCAACACGGCGGCAACGTTGCGACCGCACTTGCTGCAGTGGCCACCTTGGGCGGGCGTGCCGGGTTCATCGGCTGGCTGAGCAGCAGCGACGATGATCCGAGCGTCCGCGATCTGTCGGCGTGCGGGGTGGACATCTCGCTTGCGCCCCGGCGCGACGACGCAAGGGCGATCAGCTCGGTCATCATCGTGTCACCCGACGGCGAGCGGTTCATCGCGTATGATGACGCCGTACCGCAGGGCACGTCGGACAGCTTGACCGATGCCGTGCTGGCGCGCGCGCCGGTGTTGCTGATCGACAGCTATGCAACCTGTTCGACAGCGGTCGTGGCGAGGGCCCGCAGTCTGGGTCTGGCCATCCTGGCCGACATCGAATGGTCGGCGGGCACCGAAACCGACGCGCTGATCGCTCTTGCAGATCATCTGGTGGTGCCGCGGGCGTTTGCGCAGGCGATCACGGCGACCAAGGACCCGACGGCGATGCTGAACGCGCTGTGGTCGCCGCAGCGCATGGCGGTGGTGATTACCGATGGCGCAGGCGGATCCTTTCTGCGCCAGCACGGCGACAGGGTGTCGTGGCATATGCCGGCCTTTGCCGTGACGGCGGTTGATACGACAGGTGCCGGCGACTGTTTCCATGGGGCCTATGCGCTGGCACTCGCGCAGAGCAAGACGCCGCTTGAATGCATGCGCTATGCCGGAGCCGCTGCGGCCCTGTCCGTGACAGGCCTGGGCGGTAGGGCGGCATTGCCGCGACATGCCGACTGCGCCGCGTTCATGGCGTCACCCGGCGCACCACAGCCCGTGGCCATCGGCACCGCCAGTGACGCCTGCGGGCGGGGTGACACCAATGGCTGATGTCGTTCTGGACCGCATCTGCAAGACATTCGGCACAAGCTATCACGTCATCAGGGACCTAAGCCTGACGATCAACGATGGTGAGTTCCTGACGCTGGTCGGCCCTTCCGGTTGCGGCAAATCGACGGTGCTGCGGATGATTGCGGGGCTGGAGGAAATCAGTTCGGGCACCCTGATGATCGGCGGACGCAATGTGGAGGATCTGGCCCCCAAAGACCGCGACATCGCAATGGTGTTTCAGAACTACGCGCTTTACCCGCACATGACGGTGGCCGAGAACATCGGCTTTTCAATGAAGCTGGCAGGCAAGCGCAAGCACGAGCGGCAAGCGCGTGTCCTGGAAATCGCCAGGACGTTGCAATTGCACACGCTGCTGGACAGCAAGCCTGCCGCCCTGTCCGGCGGTCAGCGCCAGCGCGTTGCCATGGGTCGCGCGATGGTACGGGAACCAGCGGCGTTTCTGATGGATGAGCCCCTGTCGAACCTCGACGCAAAGCTGCGCGTGCAGATGCGGGCCGAGATCGTCAGCCTGCAGCGCCAGCTTGGGGTGACAACGATCTATGTGACGCATGACCAGACCGAGGCGCTGACCATGGGCGACCGTGTTGCTGTGCTCAAAGGGGGCGTGCTGCAGCAGATCGATACGCCAAGGGCGATGTATGTCCGCCCGGTGAATGCGTTCGTAGCGGGTTTCATCGGATCACCTTCGATGAACATGTTCGAAGGGCGCCTTGTCGGCGACCGGCTTGAGGCAGAGGGCCTTTCGATCCCATTGCCAGCCTCGCTTCTGGCGCGTTCGTCCGGGCTGCGGCTGTTTGAGGGCAGCAAGGTGATCTTCGGCATCAGGCCCGAGGATCTGCACGACGCCCGGCTGGCATCTGCGGCACATCTGCCCGCGATCCTGGCCGAGGTGGTCTCTATCGAAGAAATGGGATCGGAACAGATCGTGCATATGAGGGTCGCGGCCCTGCGGGTGGATTCAGGAGACCCCGATGCGGTCGACGGGATTGGGGCCGCCGCAAATCTGGTGGCTAAATTTGCAGGCGACAGCGTGATCAGGCCGGGCGAGCGGATCAGTTTGGCGGTGAATGCGGACAAGCTGCATTTCTTTGATCCACGTACGCATCTGACAATCTGAAATTGGGGCGAGGGACAGCGCAGCACGCACACCAACTTGAACAAAAGGTCCAACCAAGGATCTGACGGCAAATCGTTCACTCAGGAGGAGGAAAAGATGAAATTCACAAAATCACTGGCCGGACTGGCATCGGCTGGGGCCTTGGCGGCCCTTTGTACGACCGCGGCCATGGCCGAGACCACAATCGAATTCATCCAGTGGTGGGAACCCGAAATGCCCGCCGGTGCCCTGCGCGGCATCATGGATGACTTTGAAAAGGCGAACCCCGATATCAAGGTGACGCTGGTCAGCGGACCCTATTCGGCCACGCGCGACCAGATCGTGGTCGGCGCCGCCTCGGGCACGCTGTCCGATGTGGTCGGTCTAGATGGCGCCTGGGTAAACGGGTTGGCCAAGCAGGGCGCGATCACCGACATGGGGCCGCTGATGACAGCGGTGAACTACGACCAGACCCAGATCGCTGACATCGTCAAGGTCGACGGAAAAAGCATGATGTTTCCCCTGGCCTCGTTCGTCTACCCGGTGTTCGTGAACCTGGATCTGGCAAAGGCAGCGGGCGTCGATACTTTGCCCGCCACGCGGTCCGAATTCGCCGATGCGGCGAAAAAGATGACCAATCCCGACAAGAACGAATACGGCTGGGTTCTGCCCTTGTCGCTGCAAAATCCCGGCGGCATCCAGAACGATGTCATGTCCTGGGCCTGGGCCTCGGGTGGGTCGATGCTGAAAGATGGTCAGCCCGATCTGGAAAACCCGATGGTGGTGGGCACGCTGGATTACATCATGTCCTTGCAGACCGCAGGCGTGATCTCGCCCGGCATCTTTGCCAAGAAAGAGCAGGACAAGGTCGAGGAGTTTGTGAACGGCCGTGTTGGAATGATGGTCGACTCGCTGGCGCACATCAACCTGATCCGGGAACGCAATCCGAACCTGAACTTCGCCATCACCGCCTTGCCGGCTGAGGATGGCTACACGGGCAAGCGCGGCCTTCCCTACGCATCCTGGGGGATCGGCATCAGCGAGGGCAGCCAGCACAAGGAAGAGGCCTGGAAACTTGTCGAATATCTGATGAGCCCCGAAGTGAACGGCAAGCTTGTCTCGATCGCGAACGCCTTTCCGGGCAACGTCAATGCCAAGCCCGACTTTTCCAAGTCTGATCCGCTGTTCGAAGTGGCCTTTGGAATCTTTCAGCAAGGCAAGCTGGCCAACGAATTCGTGGGCCTGCCCGTGGCCGAAGAGTTGATGCGCAAGATGAGCGTCGAAGTCCAAAAGATGTTCGATGGTCAGCAGACCGCAGCGCAGGCGGCAGCCGCGTCGCAGGCGGCTTGGGTGGCGGAGTTCGCCAAATAGGCACTTGTAAGACAGACGGCGCGGCGGCCTTTGCCGCGCCGTCTTTGCTGTCTGAAGGTCTGAAGGCATGGCGAAATGAGTGTTTCCGTCCCCACGCAGACCCCGCCCCGCGCCGCTGTCAGGCGTCGGCCCGGACTGCTGTCGCACCGGGTGCTGTCGCGGCTTGCACCCTACGGCTATGTCACGCCCGCCACGGCACTCTTCGCCCTGCTGATGCTGTTCCCGATGATCACCGTCGCGCGCTATTCGCTGATGGACGGTGCGGTGACGAAACGCGACGCGGTCTTTGTGGGCTTTCAGAACTATGCCGTTCTGTTTGCCGATCCGGTCTTCTGGCAGTCGGTCGGGCAGACGCTTTATTTCACGGTTTTGAGCGTGGTCTTCCACCTGTTGATCGGACTGGGGTTCGCTTTGATGCTCAACAGCAACCGGATCGACCCGACCCTGCGCAGTATTCTTCGGGTGCTTTACATCCTGCCCTGGCTGTTCACGGCTGTGATCATCGCGATTATCTGGCGGCTGATCCTTGACCCGAACGGCGTGATCAACAGCATCCTGATGGCGCTGCATATCATCGACTTCAAAGTCGAGTGGTTTTCGTCAACCAAAACTGCCCTGAACGCGCTGACCTTTGCCAACATCTGGGCAGGCTATCCGCTGTACATGGTCAGCTTGCTGGCCGGGCTGCAGGGCATTCCGAAAGAACTGTACGAGGCGGCCGAGATCGACGGCGCCTCTGCCGTGCAAAAATTCTGGTACGTCACGCTACCGCAGTTGCTGCCGATCATCATCAGCATCGCACTGCTGGATTTCATCTGGACGATGCAGGTGTTTCCGTTGGTCTGGATGACGACCGGGGGCGGCCCGATCTATGCGACCGAGGTGCTCAGCACCTATACCTACAAGCTTGCCTTTTCGCGGTACGAATTCGCGCTGGCGTCGGCGAGCGCAGTATTTATCTTTGCGCTTTCCATGGTCGTCACGTTTTTCTACATCCGTCATCAGAAGGCGAGGTAGCGGCCATGACGAAACGCACGCGAAAGCACGAGCGTTTGCCGACGGCGCTGCTGTATCTCGGCCTTCTGGCGGGGCTGGTCTTTGCAGGCTTTCCGATCCTTTGGATGTTTTTCACCTCGCTGAAGTCGAACACCGAAATCTTTGCGCTGCCGCCACGTCTGTTTCCCAAGGAATTCACACTGTCGGCCTACAGGTCGATTTTCGACGATCCGATCAAGGTGCGCTTCTTTCTCAACAGCTATCTGGTGGCCGGGCTGGTGACGGTGCTGACCGTTCTGGTGGCGATCGTGACCGCCTATGGCTTCAGCCGCTATACCTTTCGGTTCAAGAACACGTTGAACGTCTTTATTATCAGCACCCAGACGGTGCCGGCCATCACGCTGTTGATCCCGTATTTCGGCATGGTCGTGGCTTTCGGTATTTTCGACACCTACTTTGCGCTGATCCTGACCTACATGGTGTTCACGCTGCCTTATGCCATCCTTTTGATGACAGGCTATCTGAACACGATCCCGCGCGATCTGGACGAGGCCGTGCGTGTGGATGGCGGGTCAAGCTGGACGGCGCTGTGGCGTGTCATCGTGCCCCTCTCGCTGCCGGGCATCGTTGCGACGTCGGTCTATACGTTCCTGCTGGCCTGGAACGAGTTTCTGTTTGCCCTGACGCTGACCAAGTCGATGAGCATGCGGACTGTCCCGATCGGGATCGAATTGCTGATGGGACAGCACGCATTCGAGTGGAACGAGATGATGGCGATGAGCGTCCTGGGGTCGTTGCCGCTTTTGCTGCTTTATCTGGTCGCGCAGCGGTACTTCCTGGCGGGAATGACAGCCGGATCAGTGAAAAGCTGACCCCCGAAACCCGGGTTAAATCGGCTGAGCTGTCGTGAGCGCAACTTCGCCGGGGTCGTCCATGGGGCAGAGGGTGACTTGCTTTGTCCGCCATCGCCATCGCGGCCATCGTCATCTTCTGGATATTGAGCTACCCCCCGAAAATCGGACGGTGACGGAAGCTACGACCTGAGGTCTGCTGATCTTCAATCCAAGGAGATCAGAACATGTCGAAACGCAGGAACCATGATGCGGCTTTCAAGGCCCGTGTTGCGTTGGAGGCGCTGAAAGGCGAACGCACGGTGTCGGAGTTGGCGGCCGCCTATGAGGTCCATCCGACGATGATCCATCAATGGAGCGAGCCATTGTGCGCCATTGGTTCAAGAACAATGGCGAGCGCGCTGCTGGAAGGTGCCGCGGGCATTTTCGAGCGTGGTGGTCAGGCTGCGGCCGCCGCCGAGGTAGCCGAGGAAACGGTCCGCGACCTTCATGCAAAGATCGGAGAACTGGCCGTCGCCAACGATTTTTTGTCACGAAAGCTCAAGCCCTGGATCGGGAAGTGATGAGGCATTGGAACGCCATTGGTCCGAGAGACAATGCCAAACGGGATGATCGAACGGACCCATCCCAAGCTGTCGGTCGGGGCGCAGTGTCGCCTGCTCTCGATCTCGCGGTCGTCGTTTTACTACGCGCCGCAGGGCGAAACGGCGATGAATCTCGACCTGATGCTGCTGATCGACAAGCAGTTCCTGGACACCCCGTTTTACGGTGTCCGGCAGATGACGTGGCACCTGCAGAACGAGGGCCATGCCGTGAACGAAAAGCGCTTGCCGCGCGGCTGATGCGTCTGATGCGATTGATGCCGATCTACCAGAAACCCGATATCAGCAAGCCCGCGAAGAGGCATAAGACCTACCCCTACCTGCTGGGCGGCCTGTGGATCGACCGGCCCAATCAGGCCTGATGCGCCGACATCACCTATTTGCCGATGCGCAAAGGGTTCCTCTATCTGGTGGCCATCATGGACTGGTTCACCCGAAAGGTGCTGGCTTGGCGGATATCGAACACGCTTGAGGCCAAGTTCTGCCTTGAGGCGCTGAACGAGGCGATCCACAAGTTTGGCCCACCCGAGATCATGAACACCGATCAGGGCAGTCAGTTCACATCCTTCGACTGGACCGACCGGCTGAAACGGGCAAAGACGAAGATCTCGATGGACGGCAAAGCCCGATACCTCGACAACCCTCGGGCATTCCTTCGGACCAATGGCAGTCATGCCCTCGACATGTCACGTCTCTGGCGGTCCCTG
>JBBQXK010000051.1:0-25700 GCA_038209775.1 Rhodobacterales bacterium | reverse complement strand
GCGCACCTATGACACGCAGACCAAGGCGTTTCAGGCGTCGCCCGAGCTTAAGCGCGACGAGGATTACTTTCGTGCCAAGATCGGCGATGTGAAGACCGCCGAGCAACTGGTGTCGGACCGGCGGCTGTTGCGGGTGGCGCTTGGGGCCTACGGCCTCGACAACGACATCAACAACCGGTTCTTCATCCGCAAGGTGCTGGAAGATGGCACGCTGCGCGACGGGTCGCTGTCGAACCGGCTGGCCGACAAGCAGTACCGGGCGCTGTCGGCGGGGTTCGGGTTTGGCGATTTCTCGGTGCCGCGGACGCAACTGTCGGACTTTGCCGACAAGACGCTGGCCGCCTTCAAGACCCGCCGGTTCGAGACGGCTGTGGGCACCCAGAACAACGACATGCGCCTGGCGCTGAATGTCGAGCGGGAACTGCCCGCGCTGGCCGGGCGGTCGTCATCCGAGGCCACGAAATGGTTCACGGTGATGGGCAACGGGCCGATGCGGCAGGTGTTCGAGACGGCGCTTGGTGTGCCCGCCAGCGTGGGTTCGCTGGATCTGGACCGGCAACTGGACATCTTTCAGACCAGGGCCGGGAAGGTGTTCGGCAATGACGGCATCGCACAGTTTTCGGACCCTGCAAAGATGGACGCCCTTGTGCGCAGGTTCCTTTTGCGGGCCGAGGTCGCGACCCTGTCCCCGGCGCAGTCTGCCTCGGCAGGGGCGCTGGCGATGATGCAGCAGGTGACGGAGTTTGCCCGCAGCCTGCGGTGACCGGGCACGGCTTTGGTCGCGCCGGATCATCCCGATGACAGGCAGGCGGCAAGTCGCGCGAAGCTGCCCGCGATCCCGTCATGCGCCGGTTCGGCAAGGAATGCATCCAGCGCGGGCCACACCCGGATTGCCGCATCGACCGCCGCATCGGACCCCCGCGCATAAAGCCCTGCCTGGATCATCAGTTCGGCCCGGTCCCAGGTTGAAAGGTGCGCCCGCGCGCGCGCGATCAGGGCGTTCTCTTCGGGTGCGGCACAGCCCGGCAAGCTGCGCGAAACCGACCGCAGAAGGTCGATCGCCGGATAGCGCCCGCGTTCGGCAATGCGGCGGTCCATCACCACATGGCCGTCGAGCACCCCGCGCAGGATGTCGGCCACGGGTTCTTCCATGTCCGACCCGGGGACCAGTACGGTGAACACCGCCGTGATGTCGCCCGCATCGCGGGTGCCGGGGCCGGCACGTTCGGCCAGCGCCATGATCGTATGCGCGGTTGACGGGGGATAGCCACGCAAGCTGCCTTCCTCACCGGCGGCCAGCGCCACCTCGCGGTGCGCCTCGGCGAAGCGGGTGATGGAATCGGCCAGAAGCAGCACCTGGCATCCAAGGTCGCGGAAATGTTCGGCCACCGCCATTGCCGACCAGGCACAGCGGCGGCGGATCAGGGGCGACTGGTCAGAGGTCGCGGCAATCACCACGCTGCGCGCCATCCCCTCGGGCCCCAGCACGCGTTCGGTGAAATCGCGCAGCTCACGCCCGCGTTCGCCGATGAGGGCGATGACCACGACATCCGCCTGCACCCCCCGCGCGAAAGCCGCCAGAAGCGAGGATTTGCCGACGCCCGAACCTGCGAACAGCCCGATCCGTTGGCCGCGTACCAAGGGGAGCAGCGTGTCAAAGACCGCAACCCCGGTCGACAGGCGGTCGCCCATGGCGCGGCGCTGTGCGGCGGGGGGCGGGGCGGCGCGCAGCGGGCGTTCAAGCGGGCCGCGAAACAGCGGGCGGCCGTCAAGCGGGTGGCCGAAGGGATCGACGACGCGGCCGATCCATCCGTCATGGGGGGCGATCCCTGTGCTGCCGCGAAGCTCGACGCTGTCGCCGATGGCCAGGCCTTCGGGCGCCTCATCGGGCAGCACGATCACCTCGGTCTCGGCGATGCGGAGGATTTCGCCGCCCACGGAACGGTGCCGCGACTGGATCAGAACCCGGTCGCCAAGCGCCGCCTGCCGCGACAGGCCGGCCACGCGCAGGGCCCCGCGCGCCACCTCGACCACCCGGCCGGCCTGCGCCCTGGGGCCGACCTGGGCGATCTCGCTCAGCAATCCGTCAAACACGCCGGACATCAGGGTTCCCTTTCCGTTCACTGCTAACCCCTTCTAAAGGAATCACCCTTAAGCCTTGGTGAAGTTGGTCGAGGGAGAAGCCCCGATGTTACCCAAACTGGAACTTACCCGGATGGCGCAGGCGATGGCGGCGCAGGCCGGGGCGCGCATGGGGGTGATTGCGCAGAACGTGGCGAATGCCGACACGCCGGGGTACAAGGCGCGCGACCTGCCCGGTTTTGCCGAGACCTACCGCGAAAGCGAACCCCTGCGGGCGACACGGCCCGGACACATCGGCGTCGCCGCACGACCCCTGCCGCCCGAGGCGCGGATCGTGGCGGCAACCGGCGCGCCCAACGGCAACACCGTGTCGCTGGAGGGCGAGATGGTGAAGGCCGCCGAAGCCCGGCAAAGCCACGAGATGGCGCTGGCGATCTATCGCAGCACCTCTGATCTTGTGCGCACTGCCCTTGGCCGGGGGCGGTAAGCGATGGCTGACCTTCTGACATCGCTGAGTTTTGCCGCCACCGGGATGCAGGCACAGGCGGGCCGCCTGCGCACCCTGTCCGAGAATATCGCCAACGCCGACACCCCCGGATACCAGCGCAAGACGGTGAGTTTCGAGGAAATGGCGGACGGCGTGGCGCTTGGCCCGGTCCGGCTGGACCGGAGCGAGGCCACGCGCATCTACGACCCCGGCCATCCACTGGCCGACGAGAGTGGCTACCACGACGGCTCGAACGTCGATCTGGTGGTCGAGATTGCTGACGCGCGCGAAGCGCAGCGCAGCTATGAGGCGAACCTTCGCGTGTTCGATCAGGCCCGGCAGATGACGCAGGGCCTGTTTGACCTGATCCGCAAATAGGGACATCCAGAATGGATATCAGAACTTCCTTTGCCGCGCAGACCTATGCGCAGGCACGCACCGCCGCCGCCCCTGCCCCGCAAGAGGGCGGCGGATTTGCAAAACTTGCCGGATCCTTCGCCGAAACGCTGGCGAAGGGAGAGGCGACGGCACGCGCCGCGATGACCGGCGGTGCCGACCCCCATGCGCTTGTCGAAGCGCTCGCGTCATCGTCGATGGCGGTTGAAACCGCGGTGACGGTGCGCGACCGGGTGGTCGAGGCCTATCAGGAAATCCTGCGGATGCCGGTTTGACGAGGGGGTGTGATGATGAGCGAGAGCGACATCTACGACGCGCTGCGGCAGGGCCTGTGGATTGCCGTGCTGATCTCTTCGCCGCTTCTGGGCGTGGCTCTGGTGGCGGGGGTGGTCGTGGGCCTGGTGCAGGCGCTGACCTCGGTACAGGAAGCGACGCTGACATTCGTGCCCAAGGTTGGCGCGATGCTGGCGGTGTTCTGGGTGTCGATGAGCTTTATGACCGCGACGCTGGTCGCGTTCTTCACTGACCGCATCATCCCCCTGATCGCAGGAAGCTAGACCATGGACGCCGCCATCTATGCCACCCTTGGCCGCCAGTCGGGCCTGATGCGCGAAATGCAGGTGGTGGCCAACAACATCGCGAACCTGTCGACCTCTGGCTATCGCCGCCAGGGGGTGGTGTTCGCCGAACATGTCAGCCGGATGGATGCCGGCGCGTCGCTGTCGATGGCGCATGCAACCGGCCGCCACATCGACCTGCGGCAGGGTGGCCTGACCCGGACGGGCGGGGCCTTTGACCTGGCCATTCAGGGCGAGGGGTTCTTTCTGATCGAGACGCCGGACGGTCAGGCGCTGACCCGGTCAGGCAGCTTTACCCCCAATGCCGAGGGGGAACTGGTGACAATGGATGGCAACCGGGTGCTGGATGCGGGCGGCGCACCCCTGTTCGTGCCGCCCGGCGCGGGGCCGGTGGCCATCGGCACGGATGGCACCCTGTCGGCGGGCGGGCAACCGATCGGTCAGGTGGGGCTGTGGCAACCCGTTGATCCGAAAGACCTGATCCACCGATCTGGTACCCTGTTTGCCGCAGACGGCGGGGTGGAACCGGCGGAAGGGGCCACCCTGATGCAGGGGTTCCTTGAGGATTCGAACGTGAACCCGGTGTCCGAGATTGCGCGGATGATCACGGTGCAGCGCGCCTATGAGGCGGGGCAGGCCTTTCTTGACCGTGAGGATTCCCGCGTGCGCGGTGTGATCCAGGCGCTTGGCCGATAGGAGGACGGAATGAACGCACTTCAGATTGCGGCAACCGGGATGAGCGCGCAGGCCATGCGCGTCGATGTGGTGTCCAACAACCTGGCCAACATGTCGACCACCGCCTACAACGCGCGGCGCGCCGACTTTGCCGACCTTCATTATCAACAGCTTGCCCGTCCGGGCACGATTGCGGCACAGGATGGCACACTGTTGCCGACCGGCATCCAGATGGGCCTTGGCGTGCGGGCCGCAGCCGTGTCGGTGGTTCTGGCGCAGGGGTCGCTGGTGCAGACCGGCGGCGATCTGGACGTGGCGATCGAGGGGCGGGGGTATCTTGAGGTGACGCTGCCGTCGGGCGGTGCCGCATACACCCGCGATGGTGCGCTGAAACGCACCGGCGATGGCCTGATCGTGACGGCCGACGGCCACGCGGTGGCACCCGGAATCACCATCCCGTCCGATGCGCGCAGCATTTCGGTGAACGTGAACGGCGAGGTTTATGCCTATTTCAACGACCGGGTAGCGCCCGAGCTGTTGGGCCAGCTGACGCTGACCGGGTTCACCAACGAAAAGGGGCTCGAGGCGGTCGGCTCGAACCTCTATCTCGAAAGCCCGGCCTCGGGTCCGGCCACGCCCGGCACGCCCGGCGTCGATGGCCTGGGCACCTTGCGGCAGGGCTACCTTGAGGAAAGCTCGGTCGACGCGGTGCGCGAGGTGACCGAACTTATCAAGGCCCAGCGCGGGTATGAGCTGAACGCCAAGGTCATCACCGCCGCCGACCAGATGCTGTCGGCCACGACGCAGGTGCGCTGATGCGGTGGGGTCTGATCTGGCTGCTGATGGCGGGGGTGGCGCAGGCCGACAGCCTTGTCGCCACGCGCGTCATCCCCGCCCAAAGCGTGATCGTGGCCGAGGATATCACCCTTGTTGCCGCCGAGATCCCCGATGCACTGGTGGCGGCCGAGGCGGCCCTAGGGCTGGAGGCGCGGGTGACGCTGTACCCGGGCCGCGCAATCCGGGCGGGCGATGTCGGCCCGCCGGCCCTGGTCGAGCGCAATGGTGCCGTGATCATCGAATATCGCGCGGGCGCGCTGATCATCCGCGCCGAAGGGCGGTCGCTGGCGCGCGCCACCCTGGGCCAGCCTGTCCGCGTAATGAACCTCGCCTCGCGCACCACGGTCACCGGGCATCTTGGCCCGGACGGCGTGGTGCATGTCGGCCCCTGACGGAGACCCCGCATGAAACCCCTGATCCTGATGGCCCTTTTCCTGCTGACTGCCTGCGGCAAGCTGGGGCAGGTGGGCAAGGCGCCCGACTTCTCGCCCCTTGAGGGCAGCAACCAGCACCACGCGGTCTATTCCCGCGCCCTGCCCCTGTCGACCGAAGGCGATGGCCCGGGCGAGGCGTCGTCGCTGTGGAGCGCCGACACGGGATCGCTGTTCGGCGACCGCCGGGCGGCACGGCGCGGCGATATCCTGACCGTGGTGATCGAGATCAACGACCGCGCCGAGTTCTCCAACCAGTCCGACCGCAGCCGCAGCGGATCGCAGACGATGGGTGTGCCCTCGCTGTTCGGCATCCCGCAGCGGCTGGACGAACAACTGCCCGAAGGCGCCACAACTGCCAACGCGGTCGAGACCAACTCGGCCTCGACGTTCCAGGGTGACGGCTCGACCGCGCGGCAGGAACGCCTGACCCTGCGCGTGGCGGCTACCGTGGTGGAAGAGTTGCCCAATGGCGTGCTGCGGATCGAGGGGCAACAGGAGGTACGGGTGAATTTCGAGCTGCGCGAACTGATCGTGACCGGCTATGTCCGCCCGACCGACATCTCGCGCCAGAACGAGATTTCCTATGACCGGATCGCAGGCGCGCGGATCGCCTATGGCGGGCGCGGCCAGATCACCGACGTGCAGCAACCCCGCTGGGGCCAGCAGGTGACCGAACATGTCCTGCCGTTCTGAAGGGGTTCTGCGGTGAAAAAGCTGATACCGATGCTGATTGCGCTTGTCGGCGTCCTTGGCGGGGCGGGAGCCGGGTTCATCCTGCGCCCGGCTTCCGACAAGGGGGACCCGGGCGCGATGGACAGCCACGCCGCCCCGGCGGAGGGCGAGGCGGATGCCGGGGACCATGCGGCTGCGGACAGCCATGACGCGGCAGCGCCGGCCGCTGACGACGGTCACGACGCCGAAGGCAGCGTTCCCGATTATGTCAAGCTTTCCAACCAGTTCGTCGTCCCGGTGGTGGAAGAGGGCCGGGTTGCCGCGATGGTCATCCTGTCGCTGACACTGGAGGTGCCGATCGGCGCGTCGGAAGCGATCTATGCGCGCGAGCCGAAATTGCGCGATGCTTTCCTGCAGGTGCTGTTCGACCATGCCAATGCGGGCGGCTTTCGGGGTGCCTTTACCGATGGCGCGAACCTGGTGATCCTGCGCAAGGCGCTGCTTGAAGCGGCGCAGGCGGCCATGCCGGGGTCGGTGTCGGACGTGCTGATTGCCGACATCGTGCGGCAGGACAACTGAGCCGGGCCAGACCGGCGGCTGGTCCCGTTTGCACAGGGACTACCGGGGCGGCTTGACCATCCGCTGTTTCAGCACATCCAGCACCTGGGCACGGCCAAAGGCCACCCGCGCCGCCGCCTGCGCCTCAAGCCAGCCCGCCGTATCACGCGCCAGTTGCAGGTTGATCTCGGCACGCCTGCGGTCAACCCAGCGTTGGTAAAGGAGGGCACTTTGCGCCGCCGCGACCGGCGACAGCCCTTCGGACGGACCGGCGGCCAGTGCGCCCAACTGTCGTTGCGTTGCCTCGCGCCGCAGGCGCGCCGCCTGCAGATCATCAAGCCTGCGGTCGCGGATCAGGCCCGCCAGCCCCGCCAGTCGCGCCAGATCCGTCATGGCCGCTGCCCTTTTCCTGCCCGTTTGCGCATCGCTTCGGCAAAGCGGATCGATACGGCCACGGCGCGGTAATGCTCGGGCCGGATTTCCGCGCCGATCTCTACGGCGGCGAAAAGTTCGCGGGCGGTGGGCGGATCGCGGTGGATGGGCACGCCAGCCTCGGCTGCCTTTTCGCGGATGCGGGCCGCCACGGCGTCGACGCCCTTCGCCACACAGACCGGCGCGCGCCCGGCCCCCCGCGACCAGCGCAGCGCCACGGCATAGTGCGTGGGGTTCACGATCACCACATCGGCCTTTGGCACGTCCAGAAGCATGCGGTTCATCGCAATTTCCTGCCCCCGCTGACGCCGGATGGCCTTGACGTGGGGGTCGCCCTCGGCGCCCTTCTGTTCGTCGATCAGGTCCTGTCGTGACATGCGGTTCTGGCGGATGTGCTGGGCGCGCTGCCAAAGATAGTCGAGGCCGCCCATGGTCAGCGCCAGCACGAACACCAGTGCCAGAAATTCGGTGGTCTGCCGCAGCATCAGTGCAGTGCCGATGGCCGGCGTCAGGTGCAGCGAGGCCAGCACGTCACCTGCGTTCAGGCGCAGGAACTGGAACAGGATGGCGGCCACCAGCACCATCTTGACCATGCTCTTGGCAAACTCGAACAGGCCCTCGCGGCCAAGCCGCTGTTTCACCGCCGCGATGGGCGAGATGCGGTTGAGTTTGGGCGACAGTTTTTCGGGGGTAAAGATGATCGCGCGCTGCGCCACCAGCGCCAGAAGCGCCCCTATCGCGGGAAACAGGAAGAACGGCAGCATGGCAATCGCCACGTTTCCCATCACACCCGCCATAAGCGATGCGCCCCCGTTCAGCATGAGGGGTGCCAGCCGGTCCGCCTGATCCAGAAGCACGGCCGCCTCGGCCCCGAGGGATTGCAGGCTTTGGGGACCGACGGTGATCGCCGCCACCAGGAACCCGCCGTAGGCGGCAGCGCTGGCAAGGTCCGGCGAGCGGGGAATCTCGCCCTTGGCGCGTGCGTCATCCAGCCGCTTTTGCGTGGGAGCGTGTTCGCGTTCGACATCGTCGCTCATGGTGCGCGGGTGAACGGGGCGGTCAGGTGGTCGGACAGGGCCTGGGTCCAGACACCCAGAAGAAGCGGCGTCGCGATGGCCAGAAGGACAAGCCCCCCCAGCGTCAGGGCCGGCGCGCCGATCATGGATACCATCAATTGCGGCATCGCCTTGTTGATGAAACCAAGGGCGGCGTTGTAGAGGACAGACGCGATGACAAAGGGCGCAGCCAGCGAAAACCCCAGCGCAAAGACCCGTGCGATCCGGTCAAGGCCCCATTCGGCCACATCGGACGGGCCAGGCAGGCGGCCGGGCGGCAAGAGCTCATAGGACAGGATCAACAGTTCCGCCGCCCGCACATGCAGCCCCGCCATCACCGCAAGTGCCAGCCCCGCCATCACGAACAGGTTGGCCATCGCGGGTTGCGGCTCGGCGCCGAGGCCGCCGAACATCTGGGTCAGCGATGCCGCCTGTGCCGCGATGGTGCCCGCGATCTGCAGCGCCATGACCATGAGGCGCAGGCCGATCCCCACCAGAAGCCCCGCCACAACCTCTGCCGCGATGGCCCCCGCAACCGCATCGGCGGGGCCAAGCTGTGGGGCCACGGCGGGTGTCACGATGGCGGTGAACGCAAGGGCAATCACCAGCCGCACCCGTTGCGGCACCGACTGCTCGCCAAAGGCGGGCATCAGCGACAGCGCCGCGCCAACCCGCAGGAAGACAAGAAAGAACGCCCAGCCCACATCCTGCCCGATGCCGGAAAGTTCGGCCAGATTGGCAAGGATGCCGTTCACGCGGGCACCTGGCCGACCAGAGCCGGGCGGGCCTCAAGCCCGATTTCCTCATAGGACAGGACCGGCGCCGACAGCCCCCGCGCGGCCAGAACGGTGCGCAGGAACCGCCGCCGCAGGGTCGAGGTGACAAGCGCGGGAAACGTGCCCGTCTCGGCGGCGCGGTTCAGTTTCTCGGCCAGACCGGCGGCAAGCTTGCCGAACTGGTCGGGCGGCAGGGCCACGTCGCGGCTGCCTCGGTCGCCGTCGATCTGATGGGCGGCAAAGGTGCGTTCCCACTCGGGCGCCAGTTGGATCAGGGGGATGGTGCCGTCTTCGCGTTTCAGTTCGGCCACGATCTGGAACCCCAGCCGCTGGCGGACATGTTCGCAGATGGCCTCGGGTGTGCCATGCCCGCGCGATTCCGCAATCGCCTCAAGGATCAGCGGCAGGTTGCGGATCGACACCCGTTCCTCCAGCAACAGGCGCAGCACGGCCAACAGAAGGTCGTGCGGCACCTTTTCGGGCACCAGATCATCCAGGAGACGCCGGTTTGCCTCGGCCCGGGTGGTGTCGGACAGGTTCGCAAACTCGTCCAAAAGTCGGCGCAGCCCCCGCAGCGACAAGAGGCGCGCCAGATTGGCTTTCATCACCTCCAGAAGATGCGTCGCCAGAACTTCGGTCGGCGTGACCACCGTCAGCCCAGCGAGTGCCGCATCCTCTTGCGCGTCGGGCAGGATCCAGCGGGCGGGCGCGCCATAGACCGGCTCGCGGACGTCAAGGCCGTCGGGTGCGCCGACACCGTCAGACAAAAGCGCCAGCACCCGGTCGGGCAACAGCCGGTCGCGCACCCGTTCCACCCCCTGCAGGCGGATGCGGTAGGTGCCGGGGGGCAACAGCGCATCGTCGGTCAGCCGGATCTCGGGCAGGATCAGGCCAAAGCTGGCCGCGACATGGTTGCGCATGTTGGCAATGCGCGCGTCAAGGCCCGTTGCGGGGTCCAGCACCATGGCCACGAGGTTGGGGGCAAACTCGATGTGGATATCGTCGAAGTCGAGGACGTCGCCCATCGGCTTGGCACGCGGGGGTTCGGGCGGGGTGACGATGGCCGGGGCGGGCCGTGTCGCCTTGACGTGGGTCCAGCGCGCAAGCGCCGCCAGCGCCACCGCCGCTGTCATGAAGGGCAGGAACGGCATCCCCGGTACGATGGCCAGCACCCCCATCAGCGTGGCCACCGTTCCCAGCGCCCCGGGATAGCGGCCAAGCTGGGCAAAGAACGACACATCCGTCGCCCCCGCCTGCCCCCCCCGCGCCAGCAGAAGCGCCGCCGCGACCGAGGTGATCACCGCCGGTATCTGGCTGACCAGGCCGTCGCCCACGGTCAGGATCGCGTAGGTTTCAAACGCCACGCCCACATCCATGCCGTGCATCATCGTGCCGACCATCAGCCCGACGACGATGTTGAGCATGGTGATCAAGAGCCCCGCGATGGCATCGCCCTTGACGAACTTTGACGCCCCGTCGAGCGAGCCGAAAAAGTTGGTCTCGGCCAGTTCCTGTTCGCGCCGCCGCTTGGCCTCGGTGTGGTCGATGGCACCGGCGGCCATGTCGCTGTCGATGGCCAGTTGCTTGCCCGGCATCCCGTCCAGCGCAAATCGTGCGCCCACCTCGGCCATGCGGCCGGCACCCTTGGTGATGACGATGAAGTTCACGATCAGGAGAACGCAGAACACCACCACGCCAAGGACGACGTTGCCCCCCATGATGAAAAACGCAAACCCCTCGATCACCGAACCGGCAGCGTCGGTGCCGGTATGCCCCTGCCCGATGATCAGCTTGGTGGATGAGATGTTGAGCGACAGCCGCAACAGGAGTGTCGCCAGAAGGATGGTCGGAAAGGCCGAAAACTCCAGCGGGCGTTCGATGAAAAGGGTCACCGTCAGCATCAGGATGGCCAGCGCGAACGACAGCGCCAGCCCGATGTCCAGCACGGCGGCGGGTACGGGCAGCACCATCATGATGATGACCGTCATCAAGGCCAGCGCCAGAAGGATCGTCGGGCGGAAGATGGAGCGCAGGTCGAACGTCAACGCAGCCCCCCGATCAGTGGGCCTGAAAGTGCCCCCAGCACGATGATCGGCCCACCTGCACGGATGATCGGCCCGCCTGCGCGGGTGATCGGGGCGGGGTCGGGATCAGCCTCTGGCGCGGGCGTGGTTTGCCCGTGCAGCACAACCAGCCGCGCCACATAGTTTTCCGCCCGCTCGGCGTTGCGCGAGTGATAGGCACCGGCGGCGGCGCGCCAGTCGCCGGTCTGTGCGTGGAGTTCCATCAGGTAACCCGCCGCGTAGCGCGCGTTGGTGCCCGGGTCGAGCATCGCTTCCAGCGAGGGGAACGCCTTGCCATGCCAGTGCAGGTTGATCTGGAAACAGCCGATGTCGATGTTCGTCTCGCCCGACGCGATGAGGTCGCGCGCCAGCGTCAAGGCGTCATCCCCGGAGCCAAGCCAGTGCCCCTTGCCCTGCGCATGCAGGGTCCAGGGCCAGGGGCCACGCCCGTGGCCCATGTCGCGCCCGCTTTCGGCCAGCATGATCGCCCGCAAAAGCGCCAGTGACACGCCGGTCTCCTGCGCGGCTTCGCGTGCCGCCCGTTCACAAAGCGAGGCATCGGCAAGGGCCGGCGTGACAGCAAAGCCAAGAGCGAGGCCGCGAAGGATGCGTGCAACGGCCGTTCGGATATTCCGCCACATGCGGGGTTCTTCCCTTTGTTGCAGGGCGTTCTGCCCCGGTCATGCCAAGCCTAGGGCCCGAACCTTTCCAAAGTGTGACCGGGTCACGTGCCACCTGCCCCAACGTGCGGTTCCGGCACGGGGGCTGTGGCGTCCAGGAGGATGCGCAGCGCTTCGCGCGCACGGGCGCTGTCGGTAATCAGCGCTTCGGCGCGCGCAAGGGGGGGGAGGTCGCCGGGCGCAGGCGCGGCGTTGACCAACGCCGCCGCGTCGCGCCACAGCGGCGGCCCGTCCTGCGCAATACCCTCCCAGTCACCGGCCATCCGCGCCGCACGTTGCCGCTGGCTTTCGGGCGCCGAGGCATCGGCCTGGACGCGCTTCAGCGGCTCGGCCGTGCCAAGCTGCAACAGCGCCTCGTTCCTGAGGGTAGCCGCCTCTGGCCCCCCGACTGCGGCCAGAAGGGTGACGGCCGCCCGCGCATCGTAGCGTCGAAGCTCGGCCTCCGCCGCCAGCATCAGCGTGCCGTCATCGGCGGCTTCTTCGCCCGCGATATCGGCATTCAACCAGTCAAGTGCCGCATCGGGAAAGCCCGCGTCGATCAGCCTGCGCGCCATGCGCTGACGGGTGCCCGGCGACACCTTCGGCACCGACGCCGCGCCGCCCGGCAAGGCATGGGTCAGCAGTGCGGCCTCCGGCCCCCGCTCGGCCAGAAGCGCCCAGATATCGGCGCGCCCGGGATCATCGTCCGGCAGCAGCGCAAAGGGGCTGTCAAAATCGCCCTGCGTCGCCTGCGCCAGTGCCAGGGCATGGCGCAACGCCGGTTCCTCTTCCGCACCCTTGTATTCGCGCAAGAGTGCCTCGGTCGCGGTCAGGATCGCCATATCGACGGTGTCGCCTTGCGCAACGATCGCCCGGATTGCGGCAACCGTGGCCGCCGCGGCGGTGGGACCGGGCGCAGACTGAAGTGCGACCAGCGCGTCTTTGTCGGCGCCGAGGCCGGACGCTTCGTGCAGTTCTGCCTCCATCAGGCGAACGGCGGGGCCGGGGTCACCTCCGGGACGGAGGATCGCATCACGGATGGCGCGAACCGCGCCCGCATCGCCCTTTTCCAGAAATCGGTCCGCAAGCAACGGCCCCAGATGTCGGCGCAGATGCAGCGGCAATGCCGAAAATGCGCGCAGAACCGCCCCGGTCTGTACCTGTTGCCCCGGGGCAAGGGCGGGGCGCGCCAGCATCGCCCAGAGCGCCACCGATCCGTCGCAAATCTCCATCCCGGATATCTCGTTGCCGCTGACCGCCTCACCATCAACCACGGATGCCAGAACAGACCACAGGGCAACCTCCGGCCCCTCAACCGGCAAGCCTTCGATCAGAACCCGCGCTTCGGCACCGAACCCCAGATACAGAAGGTATTTCACCGCCGTTTCCGCCTTGGCCTGATCCACGCGGTCGAACTCGCCAAAAAGGGCACCTGTCCGCAAGGCGATCGTATCGGCGACCGGAGCATCGTCGCCCCATGCGCCCAGATCGACGGCTTCATCGGGCAGACAGCGGATCCCTTCGGCGGTCAGGGAATGGGCGGGCCTGTCGGCGGCTGCCGGGTCGACCCCGGCGTCACCGCCGATGCGGATCTGCGGCAAGTGGCCATGGGCCATGCCTTCCGGCGATTTGGCCCCGGATCCGGGCTTGTGGGGTGCCAGTTCCACTGTTCCGCGCGCGGCACCATTGCTGATCTGGCGCAAAAGCTCATCCCGCAGACCGTCGCCTTGGTCGGCGGCGGGCCGTTCGTCGCCGTTTGCGGCGGCGGGCATCGGCGGGCGGTCCCCGGCGGGCGGGGGTGTCGCGGACGCCATCGCGGGCATCCCGGCCGGAGCGGTCGCCGTTCCCAATTGTTTCAGCCAATCGTAACCCTGCCCGGCGGGTTCATCGCTGCCCGATGCAACAGCCACGTCCGGGCGTGCGCGGGGCCGCGCCGGGGTCCGGGCGGCGACCGGGGGCATGGCGCGACCATCCGCCGCCACTTCAAAGCTGGACCCGGCAGGTGCGGAGCCGTCGCGCAGGTCGATCACCAGGACATCGGCGCGCAACTCGAACGGAAAGGCGTGACAGGCACAACCGATCCCCAGCATGAGCGCCCCGGTCTCGGGGTCTGCCCAGATCGACGACAGCCGCGTGCGCGGGATCGGGCGGAAAACATCGGTCAGGTCGAACCGCATATCCGGACGCTCAAACGTCAGTTGATAGCCGCCTTCGGTCCGCGTCATCTGCCAGGCGACGGGTGCCGCGAAATCGAGCACGAGGCGCGTGAAATCGCCGTGTTCCCCGGACTGGACCGCCACCCGTTCCGCCGCTGCACCGGTGCCGGTTGCGACGCAGGTCCAGAGGGCCATGAGCACCCGGATCAGTGTCGCGCGCAGCATTCAGGCGGCCTCCTGCTTTAACCCGCGCAGCGCCTCTTCCACGGCGGAAAACGTGGGGCGGATGTGGTGGGGCGTGTTCTGGCGACCGACCTCGATGCAGATGTTGGGGGGATGGTTGTGCAGGTTGGCCACTAGGATTTCGCGGATCAGGCCGTAGAAATGCCCGTCCTCCTCGACCACGGCCTTGACGCGCACGGCAAAGGGGCCGACCAGCCCATAGGCCAGAAACACCCCCAGAAACGTGCCGACCAGCGCGCCGCCGATCATCTTGCCCAGAATTTCGGGCGGCTGGTCGATCGAACCCATGGTCTTGATCACGCCCAGAACGGCGGCCACGATGCCCAGAGCGGGCAGCGCGTCGGCCACCGTCTGCAGCGCATGGCTGCCGTGCAGGGCGTGTTCCTGATGCGCCTCCATCCGCTTGTCGAGGATCTCTTCTACCTGATGGGGGTCGTCATAGTTCATCGAGGCGGCGCGCAACGTGTCGCAGATCAGATCGATCGCCTCGTGATCCTTGGCGATCTTGGGGTAGCGCCCGAAGATCGAGGATTCCCCGGGCTTTTCGATATGCTCCTCCAAAGCGACCGGATTGGTACGCGCCACGCGAATCAGTTCGAACAGCAGGCACAGAAGATCGCGGTAATCGGCGGGCTTCCATTTCGGGCCCTTGAACACCTTGGCCACATCCTTGACCGTGTGCTTGACCCCGGCCATGCTGTTGCCCAGGAGGAACGCCCCCGTTGCCGCACCGCCGATCATGATCATCTCGAACGGCAGCGCCTTGAGGATGATGCCCATCTTGCCCCCGGCCAGCATATAGCCGCCAAAGACCATCACGAAGATCACCACGATGCCGATGATGCCGATCAAGGTCGCCTCCGTCCGCTGTTGTCAGATGCCGACATTCAACGATGCGGGTTAACAAACCCTGTCGTTATTCCCTGGGCACAAGGGCATTGCGACCCGCAAGAAGAATGCTGACGGCATAGGCCGCCTCGGGCTGCATGCCTGCCAGGATCGCGGCGGCGGCATCGGGTTTCATCCGGCCCAGGAACCCCGCCGCGAACGCAGGCTCCATCGCGGCGAAAAGGGCGCTTGCATCCTTGGGTTTCATCGCCTCGTAGACCGTGGTCAACCGCGCCAGATCACCCTCGGCAGCGCCATCGCTGCGCGCCAGGGTTTCCGAAAGATCAGCCTCGGCGCGTTCGAGGTCGGTCAGCCGCGCGGCAACCGCCGCCTCGGTCAGGGCGAGGGCTGCCATGCGGTCGGACAGTGCCGCCTCTTGCGTCATCACGCGGGCCTCGCGCAGGCCCAGCGCCTCGGCCACGGCCACCGGCGGGGCGGGGCAATCGAGCGGGTCGCCTGCCGCCGCGTGCGCGGCCCCCATGCCGTCGCTTTCCCCCGGCACCGCCTCGGACGGCATCCGCGCCAGTGCCTCGCCGATGCCAAGGCCCATCCGCATGGCACCCGAGGCGGCAAGCAGGATTGCCAGCAGGAACAAGGCACCGCGCCCCGCCCTGCGGCGGAACCGGCGCGGAACGGAGACAGCAGATGTCATTCGGCAGCCTCCAGCCCTTCACGCGCAGGTCGGCGGCGGACGAACCGCAACGGCCGGTCCGCCTGCCCCGCGGCTTCGACCCGCTGGGCGGGCGCGGGCGGGGGCCGGTGCGCGGTGGCCGGATCAGGCAGGTCGTGCAGCGACGCCAGCAGCAATTCGATGCGGCGCGCGGCCGCGTCGGCCCGCAACGTCTCGGCCTCAAGTGCGGCCACCTGGCCGCCGGCGGCACCACGCGCGCGGTCCAGTGCGCGCGTCATGTCGTCAACCTGTGCCGACAGCACCGCGATGGCGCCGCCCATCCCGCTTTCCAGTGTCTGGAACTGTTTCAGCCGCCGCGCCAGCACATAGCAGTAAAGCCCCGCACCCAGCGCACCGGCGGCCAGCAAGGCATCCGCGATAAGCTCCATGGTCCTGCCCCCTAGTTCAGCACGAATTCGGTGATCAGAAGATCGCGCACCCGGCCTTCGCCGGTGACGATCTGGATGCGCCGCAAAAGCTGCGCGCGGATGCGGACCAGTGCGGCGGGATTCTGTAACTCGGCCACCTCGACGGCGCGCAGATAGCCGTTCAGGATGTCGAGGATCCGCGGCATCAGATGGGTGACCTCGACCGAATAGGCGGGGCCGACCTCCAGTTGCGCGCTCATCCGCAGATGGCGGCTGGATGACGCCTCACCCAAGGAGATCACGACGGGCGTCACCGGCACGAACGCCACGCTGGCCATGGCTCCGGCACCGCCGCCGTGGCCGTCGTCGGCACCCATCTTTGCGGTCTCACCGGAACCGCCGACCATGCCCGAAAAGGTGGCATAGAACGCGCCGCCGCCGCCCAGCACAGCGACCACCAGCGCGATGAGCAGCGGCTTCTTTGATTTCTTCGGCGGGGCCGCGTCCTGCGGCACTGCGGCTTCGGCCATTCTGTCCTCCGTGCCTCGACTTGAACTCCGGTATAGCCCCGAGGTCACTAACCGATTGTTAAGTCCGTTCGTTCATCTGTGGTGCCAGCGCCGGGCAGAAGACCGGAGGCAAGGAATGAGGCCGTCCGTGCAGAATGTCGCCGCCACCTGGAATGCCCTTGATGCGACGCGCCGCGTCGTGGTGATTGCGGCCACGATCGCGATGTTCCTGGCGGTGCTGGGCCTGTCGCGCATGGCCGCGACACCCAATATGGCGCTGCTTTATGCGGGCCTTGACGGGGCGGCGGCGGGCGACGTTGTGGCGGCCCTTGAGGCACGCGGTGTCGCCTATGAAGTGGCGGGCGATTCGATCCGGGTGGACAGCGCCATGCGGGACGAATTGCGCATGATGCTGGCGTCAGAGGGGCTGCCTGCCACGGGGGCGGCAGGCTATGAACTTCTGGACGGGCTGTCGGGTTTCGGCACCACTTCGCAGATGTTCGACGCCGCCTACTGGCGCGCGAGGGAGGGTGAACTTGCCCGCACGATCCTGGCGGTGCCGTCGATTCGCGCGGCCCGGGTCCACATCGCCAAGGCCCCCGCCCAGCCATTCCGCACCGAGGAACACCCGACAGCCAGCATCACCGTCACCACCTCGGGCGGCGGTCTGCCGCCGGCACAGGCGCGCGCGCTGCAGCATCTGGTGGCCGCCGCAGTCTCGGGGATGCGGCCCGAAGATGTGGCGATCATCGACAGCGTCGCGGGCCTGATCCAGACGGGGGATGACACCCTGATGCCCGGCAGCGCCGACACCCGCGAGGGCGAGTTGAAACGCAATGTCGAGCGGCTTCTGGCGGCACGCCTTGGCCCGGGACGGGCCGTGGTCGAGGTCAGCCTGTCGGTTGTGACCGAACGCGAATCGGTGACGGAGAAGACCTTTGATCCGGCGACCCGCGTGGCGATTTCATCCGAGACGGAAGAGCGGAACAACAGTGCGACGGATCCGGGTGGCGAGGTGACAGTGGCCTCGAACCTGCCCGAGGGTGACGCGGGCGCGGGGGCATCGGGGCAAAGCCAGTCGACCGAGACGCGCGAGCGGGTGAATTACGAGGTGTCCGAAACCCAGCGTGAGGTGCTGCGCCTGCCCGGTGCCGTGCGGCGGCTGACCGTGGCCGTGCTGATCGACGGCATCACCACGACCAACGCAGACGGCACCACCAGCTTTACCCCCCGCCCGGAGGAAGAGCTGACCGCCCTGCAGGACCTGGTTGCCTCTGCCGTCGGTCTGGACAGCGCGCGCGGCGATGTCCTGACGCTGAAATCCATGGCGTTCGAGCCTGTGGCCGAACTTGGCACCGCCGCCGAGGCGCCGGGCATCCTGCCCGAGATGGGTCCGGTCAACATGATGAGCCTGCTGCAGATCGGCGTCCTGGCACTGGTCGTGCTGGCGCTGGGGCTGTTCGTCGTGCGGCCGGTGCTCATGTCGGGGGCCCGTCGCGGCCTGGCGTTGCCGCCGGCCGATCTGCCGCTGTCCCTGCCGGGGATCGCGGCGGCGGGGGGCCGCCAGGGCATTCCGAACGATGGGGTCCGCGTGCTGACCGGCGAAATCCAGGATGGCGAACTGTCGCCGCTGTCCATGCTGTCCGATGCCGACAGTGACGTGCAGGACGCCGACCCCGTCGCCCGCCTGCGCCGTCTGATCGAAGAGCGGCAGGCGGAATCGGTCGAAATCCTGCGCGGCTGGATGGAAGCGGAAGAGGAGCGCGCCTGATGCCACCCCTGAGGCTGGAAGTGTTCGAAGTGGCGTCCGAGCCGGCCCTTACCACCGTTGTCACCGACCTGTCGGCGATGGAGGAGGCGCGGCTGGCCGCCTATGAGCAGGGATATACGGCGGGCTGGGACGATGCCACGGCATCGCAGGCCGACAACCAGACCCTGCTGGGCGCTGAAATCGCGCGAAACCTGCAGGAACTGGCCTTTACCTATCAAGAGGCGCGCAACCATGTCCTGCGTGCGATCGAGCCCCTGCTGGCGCAGATGACCGAGCGTGTTTTGCCCGACATGGCGCGGGCGGCACTGGCGCCGATGATCATCGAGACCTTGCGGCCGATGGCAGCCGCACTGTCAGACAGCCCGGTGGTTCTGGTCATCAACCCCGCCGCCCGCCCCGCCGTCGAGGCGCTGATCGACCGCGCAGATGCCCTGCCCCTGACGATCGAGGAGGAGCCGACCCTTGGCGAAGGCCAGGCGCACCTGCGCTTTGGCGCAAGCGAGACGCACATCGACCTTGACCGCGCCGTGACCGACATCGCAGCCGCGGTGCGCGGTTTTTTCGACCTTAACCTGACGGAGACACAGCATGGATGACCGCGCCGATACCAACCCCTTTTCGCAGGTGCCCATCGAGATCACCATTTCGGTCGGCAAGGCCCGCCCGCAGGTGCGCGATCTGTTGCGCCTTGGCCGCGATGCTGTCCTTACGCTGGACCGGCGGGTGGATGATCCGGTGGAACTCTACATCGGCGACCGCCTGATCGCGCGGGGCGAGTTGCAGGAACTGGAGGGCGACCAGAGCGGGCAACTGGCCGTGCGCCTGACCGAGGTTGCAAACCTGCGCGGCGGCATCTGATGAGCCAGGAACGCCTTGACGCTGCGGTGCCAGCCCGGGCGTTCGGCGTGGCACCACTGCTGGCACTCATCCTGGCACTGGCGTTCCTGCTGGTCGCCCCGGCCTCGGCACAAGAGATTACCGTGGACTTCGGCGACGGTGCCACCGTATCGGCCCGGGTGGTGCAGTTGTTCCTTCTGGTCACCGTGCTCAGCCTGGTGCCCGGACTTGCGGTGATGGTCACCTGTTTTCCGTTCATCGTCACCGTGCTGTCGATCCTGCGTCAGGCCATCGGATTGCAGCAGGCGCCGCCGAACATGCTGATCATCAGCCTGTCGCTGTTCCTTACATGGTTCGTGATGGACCCGGTGTTCACCGAGGCCTGGACGACCGGCATCGAACCCCTGACCCGCAACGCCATCCCGGTGGAACAGGCGATCACCGCAACCCTGTCGCCGTTCCGCACCTTCATGACGGCGCGGCTTGACCCTGACACCTACGCCGCATTGGCCGCACTGCGCCCTGCGGTCCCGCCCCTGTTGCCGGATGCGCCGCTGTCGCTTCTGGTGCCGTCGTTCCTGCTGAGCGAGGTGCAGCGTGCCTTCGAGATCGGGTTCCTGATCTTCTTGCCATTCCTCATCATCGACCTTGTGGTCGCTGCTGTCCTGATGTCGATGGGCATGATGATGGTGCCCCCTGCGGTGGTATCGCTGCCTTTCAAACTGGCGTTCTTTGTCGTGGCCGACGGCTGGACACTGATCTCGGGCGCACTTGTCCGCAGCTATTTCTGACAGCCTGCCATGGCCGGCCCTTCCGCACAGCCGGTCGCAAGCAGCGATGTTGCGGGCGGACGCCTGTCTTCGGGCACATGGCCCTGCCGCCCCTTGGGGCACAAGCCCCGCCCTTGTGCCCGATCAGTGCCGATCCGGGCAGGTAACCGGCGCCTGACTTGCCGCCGTCCGGACGCGTCGCGGGGTGCTGCCACCCGTTCGACAATCCTGCATTCCCGCCGCGTCATCGGTCGGGCCGTCAACCACCACAAAAAACACCAACCGGCGACGGAGCCTTGCCGCGTACCATTGCCACAGAAGCATCGCCGCGTGGCCTTATCCACCAAGGCGGCCGGACCTTTTCGCGTCAGGGACAGAAATCCCCCTGAAACCCGCCGGCTGCGCGGGACGGCGCTTGTGCGACTAATCGCGGGCAGTGGCGGGGCCTGCTTCATCGACGGCTACAAGCACCCCCGCCGCCGCCAAACGCAAGGTGCCCTGCCCGGTCATCCGCGGCGCACAGACAGGCCGCAGGCGCGCGCCCATTTCCACAAGGACAGTTGCCGAACCGCAGGCGTTGCGACTTGCGCGTACCGGGCGTTCGGGGGCAAGGTAGTGGTGATGTGATTTGAGATGGAGCCTTTGATGACACCGGAAGACTTTCTTGGCGGCAACGCCGTGTATCTGGCGATTGCCGTCTTCATCATCCTTTGCATCTTTCTGGGCGTGCGCATCGTGCCGCAGTCGGAGAAGCATGTAGTGGAGCGGTTCGGGCGGCTCAGGGCCGTGCTGGGGCCGGGGATCAACTTTGTGGTGCCGTTCCTTGACCGGATCGCGCACAAGATTTCCATCCTGGAGCGGCAATTGCCGACGGCGCAGCAGGACGCGATTACCACCGACAACGTGCTGGTAAAGGTCGAGACCAGCGTGTTCTACCGTATCACCGAGCCGGAAAAGACCGTCTACCGCATCCGCGATGTGGATGCGGCGATTGCGACGACGGTGGCGGGGATCGTGCGCGGCCAGATCGGCAAGATGGAACTGGATCAGGTGCAGTCGAACCGGGCCGAGGTGGCGGCGAACATCCGCGAGCAGGTGCGGCTGTTGGTGGACGACTGGGGCATCGAGGTGACGCGGGCCGAGATCCTGGACGTCAACCTGGACGATGCGACGCGGACCGCGATGCTGCAGCAACTGAACGCCGAACGGGCGCGGCGGGCGCTGGTGACCGAGGCCGAGGGCAAGAAGCGGGCGGTTGAGCTGAACGCGGATGCCGAGTTGTATGCCGCCCAGCAAGAGGCGCAGGCGCGGCGCGTGCTGGCCGATGCCGAGGCCTATGCGACGGGGGTGATTGCGGTCGCGATCAAGGAGAACGGGCTGGAGGCGGCACAGTACCAAGTGGCGCTTAAGCAGGTCGAGGCGCTGACGGCGGTGGGGACGGGCGCGGGCAAGCAGTTGGTGATTGTGCCTGCGGCGGCGCTGGATGCGTTTTCCAATGCGTTCGGGATGTTGAAGGGGAAGCTGTGATGCTGTGGTCGGTCTGGTGGGCGTGGATTGTCGGCGGTTTCGTGGTGGGCATGGTCGAGATCCTGTTGCCCGGCTTCATCTTTCTGGGCTTTGCCGGCGGGGCGATCGTGACCGGTGTCCTTCTGGGGACGAACATGGTGGCAGGCGACAGCCTGTCGTTGCTGCTGATGGTCTTTGCCCTTGCGTCGCTGGTGATCTGGGGTGGGCTGCGGTTGGCCATCGGCACGCGGCCGGGTCAGGTGAAGCTGTGGAAGACCGACATCAACGACTGACCGGGCGGCTGATCGACACCGTGAGGGAACGGTTTCGGCCGCAGTGGCGTTGAACCTGCATACATCCATGCAGGAGAACAGCCATGGCCGACTATCCTGACGCAAGGCAGGTCATACCCACACTTGAACCCGCAAGCCGTCCCGTGCCGCCCTATTCCCAGACCAATACGACGGTCAACGCCCCCCTCCGCGAGGCGTCGCTGGCGATGCCTGCGATTGTCGCGGTCGCGGTTGTGGCGATTGTGGGTGTTCTGGCGTGGCGTGTGCTTGACGATGACGCGGCCACGGTGCCCGCACCGGCGTCACAGACGACTGCACCCGAAACCACCCCTTCGACGGCAACTGACGCGGTCCCCGCGCAGCCAGTGCCGGATGTGACCCCGCCCGTGGTGCCCGAGGGTGATCCGGCACCCGACGTGGCCCCCGTGGGCGACCCGCCTGCCGACGCCCCCGCCGATGCGCCGGTCACGCCCCCCGTGGCGGCGCCGGGAAACTGACACCTGTCGAACGGCAGATGACAACCTGAACACTGGCCCCCGGGCCGGTGACGTGAAACCCATGGAGACAGATCATGAAAACGCTTTCCGACGCTTTTGAACACACCCTGAAAGACATCTACTATGCCGAGGGCGCGCTGACCAAGGCGCTGCCGAAGATGGCCAGTGCCGCGGGCAATGCCGACCTCAGGGCCGCCTTCACCCACCATCTGGCCGAGACAAAAGAACAGGTAAAGCTTTTGGACAAGGTGTTCGCATCGATCAAGGTCAAGCCCGCCGGTGAGAAGTGCGACGCCATCGAGGGGCTTATCAAAGAGGCTGACGGCCTGATGAAGGACGCCAGCGGTGCGGCCCTTGACGCCATGCTGATCGGTGCGGCGCAGGCGGTCGAGCATTACGAGATCGCGCGCTATGGCACCCTGCGCGAATGGGCCAAAGAGCTGGGCCATACCGAAGCGCATGACCTTCTGAGCCAGATCCTGGACATGGAAAAGGCGGCGAACGCCAAGCTGACCGGTCTGGCCGTGCAGGGCGTGAACGGCGGCAAGGCCAAGGCGGCCTGACCCACGACTGCGCCAGACGCAAAGCCCCGGCGGTTGCCGGGGCTTTGTGCTGTTCAGGGCTTCGGTTCGGCCATCCTTTGCAGGGGTTTGAGTGTTTCGCCCTTGACCAGCCACGACACGGCAAAGGCAAAGATGCCGATGGTTTCGAGGATGAACACGGCGCGGGTGGCGTCGTAGGCGACTTGTCCGGCAGCGTCCTGGCGCGCGTAGCCATAGCCGTAGGCGCCCAGCATCACGATGCAGCCTGCGATGATGATGCCGCAGATCAGATAGATACGGTCGCGCCCGACCTTGCCGCGCGTCGGCGGGCCGGTGCCGGTTCGGCGGAACAGGATCAGGCAAAAGAGGGCGAGGCAGGCAAAGAACACCCCCGCCGCGCCGTAGTGCAACCACCGCGCCCAGTCGGTGCCAAGGGCGCATTGGATCAGGGTGCAGTTTTCGCTGGCACCGGGAGCCACGCGGGGGCCGAATTTGTTTTCGGTCGGGATGAACGCCACACCCAATGCGGCCAGCGAGGCGGTGCGTGACAGGATGCGGTCGGTCAGCCAGCCGTCCGCCGGGGCTGGCGGATAGCCCACATAGGCCCAGAGGAACACGGCGATGGCGCAAAGCGTGCCGGTGAACAGCTCACGCCCGCGGGTGTAGTAGAATTCGCTGATCGAGGGGCGCATGTCCTCGGTCGTGAGGATGGCGACGGCCAGCAATGACAGCGGCAGGAAGAACCCCAGAAGGCCAAGCGCGCGGCGGACCGAGAGGAACGACAGGACCAGTTCGTTGTTGTCTTCGGATGGGGCGGGCATCGGGGCACCTGCGGTCGGTACCCGATGGCACCATCATCGGCGGTGCGGCGCAAGTGCTGGTTGTGCGGCGGGGAAGAATTTGGCGAGGCGCGCGGGTGGCGCAGAGAAAAAATTCTTCGAAAAAATCTGGGGAGGGGGGTCAGGGCAGGCTGGCAAGGATCGCGCGGGCGGCGGCGGCGGGGTCGGCGGCGGCCCAGATGGGGCGACCGACGACGATGTGGTTTGCGCCGTCGCGGATCGCGTCGGCTGGGGTGGCGGTACGTTTCTGGTCGCCCATCGCGGTGCCCATGGGGCGCACGCCGGGGGTAACGATCAGCTTGCCTGCCGCCTGCGGCAGGGCGCGGATCGCCGCCGCCTCTTGCGGGCTGGCGATGACGCCATCTGCCCCGGCCTCCAGCGCGCGGGCGGCGCGTTCCAGCGTTATCTCGGCCAGATCGCCCGGGCGGATCAGGTTCGCGTCAAGGTCGGCGCGGTCCAGCGAGGTGAGGATGGTAACGGCCAGGATCGCCATCTGACCCTTGGTCTGGGATGCCGCGCGCACCACCTGGGGGTCGCCGTGGACGGTCAGGAAATCGGGGCCGTGGGCCGCGATGCCGCGCACGGCAGCCTCGATCGTGGCGCCGATATCGAAGAGTTTCAGATCAAGGAACACCCGCAGCCCGCGTTCGTGCTTCAGCTCGTTGGCCAGAGCCAGACCGCCGCCCGTCAGCATGCCAAGGCCGATCTTGTAGAACCCGACGGCATCGCCCAGCCGGTCGGCCAGGGCCAGACCCTGCACCACATTCGGCAGGTCCATCGCGACGATCAGGCGGTCATCCATGCCCGCCTCATTCGCGGGTACGCGGAGGAGTGTCAAGAACAGGTGTTGACGGCGCAGGGCGGGGCGGCAACCTTGCACGCGACCGCCAAGAAGGGGCCCCACCATGCAGATCACGATGACCTACGACCGCCCGGAGGAAGGCCCCGGTTCTGGCCCGGTAACGGTGGGGTGGTTCCTGACCGAGGACAAAGGGGCATTGCTGTACGATCCACCCGAGCGCCTGATGTTCCGCCAGACCAACCGCACGCATGCCAAATCGGCGGCGCGGTGCCCGGCGGTGATCCAGATGGAAAGCCGGTATTTCGTGGTGAAATGCCCCTATGATCTGCACCTGGGCTTTGTGCGCGACGACAAGGGCAAGGCGGCGATCGTGAACCGCCTTGGCCAGGCCTCGCCGGTGCGGGGCAACAAGCTGAACGAGATCCTGACCATGGTGCCCGAGGCCGAGTGGCGCTATCCCGACCGGCCGACGATCCAGCTGGCCTTGCCCTACTGCTTTGTCTGCGATGAGCTGGTTTATGTGACCCAGCTCGGCACCTTTGCGCATTACCGCAAGGATCCGCTGCCCGGCACGATCTTCGGCGGGCGGTTCCCGTTGAACACCTGGCCGCGGCCATTGATGTGGGCCTTCGAGTGGCACGAGCCGGAAAAGGACATCGTGCTGAAGCGGGGCGAGCCGCTGTTCTATTGCCAGTTCGAGGCCGAGGGACCGGATCGGCCGGTGCAGGTGGTCGAGGCGGAACGCACGCCGGAGTTGGTGGCCTATATGGACAAGGTCTCGGGTGTCGTGAACTACGTCAACCAGACCTTTGGGCTGTTCAAGGCGGCCGAGGCGTTGCGGCCGGCCAAGTTGCTGGTGCCGAAGAACAAGGGGTAAGGCGTATGGGGGCATCCCCCATCCTGCCTGTGACGCTGGCGTAGGATGGGGGATGCCCCCATCCTGGCAAAGGATACCATGCGCTGTTCTCTGGAAATCCATGATCTTGCGACGGGGACCACCCGCGTCGTGCTGCAATCCGATAGGGTGTTCGAGGCGCCGAACTGGTCGCCGGATGGCAAATGGCTGCTGATCAACGCCGACGGGCATCTCTACCGGGTCAACCTGGACCGGCCGCGGATGGAGAAGATCGACCTTGGCTCCATCGCGCGCTGCAACAACGACCATGGGATCAGCCCGGACGGCAAGACCATCGTTCTGTCTTCGCATGCCGGCGGGCAGGGGTCCGAGATTTACCTGGTGCCGGTTGCGGGCGGCACCCCGCGCAAGGTCTCGCCCGCCGCGCCCAGCTGGTGGCATGGCTGGTC
>JBBQXK010000050.1:0-25791 GCA_038209775.1 Rhodobacterales bacterium | reverse complement strand
TGGATACGATCTGAGCTGATCCAGTCACCAATTGCTGATCGCATGCATCCATCCGTCTTGTTGCTGCCGGTATGTGTCCCGTCACGACCGCGACAGGCAAGCCACCAGTTCAACGTGCGATGACCAGCGAAATTGGTCAATGGGCTGCACCCAGTCGATGCGGTATCCGACCTGAACAAGCATCCGCGCATCGCGGGCGAATGTGGCGGGGTTGCACGATACCATGGCGATGACCGGCACCCGTGCGGCAGCGATCGCCGCCGTTTGCGCCTCGGCCCCGGCGCGGGGCGGGTCGATTACCACGGCATCCAGGCCCCTCAGTTCGTCAGGCTCCAGCGGGCGGCGGAAGAGGTCGCGCGTTTGCGTGGTCAGGCGTTTGAGACCCGTTGCGGCGCGCCAGCCCTTGTCCATCGCCGCCGTCATCGCGGCGTCGCCTTCAACCGCCAGCACCTCGGCCTGTGCCGACAGGGGCAGCGCAAAGGTGCCGCATCCGGCGAAAAGGTCGGCGATACGGCGGGCGGGGCCGATGGCGCGGGTGACGGCAGCCAGGAGTGTGGCCTCGCCATGATCAGTGGCCTGCAGGAACGCACCGGGCGGGGGGGTCACGCGGGCGGGGCCGAAGGTGACCATGGGCTGGGCGCGCAGGGCCACCGTCTCGGCGTCCCAGGTCAGGCGCGACAGGCTGTGCGTCTCGGCAATGCGGGCGAGGTCCATGCGCAGGGCGCTGTCGGCCGGTTTGCCACCCGTCACCACCACATCCGCGCCTGACGGATAGCGCGTGACGGTCAGTTGCATCTCGGACGCACGGGTGCCGCCCAGCCGCACGATGGCCTCCAGCGCCGGAAAGGTGGCGAGCAGGGCCGGGTCAAGGAGTTGGCAATGCGGCACCGGCAGGATGGTGTCCGACCCCCGCATGTGGAACCCGATCAGCGTACCCGCCCGTGTACGCCGCGCCGACAGGGTGGCGCGGCGGCGGCTTTGGGGGGGTGAGGTGAGGATGGGCAGGACGGTGGCCTGCAACCCCTGCCCCGCCAGCGCACCCTGAACGATGCCGGTTTTCCATGTGGCGACCAGATCATCCGACGCGTGTTGCATCAGGCAACCGCCGCAGGTTTTCGCATGGATGCAGGGCGGTTTTACGCGGTCCGGTACGGGCGTCACGATGCGGGCGTCGTCCATCCTGTCGCCGGTCAGCGTACCGTCAACCACCTCACCCGGCAGGGTGCGGGGGATGTAGAGCGGCCCATCCGGCCCATCGGCGATGCCGTCGCCGTGGTGGCCCAGACGCAGCACAGTCAGGGTCACTCGGCCGCCTCCTCCACACCGATGAACCCGCCTGACTGGCGGTTCCAGTAGCGCGCATAAAGCCCGCCCTTTTGCAGGAGTTGCCCATGTGATCCCGATTCCACGATGCGGCCGTCGTCCAGCACCACGATCCGGTCCATCTGCGCGATGGTGGACAGGCGGTGCGCGATGGCCAGCACGGTCTTGCCCTGCATCACGCGGTCAAGACTTTCCTGAATGGCCGCCTCAACCTCGCTGTCCAGCGCCGAGGTTGCTTCGTCCAGCACCAGAATCGGGGCGTCCTTGAGGATGGTGCGGGCCAGTGCAATCCGCTGCCGCTGTCCGCCTGACAGTTTCACGCCACGCTCGCCCAGATAGGCGTCATACCCCTTGCGGTCCTTGTGGTCCTGCAGACCAAGGATGAAGTCGTGCGCCTCGGCGGCCTTCGCGGCGGCGATCACCTCGTCGTCGGTGGCATCGGGGCGGCCATATCGGATGTTGTCGCGGGCGCTTCGGTTGAACATCGCGGTGTCCTGCGTGACCATCCCGATGTTCCGGCGCAGCGATTCCTGCGTGACCTGCCGCACGTCGGTGCCGTCGATCAGGACGCTGCCCTTTTCGGTGTCGTAAAGCCGCAAGAGGAGCGACACGAGCGTTGATTTCCCCGCCCCCGAGGCCCCGACAATGCCGATCTTTTCGCCCGGACGGACCGCAAGCGTCACCTCGGCCACACCGCCCTTGCGCCGGCCATAGGCGAAACTGACGCCTTCAAACGTGACGGCCCCCTTGGACGGCGGCAGATCAGCCGCACCCGGCGCATCGGCCAGCGCGTGTTCGACGGCCAACGTGCGCATGCCATCCTCAACCTCGCCGATGCTGGTGTAGATCGACATCAGGGTAAAGCTGACCCAGCCCGACATCTGTGCGATGCGCATGGCAATGGCGCCTGATGCGGCGATGGCGCCGGCGGTTGCCGCGCCCTCTTGCCACAGGACCAGAGTGCCACCGATCAACAGCACCGGCAGCACGCCGGCAAGGGTCATCAGGGACAGGCGGAACCAGGTGGAGATCTCGCCAAACTCAAGACTGCGGTCGCGGAATACGCTCATGGCGTTCAGCGCGACCTTGTCCTCATAGGCGGCGTGGGCGAACAGTTTTACAGTCTTGATGTTGGTGATGGTATCGACGACCTGCCCCGTCACCATGGCGCGCGCCGCCGCCCGGGCGGAGGAATTGACCCGCACACGCGGCATGAAGAACCGGATCAAGAGGATGTACGCCACCAGCCATACCGCCAGCGCCATGGCCACGCGCCAGTCGATGGCCAGAAGGAACACGATGGACCCAATCACCGAGGCCAGCGCAAAAAAGCCGGTGTTTATGACTTCGGTCGCCACATCGGTGACGGCGCGGGCCGCCTGCATCTGTTTCGTGGCGATGCGCCCGGCAAAGTCGTTGTCAAAGAAGGTGACGGCCTGCCCCAGCGTCCAGCGGTGCAGGCGCGACAATACCAGCGGCAGAACGTTCGGCCCGACAACGATGGCGTTGGATGCCGATGACAGGCCGAACGCGGCGGGGCGCAGCACGATGTAGAACACCACGAACCATAAAAGCAGCGTCTGATGGGTGGTAAAGAATGCCACCGGCCCACTGCTGACCGCCGCGTCGATCACCCAGCCAAGGATCAGCGCCGACACAACCTCGGTAGCACCCGCAACCGAGGATATCGCCGCCGCCACCGCCAGCATCGGCCACGACCCGCGCAGGCTCCAGCGAAAGAACGCCCCCAATTGCTGTGGCGGCGGTCCCTCTGCCGGGGCGAAGGCGTTGATGGTGTCGCCCAGTTTCAACAGCGCCTTCATTCGGCGGCATCCTCCAGCCCGATGAACCCGCCCGACTGACGCGCCCAGAACCGGGCATATAGCCCGTCTTTCGCAATAAGCGCGGCATGGGTGCCGGTTTCGGCAATCGCACCGTCATCCAGGACCACGATCCGGTCCATCGCGGCAATGGTCGACAGGCGGTGCGCAATCGCGATCACCGTCTTGCCCTGCATCACCCCATAAAGCGTGTCCTGAATTGCCGCCTCAACCTCAGAGTCCAGCGCCGAAGTCGCCTCGTCCAGTATCAGAATCGGCGCATCCTTCAGGATTACCCGCGCCAGCCCCACACGTTGCCGCTGCCCGCCCGACAGTTTCACCCCGCGTTCGCCGACATGGGCATCGTAGCCCTGCCTGCCCGCCGGATCCTCCAGCGTCAGGATGAAATCATGCGCCTCGGCGCGTTTCGCGGCCTCGATCATCTGGTCCTCGGTGGCCTCGGGGCGACCGTAGCGGATGTTGTCGCGGACCGAGCGGTGCAACAGGCTGCTGTCTTGCTGCACCATTCCGATCATCTGGCGGAGGCTGTCCTGCGTCACCTGCGTGATGTCCTGCCCGTCGATCAGGATGCGCCCAGATTCGGGGTCGTAGAACCGCAGCATCAGCTTGACCAGCGTGGATTTGCCCGCACCAGACCTGCCGACAACGCCGATCTTTGTCCCCGGTTCCACGGTCAGGGTGATGTCGCGCAATCCGCCCGAGCCGCGCCCGTAGTGGTGCGACACGCCCTGCACCTCCAGCCGCCCCGCCGTCAGCGCCAGCACCGGCGCTGCAGGCCGGTCAACCAGACCGATGGGTTGGGTGATCGTCTCCATCCCCTCTTGCACAACGCCCAGATTCTGCACCAGCGATGTGGTTGCCCACATGATCCAGTAGGTCATGTTGTTCAGCCGCAGCACCAGCGCTGTCGCGGCAGCAACGGTGCCGACCGTTGCCTGCCCCTGATACCACAGGAAGATGGCCCAACCGCAGACCGACACGATCAGGCCGCCGTTCAGCAGGGTGAGCATCACGTCCATCTTGGTGATGATGCGCATTTCGGCAAAGAACATGCGGCGCGCGTGTTCGATGGATTGGGTCGCATAGTCCATCTCGTGCTCATGGTGCGCGAACAGCTTGACCGAATGGATGTTGGTATAGGCATCGACCACCCGCCCGGTGATTGCCGACCGCGCATCGGATGACGCGGTTGACGCGGGGCCGGCCCGCCGCAGGGTCCAGCGGACCAGCATCATGTAGGCGGCAAACCACACCGCCAGGGGCAGGATCAGCCGCAGGTCGGCGTCGCCCAGAACCGCCGCCGCGCCGATGATGGTAACCAGCGCAAAGGCCACGGCGTCGAACGTCTGGAACACCGCCTCGCCCGCCGCCGGGGGGGTCTGCATGATGCGGTTGGCGATGCGGCCGGCGAAATCGGATTCGAACCAGCCGACGGGCTGGCGCAGCACATGGCGATGCGCGCGAAACCGGATCATTGTGCCGAAGTTCGGCAGGATGGTGTTGTGCAGCAGCGCGATATGCAGCCCCGACAGGATCGGCCGCAGGAACAGGATGGCAAACCCGACCAGCATGATCTCGGTGCCATGCGCCGCCCATGTCTCCTGCGGGCCGCCCATCGCCAGAAGGTCCACCATCCGGCCGACATACCAGATGAGCGCCACGTCAAAGCTGCCGACGATCACCGAAGAGATGGCGGTGATCGCGAAGACCTTGCGGAACGGCTGGATATACTCGCGCAGGAACGGCCACAGCCGCCGGGGCGGCGTGTCGGTGATCGCATAGGATTGATAGGGATCGACAAGGTTTTCAAAGAAGCGGAACATGGAAGGCGCCCTTTCAGAGGCGATGGTGAACGGCGATGGGGTACGGCGAGGGGCTTTGCAGGCCGCCCGCACGGGATCGGTCCTGTCAGAACAGGCGGTAAATGATCCCGGTCTCCATGGCGTTCTCCTTCCAGTGTCGGGTGCTTTTACCGCAACGCGCAGCCCTTGTCACGCCCCCGAAATCAACTCGTCCCGCGTCAGGCGCAGATCGGATGCCAGCCAACGATCGGTCAGGGTGGCCAGTCTTGCACCAAGTGCGGGGCCTTGAAGTGCAGGCATGAGGTCGGCTGCCGTGACGGGAAAGACGGCATACGCCCCGCGCACCACGTCAGACGACCATTGTGGCAGAGGACGCGCCTCCAGTACCGCCATGCGCAACAGCATGGCATCGGTGGCCCGGGCAAGGCCCAGCCGCCAGCCCAGAACGGCGGGCGGCTCCATGCTGCCGATGGCGCTGCGCAGCATGTCCAGATCACGCGCCTCGGCCCGTGACAGGCGCAGGCGGGTATCGGCATCCTCACCACCCAGTGCCGCAAGACGGCGCAGCCAGTCAGGGACGGCGACCTGTTCCAGATGCACCAGCGGGGCCAGCGCACGCGGATCGGCCCCGGGCAGGACGTGCGCAAGGATGCCCGCCCGCGCCATCGCGGCCACGGCGGGGGCAGGGTCGCCTGCCGACAGCAGCTTGCGCATCTCGGCGCCGATCCGTTCGCGCGACAGGTGGTCGATCCCGTCGACCCCGGCAGCACAGGCCGCCAGACCGTCGGCGTCGATGCCGTGGGCGGGGTCGGCATAGACTGCGGTGAACCGGAAAAAGCGCATGATGCGCAGGTGATCCTCGGCAATGCGCATCACGGGATCGCCGACAAAGCGCAGCCGACCCGCCAGCAGGTCAGGCAGGCCGCCAAGGGGGTCGATCACATCACCAGAGGCGGTGCAATACAACGCGTTCATGGTGAAATCACGCCGCGCGGCGTCGGTCGCCACGTCGGTCGCATAGGCCACCACGGCATGCCGCCCGTCGGTTTCCACATCGCGGCGAAAGGTTGTGACCTCGTGCGGGATGCCGTCCGATACGACCGTCACCGTGCCATGGTCGATCCCGGTCGGCACCACGCGCAGACCTGCCGCACCGGCCAGTGCGGTCACCTGATCGGGCAGGGCATCGGTGGCCATGTCGATGTCCGATACCGGGCGGGACAGCAGCGCATTGCGAACACAGCCGCCCACCGCAAGCACCTGATGCCCGGCCAATGCCGCGAACACCGCCTGTGTCGCCGGGCGGGTCAGCCAGTCGCCGGTGATCTTCACGGGCCCAGCCTTTCCGCCAGCCCCCGCAGGATACGGGCGGTAGCACCCCAGATGTAGTACGGGCCGTAGGGCACGGCATAGTACCTGCGCCATTCGCCCCGCCAGACCCGCCCCTCGATGCGGTAGTTCGCCGGATCGGCGAGGTAGGCCAGCGGCACGGTAAACACCTCGTCCACCTCACCCGCCTCGGGCAGCGGGGTGAAGGGGCCGGTGATGTGGGCCAGCACGGGTGTCACGGCAAAGCCGGTGATCGTCTCATGCAGGGGCAGGTGGCCAAGAACCTGCACCTGACCGGGAGGCAGGCCGATTTCCTCGTATGCCTCGCGGAGCGCCGCCGCCTCGGGGCCGGTATCGCCGGGGTCGACCTTGCCGCCGGGAAAGGCGATCTGCCCCGGATGATGTTTCAGCCGGGATGACCGTTTGGTCAGGATCACCCGGCCATCCAGCACACCCACAAGCACCCCGGCGGGGCGTAACATGCGACCTTCGGGCAGAACGCTGCCGGGGTTCAGGTCGAAATCCGACGATGCCGCCGCACCCCGGTCAAAGGCACGGGCGAGCGCCTCAGGCCCCATCGCCCGCCTCAACCTTCCGCGCATCAAACCCCACCGTCGCGGGGTCCAGCACATAGTGGGCACTGCAGAACTGGCAATCGGCGGTCACGGTGCCCTCGGGGGTGGTCATCGAACGGATGTCCTTGGCCGAATAGATCGACAGCGATTGCCGCACCTTGTCGGCGGAACAGGAACAGCCGAACCGCACCGGCTGGGCCTCGAACACCCGGGGGCCTTCCTCGTGGAACAGCCGGATCAACAGGTCGGTCGGGGCCACGCTGGGGCCAATCAGTTCGATATCTTCGACCGTGTCCAGCAGCAGGTTTGCGCGGGTCCAGTTTTCACCCTGTTCGCCACCCAGAATGTCCGCGTGGTTCAGCAGACCACCCTCGCCCGACCCCGCGTCAGCCGCCACACTGCCGCCCGCAACCGGCATGTGTTGCAGCATGATCCCCCCGGCGCGCCAGACAGGCGGGGCAGCGGGCAGCGTGCTTTGTCCGAACGACAAGGCAAACCGCGTCGGCAGTTGCTCGGACTGGGCGAAATAGGTCTCGGCACAGGATGACAGCGATCCGCCGGCAAGAGGGGTGATGCCGGAATAGGGTTCCGTCCCCTCGCCCTGGTCAATCAGCACGGCAAAGTACCCCTCGCCGATCTGGCTGAAGGGGGCGGCGTCGGGGTCAAGCCGGTCGAGGTCGAAACTGGCATAGCCACGGATGCGCGCCGGGGCCCCGTCATCCTGCGGCGCGTAGTAGTCGGTGGCGATGATCCGCACCGGCCCCTTGCCGCGCACCTGCAACGACAGCTTCCAGCGCAGCTTGATCGACTGCCCTATCAGCGCGGTCAAAAGCGCGGCCTCGGCCACCAGCGCCTCGATCTGGGGGGGATAGCGGTGCTGGCGCAGCACCTCTTGCAGCGTGCCATCCAGCCGCACCACGCGGCCCCGGATGTCGGACGCATCAAGCTGGAACGGCAGGACGGTATCGTCCCAGGCGATCTGAGAACCGGAAGTTGTCGGGCCGGAAGTCATGGGCAAGGTTCCTGAGGGGTTTGCTTGGGCGCCAGCAATTGGCATACCGCGTTCATATAGGTCGCGGCAACCGGGGGCGAAAGGCATGATCCGAAGGTATGGCGACGTGCCAAAGGCGGGGCAGGTCTATCGGCGCAGGCCGGGGGTCTATGCGATCCTGCCGCGCGGTGACAGCATTCTGGCGACCCATCAGATGCAGCCATGGCCGGAGTTCCAACTGCCCGGCGGCGGCATTGACCGGGGCGAACAGCCCATCGCTGCCCTGCACCGCGAGGTGTGGGAAGAAACCGGCTGGCATATCGGTGGCCTGCGCAGGCTGGGGGCGTTCCGGCGGTTCACCTTCATGCCCGAGTATGACCTTTGGGCGGAAAAGGTCTGCACCGTCTATGTCGCCCGTCCCCTCCGGCGGGTGGGGCCACCGGCCGAGGCGGGGCATACCGCAATATGGCTGCCGGTGGCCGAGGCACTGGAATGTCTGGGCAGCCCCGGGGACCGGGCGATGCTGGCAGGGTTTCTTGCGACGCGCTGAGGGCGTCAGGGCAACGCGGCGCGGCCCGTGAACCGGAACAGGATGCCCGATACGTCATCGGGAAATTCATCACCGCCGAAATGCGTGGACAGGTCCCAGATCAGCGCCTCGAGAAGGGCCGAATCGTCCAGCGGTCCATAGCGGTCCAGTAGCCGCGCAAGCCCTGCCTCGCCCAGTTCGTCGCCGTCCGGCGTGGGGCATTCCGTCACCCCGTCAGACATCAGGAACAACCTGTCACCGGGCCGCAACTGCGCCTCGATCCGTTCATAGCGGGCGTCGGGCACCAACCCGATCGGCAGGCCGCCACGGCCAAGGTATTCGATCTGCCCGTCCTGCCGCAGGATCGCGGGATGGGGATGGCCCGCCTGCACCAGACTGACCCGGCCCGTCTCAAGATCAACCTCGGCATAGACCATGGTAAAGTACTGATCGACCTGCATGTCCTCCAGCATCATGCGGTTCATGCGGTAGGCGACCATTTCGGGTGGCCAGGCCTCACGCTGACCATAGGCGCCAAGGGTCAGGGCTATGTTCTGGTCGGGCGACACGCTGGACAACAGACCCGCCAGCCGCGCCGTCATCATGGCGGATGCCACGCCATGGCCCGACACATCAACCGAATAGAGGGCCACCCGGCGGGGATTGACCTCAAAGAACCCCACCAGATCGCCGCCGACATGGCCCGAAGGGCGCAGCAGCAACGTGGCACGTCCGCCGTGAAAATCGCGCTTCCGTTCGCGGACCAGCGTCTGTTGCAGCTTGCGCGCCTCGATCAGATCGCGGTCAAGCGAATCGTAGACCTTCTGCAATTCGCCCAAGGTCGCACCGACCAGCGCGTTCTTGTGCAGAAGTTCCGCATGCATCGCGATGATGCGTTCCCCCACCCGCAACCGTGCGCGCAATTCATCCGGGTTGACGGGTTTCGACAGGAAATCATCAGCCCCGCAATCCAGCCCGCTGGCCACATCGTTCTTGTCGGATTTCGACGTAAGCAGGATGAAATAGCCATACCCCTGCCGCGGCAAGGCACGGAACGCGCGGCAGAATTCCAGACCCGACATGCCCGGCATCATCCAGTCGCTCAGCACAAGGTCAAAGGTGGTGTCGGCGCACAGACCCAGCGCCTCTTCTGCCGAACCCGCCTCGGCCACCACATATCCGCCACGCTGCAGCGCCAGCGACAACAGTCGGCGCTGCCCCCGGCTGTCATCCACGATCAGCACGCGGCGGGCCAAGGGTGCGGCGGGACGGTCGGTTTCGATGCTGTACACAGCCTGCCGCAAGCGCTGTCCCCCTCGGTTCCACAGCGTTGTGCCCCCTTCCCCCTTAATGCGCGGTGAACGCTAAAATGCCTTGCTTTGCGGCTGTCGGGGGTAGTCTGGCGTTAAGCATCGGGGTGTCATGGTGCGGTTGTTGCGGGGGCGTGACGATGGGTAATTGGGGGTGTGCGATGGTCGACTGGGCCAGGGTCAAGGAATTGCAGGATGAAATCGGCGAAGATGACTTCGCCGAGGTGGTAGAGCTTTTCCTGGAGGAAACCGATGAAGTGGTGGCGCGACTGACAGCCTCGCCCCCGATGTCCGAGGTTGAGGCGCTGTTGCATTTTCTCAAGGGCGGTGCGGTCAATCTGGGGCTTGCCGCGCTGGCGCGGATCTGTGCCGACGGCGAACGCCGCGCGGCGCGCGGACAGCCAGAGGAGGTTGATCTTGCCGCCGTTGCCGACAGTTATGTGCGCAGCAAGGATGAGTTTCTGACGGGGCTGGAAAACCGCAAGGCTGCGTGACCGCGCATCAGATCAGGAACTCGGCCAGCGCCTCATCCGCCGTGATGTCGCGGTAGGCAAAGCCTGCGGCATCCATCCGCGCGAACAGCCGGGCAAAGTTGTCCGCCTCTCGCGTCTCGATCCCGATCAGGACCGAGCCGAAATTGCGCGCCGATTTCTTGAGGTACTCGAACCGCGCGATGTCGTCGTCCGGCCCCAGCATCAACAGAAACTCACGCAGGGCCCCCGGGCGTTGCGGCATGCGCAGGATGAAGTACTTTTTCCGTCCCTGATACCGCTGTGCGCGTTCCTTGACCTCGGGCAGACGCTCGAAATCAAAGTTGCCGCCGGATGTCACGCAAACCACCGTCTTGCCCGCAATCTGGTCTGCCAATTCCGGCAACACATCCACCGCAAGCGCGCCGGCCGGTTCCAGAACGATCCCCTCGACGTTCAGAAACTCCAGCATCGTCACGCAGATACGGTCCTCGGGGGCCAGGATCACATCGGCCGGATCAATCCAGTCCAGCCGCGCATGGTTCGCCGCTCCGATCCGCGCCACTGCCGCGCCATCGACAAAACTGTTGACGCGCGGCAGGGTTACGGGCGCACCCGCTTGCAACGCGGCCGTCAGACTGGCCCCGCCCACAGGTTCCACGAACCGGAACGCCGTCCCCGGCGACATCGCGCGCAGATACCCCGTAACCCCCGACGACAGCCCGCCCCCGCCCACCGGCAGGATCACCAGATCGGGCGACTGGCCCAACTGGTCCAGCATCTCGACCCCCACACTCGCCTGCCCCTCGATCACGTCGGGGTCGTCGAAGGGTGACAGGAAGTGCCCCCCCTGATCCGCACAGAACGCCTGTGCGGCGGACAGGGTCTGGTCGAAATAGTCGCCCGTCAGCACGATCTGGACTGCGTCGCCGCCGAATGCCCGGGTCTTGTCGATCTTTTGCTGCGGCGTTGTCACCGGCATGAAGATGCTGCCCCGCACCCCGAAATGCCGGCAGGCAAAGGCCACCCCCTGCGCATGGTTCCCGGCACTGGCGCAGACGAAATGCGCGGCACCCGGCACCCGTTTGCGCATCGCGTTGAACGCACCGCGTATCTTGTAGGACCGCACCGGCGACAGATCTTCGCGCTTCAGCCAGATCTCGGCACCATATCGGGCTGACAGGTGTTCGTTCCGTTGCAGCGGTGTCGGATCGAACAACGCGCGCAGGGCGGCTGTGGCGGCGCGGGCGGCTTCGGGGAACGTCGTCATCAGCCTTGAGTGCCCGGTCCGGCGCATGGTTGCAAGGGCCCGGCAAAGGCGCTACGCGGTTGCGGTCCTTGCCGGAGGTTTCCCCCTGATGTCCGCCCCCAAGAAAGTTGTGCTTGCCTATTCGGGCGGTCTCGACACCTCGATCATCCTCAAGTGGCTGCAGACCGAATATGGCTGTGAGGTGGTGACCTTTACCGCCGATCTGGGGCAGGGCGAAGAACTGGAACCGGCGCGGGCCAAGGCGGTTCTGCTGGGGATCAAGCCCGAAAACATCCACATCGTCGATGTCCGCGAGGAATTCGTGCGCGACTTCGTGTTCCCGATGTTCCGTGCCAATGCCTTGTACGAGGGGCTGTATCTGTTGGGCACGTCCATCGCCCGGCCCCTGATCGCCCAGCATCTGGTGCGCATCGCGCATGAAACCGGGGCCGATGCGGTGGCGCATGGGGCCACCGGCAAGGGCAACGATCAGGTCCGGTTTGAGCTGTCGGCGGCGGCGCTGGACCCCGCTATCCGCTGCATCGCGCCTTGGCGGGAATGGTCCCTGTCCAGCCGCACCAGCCTGTTGGAGTTTGCCGAGGCAAACCAGATTCCGATTGCCAAGGACAAGCGGGGCGAAGCGCCGTTTTCGGTCGATGCGAACCTCTTGCACACGTCCTCGGAGGGGAAAGTGCTTGAGGATCCGGGGGTTGAGCCGCCGCCCTATGTCTGGCAGCGCACCGTTGACCCCGAGGATGCCCCCGACACGCCCGAGATGATCGAGATCGGGTTTGAGCGTGGCGATGCGGTGTCGGTCAACGGTGAGAACCTGTCACCGGCAGCGCTGTTAACGATGTTGAACGAAATCGGCGGTCGGCATGGGGTGGGTCGTCTTGATCTGGTCGAAAACCGCTTTGTCGGCATGAAATCGCGCGGGGCTTACGAGACACCCGGCGGCACCATCCTGCTTGAGGCGCACCGCGGGATTGAGCAGATCACGCTGGATGCAGGGGCCGGGCACCTCAAGGACAGCATCATGCCGCGCTATGCGGAACTGATCTACAACGGGTTCTGGTTCAGCCCGGAACGCGAGATGCTGCAAGCGCTGATTGATAAGTCACAGGAACATGTGACGGGGACGGTGCGGTTGAAGCTGTACAAGGGGTCAGCCCGGACGGTGGCGCGGTGGTCGGGCCATTCGCTGTATTCCGAAAAGCATGTGACGTTTGAAGAGGATGCGGGCGCCTATGACCAAAAGGATGCCGCCGGGTTCATCCGCCTGAACGCGCTGCGCCTGCGGCTGATTGCGGCGCGGAATGCGCGGGTGGGGTGACGCTAGCCGGCCGGGGCAAAGGCCGCGATGATCTCTTCCGCGCGCTCGTCTGACAGGATGGGCGGGATGATCGTCAGGAACTTGCCCTGACCGTCCAACAGGTACAACAGACTGCCGTGGGCATAGACGGGCTGGCCTGCGGGATCGGTAAACACCACTGAATTCTCAATGGCATAGCTGGCGTAGACGGCAGCCAGAGCGCTGTCATTGCCGGTCAGGCCAACGAACGCGGGGTCCAGTTTGCCCAGCTCTTCCGCCATCAACGCGGGCGTGTCGCGCAGCGGATCGACGGTGACCATCACCGGGGTCAGGGCGATGTCCCGCGCGCGCAACCGGGCGGCGATGGCGGCCATCTGCGGCAGGGCCACGGTGCAGATGCTTTCGCAATTGGCATAGCCGAAGAACAGCAGTTGCAGGCTGCCATGGGGGTCAGCCTCGGTGCGGGGCTGGCCGTGCTGGTCGGTCAGGGTGAAGGGGCCGCCCAGAGGCAAAGGCAGGGGTACGCCGGTGGCTGCGGGCAGTGCATTGGCATGAGGTTTCGCGTCATGCGCCAGCGCGGGCAGGGCCGCGACCGCCAGAAAGGCGGCCCACCGCATCATTCGAACAGCGCCTTGATGGCCGCCGCGTCCACCTCCAGCCCCAGCCCGAAATAGCCGTCCTTGGCAATTTCGGCATTCACACGGGGGTCGCGGCGGAACCATGGCTCTTTGCCCGTCAGGTCGGGATTGGCCGCCTGCCAATCCTTGGTCCAGCGGTTGGCCTTAGCCCAGTCGGCCGCACCCTTTTCGCGTATCAGCTGGATTTGAAAGACATTCTTTAACCCGATATCGGGATCGGCCAGCAACAGGCCATCCACCTCGACCACCTTGCCACAATAGGGTGCAAGGTCATTCGCGGCGCCCGAAAACACCGGCTGCGAGTTTTTCAGCGGCAGCACAACCACCTGATCGGCACTGCGCAACAGGGCAAGCTGGCGCTTGCCGTCGCCGCAGTTGGCGGGGCAATCGCCGGTCAGTTGGCACAGGGGGTCGATCACCGTCGCCTCGAACAATGCGGGCGATTCGGCGTAGAGGTTCCACGATTCGGCCTTGGACCCCACCGAGAAATCCTGTGCCACAGCGGGGCCGGCCATGAGGATGGCAAGGGCGATGCGGGCGATCATGGCTTGGGCTCCGGGACTGAGAAATCGGGGACGGCGCCGTATTCCTCATGCGTCAGCCGGGTAATGCCCTGATTCGAAACAACCTTTGACACGACGATGTAGTTCAGCCCGTCCTGGCGGTATACCATCCCGTCGGCGGTGATCGTGTCGCTGGCCAGTGACAGCAACGTATCGCCCCCATTCGCCGTATCGCTGCCCTCGATCTTGAGCACCATGTACACCTGCCCATCCTCGGCCAGGAGGCCCACCGGGATACCCCCCGCCGAACACCACAGCGCGCAGGTATGGTGCGCCGAGCCTACAACGGCATCCGCGCCACCCATGACACCCGAAAAATAGCACCATGTATCAATGAGTTCGCCGGTAACCGTAATCCGCTCTCCCTCAGCGGCCAGGGCGGGGGGTGCCAAGGACATGGCCAGGGCGGCGATCCATCGCAGGGCGGGTCTGGGCATCAGCGGCTCCTTTGGTGGCGGGTTCCTGCATTGGTACGCGGCAGTCATCGGGGCGTTACAGGCCTGTCATGACGTCCGTGTGAAGTGTGACGCCACGGCGAGGTTGTGGCAAGGGCGGCGTCGGCCTAGTCCTTGATTACACAAGAAGGAATTGCCCCGATGACCCTTGCGGAGATGGCCGAGCGGATCGGCCGGAAACTGGCGGACCGGCCGTTTCAGGGGTCGATCAAGTTCGATTGCGGGGCGGAGGGGGTGATTGTGCTGGCCGAGGGTGCAGCCACCACGGTGGATCGTGAGACGGATTGCACATTGTTGATTTCGCAGGACAATCTGGTGAAACTGCTGACCGGCAAGCTGAACCCGATGATCGGGATGGCGACGGGCAAGCTGAAGCTGTCGGGGGATCCGATGGTGGCGATGCGATTCGCGAAACTGATCGGCTGAGTGGGGGCAGGCCCCGACCTACAGGGCGTGTTCGCGCAAGCGGTGGTAGTCAGCAAGGCCCTGATCCGCAAGATGTTGATAATCGGCGGGCAGATCGGGCAGTGCGCCCTCGGCCTCTTCAAACCCGGTCGAGCGGTGGACGGCGCCGTACCAGTGGGGTGCCCAGGCGCCATCGTGGGGTTTGGGGCCGGGGGGCCAGGACAGCATCGCGTCGGTGAACCCGATGCCTAGTGCTGCGCATAGTTTCGTCAATGATGCCCGTGGGTTGGCGCGGATATCGGCACTGTCGATGACCAGCGGCGCATGGCCCAGACGATCCGCCTCACGGTCAAAAAGGGCGGCTTGCTGGACAAAGCCCAGATCGGACAGCGTCGGGCCTTCACGCTTGCGGGCATAGCTGGCGACGACACGGGCAGGGTGGCGGATGAGGAAAACGTTCTGGCACATCGCCATGAAATCCAACGGAAATTCGGGGATCATGTGCATCGTCATGTGCTTTTGATAATACAGAGGCTGACCCCCCGGCGCGGGTGCGGCACAGGTGCGGGCCACGCGGGCGGGGTCGGTTTCGCCGGCGGCGATGACCGCATCCTGCATCGGGTGGGAAAGCCCCGTTGCCGCCAGATAGGCGGCATAGAACGGCTCATCCCAGACCGCGCAATCACCGCGCGCCGCGAAGGCGTACATCATCGCGGTGGACAGGTTTCGCGGGCCGCTCCACATCGCGATGTTCATGATTTCGCACCATGCACACCCAATGCACATCCGATGCACACCCCATGCATACGGTCACGCATGGACCAGCGCCTTGTAAAGGCCGCGCAACCGCTCGGTCACCGGGCCCATCTGCCCGGTTCCAATCACCCGGCCATCGACCGACCCGACCGGGGTTTGCGCGCCAAAGGTGCCGGTCAGGAACATCTCATCCGCGCCGTAGACGTCGACGAGGGAAAAGTTCCGCTCGTACACCGGGATGCCGTGCGCGCGGCAAAGGTCGATCACCTTGCCCCTTGTGATGCCGTTCATGCAGTAGTCGCCGGTGCTGGTCCAGACCGCGCCCTTGCGGACGACAAACACGTTGCATGCGTTGGTGGTGTTCACGAAGCCGTGGATGTCGAGCATCAGCGCCTCGTCCGCGCCGGCTTTTTCGGCGGCGATGCAGGCTAGGATGCAGTTCAGTTTCGAGTGGCTGTTCAGCTTGGGGTCCTGCGTCATCGGCAACCCGCGCAGGTGGGGCACGGTGGCCAGACGGATCGGACGCGGGATGCTGGGACGCGAGTGTTCCATGATGATCGCCACCGTCGGCCCCTGCTGTGACAGGCGGGGGTGCTGGAAGGGCCGCGTCTTGACGCCGCGCGTGACCATCAGGCGGGCGTGGGCGTCGGTGGTCATGGCGTTGGCATGTGCCGTGTCGAAGATCGCCTGTTTGACCTGATCCTTGGTCATCCCGATCGTCAGGTCGATGGCAAGCGCCGCCTCGAACAGGCGGTCCATGTGTTCGTCAAGGAACGCCCAGGTGCCGTTGTACAGGCGCACCCCCTCCCAGATGCCATCGCCCAGCATGAAGCCCGCGTCATAGACCGACACCACCGCCTGTGCCTTGGGCACGATGCGCCCGTTGAGGTACAGCATCAGCGCCTCATTCCGGGCGTCATCCTCGGCGGCGTGGGAGAAGGTATCGGTCATGGCGGGGCCCCCTGTTTGGGGCACAGGCTATGCCGATGCCCGCCTGAGATGAAGGGGGGGGCATCAAGGTTGCGTGACATCACGGGGGGGTGGGTGGACCACGCCTGCGGACGGGCGCAGGTTGCCCCTGTCTTACAGGAGTGTTGTCGATGTTGCGCCTTGCCCTTGCCCTGATGCTGCTTTTGCCCGGTGTGGCCCATGCCGAAAAGGCGATCCTTGCCGGCGGATGCTTCTGGTGCATCGAGGCGGATTTCGAAAAGGTGGCGGGTGTGACCGGCGTGGTGTCGGGGTTCACCGGCGGCAAGGTGGCCAATCCGACCTATGAGCAGGTCACCGAAGGCGGCACCGGGCATTACGAGGCGGTCGAGGTGACGTTTGACCCCGGAAGGGTCAGCTATGCCGAGATCCTGCGCCTGTTCTTCCGGTCGGTCGATCCCACCGACGGTGGCGGGCAGTTCTGTGACCGGGGCGACAGCTATCGTACGGCAGTGTTCGTGAATGGGGCAGACCAGAAGGCCACGGCAGATGCCGCCAAGGCCGAGGCCGGCAAGGCGCTGGGTGCCAGGATCGCGACCCCGGTCGTCAAGGCCGGCGCCTTCTACCCGGCGGACGCCTATCATCAGGATTACTACAAGCAGTCGGGCCTCATCATCACCCGGTTCGGACCACGCAAGAAATCGTCCGCCTACAAGCTTTATCGTGACGCGTGCGGCCGCGATGACCGGGTTCGCGAGCTTTGGGGGTCAGAGGCTGCCTTTGCCCGCTGAACGCCAGTCCCGCCTTGCCATTCATCTTTGCCCAAATATCCCGGGGTCCGGGGCAGCGCCCCGGGCGCAACCCCTGACAGAAGAGCACGCGGGTCAGGGCAGGGCGACGTCGAACACGAACACCCCCTCTGCCCCACCCTCCAGCCCGGCCACGATCCGCGCGCCGATGGCCTGATGGGCCGGGTCTGCCAGATAGGTATCGCGGACACCCGCATCGGTGAAGTCGAACCAGAACAAATCCTCGAACCCCCTCACCAGCGGCAGTTCGACCGAGACATTGGCAAAGCTCTGGAAATCGACGATGCCCGCGATATGCCCGGCCAGTCCCCGCAGGTCGTCATAGAGCACCTGCTTCATCGCGTCGGTCGTTCCTTGGCGGAACCGCAATGCCACGATGTGCCGGATCATTCGCCGTCTCCCTTGCTGAAATCGGGTGGCCTTTTGGCGGCAAAGGCCGCCAGCCCTTCCGCCAGGTCTGCCGACCCCACCGCCACCGCCCCGGCCAGCGCCTCAAGCACGCGCTCACGCTCTTCGCCCTCGGCGGCGTTGACCAGCATCTTGGTGATCTCTGTCGCCCTGGGCGCGCGCGCGATCACGCGGGCGGCCACCACCCCGGCCGCCGCCATGCCCGCACCCCGGGGCACCACCTGATCGACCAGCCCCAGCGCCAGCGCCTGATCCGCGCCGAACACCTCGCCCATCAACGCCATCCGCCGCACCGCCTGTGCCCCGAACCGGCGCACGGCGCGCTGGGTGCCGGACCAGCCGGGAATGATGCCAATGCCGGTTTCGGGCTGGCCGATCCGCACGTGATCCTCGGCAATGCGGATATCGGCGCAGGCCGCCAGTTCCAGCCCCCCGCCCAGACAATGCCCGTTCAGAACCGCAATCACCGGCACCGACAGCCGCGCCAGCGCATCGAACGCCGCATGTCCGTCGCGCACCCAGTGGCGCGCGAAATCCTGCGACGACCACCCGCCCCAGGCCGCAATGTCACCGCCCGCGCAGAACGACCGATCGCCCGCACCCGTCAGGATCAGCACCCGCGCGTCCGACCGTTCCACGGCGCGGCAGATCGGCAGGATTGCATCCACCATCCCCGCATCCAGCGCGTTCAGCTTGTCCGCCCGGGCAATCGTCAGCCGCGCGATGGGTCCGTCATGGGTCAGCACCAGCCGCGCATCGCTCACATCCGCAACTCCATTGGGGCAGGGTGGAACAGGCGCGCGTCCATCGGTTTCAGGTCAGCGGCCACATGCAGCGGCGTCGTGGCCTGATCCAGAACGTCGCGCTGCAAATCCACCCCCGGGGCCAGTTCGGTCACCGTCAGGCCCCCCGCCAACAGCCGGATCACGCAGCGTTCGGTGACATAGGTCACGTCCTGCCCCTGCATCCGTGCCCGCCGGCCCGAGAAACTGATCTGGTCCACCTTGGGCACGAACTTGGCAATCCGCCCCTCGCGGTCGATCACCAACCGGCCGCCATCCACCCGCATCTTCGCCCCCGCGTTGAAGTTGCCCGAGAACACGATCTTCTTCGCCCGCGCCGTGATGTCGACAAACCCCCCGGCCCCCGCCGTGCGGTGGGGGGTGGCCGACAGGCGGCTGACGTTCACCGAACCATCGGCATCCACCTCAAGGAACGACAGAAGCGAGCAATCGAACCCCCCCGCCTGGAAATAGATGAACTGGTGGGGTGAGGCGACAAACGCCTCGGCATTCGACGCGCAGCCGAACTTGAAATCCAACAGCGGCACGCCCCCCACCGCCCCCTGTTCGATCACCCAGGTGACGGCCCCGTGCAGCCCCTCTTCGATCAGCACGCGCGGCACGTTGGCCGAAATGCCGAAACCGATGTTCACTGCCCACCCGCTGCGCAACTCCATCGCCACGCGGCGGGCGATCACCTTGGCGGGGTTGAATTCGGGCAGGCGGAAGCTGTGCAGCGGGCGGAACAACTCGCCCGAAATGGCGGGGTCGTACGGGGTGGCGGTGGTCTGCAACTGGTCCGGTGCCTCGACGATGACGTCCACCAGTATCCCCGGCACCCGCACGTCATGGGGCCGCAGCGTGCCCTGTGCCGCCACCCGTTTCACCTGAGCGATGACGATGCCACCGCTGTTGCGGGCAGCCAGCGCCATTTCGATTGCGCCCAGCGTGGCCCCGTCATGTTCATAGGTGAGGTTGCCGTTTTCATCCGCCGTGGTGGCCCGGATGATCGCCACGTCGGGGTGCAGGGCGGGAAAGTGCAGCCAGGTATCCCCGTCAAATTCCACCCGCCGCACCAGTGGCTGTTTCCGCGCGGTGGCGTTCATCGCACAGCCGTCCTGTTCGGGATCGACAAAGGTGTCCATGCCCACCTTGGTCAGCACCCCGGGCCGCTTTGCCGCCCCTTCGCGCAGCATGTCAAAGACGATGCCCGACGGCACGTTCCATGCGGCAAGATCCTCGGCCAATATGCGCTGCCAGATCAGCGGCGGTTCGGCGTTGGTGGGGCCCGACGGATAAGACCCCCCGATGATCCGCGAAATCATCCCCGGCTGTGCCAGATGATCGACGCCTTTGGTGCCGAACATGTCGCCGGCCGCGATGGGGTGGATCGTGGTCAGCCCTGCAGGTGCGCCGGTGGCCGCGAACCGCACGCCCAATGCCTGCAGCACGGCATCGGGGCACAACAGGCCGGATGAGGCGTTGACCGCCACCATGGCCCCGTCGCGGATCAGCGCCACAGCCTCGGCAGCGGTACGGATCTTTGACATTGGTCCCCCTTGGCGGCGCTGTCTCAAGTAACTAATCGGTTATCAGGATAGGATTGCCCGCGCCCGCCCGCAAGCGCGAATTTCCCATGCGATTCAACGCCCCACGGGCAGGGTTGCCATATGGTTGCCGCGGATCAGGTCGGCGGCGCGTTCGCCGATCATGATGGTGGCCGCGTTGGTGTTCGACCCGATCAGCGACGGCATTACCGAACTGTCGCAGATGCGCAGCCCGTCCAGCCCCTGCACCCGCAACTGCGGATCAACCACCGCCATTGCGTCCACCCCCATCCGGCAGGTGCTGACCGGGTGATAGGAGGTGCGGCCATACTGGCGGGCATAGGCCTCATACTCACCTTGGGTGCGCACGTTGGCATCGGGGAAACGGACGGCGCGGATGTATTTCTGCATCGACGGCTGGCTGAAAATCTCACGGCTGGTCCGCACGCCCTCGACGGCAATGCGCAGGTCATCGGGGTGGCTGAGGAAATTCGGATCAATGACCGGCATCGCGCGCGGATCGGACGAACGCAGCGTGACCGACCCCCGCGACCTTGGCCGCAGGGTATAGCTGTTCAGCGTCACCCCCGATGTCCCCTTGGGCACCGAAGGCACCCCCGCCTCGGCCCCCGCTCCGCACAGGAAATGGAACTGGAGGTCGGGCACAGGCGCCGATCCCGGCCCGCCCGCATACCAGAACGCGCCCCCTTCAACCACGTTGGACGTGACCGGACCGGAGTTGAACAGCGCATACTGCGCCCCGGCCCACAGCATCCAGTGCAGCTTGTTGTACTTGTCGAGGCTCTCGTGGCGGTGCAGTTCCGCCACGATGTCGATGCCGAAATGGTCGGTCAGGTTCTGGCCCACGCCGGGCAGGTCCTGCACCAAGGGGATGCCGTGCCGGGCCAGATCGGCGGCGGGGCCGACGCCCGACAACAGCATCAGTTTCGGTGACCCGATGGCGCCCGAAGTCACCAGCACCTCTGCCTCGGCCCGCGCGACCGTGACCTTGCCGCCAACGCTGTATTCCACCCCCACCGCGCGCCGCCCCTCGAACACCACGCGCAGCACCAGTGCCCCTGTGACCACCGTCAGGTTCGCCCGCCCCATCGCCGGCCGCAGATACCCCACCGCCGCCGAACAGCGCCGGTTGCCGCGCGTGGTGGTCTGGTACATGCCGGCACCTTCCTGCACCGCACCGTTGAAGTCGGGGTTGTAGGGCATGCCAAGTTCCTGACACCCCTGCACAAAGGCGCGGGTCACCGGATTGGGGTCAGGCGTGTTCGACACCCCCAAAGGCCCGTCGGTGCCGTGCCAGTCACCCGCGAGGATGCTGTTCCCCTCGGACCGTAGGAAGTATTTGCGGATGTCCTTGAAGGCCCACCCCTCGGCCCCCTCCTCGACCCAACGGTCATAGTCGGTCGGATGACCGCGCGTGAACACCTCGGCGTTGATCGAACTGCCGCCGCCCAGAACGCGCGCCTGCGCATAGGGGATTTCGCGGTTGTTGGCGTGTTTCTGCGGGGCGGTGACCAGACCCCATGTCAGGGGGCCGGTGGTCATCTTGGCGAACCCCACCGGCATGTGGATATAGGGATGGCTGTCGCGCCCCCCCGCCTCGATCAGGCACACCCTGACCGACGGGTCTTCCGACAGCCGCGCGGCCAGCACACAGCCCGCCGACCCGGCCCCCACGATGACATAATCAAACCCCGCAGCCATCATCCCACCCAGTGTGACCGCTTGCCGATTTCGATATGGACGGATTTCACCTGCGTATATTCCTCGACCCCGTGCATGCCGGCCTCACGCCCCCAGCCCGATTGTTTGAACCCGCCCAGCGGCATTTCGGGGCCACCCGCCATGATCGTGTTAACCCAGAACCGCCCGGCCCGCACCCGCCGCGTGACGGTCAGCGCGGTGTCGATGTTCCTGGTCCAGACGCTGGCCGCAAGGCCATAGACGGTGTCGTTGGCCAGCGTGATCGCCTGTTCCACCGTGTCGAAATGGAACGACGACAGCACCGGGCCAAAGATCTCGTCCCGCGCAATCGACATGTCGCGCGTGACCCCGGTGAACAGCGTGGGCTGGATGTACTGCCCGGCACCCATGTCCACCGCCGCACCCCCGGTGACAACGCGCGCGCCCTCGGCCCGGCCCTTGGCGATAAAGCCCATGATCGTATCGTTCTGCGCGGTGGTGGTGATTGCCCCCACCTGTGTCGCCTCGTCCAGCGGATCGCCGACGATGATCCTCGCCATCTTGGCCGCAAGGATCGCCTCAAACTCCGCCGCGACACTGCGTTCCACGATCAGGCGGCTGGCGGACACACAGCATTGCCCGGTGTTGAAGCTGATGCCAAAGGCGGCCCCATCGGCGGCATCCTCAAGATCGGCATCGGCAAAGACGACGATGGGGTTCTTGCCGCCCAGTTCCAGCCCCAGTTTCTTGAAATTGCTGTCGGCGGATGCATGGACCACAGACCGCCCCACGGCGGTGGACCCGGTGAACGACAGCATGTCCACATCCGGGTGTTCCGTCAGCGCCTGCCCGATGGTGCGGCCCGGGCCGGTCACCACGTTGTAGACGCCCGCAGGCAGCCCCGCCTCGGCCAGAACCTCGGCCAGGATCAGGGTCGTCGCACTGGTCACCTCGGACGGCTTGACCACCATGGTACAGCCCGACGCCAGAATGAACGGCACCCGTTCGCACAGGATCAGGAACGGGAAATTCCATGGCGTGATCAGCCCGACAACGCCCACGGGTTCGCGCAGCACCATGCCGAACAGCCGGTCACCAAGGTTGTTGAAGCTGTCACCATGCAGCAGCCGCGCGGCCCCGGCAGCCACCTCGAAACAGGCAATCGCATGGCCGATCTCGCCCCGTGCCTGCGCGATGGGCTTGCCGTTTTCCAGCGTTTCCCACAGCGCGATCTCATCGGTCCGCCGCCGCAGGATATCGGCGGCGCGCAACAGCACACCCGCCCGTTCCGCCCCCGCGATACCAGACCAGCGCCGGTCCTCGAACGCGCGGCGGGCGGCGGCAACGGCGGCGTTCAGATCATCCGTGGTACAAACCGGAATGCGCGTGACCGGCACGCCGTGGCCGGGTGAGGTGCGGGTGAACATCTGATCCCCCGGGTGCCAAGCCCCGTCGACGTAGAACCCAAAGGTGCGGGGCGTGGTGGGCAGGGACAGGGCCCTGGGCATCTGGTTCATCTTGGACTTCCGGTGATTCTGCCGCTTGCAACGTTGCAACTCATGTAACCGTGCAGTTAATTGCAAGTCAACCGCCCGGGGTTCGGGCGGTTGAGGTCTGGCATTGCCCTGCCGGTCAGCGCGGGGTTCAGCCTTCGTCGGGCACCACCGCCGTCGCCTCGATCTCGACCAGCGCGCGGTCTTCGACCAGCGCCACCACCTGAACCAAGGCCATCGCGGGGTAATGCGTGCCGATGATGTCGCGGTAGGCGCGGCCAAGGTCGCGCAGGGCGGCCAGATAGGCGGCCTTGTCCGTCACATACCAGGTCAGTCGCACCAGATGCTGCGGCCCCGCCCCGGCACAGGCCAGCACCTCGACGACAGACCGCAGCGCCTGCGCGGCCTGCGCCGCAAAATCGTCGGTCTCAAACACCTGATCCGCGTTCCAGCCGATGATGCCGCCGGTAAACACCGTCCGCCCCCGTGCCGCGATGCCGTTGGCATAGCCGCGCGGCGCCTTCCAATGGGCGGGGTTCAGCACCTCATGCGGGGTGTCGGTCATCCCAGAACCCCGCGCGCGATCACCACCCGCTGCACGTCCGACGCGCCCTCATAGATGCGCAGCGCCCGGATTTCGCGGTACAGCCGTTCCACCACCGACCCCGTCCGCACCCCGTCACCGCCATGCAGTTGCACGGCCATGTCGATCACCTCCTGCGCCGCCTCGGTCGCATAGAGCTTGGCCATCGCCGCCTCGCGCGTCACGCGGGGCGCGCCATGGTCCTTGGTCCACGCCGCGCGGTAGACCAAGAGCGCCGCAGCATCCACCTTCAACGCCATGTCCGCGATGTGCCCCTGCACCATCTGCATCTCCGCCAGCGCCGCCCCCTGGATGCGCCGCGCTTTCACCCGTGCCACAGCCTCATCCAGCGCGCGCCGCGCAAACCCCAATGCCGCCGCCCCAACGGTTGACCGGAACACGTCCAGCACCGCCATCGCAATCCTGAACCCCGCCCCCGCCTCACCGATCAGCGCCGCGTCCGGCAGGAACATGTCGGTCATCCGCAACGTGGCCAAGGGATGCGGCGCGATGGTTTCCAGCCGCTCGGCGACCGTCAGCCCGGGCGTGTCGGCAGGCATCAGGAAGGCCGACAACCCCCGCGCGCCCGGTGCCTCGCCGGTGCGGGCGAACAGCACATAGACATCCGCAATCCCGCCATTGGAAATCCACGTCTTCTCACCGTTGATCCGCCACCCCCCCGGTACCCGCTCCGCCACAGTCGCGGTCGCTGCCACATCCGACCCCGACCCCGGTTCGGTCAGCGCAAACGCCGCAATCGCCTGCCCCGCCCGCGTCCGGTCCAGCCATTCCCGCTGCGCGCCCGTGCCGAACAGCGACACCGGCCCCATCCCCAGCCCCTGCATCGCAAAGGCGAAATCCGCCAGCCCGTCAGCCCTCGCCAGCGTTTCGCGGATCAGGCACAGGCTGCGCACGTCCAGCACCTCGCCCAACCCCGCCCCGGAATGACGCAACCACCCGCCATCCCCCAGCATCGCCACCAGCCTGCGGCAGGCGGCATCGGTGTCATGGTGATCGACCGGCAGATACTCCGCACACCAAGCCTCAAGCGCCGCCGCCAGCACCCGGTGGCGATCCTCAAAGAACGGCCATCCCAGAAACGTCCCGTCGCTCACTGCCCTTAACCTTTCATCTTTGACAAAATATCCCGGGGGTCCGGGGGCTGGCCCCCGGTCCGGCGTCAGTCGCCTGCGAAAACCGGCTTCTCGCGCGCAACAAACGCCCGATACGCCCGCTCGAAATCGCGGCTCTGCATGCAGATCGCCTGCGCCTGCGCTTCCGCCTCGATCGCCTGTTCCAGCCCCATGTTCCATTCGTGGTTCAACTGCACCTTGGTCATCCCATGCGCAAACGTTGGTCCTGACGCCAGCCGCGCTGCCAGCGCCATCGCCTCGGCCTCCAGCACATCCGCCCCGTGCAGCGCGTTCCAGAACCCCCAGGCGTGGCCCTCCTCGGCCCCCATCACCCGCCCGGTATACAACAACTCCGCCGCCCGCCCCTGCCCGATGATCCGTGGCAGCATGGCACAGGCCCCCATGTCGCACCCCGCCAGCCCCACGCGGGTGAACAGGAACGCGCATTTGGCTGCGGGCGTCGCCAGCCGCAGGTCCGACGCCATCGCGATGATCGCCCCTGCTCCCACCGCCACCCCGTCCACCGCCGCGATGATCGGCTTGCCGCAGCCGATCATCGCCTTGACCAGATCGCCGGTCATCCGGGTGAAGGCGAGAAGCTCCTTCATCTCCATCCCGACCAGAGGGCCGATGATGTCATGCACATCGCCGCCGGAACAGAAATTGCCACCGTTCGACCCGAAGATCACCACCTTGATGGTGTCATCATAGACAAGATCGCGGAACCAATCGCGCAATTCGGCGTAGCTTTCAAAGGTCAGCGGGTTCTTCCGCTCGGGCCGGTTCAGCCGCAGGACGGCGATGCGGCCCGTCACCTGCCACAGGAAATGCTGCGGCGTCCGTCCGGCCATCTCGCTCAT
>JBBQXK010000049.1:0-26913 GCA_038209775.1 Rhodobacterales bacterium | reverse complement strand
GGGCTGGGGGCTGATCGCCGTGGTGGCTGGGTGGGGCATGGTGGTGGGGGCAGGACCGGGGGCCTGCCCCCGGACCCCCGGGATACTTGGGCAAAGATGAAAGCGCGGGGCTGGTTCAGGCGCGCCAGAGGTGCCACCAGTTGACCCATTGTGTGGCGATGGCCGCGGGGTCACCGGCCAGCAGGCGGGCGCTGTCGGGGTATGCCTTGTCACCGATGGCCGACTGCATCCGGGCCGCGCGGGCGCGCAACCGGGTGGCATCTTCGGCGAAGGTGGGATCGGTCATCACCTGTGCCAGCACCGCGCGGAACACCACCAGATCGTGGTGATCGCCAAGCGCCTCGCCCAGATCGCCTGCGGCGGTCATCAGGGGTTCCATTGCGACGGGCCAGACGGGGTGAAACAGGCGCGACTGATACCACAGGTCCTTTATCCGTTTGCGCCAGTCGTGCATCGCTTCGGAGTCGGGCCCGGCGCGTTGGGCGCGGTCCATCGCGCGGCAGGCGCGGGTGCGGGTCTGCGTCAGGCCCGCCGTAAGAACGCGCCCGGACTTGCCCTTGACGGTCCAGTGCGGTGCGCGGTCATGGACCGGGGCCAGGGTGGCAAGGAACGTGGCAAAGGCCGTGCCGTCGTCGGCTGCTGCCGTGATCCGGGCGGCGAGGTGGGCCCGCAGGGCGGGGGCCTCGCCTGCCTCCGCAAGCCGGTCGAACACGGCCAGCATCACCTCGGCGTCACGCTGGCCCGACAGGGCCCGGGCCGCACCTTGCAGGATGGCACCTTCGGCGGCGGCCCCCGCGAACCCCGAGCGGACCAGACGCAGCGCCGCGCGCATCTTCTTGATGCGCTTGCGGGCATCGTGGACGCCCGCGTCGGCCGAGATGGCCCCCAACTCTTCGGCCGCAATACGTCGCAGCAGGGCTGTTGCGTCATGGTCGGACGGGTGCAGGCGGAATGACATGAGCGATGGTCCCTTGCCGGGTTGGCAGATTGCGCTAACCTTTGTGTATGTAACATGGAGACAAGCATATGCGCAGCCTGCTCACCTCCCTTTTTCTGTGCCTGACGATGTTGATCCTGCCTGCGGGCCAAAGTTCCGCCCAGACCACGCCGCCCCCTTCCGCGTCTGCCGGGATCGAAAGCACGATCCGGGGCCAGATCGACGCCTTTCTGGCCGACGATTACACCCGCGCGTTCACCTTTGCCTCGCCGATGATCCAGGGCATGTTCGGCACGCCCGAGAATTTCGGTGCAATGGTAAGCCGGGGCTATCCGATGGTGCACCGCCCCACCGCCGTGCGCATGCTGGAGCAGCGTGAGGTTTCGGGCCAGTTGTATCAGCGCGTGATGGTGACAGATGGCGCGGGGGCCACGCACTTGCTGGACTATCAGATGATTCGGGCGGGCGACGCCTGGCAAATCAACGGGGTGCAGTTGTTGCCGTCGGTTGGTGTCGGGGCCTGAGTTCAGGATTTGGGTCAGCGCCTGAATGGACGCACCCGCTGGGTTGTTTTCGCTCCGCCCCGATTTGGTGTCGGAGCTGATATTTCTTTATCTTTGTCGATATTCGCTGCATGCTGTGGGTTGCGGGATTTAATTTAGAATGGAGGTTTTTCTGCATGACTGAGGTATTGAAAGGGTCTGTCGGGCTGCAGGGCAAGGATCGACCGAAGGTCTCCAATGATCTTGATGATGTCGAACTGGTTCGCCGGATGCTGCGCGCGAACGGCTACAAGGTTCCACCCACCGGGCCGGTTGGTCCGGACGTCTATAAAGCCCTGAAAGCCGCGGCCCTGAAGGCGGGCATCGAGCAGGATTTTGCCGTCATCGAACCGAACAGTCCACTGTCGAAGGCGTTGAAGGCAAAGTACGAACAGGCAAAGAAGAAGGGCGACGACGGCAAGGGTGCGGGCAGCGGTGGTGCAGCCAAGGGCGCGGGCGGCCAGAAGATGGTCGATGTCTACAAGGTCAGCTACAAGGGTAGCAAACCCCTGATCGTCACCAAGGCAGACTTTGACGCCGTCAATGCCAAAGTCTTTGCCAGCCTGAGCCGCTATGTCTCGTCGCTGATCAGCGCCAGCGAACAGAACCAGGACACCATCAACCACTATGCCGCTGTTGCCATGGGCAAGAACGGCGCGTTGGAAGCATTCACGCAGATATTCGCCACCAGCATGCGGATCAGCCCGGTGCGGGGACCGAACGAAGCGCTTGCGACGGCGGCCTACAACGCGTGCAAAAAGCTGAAAAAGACGTTCGATGCAAAGGACATCAAAAACCTGCGTGGCGATCTTGCTTCTGCGGAGGTAGCGGTCAACAGCTCGATCGCGGATGTGCAGCGGTTCTTGAAAGAGTTTACCGGGGCGGCGGGGCAGGCGGCCGTGGGGCTGGCAGTCGTGTCTGCCGCGGGCTTTGCCGTGATGGGTGCCCTTGGTGCGTCCGTCCTGGTTGTTGGGGGCATGACGGAGGCGGCGGCGCTGGCGGCCTCTGCGGCGGCGACAAAGGTGCTGGAGACGGCCGCGACCGATCTGGGGCGGGTCGCAAGTGGCGAAAAAGTGACGATTCTGGAGGCCATCACCAACGCAACGATCAACGGTATCATTGCGGCCTTTACATCTGGACTGGGGTCAAAGCTGACCGCCAAGTTTTCGGACAAACTGACCCAATCAGTGGCCGGATCGATTGCAAAGAAGTTCGCGATGGAACCCGCAAAAGTGGTGCCGTTTGTGAAATCGATGGGAGTCACACCCGGAATTGAGGCCATCAAATCTGGCACCGACGAAGCGCTGACGCTGTTGAAGGACAGCATGCAAAAAGGCAAGCTGCCCAGCAAGGACGACATCGTGGGCTCGGTGATGAAGGTGATTGCAGCAAGCCTGACGGCGGGCATTGCAACCAAGCTCAGCCGTTTCAACAAGGTCTGGGCCATGAAGAATCGCGGTGCGCTGGAAGGACAGATTTTCCCCGACGCGCTGAAATCGGTTATGAATGGCAAGAACGTTTTACCGTCCGTCATAAAGGCCAAGATCTGGGCCGAAGTTCTGGGCAAGGTCGAGGAGCAGGCCCTGCAGACCGGCATCAAGGAAGCCCTGGGCAGCGCGGGGGCAGAACCGGACGAAGCCAAGATGGCAGCGGATGCCGAAAAGGGACTACTTGCCGACACGCGCATCCGCAAACTGGTCGAGGCCGAGATGAAGAAGGCGCTGAAGAAGCACAAGATCGAGGCCGGCTAGGCCCCGACTGCCCTGGACTGGTGGGATATTGCCGGCACTCCCCCGGTTGACAGCGGCACCAAGGCTGCCTATCTGAGCGGCGTTGGCACTCGACCACGATGAGTGCTAACGACTCATTCAACCTGGAACCAAGGGAGTGTTCTCAGATGGCATTCAAACCGCTGCATGACCGTGTGCTGGTCCGCCGCATCGAAGGCGAAGACAAGACCAAGGGCGGTCTCATCATCCCCGACACCGCCAAGGAAAAGCCTGCCGAGGGCGAGATCGTTTCGGTTGGTGAAGGTGCGCGCAAGGATTCGGGCGAACTGATCGCACCGTCGGTCAAGGCCGGCGACCGCATCCTGTTCGGCAAATGGTCGGGCACCGAGGTCAAGCTGGATGGCGAAGACCTGCTGATCATGAAGGAAAGCGACATCCTCGGCATCATCGCCTGAGCTTGTCCGCATCCGTAACCCATTCAAGGAGCTACTCTCATGGCTGCTAAAGACGTACGTTTCGACACCGACGCCCGCGACCGCATGCTGCGCGGCGTCAACATTCTGGCTGATGCCGTCAAGGTGACCCTCGGCCCCAAGGGCCGCAATGTGGTGATCGACAAATCCTTCGGGTCGCCCCGCATCACCAAGGACGGTGTGACGGTCGCCAAGGAAATCGAGCTCTCGGACAAGTTCGAGAACATGGGCGCGCAGATGGTGAAGGAAGTCGCTTCCCGCACCAATGACGAGGCCGGCGACGGCACCACCACCGCCACGGTTCTCGCTCAGGCGATCATCAAGGACGGCCTGAAGTCGGTTGCAGCGGGCATGAACCCGATGGACCTCAAGCGCGGCATCGATCTTGCCGTGACCAAGGTTGTGGCCGCGATCAAGGCCGCTTCGCGTCCCGTCAAGGACAGCGACGAAGTGGCGCAAGTGGGCACCATCTCGGCCAACGGCGAAGCCAACATCGGCCGCTTCATCGCCGACGCGATGCAGCGCGTGGGCAATGAGGGTGTCATCACCGTCGAAGAAAACAAGGGCCTTGAGACCGAAGTTGAGGTCGTCGAGGGCATGCAGTTCGACCGTGGGTATCTGTCGCCCTATTTCGTGACCAACGCCGACAAGATGGTCGCCGATCTGGAAGACGTCTATATCCTGCTGCACGAAAAGAAACTGTCGTCGCTGCAGCCGATGGTCCCGCTGCTGGAAGCCGTGATCCAGTCGCAAAAGCCGCTGCTCATCATCTCGGAAGACGTCGAAGGCGAGGCTCTGGCCACGCTGGTGGTAAACAAGCTGCGCGGTGGCCTCAAGATCGCTGCCGTCAAGGCCCCGGGCTTTGGCGATCGCCGCAAGGCGATGCTGCAGGACATCGCGATCCTGACCGGTGGTCAGGTGATCTCGGACGATCTGGGCATGAAGCTGGAGAATGTCGGGATCGACATGCTGGGCCGTGCCAAGAAAATCTCGATCACCAAGGACAACACCACGATCATCGACGGCTCGGGTGACAAGAAAGAGATCGAGGCCCGCGTGGCCCAGATCCGCACCCAGATTGAGGACACCACCTCGGACTACGACAAGGAAAAACTGCAGGAACGCGTGGCCAAGCTGGCCGGCGGTGTTGCGGTGATCCGCGTCGGCGGCATGACCGAAGTCGAAGTGAAAGAGCGCAAGGACCGTGTCGATGACGCGCTGAACGCCACCCGGGCGGCAGTTCAGGAAGGCGTGGTTGTCGGTGGCGGCGTGGCGCTGATCCAGGCCGGCAAGGTGCTGGAAGGTCTGAAGGGTGCCAATGCCGACCAGAACGCCGGCATCCTGATCGTGCGCAAGGCGCTTGAGGCTCCGCTGCGCCAGATCGCGCAGAACGCCGGTGTCGACGGTTCCGTTGTTGCGGGCAAGGTGCGGGAATCGAACGACATGTCGTTCGGCTTCAACGCCCAGACCGAAGAGTACGGCGACATGTTCGCCTTCGGCGTGATCGACCCGGCCAAGGTCGTGCGCACGGCGCTGGAAGATGCGGCTTCGGTCGCGTCGCTGTTGATCACCACCGAGGCGATGATCGCCGACCGTCCGGCCAAGGAATCGGGCGGCGGCGGTGGCGGCGGCATGGGCGGCATGGGCGGCATGGGCGACATGATGTGATCCCACCCGGATCATGATTGCGGGAAAAGGGCACCTTCGGGTGCCCTTTTTCTTTGCGGTTGACACCGGCCCCGCGCCGCCCCGACATTGCGCGACAGCGCAAGGGAGGACTGCCATGAGCGACACTTCGGTGTGTCTGTCGGACGGGGTGGAACTGATGGCCGAGGTTGCAGGCAGCGGCGCACCGCTCTTGTTGCTGCCCGGCTGGTCACAATCGGCGGCCGAGTTCCGCCACAACATCGCAGCACTTGCGCAAGGCCGCACGGTCATCGCGCTTGATCAGCGCGGGCACGGGCGGTCGGACAAGCCCGCAGGCGGGTACCGCATCCAGCGGCTGGCCCGCGATCTGCACGAGGTGATCGGCACGCTGGGATTGGAGCGGCCCGATGTGCTGGGCCATTCGATGGGTGTTTCGGTGATCTGGTCGTATCTCTCGATGTTCGGGGCCGAGCGGCCGCTGGGGCGGCTGGTGATGGTCGATCAGGCCCCTTGCGTTCTGGCCCAGCCCGGCTGGGACGATGCGGCCAGGGCTGACGCCGGGTGCCTGTTCCCCGACATGGACGCGTTGAGCGGTTTTGAGGCCGCGGTCGTCGCCTCGCCCACCGCGGCGGGCACCAAGGAGCTGTTGCGCGGGATGTTCACGGCATCTGTGCCGGAGGTTGATCTTGACTGGATCGCGGCCCAGAACATCGCCCTGCCGCGCGCCCATGCGGCCCATCTGCTGCATGATCATTGCGTTCTGGACTGGCGCAGCCAGATTGCCATGGTCGACAATCCGACCCTTGTTGTCGGGGGAGAGGCCAGTATCTTTCCGGCCACCTCGCAGCGCTGGATCGCGGCGCGGATACCAGGGGCAGAGGTTGAGATCTTTGGGGCTGCAGAAGGTGGAAGTCACTTTATGTTCTGGGAAAACCCGGCCCGCTTCAACGCCCGGGTGGGGGCCTTTTTGGGCTGATTGCACGCCCTGGAGTGGCCGGGCAGCCGTCTGTTTTCGGCGGGTTCGGTGCGGCAGCGCCCACCACCCCCGACCCCTCACCCATGGGGGAGGAGAGGTACCAGGCGCAGCCGGCCCGGGTGATGTCCGTCGCAGGTGTTCTGGCACAATCCGGCGGTGCTGGCGGACCGCGGTCTGGTCAGCGGGCGCCTCACCTCCCCCTTCGGGAGAGGCGGTGGGGGTGGGGGGCTGTCGCCATGGTACATGGCACAGGGTTCCCAGTGCCACAGCCGGGCCGTCGGCCTTGATGAAGGGTTGTGCGGTGATGCGCAACTGGCAGGGGTGACGGCTATGCGACTGAGTCTGCTGACCGCCCTTGCGATGATCGCCTTTGCCGGAAACTCGGTCTTGAACCGCATGGCCGTAGGGCAGGGGCTGATCGGACCGCTGGAGTTTGCGGTGGTGCGGCTGGTGGCCGGGGCGGTGGTGCTGGCAGGGCTGGTCTTGCTGCGGCGGGGCCTGCGCGGCGGTGCCGTTTGGCCCGGTGGGCGGGGCAGGCTGCCCGGGGTGGTGGGGCTGTTGGTCTATCTTCTTGGGTTTTCCTTGGCCTATCAGGGCATTGCGGCGGGTCCGGGGGCGCTGATCCTGTTCGGGGTGGTGCAGATCACCATGTTTGCCGGGGCGGTATTGGCGTCCGAGCGGGTGCCGCCGCATCGCTGGTTGGGGGCTGCGCTGTCGTTCGGCGGGCTGGTCGTGCTGTTGTTGCCGGGCGCTGCGGTGCCTGACCTGCGTCCGGTGGCAGCGATGGCGGTGGCCGGGGTGGGGTGGGGCGTCTATTCGCTGGCGGGTCGGGGGCAGGCGGATGCGCTGGCCGCGACGGCGGCGAATTTCGTGCTGGCGCTTCCGGTGATGGGGCTGGTTCTGTTGGCGCTGCCGGTGTCGCTGGACGGGACGGCGTCCACACCGACGGGGCTGATGCTGGCGGTGTTGTCGGGGGCGGTCACGTCGGGGCTTGGCTATGCGCTGTGGTATGGGGTGCTGCCTGCGCTGGGGGCCGGGCGGGCGGCGGTGGCGCAACTGACGGTGCCGGTGATTGCGGCCTTGGGTGGGGCCATGCTGCTGGGCGAGGCGGTCGGCATGCGCTTTGGGCTGGCCTCGGTGCTGGTCCTGGGGGGCGTGGCGCTGGCCAGTCGTCAGAGCGGTTTGAGAAGACGGTAAAGCGTGTGGCCGGTACCTGCATCGTGACCAGAGAGGCCGGTGTAGCGAAACCCGTGCCGTTCCCAGAATACGCGGCCACGCGGGTTTTCGCCAAGCACCGCCAGATACAGATGTGGCGCCCCCGCCGCGCGGGCGCGGGTTTCGATATCTGCCAGAAACAAGGCCCCAAGCCCGCCGCTGCGGCAACGTGGGGCCAGGATCATCAGCCCCAGATAGGCGTCAGCGGGTTCGGGAAACCCGAAGGACAGTTCTGCGACACCCGCCAGCACGCCCTGCACGAACAGACCCAGCCGGTGCGACAGGGCAGGGTCACAGCCCGGTGGACCGTCGGTAAAGAAATCCAGCGCTTTTTGCCGGTCGGGCGGTCGGCGGTCGGCCAGCGTCCAGTAATCCGCCGCCTCGGCATGAAGTGCCACCACAAGGGCAAGGTCGGCTGTGGCGTCAAGCCTGCGGATCAGGGGTTGCATGCGATATCCCGAGGATCGTCAGTGTGAGGGGTCCGTTCGGGCGCATCCATTCCACGTCATCCCCAATCCCCGCCCCCATCAATGCGCGCGCCAAAGGCGAATGCGGGGTGATGCGGTGGCGGGTGGCATCGGCCTCATCCTCGCCGGTGATTTCCCAGGTGGTGGCGGTGCCGTCCGGTGCCTTGACCGTCACCGCCAGGCCGAATGCTACCTGCGACAGGTCATGCATTGCCGGATCGGTCAGGATCGCCGACCGAAGCAGCCCCTCGACATGGCGGATGTCGCGTTCGGCCGCCGCCTCGGGCAGGCGGTCAAGCCGGTCGGCGCGTGATCGCAGCGTGAGCAGGTGTTCCTGCAACCTGCGCAAACGCGCCTGCAGGGCTGCCAGCCCGCGCGGCGTGACGTGATTGGGATGCGGTGACAGGGGCAGGTCGGGCAGGGGGTCCAGCGCGCCATCACCCTCTTTGACGAAGGCGCGGCTCATCTTGCGGGGCGGGCGGGTTGCATTCGTCTTGGTTCCTTGTGGTGACTGTGTCCATAGTCCCGACCGGCGCGGGCCGTTCAAGGGCGAAATCGGGGGGAGCATGGATGGAACGGGGCATCTGGCCGATGCACCGGGCTGCTATCGCGACAGGTCCGGCCCCGTGGTGCAACCTGTCTGAACTTGCGCATGCGACGGGGGCTGGACAGATACGCGGCACAGCGGCACGGTTCCCCCCGCCCGCCCCCAATATCGGACAACGACGCAATGCCGCACCCCAAGCCCCGCCTTGCCGTCCGCGCCCTGATCCTGCAACAGGATCGGCTGCTTCTGGTGAACGCTTGGCCCATCAATCCGCAGACCACCAATCCGCAGGCCGGCGCGCAGTCTGACCTGTGGTGTGCGCCGGGCGGCGGGGTCGAGGCCAACACCTCGCTGCCCGAAAACCTGCAGCGTGAAGTGATGGAGGAAACCGGTCTTTCGGTGGCCGTCGGGCCACCGGTTCTGGTGAACGAGTTTCACGATCCGGCCGTGCGGTTCCACCAGGTCGACATCTATTTCCGCTGCACCATCACCGGCGGCCCCCTGCCCGCCACCTGGACCGACCCCGAAGGCGTGGTTACGCAACGGCGCTTCTTTGCGCGCCACGAAATGGCGGCAATCCGCTATAAGCCCGACAGCCTGCCATGGGCGGCGTGGGATGGGTTGGTCCGTGACGACGCGTTGCTGTATGATGCGCTTGAACCGATCATGCGGTAAAGTTGCGAGAAGTTTCGTGCCAGGTCCTTGTTTTTGGCACATCCGCCGACATGTTTCGCTGATTGAAGACCGAAGGGAAAAATCCATGGCCCTGTTGCGCCGCCCAGGTTTTGCGAATCGCCTGTTGGCGGTGCTGTTGTGCTGGGGGGTGATGACCTGCGTCCCCGGGCTGGCAATGGCCGGGCGGATTGCCCTTGTCGTCGGCAATGCACGCTATGAACACATCCCGGCGCTTGCCACCCCTGCCGGCGATACCCGCGCCGTCGCCGAGGTGCTGCGCAGGCTGGGGTTCGAGGTGACGCTGCTGACGGACGTGTCGACGGACATGTTCAACGTGGTGCTGGATGCCTTTGCCAAGGATGCAAAAGAGGCCGATGCGGTGCTGTTCTATTACGCGGGCCACGCCTTTCAGGACGGCGGCGTGAACCGTTTGGTGCCGGTGAGTGCCCAACCGGATCAGGCCGGGGGACTGACGGGCAAAACCTGGTCGTTGGACGACATTGCGGCGCGTATCGGCGGGTCGGGGACGACGCTGATCTTTCTGGACGCCTGCCGCACCAACCCACTGCCTGCGGCCACGCGCGGGACGGATGCGGTGGCGCAGGGGCTGGCCGAGTTTGACACCGAGGCGGGCACATTCGTGTCCTTCTCGACCCGCCCCGGCGCAGTATCGTTCGATCAGGGGCCGGGGGACTACAGCCCTTTCGCGCAGGCGTTCCTTGATCATGTCGAGCGTCCGGGCCAGTCGATTTCCGACCTGATGATCAATGTCCGCAATGATGTTGAAGTGGCGACGGTCGGGCGTCAGGTTCCATGGGATCAGTCATCGCTTCGCGCGCAGTTCTATTTCGCGGGGCCGGATGCGGCGGGGAATGCGGCCGCTGTCAGCAACGACGTGGTTGCGCCGGAAGATGACCCGGCAGTGCTGGCCCTGATGTTGAATGCGGTTACGGATGATCCGCTGCAACTGGGTGGTTCCACGGATGCTCAATCCGGTGCCGTATCGGATGACGAACCTGCCGTTACTGGCGCGCCCGCCCCGGAGGCGGTTGATCTGCCTGCGGCCACCGCACCGGTTACGGCCTCGGGGGGTGTCGCGATCCGCCTTGCGGCCACGGCGGATGCACGGCCTGCCATTGCTGCGATTGATCGGGGAACGGCGGCACGGGCCGGGGCGCCGGTAACGGCCACCCGTTCTGCCCCGCAGTCGCGGCTGACGACGGTGACGGCGGCGGAAGCTGCGCCAAGGGTTGCCGGAACGGTGGTGTCCGGGCAGGCGCTGTGGGCGACGGTGCCATCACCGGGTGAGGCGCTGGCCGTCGTGCCGTTGCCCGATGCGTTGCCGCGTGCCGTGCAAGAAGAGCTCAAGCGCGTCGGCTGTTACCGGCTGGCGGTTGACGGGGATTGGGGGGCGGGGTCGCGCACGGCGGTCCGCCGCTATTACGATGCGCGCAAGGTGGCACTGACGGACGCCGATCTGGAGCCGACCGAGGCCTTGTGGCGCGGCCTGACCGGCGAGACGGGTCAAGTCTGTGCCGCGCCGCCGCCGCAGCCGGTGGTGGCGAAGAAAGCCCCGCAAAAGGCCAAGCCTGCGGCAAAGGCCGCACCCAGGAAAGCGGCGGCCAAGCAGCCCGCCGCCCCCGAACCGGCCAAGCGCAAGCCGAAATGCACGTTCGTGGTGGTGGCCATCGTCTGCAAGTGACCGGGGGGGTGGGCAGGCCGGCCATTGGCCGCTAGCGCCGGGGCGTCACGCGGTTGACATGCCCCATCTTGCGGCCCGGCCGCGCCTCGGGCTTGCCATAAAGGTGCAGGGCGGCACCGGGTTCACGGGCGATGGCCGGAATGCGCGCGACATCGTCGCCGATCAGGTTTTCCATCACCACATCGGCCTGCCGCGACCCGTCGCCCAGGGGCCACCCCGCCACCGCCCGGATATGCTGTTCAAACTGGTCCACCGCACAGCCGTTCTGGGTCCAGTGCCCCGAGTTGTGGACGCGGGGGGCGATTTCGTTCACGATCAGGCCCTGCGATGTGACGAACAACTCGACCCCCAGCACCCCGACATAATCCAGCGCATTCAGAATACGCGCCGCGATCAGAACGGCATCGCTTGCCTGCCCGGGCGACAGGCGGGCGGGGATCGTGGTGGTGCGCAGGATGCCGCCCTGATGTACATTCTCACCGGGGTCAAAGGCCGCAATCTCGCCCGACAGGCCGCGCGCGGCGATCACCGACACTTCGCGGTCGAAATCCACGAACCCTTCAAGCACCGCCTCAGCCCCCGCCATTGCTGCCAGTGCTGCAGCGGCATCGGCAGGGGACGACAGCCGGGCCTGCCCCTTGCCATCATAGCCCAGCCGCGTGGTCTTGAGGATGGCAGGCGTGCCGATCCGGGTCAGGGCATCATGCAGGTCACCCAAGGTGGTGACGGCGGCATAGGGGGCGGTCGCCAGACCGATGCCATTGAGGAACGCCTTTTCGGCAATCCGGTCTTGGCTGGTGGCAAGGGCGCGGCGGCTGGGGCGGATCGGGCGGATGGCCTCGATCACGTCAAGGGCGGCGGTGGGGATGTTCTCGAATTCGTAGGTCACCACATCGACCGACGCCGCAAAGGCCGTCAGCGCCGCCGTGTCGTCCCATGCTGCGGTCGTTACCCGGTGCGCCACATCGCCGGCCGGGGGGGCAGGCGTGGGGTCAAAGATATGGCTGCGCAGGCCCAGTCTGCTAGCCGCGACTGCCAGCATCCGGCCCAACTGACCGCCGCCAAGGATGCCGATGGTTGCCCCCGATGCCAGCATGTCAGACATCAAGCGGCGCATCCGGGATCGACGCCGACAGCGCCGCGCGCCAGGCGTCCAGCCGGGCGGCAAGGGCATCGTCCGACAGCGCCAGTATCGCCGCCGCCATCAGCCCGGCATTGGCAGCACCGCCGATCGCCATGGTGGCCACCGGATAGCCCCGGGGCATCTGGACGATGGAATACAGGCTGTCGACGCCACCCAAGGCCCGGGTCTGCACCGGCACGCCGATCACCGGCAGCCGCGTCTTTGACGCCATCATCCCCGGCAGATGCGCCGCCCCGCCGGCGCCTGCGATAATCACCTTCAGACCGCGTTCGATGGCATCCTTCCCATAGTCCCAAAGCCGGTCAGGGGTGCGGTGGGCCGAGACGATGCGCGTTTCATGCGGGATGCCCAGTTCGGTCAGGATCAGGCTGGCGTCCTTCATCGTCGGCCAGTCCGACTGGCTGCCCATGATGATGCCGACGACTGCCATGCTGCGCCCCATTCCAGAAGGCGCGCACTATAGCCGGGCGCGGAGCAGGGGCAAGTCAGGCGATGATGTCGGGGATCAGGCGGTCTTTGATCCGCACGATCTGATCCTTGAGCCCCAGTTTCTGTTTCTTCAGCCTGCGCAATGTCAGCTGGTCGGGTACCACGGCGATCTCGTGTTCGCGGATCGCATCGTCAAGTTCGCGGTGGTCACGGCGCAGCACGTCAAGCTTGATGCGCAGCATCTCGTCAAAGCCGAGTTCGGTGGGTGCATTCATCCTGGGGCTTCGCGTCCGTAGCTGAGTCGTTCCAAGCGTGTCACAAAACTATACGACCTTCGGCGGCTTCGATGCACAAAATCTGCACTGAACCGGTCGGTTTCAAGACCCCCTGCACGCGCGACAGGGGTCTTGTCGACGCAAAGCCCAGGCCCCATATCATGTGGGCAGGCCGCCGGAACCCGGGGCCTGTTGCGGATGTCGCTTGGGCAAAGGACATGACGATGACGAAACTCAGCTTCGGCTCGCATCCCTATCTTTTGGGCTTCGAGCAGCTTGAACGGCTGGTCGAGCGGTCCTCCAAGACCGGATCGGACGGCTATCCCCCTTACAACATCGAGGCTGTGGCCGAGAATGCCTATCGCATCTCGCTGGCCGTCGCGGGCTTCCGCGAGGCCGACATGGCGATTACGGTCGAGGACCGGCAGTTGTGGGTGCGCGGGCGTCAGGTGGATGACGATAACCAGCGGGTGTTCCTGCACCGCGGCATCGCTGCGCGCGCCTTTCAGCGGTCGTTTGTGCTGGCCGAGGGGGTCGAGGTGGCAGGGGCGTCGCTGGACCACGGTCTGTTGCACATCGACCTGCACCGTTCGGTGCCCGAGCCGGTGGTGCAAACAATCCAGATCCGCCCCAACCCGCCCAAGATCAGATGAGGAGAACAGCCATGGATATCAGATACAAGGCACTGCCCGGGGGCGACGAGCGTATCGTTTATGTCCGCCCGGTATCGGTTGCCGATCTGCCCGAGGAGATTCAGGCGCAGGCCGGGGGGTTGCAGACCATCTGGTCGGTTCACCGCCCGAACGGCGACCGCGTGGCGCTGGTCGCCGACCGGGGCATGGCCTTTGCGCTGAGCCTGCAGAATGACATGGTGCCGGTCAGCACGCACTGAGGTACCTTGCGGCGCGGGCCGGTGGCCCGCGCCGTACTGGGCCGATCACTTGGCGATCAGGCCCATTCCCTCCAGCTTCAACAGCACCTGCTGGGCGCAGTAGTCCACATCGGTGCCTTCCGTCTCAAGCCGCAGTTCGGGGTTGGTCGGCTCTTCGTAGGGGTCTGAAATCCCTGTGAATTCCTTGATCTTGCCCTCACGCGCCAGCTTGTACAGACCCTTGCGGTCACGCTTTTCGCATTCCTCGACGGTGGTCGCCACATGCACCTCGATGAATGCCCCAAAGCCTTCGATCATCTCGCGCACGGCGCGGCGGGTGGCGGTGTAGGGGGCGATCGGCGCGCAGATCGCGATGCCGCCGTTCTTGGTGATCTCGCTTGCGACATAGCCGATGCGGCGGATGTTGATGTCGCGGTGTTCTTTCGAGAACCCGAGTTCCGACGACAGATGCTTGCGCACCACGTCGCCGTCGAGGATCGTCACCGGGCGGCCGCCCATTTCCATCAGTTTGACCATCAGGGCATTGGCGATTGTCGATTTACCCGACCCCGACAGGCCGGTGAAGAACACGGTGAACCCCTGTTTTGACCGCTGCGGCGAGGTCTTGCGCAGTTCGGTCACCACTTCGGGAAAACTGAACCATTCCGGGATCTCGATCCCCTCGCGCAGGCGGCGGCGCAGTTCGGTGCCGCTGATGTCCAGCACGGTGGTGCCTTCGGGTACTTCGTTGGCCGGGAAATACTGTGCCATTTCCTGCACATAGACCATGTGTTTGAAATCGACCATCTCAATGCCCATTTCCGTCGCGTGGGCTGCGAACATCTCCTGTGCGGCGTAGGGATCGTAGAAATCCTTGCCCGCGCTGTTCTTGCCCGGCCCTGCATGGTCACGCCCCACGATCATGTGGGTACAGCCGTGGTTCTTGCGGATCAGGCCGTGCCAGACGGCCTCACGCGGGCCGGCCATGCGCATCGCCAGATTGAGCAGCGACATCGTGGTGGTGGCCGCCGGGTACTTGTCCAGAACCGCCTCATAGCAGCGCACGCGGGTGAAATGGTCGACATCGCCGGGTTTGGTCATGCCGACCACCGGATGGATCAACAGGTTCGCCTGCGACTCGCGCGCCGCGCGGAAGGTCAGTTCCTGATGCGCGCGGTGCAGCGGGTTGCGCGTCTGGAACGCTACCACCTTGCGCCAGCCCATCTTGCGGAAGAAGGCGCGCATTTCGTTCGGCGTGTCGCGGCGGGCCTTGAAATCATAGTGGATCGGCTGCTGGATGCCGGTGATCGGGCCACCGAGATAAACGCGGCCGGCAGTGTTGTGCAGGTAATTCACCGCCGGGTGGGCCAGATCGTCGGCGCCGAACACATGCGCGGCCTCAACCGCCTTGTCCGGGGTCCATTTGTCGGTCACCGACAGGATGGCAAGTATCACACCCTCTTGATCGCGCAGCGCGATGTCCTGGCCGGGCTCAACGGTATCGGCAAACTTTTCGTTCACATCCAGCGTGATCGGGATCGGGAACAGCGTACCCGACGCGGTCCGCATGTTGCTGACGACGCCATCATAATCGGCCTCGGACATGAACCCCTTGAGCGGTGAGAAACCACCGTTCATCAGCAACTCCAGATCGCAGACCTGACGTGCGGTCAGATCCCACGACGGCAGGTTGCCCGCCTCGATCTTCAGCTTCTGCGCGGATTCGAAAGAGACATACAATTCAGGGATCGGGGCAAGATTGGCGAGCGACATGGAAATTGGGCCTTTCGAACATGACCGGGGCGGCGGGCCTGATGCCCGCGTTGCAGCGCGCCATAGCGCCGGGACAGGGAAGGATGCAAGACGGGATGCTGGATTTTCCGGCAGACCGGCGCGGAATTGCCGCAGTGCGGCATGAAAATCAGTGCCCTGAGAGGAATCGTTCCGCATCCAGCGCCGCCATGCAGCCCATTCCGGCAGAGGTGACCGCCTGACGGTAGACATGATCGGTCAGATCGCCCGCCGCAAACACGCCGGGGATGCTGGTCGCGGTGCCGCCGGGGGTGACGACGACATAGCCGCCGTTGTGGGTGGCCAGTTGGTCCTTGACCAGTTCGGACGCGGGCGAATGGCCGATGGCCACAAAGAACCCGGCGCAGGGGATATCGGTCAACTCGCCCGTCTGCACGTTGCGGGCACGGACGGCGGTCACGCCACGGGGGGCGTCGGTGCCAAGGACTTCGGTCACTTCGCTGTGCCACACCACGGCAATCTTGGGGTTTTTGAACAGCCGGTCCTGCATGATCTTTTCGGCGCGCAGGGTGTCGCGGCGGTGGATCAGTGTGACCTTTGAGGCAAAGTTGGTCAGGAACAGCGCCTCTTCCACAGCCGTGTTGCCGCCGCCGATCACGACAACCTCGCGGCCCCGATAGAAAAACCCGTCGCAGGTGGCGCAGGCCGACACGCCAAAGCCCTTGAAATGTTCCTCGGACGGCAGCCCCAACCACCGCGCCTGCGCTCCGGTCGCAAGGATGACGGCATCGGCGGTCCAGGTGGTGCCACCATCTGACACCGCCGTGAACGGGCGCTTTGACAGGTCAAGCGTCATGATGATGTCGGATATCACCTCGGCCCCCATCGCCGTCGCATGCGCTTCCATCCGCACCATCAGGTCGGGGCCCATGACGTGGGTATCGCCCGGCCAGTTCTCGACCTCGGTGGTGATGGTCAGCTGGCCGCCGGGCTGGATGCCCTGGATCAGCACCGGGTTCAGCATGGCGCGCGCGGCATAGACGGCGGCGGTATAGCCTGCGGGGCCGGAACCGATGATAAGAACCTTGGTATGGCGGAGGGTCATGGCGGGCCTATGGCAAGAGTGGCACCGTCATATAGGCCCCGGGCCCTGCGGGGGGAAGGCCCCTTGGCCGCGTTGCTTTTCAGGGCACCTGCACGCAACAGAGGCGAATTTCACGGGGCGTTCTTTGAAACATTGTTGCGCGTGACGGGCCAAGCGCCTAGACAGACGGGCAATCACAAGGATGCACCCCCGAATGGCCGGTTCCAGACTAGACCCGATTGACCGCCAGATTCTGGCTGAATTGCAGGGTGACGGGCGGATGACCAACGTGGAACTGGCGCGGCGCGTCGGCATTTCCGCGCCGCCCTGCCTGCGCCGGGTGCGTACGCTGGAGGAGGCGGGGTACATCAAGGGCTATCACGCCGACATCGACGCGCGCGAACTGGGTTTCGAGGTGCAGGTGTTCGCCATGGTGCGCCTGCACAGCCAGGCAGAGGCTGACCTGTCGACGTTCGAGGGGCTGTGCCGCGCCTGGCCGCTGGTTCGCGAGTGCCACATGCTGAACGGCGAGATCGACTTTATCCTCAAGTGCGTGGCCCCTGACCTGTCATCGTTTCAGGGGTTCCTGACGGGTGAGTTGCTGAAGGCCGCGAATGTGTCCAGCGTGAAAACCAGTCTGGTGATCCGTGGGGCCAAGGACGAACCGGGTGTACCGTTCGATGTGCTGGAAGAGCGGTTGAAGCGCACGGCGTGAAGGGTCGCCAGAAATGCGAACGGCGGCCCCCTCGTCGTATGCCAGAGGAGCATACAGGGACCGCCGATCGGGCAACACACTGACCGGATGGCGCTGGAGCCTTGGGCGTGAACCCTTGGTCTTACCGTTCCGGCCACCCGACCCCGCTGGATCGCGTTTCATAAAGATGTCCGAATCGCGGCGGCTTGTCAAAGTTCATTCTTAATTCGGGGGGTTTGCGGCGACGATGTGTGCCGTGCGGGGCATATTCTGCGCTGTTTGTGCAACCAATTGTGGTTGCGGCGTGGCGATGGGTGATTCTGCGCGTCTGAAACGGGAAGGGGCCGGGGCGCTGTCCGCGCCCCGGCCCCTGCCGATCCGTTTCCCCCCGGGGACCTGCCTTGCAGCCCGGATCAGTGTGCGGCGACCGAAGTTGCCGCAGCAATTTCGGCCAGAACCAGCGATGCCGGCCGACGGCGGTTTGCGCGGTCGAAGGGCAGGGCCGGCAGCGGCTCGGACGCGGTCTTGATCGCCGAGGCCAGCCAGCGGCGGCCAACGAAGGGGCGGGCAGATTCTTGGGTTTCGGGGGGCATTTCTTGCTCCATCAGTCGCTTGGTTAACAACAGATTGACGGTGCAATGCGGCGGCGGTTTGGGCGGGTCGCGGCATCGGCAAGGTAAGATTGGGGCGGAAAGGGGGCCGTGGGATTGTTGCGTTGTGGGAAACGATTGGGCATCTGGTGCCGGGTTGTTTCTGTCGTTACAGCCGGATGACCGAGATCAGGCGGCCATAGTCGGCCTCGCCCAGATGCGTGGTACGGCGGTAGGAATAGAACCGTTCGGGATCGCGGTAGGTGCAGTGCCCGGTCCATTCCGCCCGCCCAACCCCCGCCGCCCGCAGCCGGTGCAGCCCGTAGGCGGGCAGGTCGAACATCGGCCGCGCGTTCGGGCCGGTTGCAAAGAAACGGGCGTTGTCGGGGTCATCATCGAGGAACCCTTGGGCGAAATCCGGGCTGACCTCATAGGCGGCCTGGCTGATTGCGGGCCCGATGACGGCGGTGATGCGGGCGCGCGTCGCACCCAAAGCCTCCATCGCCAGCAGGGTCGCCTCCAGCACGCCGTCGCGCGCCCCGCGCCAGCCCGCATGCGCCGCGCCGATCACCCCGGCTGTGGTATCGGCGAACAGGACCGGCTGGCAATCTGCGGTCAGCACCGCCAGTGCCACCCCCGGTGTTGCGGTGACCATGGCATCGGCCTGCGGGCGTTCGGCAAAGGGCGCATCCACCGCAAGGGCGGTCGCCGAATGCACCTGATGCAGGGTCAGAAGGTGCCCCGGTGCCACCTCCATCCGGTCGGCCACCCTTGCGCGGTTGATCGCCACGATGTCAGCCTGATCGCTGGACCCAGGCCCGCAGTTCAGCCCGGCAAAGATGCCCGACGACGCCCCCCCCTTGCGGGTAAAGAACCCGTGGCGGGGCGTCAGCGCGTCAGAGGTGATGATGTCAAGGTTCAGGGGCATCGAATCCGGGGGGCAGGGGTGTACCGGGGGCGTGGAAGGCGAGCACTTGGAACAGCGAACCCATTTCTGCGGGGTCGGTCAAGCGATGATGCGCGGCGCGGTGGTTTTCAAGCGCGGTGCCGGTCATCTCTGCCGCCAGCCGTGCCGCGCGCTGGTCGATCCCGAGGCGTTTCAGCAGGGTGCCTTGCGGCGTCAGGGCCGACCTTGGCAGGGGGGAGGACAGCGCCAGCGCCTCAAAATCGACATGGGCGGTCAGGTCAGCCAGACCGGGTGTGTCCAAGGGATGGACGGGTTTGTGCGCCCGCAGCGCCTGAAGGGTATCGCCCCGGGAACGCCAGCCGCCATAGTCGACAATGATGGCCACACCGCCGTGACGGGCGATGCGGGTCGTGACGGCGTCGATGATCGCGGGGGCGGCGGGGCAGACCTCGACCACGGTGCCGGGCGGGTCGGCGGCAAAGCGTGCATCGGGCAGGGGGCAGGGGGCCAGACCGAAGGTCAGGCGGTCGCCTTGAAGGCCCACCATGCGTTCGTGCCAGCCCTTGGTGCCGCGTTCATACTGGCGGATCGGCAGGGCATCGAAAAACTCGTTCGCAATCAGAAACAGGGGGGCGTCGGGCAGGGTTTCGGTGCCTGCGTGCCAAGTTGCGGGTATGGTGATCGTGCGCGCCTGCGCGTTGCGCAGGGTGGCCGAAGTTTCCACCAGATGCAGCTGCAGCGCCGCATGGAACCCCGGCACCCCCCGCGTCGCGCGCAAGACATCGGCCATCAGCGTCCCGCGACCGGGGCCAAGCTCGGCCAACGTAAGGGACGCGGGTGATCCCTGATCCAGCCAGGACTGGGCAAGGGCCAGACCCAGCAGCTCGCCGAACATCTGGCTGATCTCGGGCGCTGTCACGAAATCGCCCGCCACACCAAAGGGGTCGCGCGTGGCGTAATAGCCGAGCGCGGGGTGCATCAGGCATTCAGCCATCCAGTCGGCCACGGTCATCGGCCCGGCGGCGGCGATCCGTTCGGCCAGAAGCTGGCCAAGCGGCGTCACCTGCGCGCCCGGATCAAGAACCACAGACCGGCCGCGATCATCGGCAGGGACAGCAGTTGCCCCATCGTCAGCCCGACCCCGCCCCAGTGCAGGGCGAGGCCCACCGGGTTGTCGGGGGTGACCAAGTAGGCATCGGGCTGGCGCAGGAATTCGACCGCAAACCGGGCAGCGCCGTAGCCTGCAAAGAAAAGCCCTGCCACCGCCCCCGGCCGCGCCAGCCAACCGCGCCGCCAGATCAGCCACAACAGCGCCGCCCCCAGAACCAGCCCTTCCAGTGCCGCCTCGTACAATTGTGACGGGTGGCGGGCGCAGACGCCGATGACGCCGGCGCAGTCCTGCGCCGCAGCCCCGGGAAATGCCACGCCCCATGGCATCGTGGTGGCGCGCCCCCACAATTCGGCATTGATGAAGTTGGCAATCCGCCCCAAGAGCAAGCCCGGCGGCGTGGCCATCGCCATCAGGTCGGCGGCAGACAGCATCGGGATGCGCTCGCGTTGACAAAAGAGCCAACCTGCGACGACCACCCCCAGGAACCCGCCGTGAAACGCCATGCCACCCTGCCAGACCTTGGGAATGTCCATGGGATTGGCGAGATAGTAGGCGGGCTGATAAAACAGCACGAACCCCAGCCTGCCGCCGATTATCACCCCCACGATCACCCAGGTCAGCAAACGCTCGACCTGATCGCGGGTCATCGGGGCGGCACCTTGCCACAGGCGGGGCGATGACACCGCCGCCACCACCAGCCGCCAGCCGATCAGCAGCCCTGCGATATAGGCCAGCGCATACCAGCGCAGTGCCAGCGTCACGCCTAAGAGGTCGAACGAGAAAATCTCGGGCGTGAGGTTGGGAAAGGGGATGTAACCTGCCATGGATACCTGCCGCTTGCTTTTGCCCCGCTTGTCCGGGCTGCCTGCGGCGAAGTCAACCGCCGGTCCCCCGGGCCTTGCCCGTCCCGGCCCTGATGCGCATATAAGCAAGATGCCGGGACGCAGGAGACAGACATGCAGACGCGCAACAAGTTCTTTGACGACATGTCGCAACTGATGACCAACGCCATGGGCGTGGCGCAGGGGGCCAGGACTGAGGCCGAGACGGCGATGAAGGGTTTCATCGATCGCTGGATGGCCGACCGTGATTTCGTGACGCGCGAAGAGTTCGATGCGGTGCGGGCCATGGCCCAGAAGGCCCGCGAAGAGAATGACGCGCTTGCCGCCCGTCTGGCGGCACTTGAGGCGCGGGGCTGACGCCACGGTGTGACGCTGCGTCATCGCGGGCTGCGGGGGGAACCTGCGACGACGTTTCCCATTCCTTGCCGATGCGGCAAGGCGCATACACCCGGCGTCCGGTTGGCTGACATGTCAGGCTGGGCTCTGGGGGCTGCCGCCATGACTGTATTCGCCAACGAGACGGGCGCGCAACTGCGCGGCCAAACCGCTACTGCCGGGCTTTATGCCAAACGGGTGTTCGACATTGCCGCGACGTTCGCAGCCCTGATCGCCCTTTGGCCGTTGATCGCCCTTGTGGTGCTGGCGGTGCGGCTGACAAGCGCGGGACCTGCGTTCTTTGTGCAAACACGCATCGGTCAGCACGGCGCGCGGTTCGGGATGGTCAAGTTCCGCTCGATGTACGCCGATGCCGAGACGCGGCGCGCCGCACTTGAGGCGGGCAGCGACCGTGACGGGTTGTGCTTCAAGATGAAGGATGATCCGCGTGTGACGCCTTTGGGCCGCTTCCTGCGGCGGACCTCTCTGGATGAATTGCCCCAGTTGTTCAACGTGTTGTGGGGCGACATGAGCCTTGTCGGCCCGCGCCCGGCGCTGCCACAAGAGGTCGCCGCCTATCCGGTCGAGGCGATGGGTCGGCTGGCCGTGCTGCCGGGGATCACCGGGGTATGGCAGGTGTCAGGGCGTGCCGAAGTCAGCTTTGACGCGATGGTGGTGATGGATCTGGCCTATGCGCGGGGCCATTCGCTGGCTGGGGATCTGGCGATCCTTGCGCGGACGGTCGGCGTTGTGGTGACGGGGCGTGGAGCCTACTGAGCCGCCGCTACGCCCAGCAGGGCGATGACGGAGACAACCGCCAGCATCAGCGCCCAGGTCCGCCACAGCGCCTGTACCGCCCGGTCGATGTCGTGGCGCCCCGCATCGCGGCGGCCTTCGGGCCAGACCCAGGGGAAATCGCGGGCTTGCCCGTGATAGCTGCGCGGGCCGGACAGGGCCACGTCCAGCACGACGGCCATGGCCGCCTCGGGCCAGCCTGCGTTGGGCGAGCGGTGCAGGCCCGCATCGCGCAGGATGGGGCCGGGTTTCAGCCAGCCATGGGCAAGGGCGATCATCAGCGCCGTCAGGCGGGCGGGGATCAGGTTCACAAGGTCATCGAACCGGGCCGAGGCCCAGCCGAACGCCTCGTGCCGGGGGGTGCGGTGGCCGATCATGCTGTCGGCGGTATTGACGGCCTTGTAGATCAGCATGCCCGGCAGCCCGGCCAGCAGAAACCAGAACGCGGGGGCCACCACACCGTCTGACAGATTTTCGGCGGCGCTTTCGATCGCAGCGCGGGCCACGGCGGCCTCGTCCAGCGCTGCAGTATCGCGCCCGACGATCATCGCCACAGCGCCACGCCCCTCGGGCAGGCCATGGCGCAGCGCGCGGGCGACGGCGGCCACGTGATCGGCCAGCGACCGTTGCGCCAAAAGGATCGCCGCTGCGATGACCTCAAGGATACCGCCATCGGGAATGGCCGCGATGGCCCAGCCAACAAGGCCCGCCCCGACGACCAGCACGACCAGCGCCACGACACCCTTGGCCTTTCGCGCGGCCCCGGAGTTCAGTCGGCGGTCAAGCCACCCCACCGCGCGGCCCATCAGCACCGCCGGGTGCGGCAGGCGTGACCAGAGCCATTTCGGCTCACCCAACGCCGCATCCAACAGGAGGGCGGCCAAGAGGAGGGTAGCACTCACACCGCAGCCTTCAGCCGCGCCCAGGCGTCATCCGTGCCGGGCAGGCCTAGGCGCAGCCAGCGGGAATTGTAGGGGAACACGCGGGTCCAGATGTGGCGGGTGGCGAGGCGGTCCTGCCACGCAGCGGCATCATCGGTGTCGAACAGACGGAAAAGGTCGGTGCCGCCAAGGGGCCGGGCACCCTGCGCTGCCATCATTGCATCAAGGCGCTGCGCATCGGATGCCAGTCGGCGGCGGGTGGTGGCGGTCCAGTCCGCGTCGCCAAGGGCAGCGGTGCCAACCCGCAGTGATGGCCCGCTGACCGGCCATGGCCCGAGCATGCCCGACAGTCGGGCAACAAGGGCAGGGTCACCGATGGCAAAGCCCAGCCGCAATCCCGCCAGCCCCCAGAACTTGCCAAAGCTTTTCAGGATGATGGTGCCGGGTGCATCGGCCTGTGCCATCAGGGTGGCGTCCGGGCAGGTATCCGCGAAACTTTCGTCGATCACGCACAGACCATCGGGGGCCAGCCCGCCGACCGCCTGCGCGGGTGACCAGATGCGGCCATCGGGGTTGTTGGGGTTCACCACCACCCGCGCCGCCACCGTGCCCTCCTGCACGACATCCCAGCCAATTGCTGAAAATGCCCGGGCATGCTCGTTGTAGGTGGGCGAAGGGATGGCGACACGGCCCGGTGCGGCCAACATCGGCAGGCGTGCGATCAGCGCCGACGCGCCGGGGGCTGCCAGCACGGCGGCACCCGGTGGCACCTGCCAGAACCGGCGGGCGGCGTCGGTCAGGGCTGTGGTTGCGGCAATGTCAGGCAGGGCCGTCCAGGCCTCGGCGGGCAGGGGCGGCAGCGGATAGGCACAGGGATTGATCCCGGTCGACAGATCCAGCCAATCGCCGCGCAGGCCGCCGTACTGTGTCACTGCGGCGTCAACGCCGCCGCCATGGTCTGGCGCACCCCCGATTCCCTTTGCCTGCCCGTCCATTTGCCCATCCGCCCGATTCGCGCGCAGGAAAGCCCAAGGATGCCGCCCTGACAACCTGTTGCTGCGGCGCAGCGCGTGTCATTTCCGGCACGGCTGACCTGTTGAATGGGCCAACGCCCCCGCCGCACACGAAATTTTCGCAAACTGCCTTGAAATTGAACGAATCGACGGCATCCTGACGGTTAACGGAGGTTCATCATGCTGGAGTTTCTGCCTCAGGACGTGCGGGACGGGTTGGATGCGGCGCAACGCCGCGCCGCCAAGCGGCGGTCACGGCTGCGGGTGCAGGTGGGCGAGGCGGTCTATCCGATCTTGCGGCTGCACGAAGAGGGCATGGTGATCGACGCAGCGATGGCCCCGCACCTGCGCGGTCTGGTCGATATCTATGACGGAAGCCGCCACCTGTGTACGGCGCTGATCGTGGCGTCGACGGTCGAGAACGGCGAACTGGTGTGCGATTTCAAGCGGTCAACCATGGTGACGGACCGCCCCGCGCTGGACTTTTGGCAAGACGAAAATGCACCGGTGGCGTTGCTGCCGAAGAACTGACGGATCAGGCCTTGGGCTTGCGGAACGACCCGTCGATCTGTGCGCCGCTTTCGATGGTAAGCGTCGTATAGACGATATCCGCCTTGACCTGTGCGGCTGACCGCAGCGTCAGCGAACTGCACGCGACCGAACCCAGCATCTGACCCCGGAACTCAACCGACTCGGCGGTCACGGTGCCTTCCATCCGGCCATCCTGTGCCACGACAAAGGCCTTGGCACGCACGGAACCCTCAACCTCGCCCATCACTTCGATGGTACCTTCGGCGACGATGTCGCCGATGATGCGCAGGTCGGCGGCCAGCACCGACCGGCCCGGCGGGCGTGCCGGCGGGGCGGCGGGTTTCGTTTCGCTGTCGGTCAGGGTGGACAATGGCTTCTCCCTCGGTCGGTTCGCGGCAGCGGCGACAAGCGGCGATAAGGGACGAAGGGGGGTGCCCGGTCAAGGGGCCACGCCCGGTTTGCGCGGCGGTTTTCCGCCGGGGGTGACAGGGCGCGGCATGGGTGGTTCATTTGGTGGCGGGGGAATCAGTGGCGGGGCAGGGTGCGACGACGGTGATCAACCCGGGGTTCACCTGCCGCGCCAGTCCCTCCCCCGCCGTCGGTCTGCCCCGAAATGCCCTTTGCCGAAAGTCTGCAAGATGCCCCCTGATCTGATCCTGACGAACGCACGGGTTCTGACGATGGACACATCCCGCCCCCGTGCCACGACACTGACGCTTGCCGGTGGCCGCATTGCCGCTGTCGGCGGGGATGAGGTGGCAGCGATGGCCGGGCCAGAGAGCCGGGTCATCGATTGCGGCGGGCGTACCGTGCTGCCGGGGTTTGTCGAAAGCCACCTGCATCTGGTGCTGGGGGGCGCGGAACTGACGCAGTTGCAGATCGGCGGCCTTGCGGGGTTTGATGCCCTTGCCGCCGCCTTTGCGGGCTATGCCGCCCGGCACGCAGATGCGCCCCTGCTGATGGCGCAGGGTGCGGGGTATGACATGCTGGGCGCGCCCACCACCCGCCATGACCTTGACCGCATCATCGCCGACCGCCCCATCGCGATGATGTCGCCCGATCACCACACCGTCTGGGCCAATACCGCCGCCCTGAGCGCCGCCGGCATCCTGAACGGCGCTGTGATGCCGCGTGGGCACGAGGTGGTGATGGGCGACGACGGCACCGCCACCGGCGAGTTGCGTGAGTTCGAGGCCTTTGCGCCGGTGATGGCCCTTGGCGGCGAAGCGCATCTGCAACTGGGTATCGCCACGGGGGGCGAGCCGGACCCATGGCCAGATACGGCACAGCGCGCAATGGACAAGGACAAGATCGCGGCGGGCCTTGCGCATTGTGCGGCGCATGGCATCACCTCGATGGTGAACATGGACGGCAACCGCTATACCTGCGTGCTGCTGCGCGAGATGGCGCAGGAGGGGCGGCTGATCGCAAGGGTCAAGGTGCCGTTCCATTTCAAGCCGCACATGGACCTGTCGGAACTGGACCGCGCCACGGCCATGGCCGCCGAGTTTGACGGAGAATGGGTCACCTCGGGCTTCGTCAAGATGTTCATGGACGGCGTGGTCGACAGTCGCACCGCCTATATGCTGAACGACTATCCGGGGGTGCCGGGGCACCGTTCGGAACCCTTGTTCGAGTCCGAACGCTTCAAGGCCATCTGCACCGAGATTGACCGGCGCGGTCTGCAGATTGCCGTTCATGCCATCGGCGACGGGGCAGTGCGGGTGACCATCGACGGGTATCAGGCGGCTGGGGACGCCAACGGCCATCGCGACTTGCGCCACCGGATCGAGCATATCGAACTGATCGACCGTGCCGATGTGCCGCGACTGGGGGCACTTGGCATCACCGCCAGCCTGCAACCGCCGCATCCGCCCGGCGTGATGGATTTCCCGATGGGCACGATGGAGACCGTGATGGAGCGTCATCGCTGGCCTGACGCCTATCTGTGGAAGACGCTGGCCGACCATGGCGCCAAGGTCGCCTATGCCAGCGACTGGCCGGTGACCGATGTTTGCGTGATGCGGGGCATTCAGGCCGCGCTGACCCGGGTACCCTATGAGGGCGCCGCCGATGAGCGGCTGGGGCTGATGCAGACCCTGTACGCCTATACCGCAGGCGGTGCGTGGGCCGCGCACATGGAGGGGCTGACGGGCAGGCTGGTGGTGGGGCTGGCGGCGGATGTGGTGGTGATCGACGGTGATATCGAGGCGATAGCACCGGCGAACCTGGGCATGACGGGAATCGCAATGACCGTGTCAGGGGGGCGGATCACCTACCAAAGGGCGGGATTCGGCGGTTCGGGGGCCATCTGACGCTGCCGTAAAACGCCCGTTCTTCCAGCAAAACAAGGCACTTGCCCGCTGTTGCGCAGAAATTTCGCAGAATAAGCGATTTTTATGCTTGCGGCCCCCGGCAGACACCCCTAAACAGCGCCTCACCGAAGCGGAACGACGCGGCGACGCGGTTTGGACTGATGCGGTGACGGCGCAAGCTGGAAAAATCTGGGAATGAAGCGGTCGGAAATACGCTGGGAAGCTGGCGTCTCCGATCTGTTTTGTGCCCTGGCTCTTTGAAAATTTGGTTATTGAAGGGATATGCGGGCGGTTTGGGCGCATCGGCGTCTGATCGCAGCATATCGGCCTACTAGGGTTTCGGCCCGATGATGTAGGTGTCAGCTTCACTGTCTTGTGGGTTCTTGTTGCTTC
>JBBQXK010000048.1:0-27884 GCA_038209775.1 Rhodobacterales bacterium | reverse complement strand
TTGGTGGGCGACCCTGGAATCGAACCAGGCACGGGTCGCCCCGGGAGAGTTACAGTCTCCTGCCGCACCTTGCAGCGCGTCGCCCACTCTGGACCGGGGAAATAGCGAAGGGTCCGGGGGGCGTCAAGGCGGTTCCGGCCGATCATGCTGCGCGCCGACGCTTCCCTTGGCGCAGTCCATGCAATAAGGCGATGCCCGTGCTGGTGGGGTGCATCAGGCCAGGGGAGCCAAGCCATGAAGAAACCCGACTGGGTGGTCGACAAGGAACGCGCCCGCCGCGATGCCGGACGCGAGACGCTGTGGCTTTTTGGCCTGCATGCCGTGCGCGATGCCCTTCTGAACCCCCGCCGTGAAAAGCTGCGCCTTGTGGTGACCAAGAACGCGCTTGACCGGCTGGAGGATGCCGTGGCGGTGGCAGGCCTGACCCCCGAAGTGGTCGACCCGCGCCGGTTCGAGGTGCCGATCGACGAAGGATCAGTGCATCAGGGGGCGGCACTTGAGGTCAAGGCGCTGACCTGGGGGTCACTGGACGATCTGGCAGCAGCGGGCGAAGGCTTGCCATTGGTCGTGGTGCTGGACCGGGTGACCGATCCGCACAACGTGGGCGCCGTCTTGCGGTCCGCCGAGGTGTTCGGCGCGCGCGCGGTGATCGCCCCCCTGCGCCATTCCGCGCCCGAAACCGGCGCGCTGGCCAAAACCGCCAGCGGTGCGCTGGAACGCCAGCCCTATCTGCGCGTGACCAATCTGGCCGAGGCGATGGAGCGGCTGCAGGGCATGGGCTATGTCCTTCTGGGCCTTGACGGCGCGGCCGAAGTGTCTTTGGCCGTGGGGCTGGCGATGGCAGGGGCGCGGCCCGTCGGGCTGGTCTTGGGGGCCGAGGGGCCGGGCCTGCGCGACAAGACACGCGATACTTGCGACCATCTGGTGCGGATCCCGGCGCAAGATGGCTTTGGCTCGCTCAACGTCTCAAACGCGGCGGCGGTTGCTTTGTATGCCGCCAGCACGCGGGCTGGTTGACGGCCCCTGTTCACACTTGTGCGAACCCCTCTGGTACCGCCCGAACGACACCCCATGTGTGATGCGAGCGGCGGGCCGGAACCCCGCCCTCATCCACTGTCCCTCGTTCCGCGACTGCGCCCGGCCTTCTGGTTCGGGCGCTTTTTTTCGGGCCACTTGCGGTCGCCCGTGGAGCGCGGCAGGCTGGTGTTCCGCCAGGGGAGTGTCTCAATGCCCGACGCCACCGAACCCGACATCCGGGCCATCCTGACCACGGCCCGCGTGATCGCCATTGTCGGCTGGTCGCCGAACCCCGACCGGCCCAGCCACGGCGTCGCGGCCTATCTTGCGGGGCTCGGGTATCGGGTGATCCCGGTCAATCCCGGTCAGGCCGGAAAGACGGCCCTGGGTGAGATTGTGCAGCACAACCTTGCCGCCATCGACGGGCGGGTCGACGTAGTCGACATCTTCCGGCGGTCGGAAGACGCGGGCGCGGTGGTGGACGAGGCCATCGCCATCGGTGCCAGGTCAGTCTGGATGCAACTTGGCGTGCGCGACGACGCCGCTGCGGCGCGGGCACGGGATGCCGGCCTGCGCGTGGTGATGAACCGCTGTCCGGCCATCGAAATCCCCCGGTTGGGGATCTTGCGCGCGGTCTGACAGCTTGCGCTTGTGGCCGGCGAAGGCCGGGGGGTTTCACACCCCCCGGCCCCCCCGTGGAGTATTTGTGCAAGGTGAAGCTGGAAACAGGGTCAGGACGTGGCGGCGAAGTAGCGCATTTCCGTCAGGTAGCCTGCCAGCCCACCTGCGGCACACCAGTCGGCCTCAAGCGCGTGTGCGCCGATCAGGATCGCCCGGTCGCCGGGAATGCGCCCAAGCGCGCGGCGCAGTGTGCTGCGGGTTTCGGACCATCCGGCCAGATGGTCCGGCGCGGGATGGGCCGCATCAAGTATCCCACCCACCGCCCGCAAAAGCGCCGGGGCAGAAAGCGGTCGTGAAGCGAGGCCGATACGGTCGGTTCCGGTTACAGCCGCCAGCTTGGCCAGTCGGTCGGTCGGGATGTGACTGTGCGCCCTGAGCGCGTTGGACGAGAACAGCACGGCCACCACATCATGCCCGGTCGCGGCCCGAATGCCCGCATAGCTTTGGTAGTCCAGCCCCAGTTCCGCCGCCCGCCGCAGCCGCCCGCGCAGCACCTCGACGGGCAGGTGGGGCAACAGCCGCGCCCGGGCATGCGTCCAGCAATGCCTGCGCCAGGTGGCTCCGGCCTGCATCGTCGGGCCGCCGTTGTGGCCGATCAATGGCCCCACTCGCGCAACCGCGCGACGTACCGCGCCAGGGTGTCGATCTCGAGATTGACCGCGTCGCCCACCGCGACATCGCCCCAGGTTGTGGCCCCTTGGGTGTGGGGAATGAAGTTGATGCCGAAATCAGTACCTTCGACCTCGTTCACGGTCAGCGAGGTGCCGTTCAGACAGACCGAGCCCTTGGACGCGATGAACCCCGCCAGCGCGTCAGGTGCCCGGAAGGTCACGCGCAGGCTGTCGCCTTCGGGCCGGGTCGCTACCACATGCGCCAGACCGTCGACATGGCCCGACACGATGTGACCGCCCAGCTCGTCCCCCACCTTCAGCGCGCGCTCTAGGTTGATCCGGCGCCCCACGACCCATCCGCCGACGGTGGTTTTCGACAACGTCTCGCCCGACACCTGCACCTCGAACCAGCCGTCGCCGATGGCCACCGCCGTCAGGCACACCCCGTCGCAGGCGACCGAGGCGCCGATGGCGAGGGTGGCAGTGTCAAACCCGGTGCCGATCCGCGCCCGCAGGTCACCCTGCCGGTCCAGTGTCAGAACACGGCCCACATCGGTCACGATCCCGGTGAACATGGCATTTGCCTCCTGTTTCGCGCGGCAGGTAAGCGCAAGCTCCGGGCCGGTGCAAGGCCCGCCATAAATCGGCCCGCTTCGGATTGCATGTTAACGGGTGAACTTCCCCTTTACCCTTCTGCGGCAAGGGTGGACATCAGGGGGCAAAGGACGCCTGCACATGCGACTGACCGGCGAAGGCCGCCGTTTTCTTCTGCTGCAGGGGCCGCATGGCCCCTTTTTCCACCGACTGGGCCGGATGCTGGCCAAGTCGGGGGCAGAGGTCGCACGCGTGGGCTTCAACCGGGGCGACCGGGCGTTCTGGCCCGATGCCGCGACCTTCATCCCCTTTCGCGGCACGCCCGAGGAATGGCCGGCCGCGTTCACCGCCCTCATCGCCGCCCGGCAGATCACCGATATCGTGCTCTATGGCGACACGCGCCCCATCCATGCCCATGCCGCCCGCATTGCGCGCGCAGCGGGGATCACCGTGCATGTGTTCGAAGAGGGGTATCTGCGGCCGCATTGGGTGACTTACGAACGCGGCGGTTCGAACGGTCATTCGCGCCTGATGACGCTGTCACTGCGCGACATGCAGGCAGCATTGGCGCAATCCGACATGGACCTGCCCGATGCGCCTGCCCGCTGGGGCGACATGCGCCAGCACATGTTCTGGGGCGCGCTGTATCACTGGTTCGTGTTGACCGGGTTCTGGGACTTCCGCAACTTCCGCCCGCACCGTGCGCTGACGGTGGGGCAAGAGTTCATGCTGTACGTCCGCCGCATCCTGTTGATGCCGTTCCACCGGTGGGAGCGGATGCTTGCCACTTTCCGCATCCGGCATGGTGGATTTCCCTATCATCTGGTGCTGTTGCAACTGGAACATGACGCAAGTTTCCAGATGCACTCCCCCTTTCGCACGATGACCGAATTCCTTGAGGTCGTCGTCACCGGCTTTGCCCGCGGTGCCGCACCGCATCACCATCTGGTGTTCAAGGCGCACCCGCTTGAGGATGGCCGCGTGCCCGTCGCGCGCGAAATCCGGCGGCTGGCGGCGCTGCATGGCGTCAAGGGGCGGGTGCATTTCGTGCGGGGGGGCAAGCTGGCGGGCCTTTTGAACGGCGCGCGCAGTGCGGTCACGGTCAATTCGACCGCCGGACAACAGGTGCTTTGGCGCGGCCTACCGCTCAAGACCTTCGGGCAGGCGGTCTATGACAAGCCTGAATTTGTGTCGGCCCAACCCCTGCATGACTTCTTTGCGGGCCCGACAAGGCCCGACAGCCGCGCCTACCGCGACTATCGCCATTACCTTCTGGAAACGTCTCAGGTGCCCGGTGGCTTCTATGCCTCGCGTGGGCGGCGCGAGTTGCTACGACAGGTGGTAGACATGATGCTGGCCGACCAGGATCCCTATGACGCCCTCACCTCGGGCAACGCGGCACCACGGCAACAGTTGCGGCTCGTCAACTGACCCCTGACCGCAAGACTGGCATTTTTACATGCCTTTCTGTAAGTTGACAAAAAAAGTTGAGGCAACGCTCCAAAAGGAGTTCGAGCAGTGAGAAAAAACGTCTCCGGCACCGCCCGGAGCCTGATGCTTGTGACGGCGATGTTTGCCGTTGCGGGATGCGGGCTGCCGCGCAGTGGGCCGAACAAGGCCGAAATCTTCAAGGGGTCCGTCCTCAAGGAAGGTGACGCCTTCATCGTCACCGTGAACCCGCGTGTGACGCGCGCCACGTCGGTCACACCGGCGCTTGGGTTCGGGTCCAACTTCCGCAATGCGGGGGTGGTGGGGTCGGACACGATTTCGGCCGGTGACACGCTGTCACTGACGATCTTCGAGAACGTCAAGGATGACCCCCTCCTGGGCAACACCGGACAGCGCGTATCGGCGCTGGAAACGGTGCAGGTGGATGGGCAGGGGTTCATCTTCGTGCCCTACGCCGGGCGCATCAAGGCCGCCGGCAACTCGACCGAGGCACTGCGCTCGGCCATCGCGCGCAAGTTGGACAGCCAGACACCCGACCCGCAGGTCACGGTCAGCCGCGTCGCGGGCGATGGGGCGACTGTGTCGGTCTCGGGCGGGGTGGGTGCGCAGGGCGTTTATCCGATTGAGCGTCCCACTCGCACCCTGACCGCGATGATCGCCCGTGCGGGCGGAGTGGCGCTGGAACCTTCAGTCGCTATCGTGCGCGTCACACGCGGCGGGCAGACCGGCAAGATCTGGCTTGAAGATCTGTACGCCAACCCCTCGCTCGACATCGCGCTCAGGGCGGGTGACCGGATCGTGGTGGAAAACGACACCCGCGCCTTCGTGGCACTGGGCGCCACCGGCGCGCAGAACCGCGTACCCTTCACCACACAGACCCTGTCCGCCATCGAGGCCATCGCCACGGTCGGCGGTCTGGTCACCTCGCTGGCCGATCCGACCGGCGTGTTCGTGTTCCGCAACGAACCGGCCGAGATTGCCAATGCCGTCCTTGGCCGAAATGACCTTCAGGGCGACCAGCGAATGGTCTATGTGCTGGATCTGACCGCCCCGACCGGCATGTTCGAGGCGCGCGATTTCCTCGTGCGCGACGGCGATACGGTCTATGTCACCGAGGCGCCGTTCGTGCAGTGGCAGAAAACGCTGACGGCGATCACCGGCACGGCCTCTGCGGCGGGAACCGTCACCTCTGCTGCCGGCGGCTGAGACGGGGATGGATGCGCCCGATATGGCCGCCGGGGACATTCCCCGGCGGCTGTTCTTTTACAACGCCGGTTTTTTGCGCGACCGGCGTCTGCGCCGCATCCTTGCGCTTGCCGGGCACGACCTGCACCTTGGCCTGCCCGGACCTGCGGACGGCGTCGCCGTCTGGGGCCGCTCGCCCTATGCCGCGCGGGGTGAGGCAGTCGCGGCGCGGCGCGGCGTGCCGCTGGTGCGGATCGAGGATGCGTTCCTGCGCTCACTCCGGCCCGGACGCGCGGGCGATCCGGGGATCGGGCTGCTGATCGACCCCCTTGGTGTGCATTTCGATGCTTCTGCACCGTCGCGGCTGGAGACGATCCTTGCCCGACATGCCTTGGACAATTCGAACCTTTTGCAGCGTTCGCGGGACGGAATAGCCCGTATCCGTTACCTCGACTTGTCCAAATACAATATCCATGACCCCCAAGCCCCCCTGCCCGCCCCCGGCTATGTGCTGGTCGTCGATCAGACCCGGGGCGATGCCTCGGTCCGCCACTCGGGGGCGCCCGAGGCGTCTTTTGCCGAGATGCTGGGCGCGGCCCTTGACGATCATCCGGGCGTGCGGGTGGTCATCAAGACCCACCCCGAAACCGCCATGGGCCTCCGCCCCGGCCATTATGGCCCGCAAAGCGCCAGCGACCGGGTGACGATCCTGACCGATTCCGTCTCGCCTTGGCAACTCTTGGAGGGGGCGATTGCGGTCCATACCCTGTCGTCGCAAATGGGGTTCGAGGCGATCCTTGCCGGTCACCGTCCGCGCGTCTGGGGGCAGCCTTTCTATGCGGGCTGGGGCCTCACGCAAGACGAGCGCCCGGTGCCCCGCCGCACCCGCCGCCTGACGGCAGCACAGTTGTTTGCCGCTGCGATGATCCTGGCCCCTGTCTGGTACGACCCGTGCCGCGACCGTCTGTGCCGATTTGAAGAGGCGGTTGACCAGTTGGAGGCCGAAACCCGCGCCTGGCGCGAGGACCGGCATGGCCATGTGGCGCTGGGCATGCGGCTGTGGAAACGCGCGCGCTTGCAGGCGGTGTTCGGGCAGCAAAAACCGCTCACATTCACCGACGATCCCGCGAAAGCCGACCGCAAGGCCCGCGACACCGGGCGCAGCCTTTTGGTCTGGGCCGGCAAGGAACCCCCCGGCCTGACCGCCCCCCGCATCCTGCGGGTAGAGGATGGTTTTCTGCGGTCGCGCGGCCTTGGAGCCGACCTCATCCCCCCGCTCAGCCTGGTGACCGACGACCTTGGCATCTACTATGACCCGACCCGCCCCAGCCGGCTTGAGGCGCTGATCGCGGGCCCGGTGGCACCGGGCGGCATTGCCCGCGCCGAGGCGCTGGTGGCGCGGCTGGTGGCGGACGGGGTGACCAAATACAACCTGTCCGGCGTGGCCCCGGCCCTGCCCGAAGGACACTGCGTGCTGGTGCCGGGGCAGGTCGAGGATGACGCGTCGATCCGCCTTGGTGCGGGCGACGTGCGGACCAACCTTGCGCTGTTGCAGGCGGTCCGCGCCGCGCGGCCGGACGCCGTGCTGGTCTACAAACCTCACCCTGACGTCGAGGCCGGCTTGCGCCCCGGGCTTGTGGCCGCCGCCGATCTGGCAGGGCTGGCCGATGTGGTGGCCGACCGCGCCGACCCTACCGCCCTCATTGCTGCCTGCGATGAGGTCTGGACGATGACCTCGCTTCTGGGGTTCGAGGCGCTGTTGCGCGGGCGCCCGGTAACCTGCCTTGGCGCGCCGTTCTATGCTGGCTGGGGCCTGACCACCGACCTTGGCCCCGTCCCTGACCGCCGCCGCCATGCGCCCGACGGTCACCCCCTGCCCCGCCCTGCACTGCTGGCGCTGGCCCATGCTGCCCTCATCGCCTATCCGCGCTGTTACGACCCCGTCACCCGCCGCCCCTGCCCGCCCGAAGTGGTGGCGGAACGGTTGGCAAGCGGCGTCGTGCCGTCGCCGGGGCTGGCCAACCGCCTTCTGGCCAAGGCTCAGGGCGCGATGGCCAGCCGCGCCTGGCTGTGGCGTTAGGCAACACAGGTGTGACGCCACGGCCTTATGGTCAGTAAATGTACCGGATCTGGTCGGTCCAGTACCGCTCCATCCGTTTGAGGTTGGTATTGATGTCTTCCATCCCCGCGGCGTCGATGATGCCGCGGCGCTCCAGCCCCTCGGCATGGCGGGCGAACAGCTCGTTCAGCATGGTGCGCAGGCGCCTGCCCTTTTCCGTCAGCCGCACCCGGACCGAGCGGCGGTCCACCTCGGACCGCTGATGATGCATATAGCCCAGATCGACCAGCTTCTTGAGGTTGTAGCTGACGTTCGACCCCTGGTAGTAACCGCGCGTCTTCAACTCACCCGCCGTCACCTCATTCTCGCCGACGTTGAACAGCAAGAGCGCCTGCACCGAGTTGATCTCAAGCACACCCAGCCGTTCGAATTCGTCCTTGATGACGTCCAGTAACAGACGATGAAGCCGCTCGACCAACGACAGGCTTTCGAGATAGCCCGTCATCAATGCCCTGCGCGACCCGTCCAGAAGTTCCTGCTGCATTGCTGCCTCCGCTATCCGCAACCTTGGGGGCAGAATCAGCACAAACCACAAACATTCCGTAAACTCGTGACGATTTCACGCCAAAATCACCGGATCAGCCGCGCACCCGCATGATCGGCGACATGGCCAAGCAGCACCGCATACCTTGCGGGACGGGGTGCCTGGCCCATGACCCAGGGCAAGAGGTCCTTGTCATTTTCGTCCAGCAGCGCGTCGAACAGTGCCAGCGCCGCCCCTTCCATCCCTGCCAGATGCGCATCGGCATAAGGGCCAAGGATCAGGTCCATCTCGCGCAACCCGCGCCGCCAGGCCCGTATCTTCAGCCGCTTTCGGGCCACCGCGTCGGTCTCCATCGTCCCATCCTGCTTGAACCCCGCCGGCCGGCACCCTAGAAGGGCTCGACCAGCAAGGAAACCCCGCCCATGGCCTTCCTCTCCGACACGCTTGCGCGCGTGAAACCGTCGCCCACCATCGCCGTCACCACCAAGGCCGCCGAGCTAAAGGCGCAGGGCCGCGACGTCATCGGCCTTGGCGCAGGCGAGCCCGATTTTGACACGCCGCAGAACATCAAGGACGCGGCCAAGCGGGCAATCGACGGGGGCAAGACCAAGTACACCGCCGTCGACGGCATCCCCGAGCTGAAAAAGGCCATATGTGCCAAGTACCTGCGCGAAAACGGGCTTACCTACACACCCGCTCAGGTATCGGTCGGCACGGGCGGCAAGCAGATCCTGTACAACGCGCTGATAGCCACCTGTAACCCCGGCGACGAGGTGATCATTCCGGCCCCCTATTGGGTGTCCTATCCCGACATGGTGCTGCTGGCCGGCGGCACCCCCGTGCCCGTGGTCTGCGGCATCGACAGCGCGTTCAAGCTGACCCCCGCACAGCTTGAGGCCGCGATCACGCCCCGCACCAAGTGGTTCATCTTCAACTCGCCCTCAAACCCCACCGGGGCGGGGTACACGCGGGCGGAACTGCGTGCGCTGTGCGACGTGCTGATGCGCCACCCGCAGGTCTGGGTGATGTCCGACGACATGTACGAACACCTGGTGTTCGACGATTTCGAATTCACCACACCGGCACAGGTGGAACCGGGCCTGTATGACCGGACGCTGACCTGCAACGGCGTGTCCAAGGCCTATGCGATGACCGGCTGGCGGATCGGCTATGCGGCGGGGCCGGTGGCGCTTATCAAGGCGATGGGCACAATCCAGTCGCAATCCACCTCGAACCCCAGTTCGGTGTCGCAATACGCGGCACTTGAGGGGCTGAACGGGCCGCAGGATTTCCTGGCCGAGAACCGCGCCCTGTTCCAGCGCCGCCGCGATCTGGTCGTGCGCATGCTGAACGACGCCCCGGGCATCATCTGCCCGACCCCCGAGGGGGCGTTCTACGTCTATCCCGACATCGCAGGCTGCATCGGCAAGACCAGCCCCGCAGGCACGAAGATTACCGATGACGAGGTGTTCGCGACCGCCCTTCTGGAGGAAACCGGCGTCGCCGTCGTGTTCGGTGCGGCGTTCGGCGTCAGCCCCAACTTCCGCGTCAGCTACGCTACATCGGACGCTGCATTGACTGAGGCCTGCACCCGCATCCAGACCTTCTGCAAGGCGCTGAAGTGACCGACTACGCCACCCCGAACCTGCCCGCGCGCGATTTCGACGCGACGGCCGCGTTCTGGGGCGCGCTTGGTTTTGGCGTCAGCTACCGCGATCCGCAGTGGATGATCCTGGAACGCGGCGACATGACGGTCGAGTTCTTTCCCCACCCCGAGGTTGACAAATGGTCAAGCTGGTTCTCGGCCTGCCTGCGTGTCGATGATCTGGACGCCCTGCATGCCGCATGGTCCACACTGGACCTTCCGCGCGATGACCGCTCGATCCCGCGGTTGACAGACATCTTGCATCGCCCGCCCGTGCCCCGCATGTTCGCGCTTGTCGATGCGGATGGCAGTCTGATCCGCGTGTTGCAGAACGGGACCTGAACAGCCATGCCGGGCGACCTGCCGGACCATTACTTCCGCATCCGCGACAACGGCGCCGTCGTGTTTCGGGTCGACGCCGAGAACCGCCAGCGGCGGATCGAGATGGACCAGATTGCCACGGTCAACACCAAGACCGGCGACATCAAGGCCCACGGCGACCGCAAGCTGACCCCCGAAGACACGGCTGCGATCCGCATCTGGCTGGAACGGCGGCAGGCGCAACTGGCCCTGCGCGAGGTGGACGACATCCTGCGGACGGTCGATCACCTGAACCTGACCGCACAATGGGCGCAGGTCCGCGCCACGGATGACCAGTTGGAGACGGTGACCGATGCCCTTTTGATGGCCATGCACGACCTGCGCGGCGTCCTCGTGCGCCGCAAGTCCGACCGCCTGATGCAGGGCGAAGCAAAGACCTGACGCCCCCCCTTTCAGCTTTGCTCAAATATCCCGGGGTCCGGGGCAGCGCCCCGGCCTTCATCGCCACCCACATTCCGGCTTTTCAGCGGGACAACTGAAGATTATCCGCCGATGACCCCCGATGCCCGCCGATCCTTGCGCCCTACCCACCATTTACCCCACGAACCCCCGTTGAACCCGGCCCCGAAAAAGCGTGAAATGGCGTCGAGATGCAGCGAAGGGGGCAACGACCGATCATGCTGAACGCAGAAGTGGCCAAGCGGCGCGACAGCGCGATATCGCGCGGGGTGGGCATGATGACCCAGATCTACGTCGACCGCGCCCTGAATGCCGAGGTCTGGGATATCGAGGGCAACCGCTACATCGACTTTGCTGCCGGCATTGCCGTTGTGAACACCGGCCACTGCCACCCCCGCGTGATGGCTGCCGTCACCGAACAGATGAGCCGCTTCACCCACACCTGCCATCAGGTGATGCCCTACGAGAACTACATCCGCCTTGCCGAGCGCCTGAATGACAAGGTGCCAGGCGACTGGGTGAAAAAGACCATCTTCGTGACGACGGGGGCCGAGGCCTGCGAAAACGCCGTCAAGATCGCCCGCATTGCCACCGGACGGAATGCCGTGATCGCCTTTGGCGGCGGCTTTCACGGACGCACGTTCATGGGCATGGCGATGACCGGCAAGGTCGAACCCTACAAGAAGGGGTTTGGCACGATGATGCCGGATGTCTACCATGTGCCCTTCCCGATGGGCCCGCACGGCATTTCGACCGCCGACGCGATGAAGGGCATCGAAAAGCTGTTCAAGGCCGACCTCGACCCCACCCGCGTGGCCGCCATCATCTTTGAACCCGTGCAGGGCGAGGGCGGGTTCTACCCCGCGCCGACCGACCTTGTCCGCAGCCTGCGCAAGCTGTGTGACGACCACGGCATCGTGATGATCGCGGATGAGGTGCAGACCGGCTTTGCCCGCACCGGGCGTCTGTTCGCCATGGAGGAACACGGCGTTGCCGCCGACCTCACCACCATGGCCAAGGGTCTGGCGGGCGGGTTGCCGCTGGCTGCCGTCACCGGCAAGGCGTCACTGATGGATGCGGCCAATCCGGGGGGCCTTGGTGGCACCTATGCGGGCAACCCCCTTGGTATTGCGGCTGCCAATGCCGTGCTTGATGTGATCGAGGATGAAAACCTCTGCGCCCGCGCCAACGAGCTTGGCGGTCGCCTCAAGCAGCGACTTGAGGGGATACGGTCGGTCACGCCCGAGATCATCGACATCCGTGGTCCCGGCTTCATGGTGGCGGTCGAGTTCGCCAACCCCGCGACCCATGAGCCCGACGCAGGTTTCACCAACCGCGTCCGGCTGGAGGCGCAAAAACGCGGCCTGATTCTGTTGACCTGCGGCGTCTATGGCAACGTGGTGCGGTTTCTTGCGCCGATCACCATTCCCGATGCCCATTTCGCCGAAGCGATGGACATTCTCGACGCGTCAGTGGCGGCGGCAAGGGTGGCCTGAGCGCGCATCCGGCGCTCAGCAGGGCCCGCCGACGCCGCGCCGTATGACGCCACATCGGCGGCGACACAGGCCCTGATGTCATGCGGCAATGCCGCCTCCATCGCGTGGTACGCGGTTTCCAGCGTCAGCAGGTCCGACGCAGCCAATGCCGCCGATCCCGGTTCAACGATGCGCCGCATCTCGATCAGGTCGCGCAACAGCGACGGATCAGGCCCTTCGGCAAAGGTCCATCGCACAAGGTCGCGGTCAAGCTGGCGCCACTGTGATCGCGGGCAGACGCGGGTGCCGTTGCGGGGCCGCACTTCCAGCATGCCCTTGCTGACCAGCACGCGCACCACCTCACGCACGGTGGAACGGCGTACCGCCACCTCGCGTGCAAGCTCGGCCTCGGTCGGCATATTAGCGGCTTCGCCCGATCCGATCCCCGCGGCGATGACCAGCCCCGCGATGGCCGCCATCAGCCCGCTGAACACATAGGCCATGGCGCGCAACCGGTCCCCCGGGATGCCCGCCACTGCCGCTGCCTCGGCACTGCCGCCAAGCGCATAAAGCCGCGCCCCAAGCCGTCCGCGCACCAGCACGGCCTAAGCCAGAACGAACACCACCGCCGCCGCCACAAAGATCAGCGGCAACCGGCCCACCCGCTCCATGATTGCGCCTGCCACCTCGGGGTCAAGTGTGCCCCCGGGGGCCGGCCGCACGATCAGCGCCAGACCCTGCACGACCGAGAATGTGCCAAGCGTCGCCACCAGATCGGGGATGCGGTACAGGACGATAACGGCGGCATTGACCATGCCCGCCGCCAACCCCGCCGCCAGACAGGCCACAATGCCAAGCGCCACCGGCACCGGCGCATCGGGGGCCAGAAGTTAGGACGCGATGGTGGTGACCAGACTGATGACCGGCCCGATGCTGTGGCCGAACCCCCAGAAGGATGACCGCCATCTTCCCCAGTGCCGCGAACAACAAGGGGGCCGCCTGCCCCGCCACCGCACCCACATTGCGCGGGGCAAAGAAGGACGCCGTGTTCGCCGCCTTCACCGCAAAGATGGCCACGACCAGCAATAACAGCAGCGCCGCCGGACCATAGCGCCCGAACAGGGGGCCGCGATTGCCCTTTACGGCAGTCGGCGCATCCGCCTTGCGCCGTGTGGCGGTCACCGCCAGCGACATCAGGCCCGCTTCGGAGGTGTCGGCCGCGTCTACCTCGCCAACCGGGCCGCCATCGGCAAAGACCATGATCCGGTGGGACAGGCCGATCAGTTCGATCAGGCCGATCAGTTCGATCAGGTCCGACGAAATCACCGCCACCGCCGCCCCCGCATCGGCGCGCTGCCGAATCTGGCGGTTCAGGTCCAGCTTGGTGGCCACATCGACGCCCTGCGTCGGCTGGTCAAAGACCAGCACCCGGCCCGCTTGCAGGCCCAAGCGGGCAAAGACCACCTTTTGCTGATTGCCTCCCGACAGCGATGCGACCGGCGTCTCCCACCCCGGGGCCCTGACCCCGATCACACGCGCGGCCCGCTCCACATCATCCGCCTCGCGCACCCGGGCCAGCACCCCGGCGCGGACCCAGGGGCCCAGATGCGGCAACGCCATGCTTTCGCGGATGGCATGCGCCTCGGCCAGACGTTCGCCACGGCGGTTGGCGGGCACATGGACCACCCGAGCCGCGAACGCATCCGCCGGTCCCTTGGGCGCAGAGGGTGTGCCGTCGATCTGGATGTCGTACCCGTCGCCCTCGCCGAACAGGGCGCGGGCGGCGGCGGTCTGGCCTGCATCCTGCAAGCCAGCGAAACCTGTGATCCGGCCATTGCGCAGAACGATTTCGTTGGCCTCCGGATCGGCAAGGCGCCGAATTTCGTCGAATGAGAGGAAGCGTTCGCCGGCGGCTTCAGCGCGTTTGCGGAAACCTGTCGCCGGGTTATCGCTGCGCGTTGTCCACGTGACGTTCAGGCTGAACATCCTGCGCAACACCTCGCCGACACGACTGGCCTGCACTGTGGTGGGTTTCGCGGGCTTCAACGCGGCCGGGTGCTTGGTCTTCGGTGCGATAGCGGATGACCGCGCAGTTCATTGTGCGGCTATCGCCGAAGTTGGTGGCGAAGGCATCTGCCTGGCTGATCCGGTCGAACCGGGCGCGGATGCGGGTCGCGGGTTTGGATCCGCGGCACGCGATGAAATGGTCGGTGGCGGCGGGGCAATTGGCCTTATGACCTGTGATGGCTTGGGTCGTGGCAGGCATCGGAAACCTCCGTTTCAGGGGGTCGCCGACATTGCGGGAACCGCTTGATGAGCAAATCCGTAACTCTGAAGTAATTGGAGAATGTCGAAGAGCCGGCCTGTCGGAGCCGCCTGTGCGACCCTGCGCGGGATGCGCGCAGGTGCTGTCCGCAAGGTCATGGCTTCTGGGCGGATCACGACATAAGAATGGAGAATGGATGGCGTACATACCTCTTCCGACGAACCTGAGGCGCCATCGATTCCTCGACTGCTTTCGTCAGAAAGAAGAAAGGCCGCAGCTTTGCCAGTCCCTGAGCCACGACCGGACGACCCTTGCAATAACCGTTGACAGCGGGGCCTGATCCGGCGTTCATTGAACGAATGTTTAGCGAATTAACTCGGTTCTCCCGGCCTGCGGACACCCTTGCACGGCGGCGCCCCTTCCTGGCCGGCGCTCCTTCGGGACCCGCCTGATCCGGCAGCCGTTTGAAGGGACACTTTGATGACGATCCCCCTGCCCTCCCACGCGCCTGTTGTCATCATCGGCGGCGGGGTCATCGGCATCTCGATCGCCTATCACCTGGGCCTGCTGGGCGTCCGTGATGTCGTGGTGCTGGAGCGGGACAAGCTGACCTCGGGCACCACCTGGCATGCGGCGGGGCTGATCGCTTCGGGCGGCATGTCGACGGATACCCTGATCTGGATCGAGCAGTACACACGGCAGATGTACCTTGACCTCCCCGCCGAGACGGGGCTTTCCACCGGGTTCCGGCAATGCGGTCATATTCATCTGGCCTGCGATCCGACACGGCGCGAGGTGATGAAGCGGGACGCAAACTTTGTCCGCACCCAAGGGCTGGAGCGGTTCGAGATTTCGCCTTCGGAAATCCGCGACCTCTTTCCGCTGATCGAGACGAAAGGGATCCTCTCGGGGTTCTACACCCCCACCGATGGCCGCGTGAATCCGGTTGATGCGACGATGGCGATGGCGGCGGGCGCGCGGGCGCGGGGGGCGCGCATCCATGAGGGCACGCCCGTCACTGACATCCTGACCGAGGGCACGCGCGTGACAGGCGTGCGCACGGCCCATGGCGACATTCGCACCGACAAGGTGGTGCTGGCTGCCGGCATGTGGTCGCGCCAGTTGGGCGCAAAGCTGGGCGTACCGGTGCCCCTGCAGGCGGCCGAGCATTACTACCTCTTGACCGAGCCGCTGGCCGGGGTCACGCCCGAAATGCCGGTGGTCGAGGACCCCGACACCTACACCTACGTCCGCGAGGAAGGCGGGGGGCTTCTGTTCGGCCTGTTTGAGCCGGAAGGTGCTACCTGGAACCTGAACGGCATCCCCGAGGACGCGAGCTTTTCGACCCTGCCGCCCGACTGGGATCGCATGACGCCCTTTCTTGAACAGGCATTCACCCGCTATCCGGTGATGAACGGCGCAGGGATCAAGACCTTCTTCTGCGGGCCGGAAAGCTTTACGCCCGACGGGTCATACCTTGTGGGCGAAAGCCCCGAAGTGGACGGGCTGTTCCTTGCCAACGGGCTGAATTCGCTTGGCATACTGTCGGCGGGCGGGGTAGGGCGGATCGTGGCCGATCTGGTCACCACCGGCCAGTCAGATCAGGACGTGACCGGGTTTGCCCCGGCGCGGATGCGGCCCCATCAGGCCACACGCACCTATCTGGGCGAACGCATCCCGAAATCGCTGGGCTATACCTTTACCTTTGCCCCCCTGCCGCATTTCAAGCACACCACAGCCCGCGGTCTGCGGCGGCTGGCCCTGCACGACCGCTATGCCGCCTTGGGCGCCTATTTCGTAGAGCTTTCGGGCTGGGAAATGCCAAACTGGTTTTCCCCCGACGCGCCCCCGCCAAAAGTGGAATACACCCACGCCCGCCAGCCCTGGCATGCGCTGGCCGCGGCCGAACATCACGCGACACGAAACGCCGCTGGCCTGTTCGACAAAAGCTTCATGGGCAAGGTCGTCGTCCAGGGCCGCGATGCCGAGACCGTGCTGAACCGGGTCAGCGCCAATTCCATCGCGGTGCCGGTGGGTGCCAACGTCTATACGCAATGGCTGAACCATCAGGGCGGCATCATTTCGGACCTGACGATCACCCGCACCGGGCCGGAGGAGTTTCTGCTGATCACCGGCGATGTGCTGCAATCGACCACCACCGCCTGGCTGCGCCGCCAGACCCGCGACGGCGAGCATTGCACGGTGACCGATGTCACCTCGGCCTATACGATCCTGTCGCTGCAGGGACCCCGGTCGCGAGAGATTCTGCAGGCGCTGTCGGGGGCGGACCTGTCGAACGACAGGCTGCCCTTCCGGCAAAGCTGCATGATCGAAGTCGGCCCGGTGCCGGTGCGCGCGGTGCGGATCACCTACATGGGCGAGTTGGGGTATGAGCTTTACATCCCGACCGAGTATTCCCACGCCGCCCATGACGCGCTGACGGGTGCGATCCGGGCGGCGGGGCTGCCAGTGGTGCATTGCGGTCTGGTGGCGCTGGACTCCTTGCGGCTGGAAAAGGGCTATCGCGATTTCGCGGTGGATATCGACAATACCGACACACCGTTTGACGTTGGCCTCGGCTTTGTCGTGGACATGACCAAGCCCGATTTCATCGGGCGTGAGGCGCTCTTGGCGCAAAAGGCGGCAGGCCCCCTGAAGCGTCGTCTGGTGCAATTCCTGCTGGCCGATCCTGAGCCGCTGTTGTTCGGGAATGAGCCGGTCCTGTGCGACGGAGTCGATGTGGGCTATATCCGCGCGGGCGCTTTCGGGCCGACGCTGGGGGCATCGGTCGGCCTTGGGATGGTGGAACTGGACGGCGGCGTAACAGCGGAACGCCTGCGCGCGCATCGGTTCGAGATCGAGGTGAACGACCGCCGCATCCCTGCGACCGCGTCGCTGTCGCCGTTCTACGACCCGAAAAGCGAGCGGGTCCGCGGCTGATGGCGGCCAAGTCAAGACCGCAGGTTCTGGTCATCGGCGCAGGCATGGCCGGGCTTGGCGCGGCAGATGTGCTGGCAAAGGGCGGGGCCGAAGTGACAGTGATCGAGGCCCGCGACCGCATCGGCGGGCGAACGCACACCAGCCACCTGTGGCCCGACCTGCCCGTTGATCTAGGCGCAAGCTGGATTCACGGCACCAAGGGCAACCCGGTGACTGCACTTGCCCACGCGGTTGGCCTGCGCCTTACGCCGACAACCTATGACCGGGCCGTGACCTTTGATCACACGGGGCAGCCGGTCGACTTCATCAAGCCCGCCAAACGCGCGTTGAAGCTGCTGGACCGCGCCCGGGCGGCGGTGGACGATCTGGATGCCGACGTTTCACTGGAAGCCGCCATCACCGCCTTCCCCGGCTGGCAGGCGCTAAGCGACCATGACCGCGCGGTTTACCGGTTGGCGATCAACACCCGGATCGAGCATGAATACTCCGGCGACTGGGCGCGCATGTCCGCCTGGCACTTTGACGATGGCGTCGATTTCCCGGGCGACGAGGCCCTGGTGACCCCGGGTTTCGGTCCGATCCTGGCCCATCTCGCCAAGGGCATCGACGTCCGGCTGGACGAGGCTGTTACCGCCATTGCCCCGACATTGCGGGGCGTATCGGTTACCACCACCAAAGGGCTGCATCATGCCGATTGCACCATTGTCACCCTGCCATTAGGCGTTCTGCAGTCTGGCCGGCTGCAGTTCATCGAACCCCTTAAGGCCAAGCGCCAGCGCGCCATCGACGGGCTTGGCATGGGCCTGTTGAACAAATGCGTGCTGCGCTTTGACCGGGAGTTCTGGCCCAAGGACGCAGACTGGATCGACTTCCTTTCGCCGGCCCAGACGCTGTGGGGAGACTGGACCAGCTATCTGCGCGCCACCGGCCAGCCGCTGCTGGCAGGCTTCAATGCCGCGCGCACGGCAGACGAGATCGAAGCACTGGACGACCGCGACACCACCGCCTCGGCGATGGAGGCCTTGCGGGCGATGTTCGGCAGCTCTGTCCTCGATCCCCTTGGCAGCCAGATCAGCCGCTGGCGGAAAGACCCGTTTGCGCTTGGTGCCTATTCCTTCTATCCGGTCGGAACCTCGAAAAAGGACCGCAGGGCCCTGTTCGGCGCCGACTGGAACGGGCGCCTGCACTTTGCGGGCGAGGCGACATCGCGCGACCAGCCCGCCACCGTTCACGGCGCGCTGATCACGGGGCGGGAGGCGGCAAAGGCTGTCTTGCGGGGGGATTGATCGCCAGCGTCCTTTGAAGCCAGCCCCTATCCATGGAACAAAGCCCAGGCTAAATTGACTAAATGCTTGTTCAATGAACTAAGCTGTGCGACAATTTAATGACAGCGATTCTCCTGTGCCAGCACGGCTAGGTGTGTCCCAAAAATGCGTCCATTCACCGCAAAGCCAATGCCTCTCTTGTCTGCACCCCTTTGGAAAGGAACCGGAATGCGTCTGATCGCCCTTGTCGCTGCAAGCCTTGCCTTACCCAGCCTTGCCCATGCCGAAACTGCTGCCACGGAGGGCGGGTTCACTGTGACCGGCTCACTGACCTTTGGATCAGCCTATGTCTCGGACGGGATCAAGTATTCCGATGGGCCGGTGATCCAGCCTTATGTGGAACTGGGCTTTGGCGGTTTCTATGCCGGCGTCTGGGCGACGAACGCGGAAGAGGCGCTGCTGGGTGCCGACAGCGAGATCGACCTCTACATCGGCTATCGCGGCGAGGCGGGGGCCTTCTACTACGACATCGGTTATGGCTATTACATCTATCCCGGCGCGTCCGAGTTCAACTCGGGTGAGGTGCTGGTCAGTGGTGGCGTGGGGCTGAGCGAGGCGCTGTTCGTGACGGCTTACCTCGGGTATGCCAACGAAACCGACACGCTCGACCGGTCATTGCGGGTTGACTATTACGGCCCGGTCGAAGGCCTGTCGCTGGCCGCCACGATTGGCGATAACGAATCCTGGCGGTACTGGACCGTCGGGGCCAGTTATGCGCTGACCGAGACCATCAAGGCCGACCTGACCTGGCATGACACCGACCTTGTCGACACAAAGGGTTTGCTTGTCGGCGGACTGACACTGTCATTCTAGCGGGGTTCCTGCGCCTGCAACAGGGGACCGCCCGGCGGAGGGGCGGCCCGATCATCGCCCGCATCAGGCGTTGGCAAAGCGTTCCGGCAGGTTGACTGTGCTCTCTCCGATCCGGGTGTCGGGTGTCTTAAGGGTGGTCGGTCGATCCTCTGCGCGCCCACAAGGCTGTTGCGTTCATGCGGCACCTGGCACGGGCAGATGGACGGTGACGCGGTAGGCGGCAAAGCCGTCGGATGCGGCCATGCCATGGGCTGTTCCATGCGGGATGAAAAACACCTGCCCGGGGTGGAACATCTGCACTGCGCCCGAAGGTTCAGCAACCTCGACCGAACCCGCCAGCACCTGAAATAGCTCATGCGCCGTTGCCTTGGCCATGGGCTGACGAAAGGCACCCGGCGCGATATGGCACACCTGCATGTTCCCGGTATCGTTGCGGAAAACCTCTGTCCCGTCGGCTGCAGGGGACCGGTCAAGCACGATGACCCCGCCCTCGGCGCTGTCAATCACCGGCATCTCAGCTTCAGGGTCGGACAGCGTCAGGTAAATCTTGCGCAGATAGCCGTCCTGTTTCCAGCTGGTCGGGATGCCTTGGCGGAAGCACACACTATCGCCCGCCGTGGCCGTCACCACGCTGCCCTTGCCACCCGCCATGGCAAATGACCCCTCGATGACCAGGATGAACTCGTCGGTCGGATAGGGACCGAAAGCCTCTTGCATCGTCGTGGTGTCCCAGATGCCGACCGAAAGGCCAAGTGCGGCGTCCTCGAAATAGAGATGGTAGTTCTGCACGGGCAGCGGCGACTGAAAGTCGGCGACGTCAAGTTCCAGCGGTTCCAGACCCGCGCCACCCGGGCCCGCCGGGTCAAGGTGGATCACGCAGGGGGGCGGGGTCATGACTGTCCTCCTGAAGTCGGATGCTTTGCTGCGATGACAGCAATAAATGCTTGACTCAGGGTCGCGTCAATGAATTCATTGAATGAGTAATCGATGAATTCCGACAGCGCACGTCAGCACGGCCTAGCATACAACCAGCGCCCGACGACCCGTCAGGGCAACCAACAAGGGAGTCATGGGAATGGACATTCACGACCAACTGGGCGCGCTGCGCGAAGGCAAGCTGAGCCGCCGGGCCTTCAACCGCTCGCTTGCCTCGCTTGGCATCTTCACGGTGATGATGCCGGTCCTGCCGCGCCGGGCAATAGCCGCGCCCGGCGATCATGCGACGTGGTTCACCTGGGGCGGGTTCGATGTTCCCGAATACTTCGACCAATATGTCGCCAAACGGGGCGAGTTGCCGAACTTTGCCACCTACGGATCGGCGGAAGAGGCGCTGACCAAGCTGAAGTCAGGCTTTGTGGCCGACATCGCCATGCCCTGCCTGTCGGATGTGCCGCGCTGGTCCGACACCGGCCTGTTCCAGCCGATCGACACCTCGCGGCTGTCGAACTGGCCCGACCAGATCCCCGAACTGGGCAACGTCCCTTACAACATGGTGGACGGCAAGCTGTGGATGATGCCCTGGGAATGGGGTCAGACCTCTATCGCTTACCGTACCGACCTGTTCGATTTGCAGGGCGAAGAAAGCTGGGACATGCTCTGGGACGAACGCTATACCGGGCGGCTTGGCATGCTGGGCGGTGGCGGCGATGTCTGGTGGTGTGCGGCGATCAAGGCGGGGGTGCCGTTTGACCAGATCCACACCGACGCGGCGTTCGAGAAAATCTCGGCGGTGTTGCGCGCGCAGCGGCCGCTGATCCGGACCTATACCGACGACACCACGTCGCTGGATACCGCGCTGGCGGCGGGAGAGCTGGTGGCGACACTGGCCTGGAATTCGACCGTGGTAAGCCTGTCTGCGTCCAATGTGCCGGTCAAGTTCGCCAAGCCCAAGGAAGGCGCGCTGACCTGGGTTTGCGGGCAGATGCTGCACAAGGACGCACCGAACATCGACAGCGCCTATGACATTCTGGACTCGCTGATCAGCGAGTCTGCAACGGTCGCGCTGATGCGCGGCTCGGGCTATGGCGGCGCCAACCGCAAGGCCTATGCCCAGTTCACCGATGAAGAGCTGGCCAATCTGGGTCTGTCGCGCAATCCGTTGGAAATCCTGCAGGCGGGGCACTTTGGCATCCCGCAATCTGCCGAGTGGGATCAGCGGACGACCTCGACCTGGGAACAGATCAAGCTTGGGTTCTAGGGCATGACCACAGGTGCAGAAAACGCGCGGGGGTGGTCATGACGGCCACCGATAGCCTGCCGCGCGAGCTGGCCCGCCCAAACGCGCTGACGCGTTTTCTGCACCGGCATGAGGGCTGGCGTGGCTATGTACTTCTGGCACCCGCGCTGATCCTGATGGCGGCGGCGATCCTGTTCCCGCTGGGAATGACACTGACCATGAGCACCTGGTCCTTGTCGGGCTACGACATCAACCAGACGCCGGGCATCGGCAACTATGCAGCCATGGCGGAAAACCCGATGTTCCGCGTCCTGCTCTTGCGAACGTTGACGATTGCGCTGACCTGCACGCTGTTCACCGTTATCCTTGTTTATCCGATGGCCTATTTCGTGGCCTTCCACACAAATCGCAACAAGGCGCTGTGGCTGATCATCCTGACCTTGCCGTTCTGGACCAGCTATCTTTTGCGGGTCTTTGCGTGGAAGGTCGTGCTTGGCTACGAAGGGGTGTTGAACACAGGCCTTCTGTCCCTCGGGATCGTGTCCGAGCCGGTGGCGGCACTGCTTTACAGCCAGACGGCGGTGACCATCGTGCTGGCACATTCCTGGGCCGCCTTCGCGATTCTGCCGATCTATGTCAGCCTTGAGAAGATCAACCGCACTTACCTTGAAGCCGCGGCCGATCTGGGCGACGGCCCTGCGCGCCGGTTCTGGCGCATCACCTTTCCCTTGTCGCTGCCGGGCGTCGTCGCGGCCTTCATCATGATGTTTGTGCCAACCATGGGTGAATACATCACGCCCCTGATGGTCGGCGGGCCCGACAGCATGATGGTCGGCAACCTTGTGCAGGCGATGTTCGGGCCCATGAACAACTGGCCTGCAGGGGCGGCGCTGGCGGTCGTGATGATGCTGACGATCGCGATGGCAGGCCTTGTCTTCGTCGTTCTGAACAAACTGGTCCAGAGGTAGGCGATGGCACGATATACCGGCTTTTATCAACCGAACCGCCCGCTGACTGTCTATGCCGCGATATTCGTTCTGGTCCTTTACCTGCCGATCCTGTTCATCCCGATCTTCTCGTTCAATTCGGGCGTGTATGTGAAGTTCCCGCTCGAGGGGTTCACCCTTCACTGGTACTGGGATCTCTTTCAGCGTGAGCGTTTGCTGCTGGCGGTCTGGAACAGCATCAAGGTCGCGGCCTTTGTCAGCGTCCTGTCCACGTTGATCGCCATTCCTGCGGCGCTGGCCATCGCGCGCTACCGCATGCCGGGCAAGGCACCTGCCGCAGGCTTCATCATGCTGCCGCTGGTGCTGCCGGGGCTGATCATGGGCGTGGCGCTTTTGACCCTGGTGAACAGCTTGGGGGTGCAGTTGTCGCTGGTCACCGTGACCATCGGGCATATGGTGATCTGCCTGCCTTACGCCATCTCGGTCCTGCTGCCCCGGTTCATCGGGTTCAACAGGTCGATGGAAGAGGCCTCGGCCGATCTGGGCGAGCCGCCCCTGCGCACGTTCTGGCGCATCACGCTGCCCTGCAACTTTCCCGGTATTCTCGCCTGTCTTCTGATGACCTTCACCATCTCTTTTGACGAGTTCTTCATGGCCTTTTTCCTAAGCGGCTCTCAGTCCACGCTGCCGATGTACATCTGGGGTCAGCTGCGCTTTCCACAGGACTTCCCCTCGCTTCTGGCGCTGTCGAGCCTGATCCTGGTGTTCAGCTTTGCGCTGATCTTTGCCAGCCTCAAACTGGCCCGGATCGGACAACCCACGGCATCGGAGACCAAACGATGATTTCCATCCGCAACATCAGCAAAGCCTTTGGTCGGGTGCAGGCGGTGCGCGATGTGTCGCTGGACATCAAGGCGGGCGAGTTCTTTTCGCTCTTGGGCGCGTCGGGTTCCGGCAAGACCACCCTTCTGCGGATGATTGCCGGGTTCGAAGGCGTTACGTCGGGCACGATCCTGATCGACGGGCAAGAGATGCAGGAGTATCCGCCGCATCTGCGCCCGATCAACATGGTGTTCCAGAACTACGCGATCTTTCCGCACCTTAACGTGCGCGACAACATCGCGTATGGCCTGCGTCGCCTTGGGCTGTCCAAAGCCCGGCAGGACGAGATGGTGGCCGAGATGCTCGAGATGATCGCACTGCCGGGCTATGGCGAGCGGCGGTCGACACAACTTTCGGGTGGGCAGATGCAACGCGTGGCGCTGGCCCGCGCACTGATCCTCAAGCCGAAGGTGCTGCTGCTGGATGAACCGCTTGGCGCGCTGGACAAGCAGTTGCGCGAACAGATGCAACTGGAACTGCGACAGTTGCAGCAGCGGCTGGGGATCACCTTCGTCCTTGTGACGCATGACCAGGAAGAGGCGCTGACGTTGTCGGACAGGGTCGCCGTGATGGCGCAGGGCCGGGTGGTGCAGGTCGACACGCCGACGGGCCTTTACGAACGCCCGAAGAACCGCACGATTGCAGGGTTCATCGGGTCGATGAACTTTTTCGCAGGCACCGTGCATCGCCACGGCACGCCGGAAATCGAGATCGAGGGGCTGGGACGCGCGGTGATGAACGGTCACGACGACGGTCGCCCGGATGGCGCGGCGGCAACTGTGGCCATCCGACCCGAAAAGCTGGTGCTGACCGCCCACGCGCCGGGCGGGCGGGCGGTCGAGGGCGTGGTGCAGGCACGGCAGTATCTGGGGGGGCGCCACATGCTGCATGTCGGCATCGCGGGCCGCGCGACGCCGGTCGCCATCGCTGTGCAGGACGGCGGCGCCGAGATGGCACCGGGCCAGCCGGTCTGGATGACATGGAAAGACGACTCGATCCTGATAATGGATGCTGACTAGGCACGGCAGGACCCAAAGGAAGAGACACGATGACCGAAATCAGCCAAAAGCCCGAGGCCCCGCGTACCAGCCGTTCCGAGGCAAAGGCCGAGCGGCGCCTGCAACTGATCGAGGCCACCGTCGACTGCATCGCCAAATTTGGCCTGTCCGGCACGACCATGGCCAAGGTGACCGAGATTGCAGGGGTGTCGGTGGGCCTTGCGAACTTTCATTTTGACAGCAAGGACCGGCTGTTCGAAGCCGTGCTGCAGCATCTGGCCGACGAACAGCGGGCGCTTTGGCAGTCGCGCCTTCAGGGGCGTGACCGCTCCAGCGGCGACCTGTTGCAGGCCATCGTCGCGTCGCGCTTTAACCCCGCGATCTGTGCGCGCCGCAAGCTTGCGGTGTGGTTCGCCTTTTATGGCGACGCAGGTGCGCGCGACATTTACCGCCGTGCCGTGGGCGATGTGGACGACGAAAGACTTGAAGCCAGCGCCGCGCTGATCACCGAAATGGTGGCTGAAGCCGGTTATCCGGACATGGACCCGGTCGAGACTGTCCTGACCATCGAGGCAATGTGGGACGGCCTTTGGCTTAACATGCTGCTTTATCCCGGCGAATTCCGCCGCGCCGCCTGCCGCGACCGGGCGATGCGGATGATCGCCACCCTGTTCCCCAAACATTTCAGCGCCAGCCCTTTGGCCGGCTGACAGAAAGAGACCGAAGCCATGACCCGCGATGCTCGCTATGACATCCTGTTCCAGCCGGTGAAGATCGGCCCAGTGACCACCAAGAACCGCTTCTATCAGGTGCCGCATTGCACGGGCATGGGCTGGGCGCGTCCGCGCACGCTGGCCGAAATGCGGGGGGTCAAGGCCCAGGGCGGCTGGGGCGTTGTCAACACCGAGTATTGCTCGATCCACCCCACGTCGGATGATCAGTTGCACATCAGCGCCAGCCTTTGGGATGACGGCGACGTCCGCAGCCACCGGCTGATGACCGACAAGGTCCACGAACACGGGGCGCTTGCGGGGGCGGAACTGTGGTACGGCGGCTCGCGCAGCGCGAACATGGCGACGCGGCTGGTGTCGATGGACGTGGCCAGCCGCCCGAACGGCGTGGGCCACCCCTTTCAGTCCCGCGCGATGGACAAGGACGATATCCGCAACTTCCGCCGCTGGCACCGCAACGCAGCCCTGCGCGCCAAGGCTGCCGAGTTCGATCTTGTCTATGTCTATGCCACGCATGGCTATCTTCTGGCGCATTTCCTGAGCCCCGAGACCAACACCCGATCGGACGAATACGGCGGCAGTCTTGAAAACCGCACCCGCCTTGTGCGGGAGTTGATCGAGGAAACCAAAGAGGCCGTTGGCGACCGTTGCGGCGTTGTGGTACGTTTCGCCGCCGATGCCGAAACCGGTGAGGATGGCCAGCCGATCCTTGGCGAACGGCAAGAGATGTTCGCCATGATGGCCGAGATGCCCGACCTTTGGGACATCAACATTCAGGACTACTCGCTGGAGATGGGGCCGTCGCGCTTTGCCAAAGAAGGCGCGCTGGAGCCTTACATGATATGGGTCCGGTCGGTGACGACCAAGCCTGTCGTGACGGTCGGCCGCTTCACCTCGCCCGACACGATGGTGCGGATGGTGAAATCGGGGGTCACCGACCTGATCGGCGCGGCCCGCCCGTCCATCGCCGACCCGTACCTGCCAAAGAAGATCGAGGAAGGGCGGCTGGAAGACATCCGCGAATGTATCGGTTGCAATATCTGCTATTCGGGCGACAGCCTGTCTGTGCCGATACGCTGCACCCAGAACCCCACGATGGGCGAGGAATGGCGCCGTGGCTGGCACCCCGAAAAGATCACCGCGCGTGGGTCGGATGCGCAGGTGCTGGTCGTCGGCGCAGGCCCTGCCGGGCTTGAGGCCGCGCGGGCAGTTGGCGCGCGCGGCTACCGCGTGGCGCTGGCCGAGGCATCCCGTGTGCTGGGGGGGCGCGTGGTGCGCGAGGCCGCTCTGCCGGGGATGAGCGAATACATCCGCGTGCGTGACTACCGCGCCGGGCAGATCGCCAAGATGGCGAATGTTGAGGTTTATCTGGAAAGCCGCCTGACCGCGCAAGACATCCGCGACTTTGGCGCAGATCATGTGGTGATCGCCACGGGTGCGCGCTGGCGGCGCGACCTTTTCGACGGCAACCGCTATGCCCCGATTGCCGATGACGAAACACCGGTCTTCACCCCCGACGACATCATGGACGGCCGCCTGCCGACCGGCCCCACCGTCATCTACGACGCCGACGGCTATTACATGGGCGGTGTCATTGCCGACAAATTGCGCAAGGCGGGGCTGGACGTGACGCTGGTCACGCCCGCCGACCGCGTCTCGCCCTGGGCCGAGAACACCGGCGAAGGCTGGCGCGTGCCGGGATACCTCATGGGCCTTGGGGTCGAGCTTGTCACGGCGCATGGCCTTGCGTGGTTCGACGGCGAGACAGTCGCGCTTGCCTGCGAACACTCCGGGCGCGAAAAGGTGCTGACGGCCGCGAAACTTGTCCTTGTCGGCCAGCGCACCCCGGTCGATGACCTTTACACCACGCTCAAGGGTGCAGGCCCCCTGCCCTTTACCCTCGCCCGGATCGGCGATTGCGAGGCCCCTGCGATCATCGCTGCCGCCACCTACGCTGGTCACCGCTATGCGCAGGAACTGGAGCGCGGCATCGACATCGACCTGCCGATGCAGCACGAAAAGATCGATGTCGGCGCGGAACTGCCCGCCCAGTGGCGGGCAGCGGCGGAATGATGAGGGGCCGAAAGCCTGTGCTGATTGCCTTGGCGCTGGTGGCGCTGGGGCTCTCCGCCTTCGCGGCAACCAAGGGCCTGCCCTTCGGCGGGACCGAGACGTCTGCCACCGCCTGCTCCAGTTGCGACGCCCGCCAGCAGGCCCACATGCGCCTTGTTGCCAAGCGCAAAGCGGAGACCACGCCATGAACGCCTTCCCACCCGATTTCGCCGATGCGGCCAGCCTTGCTGCCGCCCTGCCGCATGTGCTGGCAGCACCCCGAACGGGTGGCCCGATCCGCCTTCTTTGCGCCCGCCCCAAGCCCAACAAGCGGGCTTTTCCCGACCGTCTGACGCTGACCCGGGCCACCGGCGTCCTTGATGACTTCGAGGCGTCGCGCCCGTGGCTTGTCCTGCCCGACGGCAGCCCCGATCCGCGCAACCAGGTCAGCCTGATGTCTGCCCGCGTGCTGGATCTGGTCTGGCGCTCTCGCGAGCCGCGGTTGCATCCGGGCGACAACATCGTGGTCGACCTTGACCTCAGCCATGCCAATCTGCCCACCGGCACATTGCTTCAGGTCGGGACGGCGATCCTGCGCGTCAGCGACGAGCCCAACGACGGCTGCGCCAAATGGAAGGTCCGCTGCGGCAAGGACGCCTATGCCTGGGTGCGCGCCAAGGCCCATGCCCCCTACAGGTTGCGCGGGCTGTTCTG
>JBBQXK010000047.1:0-29066 GCA_038209775.1 Rhodobacterales bacterium | reverse complement strand
CGCCCCCATGGCATCGAACAGGCAGGACAGCGTCCAGTCCAGTTCCTCGCCACCGCCCGCGAACACGATGTCCTGCTTGCCCATCTGGATCAGTTCCGTGCCGTTGCCGATGCAATGGGCGGATGTGGAACAGGCCGAGGTGATCGAATAGTTCACCCCCCTTATCTTGAACGGCGTGGCAAGGCAGGCCGATGTGGTCGACGACATCCCCTTGGTCACGCCGAACGGCCCGATCCGCTTGGGGCTGCCGGTTTCGCGCACGATGTTGTGGGCCTTGAAGAATGACTTGGTCGACGGCCCGCCGGAACCGACGATGATGCCTGTCCGGTCGTTCGAAACGTCGGACGGCTCCAGCCCGCTGTCCTTCACCGCCTGATCCATCGCGATGAAGTTATAGGCCGCCCCGTCGCCCATGAACCGCAGGTCGCGCTTGTCGATATGGTCCTCGAACGTGATGTGCGGCTGTCCATGGACCCGGCAACGGAACCCATGTTCGGCATAGTCGGGCGCAAACTCGATCCCCGATCTGCCCGCGCGCAAAGACGCCTCCACCTCGGCGGCAGAGTTGCCGATGGATGACACGATCCCGATCCCGGTGATGACGACGCGGCGCATTGGGGGCCTCCTGCGGTGACTTGCCCCCTGTTTAGGGTAGAGGGGGAAGGGGGGCAAGGCAGTAGGCATCAAAGGCCAAGAGCCGCAGTTGCCCATAGGGCTGTATGCGCCGAGTCTGGCAGTCAGCAGCAATCAAGAGGTCGTCCCAGTCTCCAGAACCCGCGAACCGCTGGGGCTGCAGCACGGCACCCTGCGTCTGGTTTCCTATCAAGAGGAATGGCCCCAACTCTACGCTCAGGAAGTGACGACCATCAGGCAGGCAACATCCCCGCTTGGCGATCTGGAACTGCACCATATCGGCAGTACGGCCGTGCCGGGTCTGGCGGCCAAGCCGATCATGGACATCGCACTTGTGGCCCCGCCCGAGGCCGAAGCGCAAGTGGCACATGTGCTTGTGGCACTGGGATACATCGACCGTGGAGAGCGAAGCGGGCGTTTGTTCATCCGGATCGAGGGCGGCGACATACGGACGCATAATCTGCACCTCTATGCGCCGGGCGACGACCTTTTGCGGGATCACATCGATTTTCGCGATGCGCTGTGTAGTGACCCAGCCCTGCGCGACGCTTATGAGCGTTTGAAAGTCAGCCTTCTTGAGGGCGCTCGGAAAGACTATGCGGACCAGAAGACGGACTTCGTGCGAACGGTCCTGTCCTCGCGCCCCTGAGGCACCGGAAGCAGACCTGTCGCGGCCCCCCCTCAAGCCCCCGACAAGGCCACCCTCGTTTCCTTGACAAGACAGATCATCATTCGGTCCGCCTCGACCCGCCCGTCGGCCAAGCCCCTGATCAGCCGGCAGCGACGGCAACACAGAAGTCGATCTCGTTCCCGCCGATGACAACGCGGCGCCCTGAGCGCTTCGTGCGGTAAGGTCGGGCATGTTTGCGGTTGGGTTGGGGAGGGGCACGCGGGTTTGGGCTGCTGTGGGTTGTGACGGCCCACGGTCGGGTATAGCCAACTGATTGCGCGGTTGATGTGTAAGGGACCGTCTTTGCGTCCGGTCGTGCGATAGAAGGACACTGGCACGATGCACGAAATATGGAGAACCATCGTCAGCGAGTTTTCTGATGTTCCCGACCTGGCCACAATGACGCGCATCGTGGTCCGCTTGGTCATGGCAGCACTTCTGGGCGGCATTCTGGGATATGAACGTGAACGTAAAGCCCGCAGCGCAGGGGTGCGGACGCATATGCTGGTGGCCGTTGGTGCAGCCCTGTTCGTGCTTGGCCCGCTGCAAAGCGGTGCGCAGGTTTCGGATATGTCACGGGTTGTGCAAGGCATTGTTCAGGGCGTCGGCTTTCTGGGCGCTGGGGCAATCATCATCCGCACCGGGCAACAGAAAGTCGAGGGCATGACCACAGCAGCCAATATCTGGGCAACTGCGGGGATTGGAGTGGTTGTAGGCTTGGGGCTTGAGGCCATGGCCGTTTTGTCGACGCTGATCGTGTTTTTTATTCTTGCGTTGGTGCCCTATGTTGTACCGCCAACGGCCGAGGATGACACCGACACGAATTGATCCGCAGTGCGACCGGAGTGACCGCCAGTGCTGACAGACAACGGGATCGAAGAAGAGCCGCACGACCTGCAGGTTGCAGTTCAGGGCTGCGCGGGACCATTCATAGGGTTGTCAACGAAAGAGTTCGTGGACACCCCTCATGCCCCCGACAACGCCACCTTCATGTCCTTGACCAGATAGATCACCTCGCCATCCGCCTCGACCCGCCCGTCCGCCACGCCCATCGTCAGCCGCCGCGTCGTCAGTGCCTTGGTGAAATCGACGTAATATGTCAGCCGTTTCCGGTCAGGCCGCACCATTCCGGTCAGCTTTACCTCACCCACCCCCAGCGCATAGCCCCTGCCCTGCCAACCGCGCCAGCCAAGGTTGAAACCGGTCAACTGCCACAGCCCGTCCAGCCCCAGACAGCCCGGCATGATCGGGTTGCCGGGAAAGTGGCAGGCGAAAAACCACAGGTCCGGCGTGATGTCGAACTCGGCCACCACATGGCCGCGGCCATGCTCACCCCGGTCTTCCGAGATGTCGGTGATGCGGTCCATCATCAGCATCGGGGGTTCCGGCAACTGCGCATTGCCGGGGCCGAACAGCTCGCCCCGGGCACAGGCCAGAAGCGCCTCGCGGTCAAAGGATTGCGGATATTCCGCCATCGGGCACCATCCCCTATCAGTGTACAACGGGGCGTACCCTTGCGGTCACGCCCCGTTTCATCGTGTAACACCGGGCCTTTGGCACTGGCAAGGGCGCGGCCCGGTTGCCACGGTTGCCACAGGCCCGGACCACCCGTGCAACAGCGGTTGAAAAGCACCGCCGCCCGGCCCTATATTGCACAGTGTGCCGGAGGCAGCGAAATGACGGCGGAGCCAAGCAACATCAGCGTCGGCGATCGGGGTACGACTTGGCTTGCCGGTGCGGGCCTGCGGCCGACGCGGCAGCGTCTGGCGCTGGCGGCATTGTTGGTGGGTGACGGCCAGAACCGGCACGTCACCGCCGAAAGCCTGCACGCCGCGGCGGCCCGAACGGGTGAGGGGGTCAGCCTTGCCACCGTCTACAACACCTTGCGCGCGTTCTGCGAGGCGGGGCTGATGAACGAGATCGTCGTTGACGGCTCGAAAAGCCACTTCGACACCCGCATGGACGACCACCCGCATTTCTATTGGGAAGATACCCATACCCTGACCGACGCCCCTGCGGATGAGTTGGTGATATCGCGCCTGCCGAAATTGCCCGACGGTACGGAACTGGGTCGCGTCGACGTCGTTATCCGTCTGCGCAGGCTTTGACGCCTGCGGCCGATCTGGGCGGGCCATGGCGCCCGGTCCCTGCCACGAAAGGCGGAAACCATTGCTGATCCGGTTCGGCTACGAGATCGAAATTGCCTGCACACAGGACACCCCCCTGATCTGCCTTCTGGCGATCCGTGACGAACGGCGCGATGACCTGCAACGTCTGGGCGAGGTACAAACCTGGCCGCCCGTGCCCGTCACCCGCTATCACGACCAGTTCGGCAACGTCTGCCTGCGGATGACCGCCCCGGCGGGCACCTTTCGCCTGACACAGGATGCCGCGATCCGCGACAGCGGCCTCGTCGAGGAACGTTTCCCTCACCTCCACGAAACCCCCATCGCCGATCTGCCCGACGATGTGCTGATCTACCTTCTCGGCAGCCGCTACTGCGAGACAGACACGCTGATGCAGACCGCATGGAACCTCTTTGGCCATATGCCGCAGGGCTGGGCGCGGGTGCAGGGCATCTGCGATTTCGTGCATGGGCATATCCGGTTCAACTACCAGAACGCCCGTTTTACCCGCACCGCCGCCGATGCCTATGCCGAGGCAACGGGCGTGTGCCGCGATTTCGCGCATCTTTTCATCGCCCTCTGCCGCTGTATGAACCTGCCTGCGCGTTATGTGAACGGCTATATCGGCGACATCGGCGTGCCGGTCGTCGATCCGATGGACTATGCGGCGTGGGTCGAGGTGTTTCTGGGCGGGCGCTGGGTCACCTTCGATCCGCGCAACAACCGCGCCCGGATCGGGCGGATCAAGGTGGCGCACGGGCGGGATGCAGCCGACGTGCCGCTGATCCACTCGTTCGGGCCGCATGCGCTGAACCTGTTCAACATCTGGTGCTACGATCTGGCGAACCCGCCGCCGAACCGTCCCGCCGACATGACGCTGTGAAAAAAGTCCCCGGCCTTGGCAACCGGGGACCGCACAACTAACACGCAATGCGTTACTTGGGGACAAGCACCGCATTGACCACATGGATCACGCCATTCGACTGGTCGACATCAGGGATGGTGATGGTGCCGATGTTCTTCGATTCGCTGTAGACCATGGCCGTGTTACCCTTGAACCGCACCGACAGCGCATCGCCCGACAGGGTTTTAAGATTGGCATAGCCATCCTTGCCCACCATCTTGCGCAGATCGGCCAGCTTCAGGTCACCCGCCACCACATGCGCGGTCAGAACCTTGGTCAGCAGATCCTTGTTTTCGGGCTTCAGCAGCGTGTCCACCGTGCCCGCAGGCAGTGCTGCAAACGCGTCGTTCACCGGCGCGAACACCGTGAACGGCCCCGGCCCCATCAGCGCATCAACCAGCCCCGCCGCCTTGACCGCCGCCACCAGCGTGGTGTGGTCGGCCGAGTTCACCGCGTTCTCGACGATGTTCTTTGCCTCAAGCATCGGCGCGCCGCCAACATCGGGGTTCTTGGCTTCTGATGCGGCCGCGAACATCGTCAGGACGGCGGCAAGGACTGTGATGGGACGGGTGGACATGGTTGGCTCCTCCGGTGGCAGGCCGGATTTTCCAGCCGCTTCACCAACAGGAACGGCCCCCTTCAACAAACAGTTTCAACATCACGCATCCGTGATCGGATAAGACGCAAGCCGGCATCTCCCCCTTTTTCTGTCCCCAAATATCCCACGGGGGGTGCGGGGGGTGTGAAACCCCCCGCTCCTGCCCTGTCAACCCGCGCAACCCGTCAGAACCATTGCCCGGGTTCCATCAGCCCCAGATCCATCAGTTGCTGCGATTTCCACTCAAACGCCGTCGAGTTGCGCCAGCGGAAATCGTGGATGTCGAACTTCGATCCCGGATTGGTGCGCAGCGCCTTGGCGGTGCGGAAGCTCATCACCGCCGTAGTGATGTTGTTGTGCCATGGGCAGGCATAGGTGTTCATCTCTTCGTCCGACAGCGTGTAGTCGTCGCGCAGGCGCAGCCCGGGGCGGGCCCGGAACAGCGCGATCCGGTCGATCTTGCGGCGGGCGGGGGGGATGTGTTCCTCGAACCGCCAGCGCAGGCCGCCAAAGAAATCCAGTTGCCGCTGGCGGGGATGGTTCTGGTTCCCCGCGTCGGGCCGTCCCAACGCATAGTAACCCGAACGGTCCAGCATCGCCTCGTCACGCGACACGGCGTTGGGGAAACGGTCCAGATCACCCGCATAAAGGTCGATCACATAGCTTAACAGCGCGTCGCGCCGTTCTTCGGTATGGAACGCCGTCAATTCACGCACATTGCGCACCTCACAGAACGGGTGGAACAGGTATTCGCCATTGTAGCAGTAGTACAGCCATAACCCCGGCAACGCCTCGATCAGCGCGTTCATCGCGGACACCAGCGCACCTTCGGCGAATACGTCATGGCGCACGATGCTGACCTGTTCGGCCAAAGCGGGCGAAGGATCATTCCCCTCTGCGGTCAGCAGGATCACGTCACGGAACCCTGCGGCCAGATGATGGGTCAGCGTGCTGTCCACCTCGACCCGGTCCTCGGCCATCACCACGCAGACCGGCCCCTTTACGGGCCGCGCGGCCTTGTCGGCCAGAAACGCCTCGACCGAAGCAAAGATCACATCGCACCCCCGAAAACACCCAGTCTGGGCAGAATCGGTGAACGAAGCCTTCAATGCAACCCGGCATCGGCGTTGCGCGATCCCCTTGTTTGCCTTATGCGCCACCTCAAAGGCGGGAAAGCCCATGTCCACACCGAAGAAGCTGTTCATCAAGACCTATGGCTGCCAGATGAATGTTCACGACAGTGAACGCATGGCCGAGGTGCTGGCGGGCGAGGGCTATGTTCCCACCGACAGCGCCGATGATGCCGACATGGTGCTTTTGAACACCTGTCACATCCGCGAAAAGGCGTCGGAAAAGCTGTTCTCGGATCTGGGCCGCCTGCGCCCGCTGAAAACCGCCAATCCTGACATGAAAATCGCCGTTGCGGGCTGTGTGGCACAGGCGGAAGGGGCCGAGATCATCCGCCGCATGCCGCTGGTCGATCTGGTGGTCGGCCCGCAAAGCTATCACCGCCTGCCCGCCATGCTGCAGGCCGGGGGCCGTGTCGTCGATACCGACTTTCCGCCCGAGGACAAGTTCGACCACCTGCCCGAACGCAAATCCCTGCGCGCCCCGACCGCGTTCCTGACCGTGCAGGAAGGCTGCGACAAGTTCTGTGCCTTTTGCGTGGTGCCCTATACCCGTGGGTCAGAGGTCAGCCGCCCCGCCGCGCGCATCCTGGCGGAAGCCGCCGGTCTGGTGGCGCGCGGGGTCAGGGAAATCACCCTGCTGGGCCAGAACGTGAACGCCTGGCACGGCAGCGAGGCGGGACTTGGCGGACTGATCCGCGATCTGGCCGCCATTCCCGGCCTTGCCCGCATCCGCTATACCACCAGCCATCCCAACGACATGTCGGATGACCTGATCGCGGCACACGGAGAAGTGGCGCAACTGATGCCGTACCTTCACCTTCCGGTGCAGTCGGGCAGCGACCGCATTCTGCGCGCGATGAACCGCAAGCATACCGCTGACCACTACCTGGCACTGGTTGACCGCATCCGCGCCGCGCGTCCCGACATCCTGCTGTCATCCGATTTCATCGTCGGCTTCCCCGGTGAGACCGACGCGGATTTCGAAGCGACGATGTCGCTGATCCGCGCCGTGGGTTATGGTGCCGCGTTCAGCTTTCGCTATTCGCCCCGCCCGGGCACGCCCGCATCCCTGAAACCGGCGGTCCCGGCCGACGTGGCGGCAGCCCGTTTGCAGGCGCTGCAGGCGCTGGTCACCACCCAGCAGCATGCCGCACAGGACGCGATGGTGGGGCGCGGCACGACCGTGCTTTATGAAAAACCCGGGCGCATGCCGGGCCAGTGGATGGGCAAGTCGGAACATTTGCAGGCCGTCCACGTCGATGATCCGCAGGGTCAGCCCGGGCTGATCGTTCCCGTCACGATCATTGCGGCCTCGACCAACTCTCTGTCCGGGCAGAGACTGGCCTGACAGCGCGAAAGACGGGCTGATTTCGGCAACAAACACCCCATTCTGCCCGGAATTGTCCGCAGCCCGGCAACCGTTCAACGCAAGGATTTTTTTGTCCGTGACTAGGGCTTTACAAGGACGTGAACGCAATGCAATGGTTTTACATCGAAATGAAGCCTTGCGATGCCCGGGGGGGTGCTGCCGTGATGACACTTTTTTCTAGGGGGCTTCGCACTGCCTTGGTGGCAGTTGTGGCCTTGGGACTGGCGGGTATGACCCCCGCAATGGCGCAGAACAAACCGCGTCAGGTTGGCGTGATCGAATGGGGCGCCTGGATTGACGATGACGGCTGCATGCATTGGTGGGCTGATGGCGGGCTTGAGGGCTATATGGTCCCGCGCCGCAATCCGCATACCGGCAAGCCGGTGTGCCTCAAGCGGAACACCTGCGCGGTGATGAACAGCGACGAGTTGTTTGCCACCGACAGCCATCACCTGACGGCGCATGGCCGGTCGCGGCTGACGCAGTTCTTCCAGCAGGCGGGTGCGTTTGGCTATGCCATTTACGGCCACACCGACAGCCGCGCATCGGATGAATACAACATCCGCCTGTCGCAGCGCCGGGCGGCCTCGGTCGCTGCTGTCGCCCGGTCGGTCGGTGCGCCGGTGGAACGCGAGATCGGCTATGGCGAACGCCAGCCGATTGCGTCCAACAGCAGTGCCGCTGGCATGCAAAAGAACCGTCGCGTCGAAATCGTCTGCTATCGGTGGTGATCAAGATGAACATGCGCTTTATTCCCGCTGCACTGACCGCCGCACTTCTTCTGTCCGCCTGTGAAGGCGGCGGGCTTGTGCGATACACCGATGATCCGAACACGGTGATTGCCACCGCCTCGGACACCGGGCGTGACAACATCAGCCTGCGCAATGGCGGCTTCGCCATCGCCTATGATCCCGACGGCTGTCAGAACTGGATCGCCGATGACGGCGTCGAGGGGTATTCTTCGCCGCGGTTTGATCCCGTGTCGGGCTTGCCCGTCTGCAACAACCAGTTTCCGCCCGGGGCCGTGGTCAAGGATTATCAGACCCGCGACGCCGGCATCGAAGATTACGTTCCGCGCCGCCGCAGGTAAGCTTGCCTGTGACCGTAGCGTTCCGCATCGGCCCCTTCCGCAAGGATGGGGCCGATTGCATTTCCGTACGCATGCCTGATCTGTCATCGCATCGGCACAAATCTGCGTCAGTCTGCCGCGACCGCCGTCTCGGCCCTTGCCAGACCCAAGACGGCGGCGCAAACTTTGCAAACGCACGCAGCATAAGGAGACCCCGTTGGGCATCAGCGCGCTGACCCCCCCGCAAGCCCCGGAAGACGTGATCGAAACGCTTCTGGAATTCCCCGACAACCGCCTGTTGATAAGCCTTTGCGGCGAGTTTGACAGGAACCTGGCGCAGATCGAGCATCAGTTGGGGGTCCACATCCTGCGCCGGGGCAACCGGCTGGCGGTGATCGGGGACAGGCAGGCACGGGAACAGGCGGCGGCGGTGTTGCGGTCGGTCTATGCCCGGCTGGAGGCAGGCAAGACGGTGGTTGCAGGCGATATTGACGGGGCGATTCGCCTTGGCCGCACCGCGGCCCCGGCCCCCGAAGGCGAACAGATCGAGATGTTCACTGGCGGGCGATATGAACTGCGCACCCGGCGCAAGGGCGTGGAACCCCGCACCGATGCGCAAAAGGCCTATGTGAAGAACCTGTTCGACAACGAACTCGGGTTCGGCATCGGCCCTGCGGGTACCGGCAAGACCTATCTTGCCGTGGCGGTGGGCGTGACCATGCTGATCACCGGCGCGGTTGAAAAGATGATCCTGTCGCGCCCGGCGGTCGAGGCGGGGGAACGGCTGGGCTTCCTGCCCGGGGACATGAAGGAAAAGATCGACCCCTACATGCAGCCCCTCTATGACGCGCTGAATGATTTCTTCCCGCCAAAGCATGTTGAAAAGCTGATGCTGGAAAAGCGGATCGAAATCGCGCCCCTTGCCTTTATGCGTGGCCGCACCCTGTCGAATGCCTTTGTCGTGCTGGACGAGGCGCAGAACGCGACCACCATGCAGATGAAGATGTTCCTGACCCGTCTGGGCGAAGGGTCACGCATGGTGATCACCGGCGACCGCACGCAGGTCGACCTGCCGCGCGGCACCGCCAGTGGTCTGGCCGATGCCGAACGCATCCTGAAGGCGGTCAAGGGCGTCAGCTTCAACTACTTCACCGCCAAGGACGTCGTGCGCCACCCGCTTGTGGGCCGCATCATCGAGGCTTATGAGGCCGACGATGGAGCCTCTGGTTGAAACGCTGATCGAAGACGACCGATGGGGGGCGATTGATCTCGCCCCGATTGCAGAACGCGCGGGCGTGGCGGCGCTGGCCGGGGCTGGCCTTGCGCCGCGTGGGTTCACGCTGTGCCTGATGGCTTGTGATGATGCGCGGATCGCGGTGCTGAACGGGCAGTTCCGGGGTAGGGCCACGCCGACCAACGTGCTGTCCTGGCCATCGCAGGACCGCAGCAGCGACACCTTCGGCAATCAGCCACCGCCCCCCGCACCGGGCGATGCCGCAGATCCCCTGCATCTGGGCGATGTGGCACTGGCCTTTGACACCTGCGCACGCGAGGCGGCAGAGCAAGGAAAATCACTGTCCGACCACGCCTGTCATCTGATCGTGCATGGAACGCTGCATCTTCTGGGTTACGACCACGACGACGACGAGGATGCAGACCTGATGGAACGCATCGAAATCACCACCCTTGCAACCCTTGGTGTTGCAAACCCATACTAGGCAATGGTGCCCCAAGGGGCACGTCACTTCGGACAAGGAACGATGGGCAGTAGGAACGACGGCGCGTCCAGTGTCGCACAGACACCGGATACGGCCACCGACACGGGCGAAGCATCGCCCGAGACGCCGCCACGAAGTGGCATGATGCAGCGCCTGATCCGGGTGCTGCGCCCGGGCCGCAAGGGAAAGACTGACCCCGCAACGCCTGTCGCCCCCCACGCGATGGCGGCGCATCAGGTCGTGGGGCATGGCATGGCCAACCTCCGGCGCTTGCGCGTGGATGACGTGTCGGTGCCCAAGGTCGAAATCATATCGGTCCCTACCGACATCGGGCGCGAGGATCTGGTGGCGGTGTTCCGCCAGCACGGGTTCAGCCGCCTGCCGGTCTACAAGGGCACGCTTGACCATCCTGTGGGGCTGATCCTGCTCAAGGATCTGGCGTTGCAGCACGGGTTCGGGGCCACCGCGCGTTTCAACCTGCGCAAACTTTTGCGTCCGCTGATCTTTGTGCCGCCGTCGATGCCCATTGGTGTGCTGCTGCAAAAGATGCAGCGCGAACGGGTGCATATGGCGCTGGTCATCGACGAATATGGCGGCGTCGACGGCCTTGTCACCATCGAGGACCTGATCGAGACCATCATCGGCGAGATCGAGGATGAACACGACGAGGTGGAAGGCGCCTTGTGGAAAGAGGAAAAACCGGGCGTCTTTCTGGCGCAGGCGATGGCCCCCCTGGATGAGTTCGAGGCCGCCATCGGTATCCGCCTGCGCACCGGCGAGGATGACGCCGACACCGACACGCTGGGCGGCATCGTGTTCCTGCGCACCGGGCGCATCCCTGCGCGGGGCGAGGTGGTGCCGCATGAAAGCGGGGTGGCGTTCGAGGTGGTCGATGCCGACCCCCGCCGCATCAAGCGCCTGCGTGTGCGCCTGCCAGCCGCGATGGCGACCGCCGCCGCCGTGGCTGCCGCCGAAGCCGCCGAGGCCGCCGAGGCGGGCAAGACCGCCGCGCAATGACAGCACTTTGGTCGGCCTTCCTGGCGCTGGCCGGCTGGCGCTTGCGCGCTGCATGCGCGGGGCTGGGGGCACTGGCTGCAACCGGGCAGGCGCCACTTGAATTTTGGTGGCTGTCGGTGCCGGCCCTGGCGGGACTGACAGCACTGGTCGCAGCCGCCCCCGGACCGCGCGGCGGGGCCGCCCGCGCGCTGTGGGGTGGCACCGCGTATTTCGCGCTGGCCCTGTCGTGGATTGTCGAACCCTTTCTGGTTGACGTCGCCCGCCACGGCTGGATGGCCCCGTTTGCGCTGGTGTTCCTGTCGGTCGGGCTGGCGCTGTTCTGGGCCGGGGCCGGCGCGCTGGCGCATCTGGGCCGCCCCGCAACGCTGATGTTCGCCGTGGCCCTTGCGGCCACCGAATACCTGCGCGGCCATGTCCTGACCGGCTTTCCCTGGGCGGTACCCGGGCATGTCTGGACCGATACCCCCATCGCCCAAGGTGCGGCACTGGTGGGTGCGGACGGGCTGACCTTGCTCACCATGCTGGTGGCGGGGTTCGCGGCGGCGGGCCGGATCGGCGGATTGCGCGTGGCGGTGGTGCTGTGGGGCATCGCGTGGGGTGCCGGTCAGGGACGGCTGGGCAGTGACGAGCCGCCCCTGCGCGACGTGACCCTGCGGCTGGTGCAGCCAAACACGCCGCAAGACATCAAATGGGACGAGGCCGTTGCCCGCAGCCTGTTCGACCGCCTGCTGACGATGACCGCCGCCCCCGGCGACGGCCCTGCCCCCGATCTGGTGATCTGGCCCGAAACTGCCGTGCCCTATCTTCTGGACATCTCGCCCCGCGCGGTGGCCGAGATCGCCACGGCGGGCGGTACAGCGCCTGTTGCGGTGGGCATCCAGCGGTCTGACGGGGATATGCGCTATTTCAACGCGCTGGCGGTAATCACGCCGGGGGGGGTGGTCGCCCAGATTTATGACAAGCATCATCTGGTGCCCTTTGGCGAATACATGCCCTTCGGCGACACGCTGCGCGACCGTTTCGGCATCACCGGCCTCGCGGCAGCTGAGGGTTACGGCTATTCCGCAGGCCCCGGTCCCCGGGTGATCGACCTTGGCCCGACGCTTGGCCTGGTCCTGCCGCTGATTTGCTATGAGGCGGTATTTCCCGGCATCCCCCGCGCGGTGCCCATCCGCCCCGGCTGGATGCTGCAGGTGACGAACGACGCGTGGTTCGGCACCCTGTCAGGCCCGTATCAGCACTTGGAACAGGCCCGCCTGCGCGCCATCGAACAGGGGTTGCCGCTGATCCGGGTGGCCAATACCGGGGTGTCGGCGGTGATCGACGCCAAGGGCCGGGTACTGGCGTCATTGGGGCTGGGTACCGCGGGCTTCCTAGACCACGCGCTGCCGCCCGCCCTGCCCGCCACCCCCTTTGCCCGTTGGGGCGATTGGCCGCTGTTGTTGTTGCTTGGCGGTCTCGCAACCCTGTTTGTGGTGCGGCGCAGACGCCTCGGCCCTTGACGGCAACAGGGCCAGCGCATAGCGCGGGTGTCATTCCACCGTCACAACGGCTTCCTGGCGTGGCGGATCACCCCAACGGAGCACGTCCCACATGAGCCGCAAGAACTACGTTTTCACCTCCGAGTCCGTCTCGGAAGGCCACCCCGACAAATTGTGCGACCGCATCTCGGATGCCGTCCTCGACGCGTTCCTGACCGAGGAGCCGAACGCCCGCGTCGCCTGCGAAACCTTTGCCACCACCAACCGCGTTGTGGTGGGCGGCGAGGTCGGCCTGTCCAGCGCCGAGGCGACCAAAGCGATGATGGCCCGCATCGACGGCATCGTGCGCGCTTGCGTCAAGGACATCGGGTACGAGCAGAAGAAGTTTCACTGGGACAAGATCAAGGTCCACAACTATCTGCACGAACAATCCGCCCATATCGCCCAAGGGGTCGACCGTGACGGCGCAGGCGATCAGGGCATCATGTTCGGCTATGCGACGCTTGAGACGCCCGAATACATGCCGGCCCCCATCCACTATGCCCACGCGATCCTGCGCCGCCTGACCGAGGCCCGCAAATCCGGGGCAGAGCCGACCCTTGGCCCCGACGCGAAAAGCCAACTCACCCTGCGCTATGCCGATGGCAAGCCGGTCGAGGTGACGTCCATCGTGCTGTCCACCCAGCACACCAGCAAGCGCCAGACCTCCAAAGTGATCCGTGGGATTGTCGAGCCCTATATCCGCGAAGTCCTGCCTGCGGGCTGGCTGACCAAGAAAACCGAATGGCACGTGAACCCCACCGGCACCTTCGTGATCGGCGGGCCTGATGGCGACGCCGGCCTGACGGGTCGCAAGATCATCGTTGACACCTACGGCGGCGCCGCCCCGCATGGCGGTGGCGCGTTCAGCGGCAAGGACCCGACCAAGGTCGACCGTTCCGCCGCCTATGCCGCGCGCTACCTCGCCAAGAACGTGGTCGCGGCGGGTCTGGCCGAACGCTGCACCCTGCAGGTCAGCTATGCCATTGGCGTGGCGAAACCCCTGTCGATCTATGTCGACACCCACGGCACCGGCAAGGTGGACGAAGCCGCCATTGAACGCGCCGTGGCCACCTGCATGGACCTGACCCCGCGCGGCATCCGCACCCATCTTGGCCTGAACCGCCCGATCTATGCCCGCACCAGCGCCTACGGCCACTTCGGCCGCGCGCCCGAGGCGGATGGCGGGTTTTCCTGGGAAAAGACCGACCTGATCGAGGCGCTGAAAGCGGCGGTGTGATCCAATGGTGCGCGATGCGGGCCTGATGCTGGCGGCGGGGGTCGGGGTGCCGATCCTTGCCGCGATCAGCGCCCAGCTTGGGGCCCGCATCGGCGCGCCGCTGGCGGCAGGCGTCGTGGCCCTTTCGGTGGCGCTGGTTGTTGCGGGCGGGATCATGGCCGCAACAGGCCAGTTTCGCGCCCTGACCCAGATCGCCGCCCAGCCGCTGTGGCTGTTGACCGGCGGCATCTTCATGGCGTTCTACATGTTGACCATCACTTGGGTCGCACCGCGTTTCGGCGTGGGGAATGCGGTGTTCTGCGTTCTCTTGGGCCAGATGATCGCCGCCAGTCTGATCGACCATTTCGGCCTGTTCGGTGCCCGCATCACCCCGGTGACCCCGACGCGCCTCATCGGCATCGCCACCATGGCCACGGGCCTTGTGCTCATCCAACGGGGTTGATCGCGCGGTCGGCGTGGGAACAGGCCCGGTGTCGCAGGGCGGTGGCACATCGATGATCCTGCCGACAAGACGCCCGCCTCTTGACGGGCGAGCCGCGCCCCGTTACCCGCCCCGGACATGGATCAGCCCTCCGAGCAGCGCAATTTCTATGGCCGCATCCGGGGCAAGACCATGCGCGCCAGCCAGAAATCCTGGCTGGCCGAGGATCTGGCGGCGCTGTGCCTTCCCGGTGTGACGCGCGACGACAACCCGGCCCGCACCCCCATCGACCTCGCCCGGTTCGGCGGCCTCCCCCTCTGGCTCGAGGTCGGCTTTGGCGGGGGCGAGCATCTGGTGCATATGGCGGCGCGTTACCCCGGCCATCACATCATCGGCTGCGAGCCGTTCGTGAACGGCATCGCGATGCTGTTGGGCAAGCTGCGGGCGACGGGCCTCGGCAATGTCACCCTGCACCCCGGCGACGTGCGTGATCTGTTCGAGGTGCTGCCCGATGCCTGCCTTTCCCGCGTGTTCCTCAACTACCCCGACCCCTGGCCGAAAACCCGCCACCACCGCCGCCGCTTTGTCACGCAAGGCTATCTGACCGCCCTTGCCCGCGTGACCGCACCGGGTGCCGCGTTTCGCGTGGCAACCGACATCCCCGACTATGTGCGCCAGACGCTGGCAGAGGTGCCGCAGGCGGGGTTCACCCTGCTGGATCAGGGCGGCACCCCCTGGGACGACTGGCCATCGACCCGCTATGAGCAAAAGGCGCTGCGCGAAGGCCGCCCCCCCCACTACCTGACCTTCCGCCGCAACCGTTGACCGACTGCCCCCGGTGGACCCCGGTGGACCCCGCCCGGCGCTTGCGCTATCAGCCAGCACCACGCGAAACAGGAGCCTATCCGATGTCCGGCCACGCCTCACCCAAACCGATGACCGCCCATCCCTCGGGCCCGCTGACGGGCACTGCTGCCGTGCCGGGGGACAAGTCGATCAGCCACCGCGCGCTGATCCTGGGCGCGATGGCCGTGGGCGAGACCACGATCACTGGCCTTCTGGAGGGGCAGGATGTGCTCGACACCGCTGCCGCCATGCGCGCCTTTGGCGCCGAAGTGGCGCAGACCGGGCCGGGGGCGTGGAGCGTGCAGGGCGTGGGCGTGGGCGGCTTTCGCGAACCGGCGGACGTGATCGACTGCGGCAATTCGGGCACCGGCGTGCGGCTGATCATGGGCACCATGGCGACCACGCCGATGACCGCCACCTTCACCGGCGATGCGTCCTTGCGCAAGCGCCCGATGGGCCGGGTGACCGACCCCCTGTCTCTGTTCGGCACGCGGGCATATGGTCGGCAAGGCGGGCGGTTGCCGATGACGGTGGTGGGGGCGACGAACCCCCTGCCGGTCCGCTATGCCCTGCCGGTGGCCAGTGCACAGGTGAAATCAGCGATCCTGCTCGCCGGCCTCAACGCCCCCGGCCAGACCGTGGTGATCGAGCGTGAACCGACCCGCGACCATTCCGAACGCATGCTGGCGGGCTTCGGCGCAGAGGTCCACGTCGAGCATACTGCCGAGGGGCATGTCATCACCCTCACCGGCCAGCCCGAACTTCGCCCCCAAAGCGTGGCGGTCCCCCGCGACCCCTCCAGTGCCGCCTTTCCGGTCTGCGCGGCCCTTGTGGTGCCCGGCTCGGATATCCGCGTGCCGGGTGTCAGCCAGAACACCACCCGCAACGGGTTGTACCTGACGCTGGTCGAGATGGGGGCCGACATCGCATTCGAGAACCCGCGTGAGGAAGGCGGCGAACCCGTGGCTGACCTGCGCGTGCGCTTCACCGGCACCATGCGCGGCATCGAGGTGCCACCGGGCCGGGCACCGTCGATGATCGACGAATATCCGATCCTGTCGGTGGTCGCCGCCTGTGCCGAAGGGGTGACCGTGATGCGCGGCGTCAAGGAACTGCGCGTCAAGGAAAGCGACCGGATCGACGCCATGGCAAAGGGCCTGCGCGCCTGCGGCGTGCGGGTGGAAGAGGACGCCGATACACTGACCGTCCACGGCATGGGGGCTGGCGGTGTCCCCGGCGGGGCCATCTGCGCCACCCACCTCGACCACCGCATCGCGATGAGTTTCCTCGTGCTTGGAATGGCGGCCCGGGCCCCGGTGTCAGTCGACGACGCCTCACCCATCGCCACATCGTTCCCGGTGTTCGAGCCCCTGATGCGCAGCCTGGGCGCCGACCTGCGGCAAACCGCAGACGCCGGGCAATCCGCTTAGACCGTCTCGCCCCGGTCCAGCCGACCCAGCACGGCCTCTGCCGCATCAAGCGTCTGCGCCCGCACACCGCTGTCCATCTTGTCCCATGTCCGGTACATCTGCGCCATCCGGGGATTGCCCTCGAACCGTTCGCGGTGGCGCGTCAGGAAATGCCAGTACAGCGGGTTGTACGGACAGGCATCAGGCCCGGTCCTTTGCTTGACCTTGTAGGCGCAATCCTTGCAGTAATCGGACATCCGGTCGATATAGGCCCCTGAACTGACATAGGGCTTTGATCCCACCACCCCGCCATCGGCAAACTGGCTCATCCCCAGCGTGTTCGGCACCTCGACCCATTCGATGGCATCGACATAGACCGACAGATACCATTCATGCACCTGCGCCGGGTCGACCCCCGCCAGCAGTGCAAAATTCCCCGTCACCATCAGCCGCTGGATATGATGCGCATAGGCCAGCCGCTGCGTCTGCCCCACAGCCGCCGCCATGCAGGCCATCCGCGTCGGCGCTCCCCAGTAAACGGCAGGCAGCGCGCGGCTGTGGCCAAGGGCATTCACCCGTTCATACTCAGGCCCCTGATGCATGTAGATGCCGCGCATGAATTCACGCCAGCCGATGATCTGGCGGATGAACCCCTCGGCGGCGGCAATGGGGATGTGGCCCGCGCGATAGGCACCCTCGGCCCGGTCACACACCTCACGCGGGGACAAAAGGCCGAGGTTGATGTACGGCGACAGCAGCGAATGGCTCAGCACCGGGTCATCGCGCAGCATCGCGTCCTGTTCATCCCCGAAACGTGGCAGCGCATGGGTGATGAAATGGTCCAGCGCCACAAGCGCCCCTGCCCGGTCAGTCGCCCAGCCAAAGGGGCGCAGGGTGCCAAAGTGGTTGGGGAACCGGGCCTCGACCAGATGCAGCACCGCCTCGGTGACCGCATCGGGCACAAAACGCGGCGGCCTTGCGCGCAGAAGGTCGGGCTTTGCGGGCTTGCGGTTGTCGTGGTCATAGTTCCACTGGCCCCCGGCCGGCGCATCGCCGTCCATCAGGAACCCCGTCATCCGCCGCATCTCGCGATAGAAATGCTCCATCCGCATGACTTTGCGGCCACTGGCCCAACGGTCGAACCAGTCCTGCGGGCACAGGAACCTGTCGTCAGCCATTTGCGTCACATGCAACGGCAGATCGTCCAGCATCCCGATCACCCGCCAGGCCCCCGGTCGCGTGGCAATCACCTCGGACGCACCAACCTCGCCAGCCCTGCGCAGCAACTCCCCCGCCAGCGTCTGGCTGTTCGCCGGATCATCCAGCGCGGAATACAGCACGCGCCAGCCCGCGCCGCGCAAGCCTTCGGCAAACTTGCGCATCGCGGTCAGGAACAGGGCGATCTTCTGCGGATGGTGCGGCACATGGGTGCCCTCACCCATCACCTCGGCCATCACCACGACATCGCGGGCGGGGTCGCCTGCGGCCAGCGCAGCGTTGCCGGACGACAGCTGGTCACCCAGCACAAGGATCAATCGGGGCGCTACCACGGGATGCGCACGCCTGCGTTATCGAAAAACCCGCCGCTGTCGGCCGCCGTCAGCCCCGCGATGGTGTCCAGCATCAACTTTGCCGCCTCACTCGGCGTAATCGTGGCGCGGCCCGCATGGAACGCGGCCCCGAACCCGGTATCGACCGTGCCCGGATGCATCGTCACCACAACCGTCAGACCATGACTGCGCGCCACCTCGATGGCCGCCGTGTGCAGCATCTGGTTCAGTGCGGCCTTGGACGCGCGATAGGAATACCACCCCCCCAGCCCGTTGTCCCCGATCGACCCCACCCGCGCCGACAGGGCGACGAACACTGCCCGCCTGTCACGCGGCATCAGCCGCAGCGCATGTTTCAAGACCAGAACCGGCCCCGTCGCATTCAGCGCGAACTGCGCCGCCACCTGCGCCGGGTCCACCCCCCGCAGCGACTTTTCCGGGCCACGCCCCGGCGGCGCCAGCGCCCCCGTCGCCACGAACACCAGATCGAACGCCCCCTCCAGCGCCCCCAGCGCCGCTGCGACCGAAGGCTCGTCCGTCACATCCAGCCCGTCCCGCCGCGACAGCCCCGTGACCGCAACCCCCCGCGCGGCCAGTGCCGCCACAACCGCCGCCCCGATCCCGCCCGACGCCCCCACCACCAACGCCCGTTCCATCGCCACTCCCCTGTCCGTGACCCCTACCTAGAACGACCCACCCCCCTTTCCATTTCACTTTTGCCCAAGTATCCCCGCCGGAGGCTTCTTCACCCCCCGCAGGCACAACATTTTTCCGGCTTCCCTTTTCCGAAACCCCGCGTATAGTCAAATTTATGACACGCACCCGCGCCCTGTCCCAGCCGAACCATGCCGTGCAGGCCGCCCATGCGGTTGTGCCGCTGATCGGCCTTATTCTTCTGCTTCTCAGCCTTCTCTGAGCGTGCCCCCGGGCGCGAACGCTCGGATGGTGACAAGCGCCCGGAAGACGACAGATGCCGAAGGCCAGACAGGAACCCCCATCATGACCGACAAGACCGCAGCGCAGGCGCGCGTGGTGATCTTTGACACCACCCTGCGCGATGGCGAACAATCGCCCGGCGCCACCATGACCCATGACGAAAAGCTGGAAATCGCGGGGCTTCTGGACGAGATGGGCGTCGATATCATCGAGGCCGGGTTCCCCATCGCGTCCGAAGGTGACTTTCAGGCGGTATCCGAGATTGCCCGTCGCGCCAAAGACGCCACCATCTGCGGCCTCGCCCGCGCCAACATCCGCGACATCGACCGCTGCTGGGAGGCCGTGCGCCACGCGAAATCACCTCGCATCCACACCTTCATCGGCACCTCGCCCCTGCACCGCGCCATCCCCAATCTCGACATGGACCAGATGGCCGAGCGCATCCACCAGACCGTGACCCACGCGCGCAACCTGTGCGACAACGTGCAATGGTCGCCGATGGACGCCACACGGACCGAACACGACTATCTCTGCCGGGTGGTGGAAATCGCGATCAAGGCCGGTGCGACGACCATCAACATCCCAGATACCGTCGGCTACACCGCACCGCGCGAAAGTGCCGCGTTGATCGCGATGCTGCTGGCCCGCGTGCCGGGGGCAGATACGGTGATCTTTGCCACGCATTGCCACAACGACCTTGGCATGGCGACCGCCAACGCGCTGGCGGCGGTTGAGGCCGGCGCGCGGCAGATCGAATGCACGATCAACGGCCTGGGCGAACGCGCGGGCAATACGGCACTTGAGGAAGTGGTGATGGCGATGAAGGTCAGGAACGACATCCTGCCCTACCAGACCCGCATCGACACGACGCGCATCATGAACCTGTCGCGCCGCGTGGCCTCGGTCGCAGGCTTTCCTGTGCAGTTCAACAAGGCCATCGTCGGCAAAAACGCGTTTCTGCACGAATCCGGCATCCATCAGGACGGCGTGCTGAAAAACGTCGAAACCTTTGAAATCATGCGCCCCGAGGATATCGGCCTGACGCAGAAGAACCTGACCATGGGCAAGCTGTCGGGCCGCGCCGCCCTGCGTGCCAAGCTGCACGATCTGGGGTTCGATCTGGGCGACAATCAGTTGAACGACGTCTTTGTGCGGTTCAAGGCGCTGGCCGACCGCAAGAAGGAAATCTACGACGACGACCTGATCGCGCTTGTGGCAGACGAGGCGACGCTGGATGCCCATGACACGCTGGTGTTGCGCAAACTGCGCGTCGTCTGCGGCACCGAGGGGCCGCAAGAGGCCGACATGGTGCTGTCCATCGACGGGGTCGACCACCACATCGAGGCCACCGGCGACGGCCCGGTTGACGCGGCCTTTACCTGCGTCAAGATGCTGTGGCCCCACCACGCGACGCTGCAGCTTTATCAGGTGCATGCGGTGACCGAAGGCACCGACGCGCAGGCCACGGTTTCGGTGCGGCTGGAAGAGGACGGGCGCATCGTGACCGGGCAATCGGCGGATACCGATACGGTGGTGGCCAGCGTCAAGGCCTATGTCAACGCGCTGAACCGGCTGATCGTGCGGCGGCAGAAGACTGCGCCGGGGGATGATACGCGAACGGTGTCCTATCACGCCTGATGTCGTGCCCGGCTGATCTGCCGGAGCGGGGGGTTTCACACCCCCCGCACCCCCCGTGGAGTATTTCTGCAAAGAAGAAACACGAAGATCAAAGAGTTCCGAAGCGATCTTCAAGGGCTTTGGCATGTGGGCCAAGAGTGCGGCTGGTGCGCCATTGGGCCAGAAGGTCGGCCCAGCGCAGGGCGATGAACACCACGTCGTCGCCCCGGATGTCGGCGGCGAAGCGGTCGATCTCGGTCCGGTGGCGGGCAAACGCGGCGGGGTCAAGCGGTTTGCCCGACGACCAGAGCGGCGGTTCGGCATGCAGATACACCAGCACCGCCCCCTTGCCGCGTTTCACACCTTGGGTCCGCAGGCCGCAGATGTGTTTCACCAGTTGCGCCGCATCAAGGTGCCGGAACACCGCCTCACCCGCGATCAGGCGGCGGCGCAGGGCGTTTGTGCGGGCAAGGCCCGGACCCCAGTCTCGCTTTTCGTAAGCGTCGGAGAAGACAATCTGTTTGCCAGGACGAAACGGTTCGTACCGTTTGCTCTCGATGCCCACCAGCGTGGTGGCCGTCGTCACGGCGGCATCCAGCCAGGGGTGGGTGCCGCCTGACCAGGGAAAGCGCATCTCGGCCTCGATGGTCACATCTTCGGGCTGGCCCATCGGCACGCCCGGCAGGGGCGGCAGGTCGCGGGGGTGGTCGAGGAACCGGCCAAAGGCGTTGGCCGCAAGGGCCGCCGACGAATCCGGGTTGTCGAACTTGCCCGTCGCAAACTCGCTGCCCGGCGAGCGGCGCAAGAGGGTCTCGATCAGATCAGCGGGCAGGCCGGGAAGAAAACGCGTCATGGCAGGTCTTTCGTCGATCAGAATGCACCCGCCCCCTTTAGCTCGATCAGGCTGTTCGCGCCATCGACCACCAGCATGGCCCCGTTGACATAAGATGCGGGTCCGCTGGCCAGGAACAGGGCGCAGGCCGCGACTTCATCCGGTGTGCCCGACCGGCGCGAGGGGCTGGCGCGCCCCGCGCGGACCTCGCGCGGTGAGGATGAACCCGTGGTGATCCATCCCGGCAGGACAGCATTGCAGGTGATCCCGTACTGGGCGTTCTCCAGTGCCGTCGCACGGGTCAGTCCGGTCACGGCGGCCTTCGCGGTGGCATATCCGGATGAACCCGCGATAGCGGTGATCGGGCCGGTGATGGACGATATGTTGACGATCCGGCCCCAGGCGGCGGCGCGCATGTCGGGCAGGCTTTCGCGGATGCAGTGGAATGTGGTGGTCACGTTCATCGCAAGGTGTGCGGCCCATGTCGCATCCGTCAGCCCGTCAACCCCCGACCGCCGCAAGGGCCGCCCGGTCTGCACCATGCCCGCATTGTTCACCAGCACCTCGACCGGCCCCAGCGCCGCCCGCACCTCGGCGAACAGCCGGGCGACCTCAGACGGCACGGTCAGGTCCGCTAGACCGGCGAATGCAGCCCCAAGTTCGGCGCGGCGGTCATGGATGCGGGCGGTTGTGGCGGTCACCGCCACCTGTCCCCCGGCCCCGACCAGCGCCCGCGCGATGGCAAAACCGATCCCATCCGCGCTGCCACAGCCCGTCACCAGCGCCACGCGCCCTTCAAGACCGATCATTCCCATCTCCATCCAAAGAATTTTCGCCTTTACCTTTTTCCGCATTTCAGAGGCCGCCGGACATGGCCTATGGCAAAAAAGTTCTGTTTTCCGAACAATCTGGCCTTGCCGGCCTGCCAACTCAAGCGGCAACCCGCGCAACCGCGTCCAGTTGGTCCTTTTGCTTGACTGCCCCCGCGCTTATAGCATCGCGTCTTCCCTGCGCCCATCGAGTCGCGGGTGGCCACGCATTCGGAACGGGACAACGCAATCCATGTCGATACTTTCGGGGCTTTTCTCGTCGGATATGGCCATCGACCTTGGCACCGCCAACACGCTTGTCTACGTGCGCGGCAAGGGGATCGTGCTGAATGAGCCGTCGGTCGTGGCCTATCACATCAAGGACGGCAAGAAGCAGGTCCTGGCGGTGGGCGAAGATGCAAAGCTGATGCTGGGCCGCACCCCCGGCAGCATCCAGGCGATCCGCCCGATGCGCGACGGGGTCATCGCTGATTTCGACACCGCCGAGGAGATGATCAAGCATTTCATCCGCAAGGTCCACAAGCGGACCACCTTTTCCAAACCCAAGATCATCGTCTGCGTGCCCTACGGCGCCACCCCGGTGGAGAAACGCGCGATCCGCCAGTCGGTGTTGTCGGCCGGCGCGCGGCGGGCAGGGCTGATTTCAGAACCCATCGCGGCGGCCATCGGGGCGGGAATGCCGATCACCGATCCGACCGGCAACATGGTGGTGGACATCGGCGGGGGGACTACCGAAGTTGCTGTCCTCAGCCTGGGCGACATCGTCTATGCCCGCAGCGTCCGCGTCGGCGGCGACCGGATGGACGAGGCGATCATCAACTATCTGCGCCGTCATCAGAACCTGTTGATCGGCGAATCGACTGCCGAGCGGATCAAGACCAGCATCGGCACCGCCCGGATGCCCGACGACGGGCGCGGCACCTCGCTGCATATCCGTGGGCGCGATCTGTTGAACGGCGTGCCTAAGGAAACCGAGATCAATCAGGCGCAGGTGGCCGAGGCGCTTGCCGAACCCGTGCAGCAGATCTGCGATGCCGTTATGCAGGCCTTGGAAGCGACACCGCCCGACCTTGCCGCCGACATCGTCGACCGGGGCGTGATGCTGACCGGGGGGGGGGCGCTGTTGGGCGATCTGGACCTTGCCTTGCGCGAACAGACCGGCCTGTCGATCAGCGTCGCCAACGAGCCACTGAATTGTGTAGCGCTCGGCACTGGCAAGGCGCTGGAATATGAGAAACAATTGCGTCACGTCATCGACTACGACAGCTGACCCCCGGCAGAGGACTGCCCTTGGCCCGGAAACCCGCATCGCCGGAAGATTTCGTCCAGCCGCTGCGGCGGGTGCTGGTGGGTATTCTTGTCATCCTGTTGATATCGCTGTTCCTGTTGTGGCGTATCGACAGCCCCCGCGTGGAACGTTTCCGCACAGCGCTGGTGGACACTGTCGTGCCGTCGTTCGACTGGGCGTTGGTGCCGGTCACGCGCGTCGTCGGGATGTTCGAGGATTTCCAGTCCTACACCCGCATCTACGAACAGAACCAGGAACTGCGCCGCGAGTTGCAGCAGATGAAGGCGTGGAAAGAGGCCGCCCTGCAACTGGAACAGAAGAACGCCCGCCTGATGGACCTCAACCAGGTGCGGATGGACCCCAAGCTGACGCATGTGACGGGGGTGGTTCTGGCCGATGCGGGGTCACCGTTCCGCCAGTCGGTGCTGTTGAACGTCGGCACGCGCGACGGCATCCGTGACGGCTGGGCCACGATGGACGGGATCGGGCTGGTGGGGCGCATCGCGGGCGTGGGCGAACGCACGGCGCGGGTGATCCTGTTGAACGATTCGAACAGCCGCATCCCGGTGACCGTGCAACCTTCGGGCCAGAAGGCATTGTTATCCGGTGACAACACCCCCGCCCCCCCCTTGGAGTTTCTGGAGAATCCCGACCTTGTGCGCCCCGGCGATCAGGTGGTGACCAGCGGCGACGGCAAGGTATTTCCGGCGGGCCTTTTGGTGGGACAGGTGGCGCAAGGGTCTGACCGGCGGTTGCGCGTGCGCCTGTCGGCGGACTACGAGCGGCTGGAGTTTCTGCGCGTCCTGCGCAGCCACGAGATTGAGCCGATCACCGATCCTGGCGGCCTGATCGCCGAACCGGTGGCACCACCGCAACCACAGGCCGCCGCCGAACCGGGGCCCGAGGGCGACGCTGCAACCTCGGGCGCGTCGGCCCCATCCCCCGACGCGGCCCCCGACGCCGAATCCGAAGGTGGCGGCGATGGTTGATCCGGTCGCCGCACGCCTGTGGCTTTACCGGGCAACCTTTGCGGGTATCGCGATGGTGATCCTGTTCATCCGCCTTCTGCCCATTGGCGGGTCGGCGGGGTCTTGGCCCGGGCCGGACCTGATGCTGTGCCTGATGCTGGCCTGGGTGACGCGGCGGCCCGACTATCTGCCGGCCCTGCTGATCGCCGGGATCGTCCTGATCGAGGATCTGATCCTGATGCGCCCGCCCGGCCTCTGGGCAGCCATCGTGGTCATCGCGACCGAATTCCTGCGCTCGCGGTCGGCCCTGACGCGTGAATTGGGGTTCCTGCCCGAATGGTTCCTGATCGGCACCGTCATGTTTGCGATGCTGGCGGCGTACCGCCTGATCCTGGGGCTGGCCTTTCTGGACCAGCCCGCTTTCGGCTATGCCTTTGCGCAGACGGCCATGTCGATCCTGTGCTATCCGTTTGTGGCCGGGGCGCTGCACGCAGCCATCGGCCTGCGCAAACCCCTAACCGGCGAAGTTGACGCCTTCGGGAGACGGCTGTGAGACGATCATCCCGCGATACCGAAGACAGCGCGCGTGCCATCACCCGGCGCAGCCTGCTGTTGGGCGGCGCGATGACGGCGATGGTTGCGGTGCTGGGCACCCGGATGCGCTATCTGCAGGTGGAAAAGGCCGATGAGTTCCGCCTTCTGGCCGAAGACAACCGCGTGTCGATCCGCCTGATCCCGCCCGCGCGCGGCCTGATCTATGACCGCAATGGCAAGCTGATCGCGGGCAACGAACAGAACTACCGCGTCGTCATCAGCCGCGAAGATGCGGGCGATGCCGAGGATGTGCTGCACCGGCTGGCCGGGATCATCCCGATTTCCCCCGAGGATATGGAGCGCGCCCTGAAAGAGGCGCGCAAGCGCAGCCCCCTGCCGATCATCGTGGCCGACCGCCTGCCTTGGGAAGATGTGTCCACGGTCGCGCTGAACGCCCCCGCCCTGCCCGGCGTGTCGCCCGAGGTGGGCCTGTCCCGCGTCTATCCCCGCGATACCGATTTCGCGCATGTGGTGGGCTATGTCGGCCCCGTCAGCGACCGCGATCTGGAAAAGCTGGAAACGCCCGACCCGCTGCTGCAGACCCCGAAATTCCAGATCGGCAAGATCGGCACCGAATTGTGGATGGAGGACACGCTGCGCGGATCGGCCGGCCACCGCCGCGTCGAGGTGAACGTGACCGGCCGCGTCATGCGCGAACTTGACCGCGAAGAGGGCATCGCCGGTGGCAACATCCGGCTGACCATCGACGCCGTCGTGCAGAACTATGCGCAGGCGCGGATCGGTCAGGAAAGTGCGGCCATCGTGGTGATGGATGTGACCAACGGCGACCTTATCGCCTGCATATCGTCACCCTCGTTCGACCCGAACCTGTTCGTGCGCGGCATTTCGCACAAGGATTACAACACGCTGACCGAAAACGACCACCGCCCCTTGGCCAACAAGGCGGTACAGGGCGCCTATCCCCCCGGATCGACGTTCAAGATGGTGACGGCGCTGGCGGCACTGGAGGCGGGCGCGATCACTTCGTCAACGTCCGTCCGCTGCCCGGGGTATTACGAGGTCGGCGGCCGGCGTTTCGCCTGCTGGAAGGGGGGCGGCCATGGCACTGTCGATCTGGCGCGGTCACTAACCGAAAGCTGCGACGTGTTCTATTACGACATCTCGCTCAAGGCCGGGATCGACAACATCGCGGCGATGGGGCGGCGGCTGGGGATGGGCATGCGCCACGACCTGCCGATGTCGGCGATCACCGACGGGCTGATGCCCGACAAGGCATGGAAACAGGACCGATACAAGCAGGACTGGCGCATCGGCGATACGGTGAACGCGTCCATCGGGCAGGGCTATGTGCTGACCTCGCCCCTGCAACTGGCGGTGATGACGGCACGGCTTGCATCGGGGCGCGCCGTGGTGCCGCGTCTGATCCACATGGTCAACGATGAACCCGTGCCGGTGGCCGAGGCCGCCGATCTGGGCCTGAACCCCGACCATCTGGCCGCCGTGCGCAGCGGCATGTTCGACGTTGCAAACAGCCAGCGCGGTACGGGCTATGGCTCGCGCATCGTGGACGCATCGATGCGGATGGCGGGCAAATCGGGCACCAGTCAGGTGCGCAACATCAGCGCCGCCGAACGCGCGCGCGGCGTGACCAAGAATGACCAACTGCCCTGGAACCGGCGCGACCATGCGCTGTACGTCTGCTATGCGCCCTACGACAAGCCGAAGTATGCGGTGGTCGTGGTGGTGGAACATGGCGGTGGCGGGTCGCTGGCCGCCGCCCCGGTGGCCCGCGACGTCCTCTTGTGCGCCCTCACCGGCGGCATCCCGCCCTTGTCGGCCTACCCGGCCGCCCAGCGCAACCGGATCGAGACGATGCACCGCGAACTGCCCCTGCGCCCGCCCGAAGGCGGCCCCCCCGTTCTGACCCGCGCATGAGGGGCCCGACATGAGTTTCCTCGAATACCGCGTCAAGACCGTGCCCGCAGGCCTTGCCAAGGCGCTGCACCTTAACTGGGCGCTGGTGATCCTGTTGACGGCGGTCGCGTCGGTCGGGTTCCTGATGCTGTATTCGGTGGCCGGGGGCGATCTGTCGAAATGGGCCGAGCCGCAGATGAAGCGGTTCGCGGCCGGCATGGTCATCATGTTCTTCGTGGCCTTCGTGCCGATCTGGTTCTGGCGCAACATGGCGGGGGTGGCCTATGGCGTGTCCATCATCCTCCTCCTGGTGGTCGAGTTCTTCGGCAAGGTCGGCATGGGCGCGCAGCGCTGGATCGACCTTGGCCCGATCGTGCTGCAACCGTCCGAGATGATGAAGTTCACCCTCGTGATGATGCTGGCCGCCTATTACGACTGGCTCGATGTGCGGAAAACCTCGCGGCCCCTCTATGTGGTGATCCCGGTCATCATCATCGTGCTGCCGACGATCCTTGTGCTGATGCAGCCGAACCTTGGCACTGCCCTTATGTTGCTGTTGGGCGGGGCGGCGGTGATGTTCATGGCGGGGGTGTCGTTCTGGTATTTCCTTGTGGTGGGCGCAATCGGGGCGGGGGCCATCGCGTCGGTGTTCCTGACGCGCGGCACGCCGTGGCAGTTGCTGCACGACTATCAGTACCGCCGCATCGACACCTTCCTTGACCCCACCGCCGATCCCCTGGGGGCCGGCTACAACATCATTCAGGCCAAGATAGCCCTGGGGTCGGGCGGCTGGACCGGGCGCGGGTTCATGCAGGGCACGCAAAGCCGTCTGAACTTTCTGCCCGAAAAGCACACCGATTTCATCTTTACCACGTTGGCCGAGGAATTCGGGTTCGTCGGCGCGTTTTCGCTGCTGATGCTGTACGCGCTCATCATCTTTTTCTGCTTTGTCACGGCGTTGCAGAACAAGGACCGTTTCTCGCAGCTTCTGGTGCTGGGCATCGGTGCCAACTTCTTTCTCTACCTCGCGGTGAACCTGTCGATGGTGATGGGTCTGGCCCCGGTGGTGGGGGTGCCGATGCCGCTGCTGTCGTGGGGCGGCACGGTGATGATCACGGTGATGGTCGGCTTTGGCCTGGTGCAGTCGGTGCGCGTGCACCGCTACTCCGAAGTCACCAGTGGGCGGGGCGGGATTCTGTAAGCGCTAACCCAGCGCCTGGTCGGTCGCCCTGACCAGGGCGTCGATGATGCCGGGCTCGGTGGACGCGTGGCCGGCGTCCCAGATGATCTCGAAGCGGGCTTCCGGCCAGGCTTTGCCCAGGGCCCAGGCGCTCTCCAGCGGCGTGACCACGTCGAAGCGGCCCTGGACGATCCAGCCGGGGATGCCGCGGATGGCGGCGATATTGTTGAGGATCCAGCCGTCCTCGTCGAAGAAACCCTTGTTGGCGAAGAAGTGGCACTCGATCCGGGCGAAGGCGACGGCGAAGTCAACCTCGTTGAACTTCGACGGCCGGGCCTCCGGACCGCGCAGGGAGATGGTGTCGCCCTCCCATTGGCTCCAGGCCGCCGCCGCCTGGGCCTGCACGCGGCGGTCGCTGGAGGTCAGGCGGCGGTGGTAGGCGCTGATCATGTCGCCGCGCTCGGCCGGCGGGATCGGGGCGCAGAACCGCTCCCAGGCGTCAGGGAACATCATCGAGGCGCCGTCCTGGTAGAACCAGCTCAGCTCGCGATCGGTCAGCAGGAAGATACCGCGCAGCACCAGGCCGGAAACGCGGTGCGGGTATTTGATCGCGTAGGCCAGCGCCAGGGTCGAACCCCAGGAGCCGCCGAACACGCACCATTGCTCGACGCCCAGATGCTCGCGGAGGCGCTCGATGTCCTCGACCAGGGTCCAGGTGGTGTTGGC
>JBBQXK010000046.1:0-29188 GCA_038209775.1 Rhodobacterales bacterium | reverse complement strand
TCGCGCCGGGGGTGCGTGAGGGCCCGAGGGGGCGCGGGTGGAACGGCGCGGGGGCCGGCCCCCGCACCCCCGGGATATTTGGACAAAGATGAAAGCGCGGAAAGTCAGCGGAAACAGGGATTTGACCAGGCGCGTTTGCCGTTTGCATCGACCACGGTCACGCGCAGGTAGGGGGAGGACGCGACACGGTTGAGGGGGATCGTGACGTGGGTCAGGCCGTCGCCGTGGAGGTTCTGGGTGGCAGTGCCAGCACCCTGGACGATGACGGTCGAGGCGGGGGAGCAAGTGATTTCGACCGTGGTGTCGGTGAAGGTCACATCGTGCAATTCGGGGCCTTGCGAGGCGTAGAAGTGGCCGGCGCGGAGGGCGGCCAGAAGGGATTCAGGCTGGTTTTCCAGTGCCTTGACCATGACCCAGCCGCCGAAATGATCGGGCTCGTGGAAATGCGCGTCGTCGGTGGCGATCAGGGTGAAGCGCCGCCCTTCGGCCATCAGGATGTCGGCAATCGCGGTGCCGTCGGGGCGGTCGCAACCGATGGCGCAGCCGTGGTTGTAGATCTCGACCGCGTGTGCCGCAGTGATGCCACGGGCATCGGCCAGCGTCAGGGCCGACCATTGCGGGTGCGCGATGGCGACGAAGGCGCCTGCGGCCACGGCACGGGTGGCGAGGTCGGCGCCGCTTTCCTGCCCCGGACGGGGGTGGAAATCGGGGCTGTCGGAGGGCGCGAAACCGGCTGGCAGGCCCACGGCGAGGATATGCCACAGCTCGCCATTGGCCATGGCACCGGAGTGCAGTTCGGCCCCGAGGATGGTGGTGAAGTCATTGGTTCTGAAGGGCAATGTATCAACGATGGGATAGCCGTAGGCGCCGATGAAATGGTCGGTCAGCGCCAGGAAATCATACCCTTCGGCGCGGTAGCGGCGGCAGACCTCTTCGGGGGCCAGAACCCCGTCGGAGCGGGTTGAATGGGTGTGCAGGTTGCCCTTCCAGAACCGTCCGGGGGCGGTGAAGGCGGGCAGGGTGTGGGCGGTCATCGGGTTCTCTTTCGTGACGGGATTCTGGCAGTGACGCCTGCCAGATTAGAGCAGGACGATGCCGGATCAAAGTACCGACCTGATGACAACGGGGCGTTGCGGCGGCGGTAAAGGCGGGGTTAAGGCGGCGTTCCGGGAGACCGGTGCGCGGCGCGGTGTTTTCCGGCCAAGGGACTGAAACCGCTGGATTTTGCCCGTATTCAGACCGTACAGCATCCGTATGTCATCCGTATGTCATCCGTACATACAGTTGCGCGTTGTCGCCGCCGGGCCGGGCCGGTTCACGCGACGCGGGTGCCTTGCACCCAGACGCCGCGCACCGCCGCTGCGGCACCTGTGCCGCCGTTGATCCGGCGCACGCGGATCACGTCGGCGCGCGCGCCCGGCACCAGTGAGCCCCGGTCATCCAAGCCCGCCGCCAGCGCCGGGGCGCGGGTGACGGTGGCCACGCCGCGCGCCATGTCACCCCAGAGATCGCCGAGCAGGAGCGCTGCGGGCAGGAGCGCCGAGGGCACATAGTCGGACGACAGGATATCGAGGAGGGCAGCGACAGCCAGATCGTGTGCCGCGATGTTGCCCGCATGCGAGCCGCCGCGGATCAGGTTCGGCGCACCCATCATCACCGCGATCCCTGCATCGCGGCAGGCCTGCGCCGCCGCAAGCGTCGTCGGAAACTCGGCAAAGCGGGTGCCGATGCGCGCACTTTCGGCAACATCGGCAGGCGTGGTGTCATCGTGGCTGGCCAGCCTTGCCCCATAGCGGCGCGCCTCGGCCACCGCCGTGGTCCGGTGCAGGTCACCGAAGCGGGCGGAAAGGGCGTGTTTGTCGGCCACATGCGCGGCAAACTCAGGCTCGGAATAGCCGTGCTTGCCCATCACATAGTGGCGCAGCGATGTCAGGTCGCGGAACTGACGCTGGCCTGGGGTATGGTCCATCAGGCTGACGATGCCGATGTGGTCGTCGGGGCCGAAGGCCGCCATCTCGGCCACCAGCGTTTCCGAGCAGACCTCGGCGCGCAGGTGCAGGACATGGCTGATCCTGAGCGCGCCGGCCGCCCGCAGCGACAGGATGTCGGTGGCAAGGGCGCGGGCGTATTCGCCGTACCTGCCCTTGGTCCGTGACGGGATCGACCCCACCCGCAGCGCATCAAAGACCGTGGTGATGCCCGCGCCCGCCAGTTCGGCATCATGCGCGATGATGGCGGCGACGCGGGGCCAGTCGACGCCGGGGCGGGGCTGGATGTGGCGTTCCAGATTGTCGGTGTGGAGTTCCACCAGCCCCGGCATCACCAGATCGCCGTCGCAGTCGGTGGCCCCGGGCGGCACACCTTTGCCGCTGTCGATGGCGGCAATCCGACCGTTCTGCAGGCGGAGACTGCCGCGGACCGCTTCCCCCGGCAGGATCAGCGTGGCATTGGCTAGGATCGTGCCGGTCATCGCGGCATGCTGGGATGGCAAGGGTCACCGGGGGTGGCCGAAAGGGGAGGTGTCGCATGACCTATCGGCGCTATGCGATCTATGCGGCCCCCGAGGGGGCGCTGTGGGAGGCGGGCAGCCGTTGGCTGGGCTGGGACGCTGTGCGCGGGGCCGCCCTGCCGCAGCCCGACGTCAAGGGCCTGCCCCGGCCCCTGGCCGAGATCACCGAAGCCCCGCGCAAGTACGGCTTTCACGGCACGATCAAGCCGCCCTTCCATCTGGCGGCGGGGGTGACGCCCGACGATCTGGTCTGGGCTGCCGAGGCGATGTGCCTGCGACTGTCGCCGGTGGTGCTGGCGGGGTTGGCGCTGGAGCGGATCGGCGGGTTTCTGGCGCTGGTGCCCGAGGCGGGCGAAGAGGCGCTGTCGGGGTTTGCAGCGCAGGTGGTCGAGGGGCTGGACGCGTTTCGCGCAAGCCCCGACGCGGCAGAGATCGCGCGGCGCAACCCGGGGCGGCTGACGCCGCGCCAGCGGGAGTATCTGGACCGCTGGGGCTATCCGCATGTGATGGAGGAGTTCCGGTTTCACATGACGCTGACCGGGGATCTGCCGTTGGCCGAAAGCGAGGCGGTGGCCCGCGTGCTGGCCCCCTGGATCGCGCCGCACATGCCGCGCCCCTTTGCCATCGACAGTCTGTGCCTGTTCGGAGAGGCGGGGGATGGCCGGTTTCACCTGTTGCAACGGTTTGGCCTGACCGGGTAGGCGGCGCGCGGTGTCACAGCCATTTCTTCCAGCGGAAGAACAGAAACGTCCCCACTGCCGCCGCCAGCATCATGACCATGGCCATCGGATAGCCCCAACGCCAGTCAAGTTCGGGCATGACGTGAAAGTTCATGCCGTAGATCGACGCGATCAGGGTCGGCGGCAGGAACACGGCGGCCACCACCGAGACGATCTTGATCGTCTGGTTCTGGCTGAGGTTGATCATGCCCAGTGTGGCATCGCTGGCCAGACCGACGCGGGTTGACAGGAAATCGGCGTGCACCTCAAGCGCCTGCAGATCGCGGGTAAAGCCCTTGACGAGGGGGCGCAGGGCATCGCCACGATACGCCTCATGCAGGGTCTGGCCGAAGTAGCTAAGCATCCGTTCCATGGTCAGGAGGGCCAGGCGGACACGGCTGATCACCTCGCCCTCACGCCCGGTGCGGCGCAGCGCGGATTGCAGGGCGTCACCGCTGGCGCCGCCGCCTTCGGCGTAGACTTCGCGCGCGACCTGATCCAGTGCCTTGCCCGCCCCTTCCAGATGGTCGGCGAGGCGGCCGATGATTTCCTCGACCATGCTGAGGAACAGCCGGTCGGGGTCGGTGCAGCCGGGGCCCACCTTGTCGGCGCGCAGGGGGTAGGTCTCGAACGGGCGCAGGCGGTTGTGGCGCACGGTGAACATCTGTTGCGGGGTCAGGATGAAGGTGACGGGCGTGGTCACAGGTTCATCCGTGTCGGTGCGGCCGGGCAGGACGACGGTCATGTAATCAGTGCCGTTTTCGCGGTAGAGGCGGTTCGAGATCTCGATCTCTTCCATGTCGTCCAGCGTCGGCACCTCGATGCCAAGGGCCTGTGCCGCGTCCACTTCGGCCGCGTCGGGGCGAAAGAGGTCGATCCAGCCGGCTGCCGTCAGGGGAACGCCGTCGGGCAACGCTTCAAGCTTCTGGCCGGTCACGCGGTAGGCATGCAGCATCGGGGCACCTGCGGCTAGGTCGGTATCGAATTCTGAATACGCTGGTGCGGGGTGAGGTCCAAGGCCTCTTTCTACAGGCGTTTACCCTGACTTAACGGGGCTGGGGCAAGGTCATGCTTATGCCCCAATTGAATGGTTCCCTGCAGGCACGCCGGGTTGGAGCGAAAGAAATGGCTGAAACATCGCTTGTCGCATTTGCAATCGCCGCTTGCGGCGCGCTGACGCTGTTGGTGCTGGCGCGCGCCTTGCGCGATGTGTTGTCCGAACATGCCGACCAGTCCGCCGAGACCGAGCGCTGAGCCGGGCCCGCCACCGGAGGCACCTCTGCGTCATCTGGCCCCCCGGGCCTGCGTCAGTCAGCCATTGACGGGGCCCGGGGTGGCGGTCAAATGGCGGTGTCATGACCAACGATAGCACCTTTGTCCCCGACCCCGCGAATCCGCGCGCGTTTCGCAACGCGCTTGGCCGGTTTGCGACCGGCGTCTGCGTGATCACCACCATGGCACCCGATGGCCCGATGGGGTTCACCGCCAACAGCTTTGCCTCGCTGTCGCTGGACCCGCCTTTGGTGCTGTGGTCGCCCGCCAAGGCGTCGCTGCGCTATCCGGTGTTTGCCGGGGCGGAGGCGTTTGCGATCCATGTGCTGGCGGTGGACCAGCATGACCTGATGCACCGGTTCGTGCGCGGCGGTGCGGGGTTTGCGGGGCTGGACCAGGGGGTGACGCCCGAGGGGATCCCCACCATCACCGGCACGCTGGCCCGGTTCGACTGCGCGCAGCATGCAACGCATGACGGCGGCGATCATTTGATCGTGGTCGGGCGGGTGTTGCGGGTGGTGGTGGGTCCGGGCGAGCCTTTGGTGTTCAGCGCGGGCCATTACGGCGGGTTTGCCGCGAGCTGACCGCGCTTCAGACCGTCATCGTGGCGGCCACGGCGCGGGACCAGCGGGAATACTTCGATTGCCTGAGGTCTGCATCCATTGCGGGGTCAAAGCGGCGGTCAAGGGCCCAGCCTTTGGCAAACTCCGCAGGCCCCCCCGCCAGACCCGCCTGCATCGCGGCCAGATAGGCGGCCCCGAGGGCGGTCGTCTCGGTCACCACCGGGCGGTCGACGGGGGCGCCTATGATATCGGCCAGAAACTGCATCGTCCAGTCGCTGGCGGTCATCCCACCATCCACCCGCAACACGCCGTCGCCCGCACTGCCCCAGTCGGCGCGCATCGCCTCCAAAAGGTCACGCGTCTGGTAGCCGACGCTTTCAAGGGCCGCCCGCGCGATTTCAGCGGGGCCGGAGTTGCGGGTGAGGCCATAGATCGCCCCCCGGCAATCGGGCCGCCAGTAGGGTGCGCCAAAGCCGGTGAAGGCGGGCACCAGCACCACGTCCTGCCCGGGATCGGCAGCCTCGGCCAGGGGTTGGGTTTCGGGGGCGGCGCGGATCATCTTCAGGCCGTCGCGCAGCCATTGGACAACGGCACCTGCTATGAAGATCGACCCTTCGAGGGCATAGGTGGGCTTGCCGTTCAACTGATAGGCGATGGTGGTCAGAAGGCGGTTCTTGGACGCCACCATCTGTGCGCCGGTGTTCAGCAATGCAAAACAGCCCGTGCCATAGGTGGATTTCATCATGCCGGGGGTGAAACACGCCTGCCCCACCGTCGCCGCCTGCTGGTCGCCCGCCACGCCGAGGATTGGGATCTCGCGACCGAAAAGATCGGCGCGGGTGGTGCCATAGTCGGCGGCGCAATCGCGCACCTCTGGCAGCATCGCCATCGGCACGTTCAGGGCAGCGCAGATGTCGGCATCCCATTCGCCGCGCGCGATGTTGTACATGAGCGTGCGGGCGGCGTTGGTGGCGTCGGTGGCGTGGACGCGGCCGCCGGTGAGTTTCCAAATGAGGTAGGTGTCGACGGTGCCGAAGAGGAGTTCGCCCTTGGCCGCGCGTTCGCGCGACCCCGGGACGTGGTCCAGCATCCACGCGGCCTTGGTGCCGCTGAAATAGGGATCAAGCAGCAGGCCGGTGCGGGCGGTTATCATCGGCTCCAGCGCATCCGATTTCAGACGGGCGCAGGTTTCCGAGGTGCGGCGGTCTTGCCACACGATGGCGTTGTGGATGGGTTGGCCGGTGGCGCGGTCCCAGATCAGGGTGGTTTCGCGTTGGTTGGTGATGCCGATGGCGGCGATGTCGGTAGCGGCAAGGCCCGCCTTTTCGATCACCGCGCGGGCGGTTCCGGCGACGGTTGACCAAAGGTCAGAGGGGTCATGTTCGACCCAGCCCGAGGCGGGATAATGCTGGGGGAATTCCTCCTGCGCGGTGGCCACGACGCGCAGGGACTGGTCAAAGATGATCGACCGGGACGAGGTGGTGCCTTGGTCTATCGCCAGGATATGGGTCATCGGGTGGGTTCCCCTGGGGCGCGTGTCACGCGGCGGCGCGCGCGGGATTGGTCATGAAAGCATCAAGGTCGGCAATCTGGTCCGGCGTCAGGCGCAGGCCCAGTTTCGTGCGCCGCCAGACGACATCGGCGGCGGCGCGGGCAAATTCGTGGGTCATCAGCCAGCGCACCTCGGCCTCGGTCAGGGTGGCGCCGAAGTCGCGGCCAAGGTCGGCGGCGGTCCGGGCGTTGCCCAGTACCTGCGGAGCCTCGGTCCCATAGGCGCGGATCATGCGACCGGCCCAATAGGGGGTGAGGAACGGATAGCGTTGTGCCAGGTCCGCCGTCAGGCGCGCCACCCCGTCATGCGGGAAATCACCGCCCGGCAGGGGGACGCGGGCGGTCCAGTCAGGCTTGGCCTGCGGGAAATGCGGGATCAGTTTCGCCAGCGCGGATTCGGCCAGACGGCGGTAGGTGGTGATCTTGCCGCCAAAGACATTCAGCAACGGCGCGCCGGCGGTATCCAGCGACAGCACATAGTCGCGCGTCGCCGCCGTGGCCGATTTCGCGCCATCGTTGTACAGCGGGCGGACGCCGGAATAGGTCCAGACCACATCGGCGGCAGTCACAGGGCGGACGAAGTATTGCGAGGCAAAGGCGCAGAGGTAATCGCGTTCCTCATCGGTGCAGTGCGGGCTGCCGGGGGGGCCTTCGTGATCGTGGTCGGTGGTGCCGATCAGGGTGAAATCCTGTTCATACGGGATCGCGAAGATGATCCGGCCATCGGTGCCCTGGAAGAAATAGCAGCGGTCATGGTCGAAAAGGCGTTTGGTCACGATATGACTGCCACGCACCAGCCGCACCCCTTCGGACGAGTTGATGCGTGCGACGTTGCGGATCACATCCTCAACCCAGGGGCCACCGGCGTTGACCAAGGCGCGGGCGTGGTGGTGCGACTGGGTGCCGCCCGCGTCGGTCACCAGATGCCAGAGGGGTCCCTGCCGGGTGGCCGACACGACCCGGGTGCGGGTGAGGACGGTGGCACCGCGCAGCACCGCATCACGGGCGTTCAGCGCCACCAGACGCGAATCCTCGACCCAGCAGTCGGAATATTCATAGGCCTTGCGGAATTTGGGGTTGAGGGGTTTGCCCGCGGGATCGGTGGTCAGGTCCACCGTCCGGGTGGCGGGCAGGATCTTGCGGCCCCCCAGCGTGTCGTACATGAAAAGGCCCAGCCGGATCAGCCAGGCCGGGCGGCGGCCCTTCATCCACGGCATGAACCGCGACAGAAGGCGGCCCGTCGGCGTGTCACCTTCAAAGCGCATGTCGGGGTGGTAGGGCAGTACAAAGCGCATCGGCCAACTGATATGCGGCATTGCGACCAGAAGGATTTCCCGTTCCTCAAGCGCCTTTCGCACCAGTCCGAACTCGAAGTACTCAAGGTAGCGCAAGCCGCCGTGAAACAGTTTGGTCGAGGCGCTGGAGGTCGCGTGGCCGATGTCGCCCTGTTCGGCCAGCGTCACCGTCAGCCCCCGCCCGGCGGTATCGCGCGCGATGCCGCAGCCGTTGATGCCGCCCCCGATGATGAAAAGATCGACCGGCTCCGGCATGTCCTGCTCCCCTGCCCCGCTGGCCCCCGGATTGGCGGTCTGTGCGCCTTTTGTCAAGGTTTTCATTCGTTATTGCGCGATTCGCAGCCCGTCAGGCGGGCGCTTGACGCCCGCCGCAGGGCTTGCGCAGTATCGGGAAAAGCAGGGGGATGGGAATGCGGACGATCAAGGGGCCGGCGTTGTTTCTGGCACAGTTTGCAGGCGATGCGGCGCCGTTCAACGACTGGCGGTCGATCACGGCATGGGCGGCGGACTGTGGATATGTCGGTGTACAGATTCCCAGTTGGGACGCTCGATTGTTCGATATTGACAAAGCCGCTGCCTCGAAAGGCTATTGTGACGAGCTGAAAGGTATCGCAAATGAAAGTGGCATTGCGATCACCGAACTGTCCACACATCTGCAGGGGCAGTTGGTGGCGGTGCATCCGGCCTATGACATGGCGTTTGACGGCTTTGCCGCCCCTGCTGTGCGGGGCAATCCGGCGGCGCGTCAGGCATGGGCGGTGGATCAGGTCAAAAAGGCGCTGACGGCCAGCCGCAATCTGGGCCTGACGGCGCATGCCACGTTTTCGGGGGCATTGGCATGGCCGTACATCTACCCTTGGCCGCAACGGCCGGCGGGGCTGATTGAAGAGGCGTTTGACGAACTGGCACGGCGCTGGACGCCGATCCTGAACCATGCCGAGGAGATGGGGGTGGATGTCTGCTATGAGATTCATCCGGGCGAGGACCTGCATGACGGGGTCAGCTATGAGATGTTTCTGGACCGGGTGGGCAACCATGCGCGGGCCTGCATGTTGTACGACCCCAGCCATTACGTTCTGCAACACCTTGATTACCTTGACAACATCGACATCTACCACGACCGCATCCGGATGTTTCACGTCAAGGATGCGGAACTGAACCCGACGGGGCGGCAGGGGGTTTATGGCGGGTTCCAGTCTTGGGTGAACCGTGCGGGGCGGTTCCGCAGCCCGGGGGACGGGCAGGTGGATTTCGGTGCGATCTTCTCGAAACTGACCGCCTACGGGTTCGATGGCTGGGCGGTGGTCGAGTGGGAGTGTTGCCTGAAACACCCCGAGGATGGCGCGCGCGAGGGGGCGGCGTTCGTCAATGCGCACCTGATCCGCGTCACCGAACGCGCCTTTGACGATTTTGCGGATGCAGGCACCGACCGTGCCGCTAACCGCCGCATGCTGGGATTGGAGTAGCACCATGGCCATCACCGGAACACGGCAGACCCGCAGCCCGCGCATCAGGCTTGGCATGGTCGGCGGGGGACGCGATGCGTTCATTGGTGCGGTCCACAGGCTGGCGGCGCGGATGGATGACCAGTATGAGCTGGTGGCGGGGTGCTTTTCGTCTGACGCAGAGAAATCAATGGCTTCGGGGGCGGATCTGGGGCTGAACCCGGCCCGTGTCTATGCCGATTTCACGGATATGGCGACGCGCGAGGCGCGGCGAAAGGATGGGATCGAGGCGGTGGCGATTGTCACGCCGAACCACCTGCACGCACCCGTGGCGATGCAATTCCTGCGGCGCGGGGTGCATGTGATCTGTGACAAACCCCTGACCGCCACCCTGCCCGAGGCGAAACGCCTCGCCAAGGCCGCCGCCGCGTCGGGCGTGATCTTTGCGCTGACGCACAACTATACCGGCACGCCGATGGTGCGGCAGGCACGGGCAATGGTGGCGGCGGGCGATCTGGGCGAAATCCGGGTGGTGCAGGTCGAATATGCGCAGGACTGGCTGGCGACCGATCTGGAAACCACCGGCCACAAGCAGGCCGGATGGCGCACCGATCCCGCAATGACGGGGGTGGGTGGATCGACGGGGGATATCGGGACGCATGCGTTCAACCTTGCGTCCTTTGTGACCGGGCTGGAGTTGGAGGCCTTGGCGGCGGACCTGCAGAGTTTCGTCGCGGGGCGGCGGGTGGATGACAACGGCCACGTCATGCTGCGCTTCAAGGGTGGCGCGCGCGGGATGCTATGGTGCAGCCAGGTCGCGGCAGGCTGTGAAAATGCCCTGAAGTTAAGGGTTTATGGGACCAAGGCCGGGATCGAATGGGCGCAGGAGGATCCGAATTACCTGTGGGTCACGCCGATCGGGGCACCCCGCTATCGGATCACACGGTCGGGTGCCGGGGCCGGCCCCGAGGCCGCGCGGGTATCGCGTGTGCCCACCGGGCACCCGGAGGGGTATCTTGAGGCCTTCGCCAACCTTTATGCCGAGATCGCCCGCGCCGTGACCGCGCGGCGCGACGGTGTGGCCGTGGCGCCCGAGGTGACGTTTCCGGGGCTGACCGAGGGGCTGCAAGGCGTGGCCTTTGTCGAGGCCTGCGCGCGGTCGTCGCGCCGGAATGCGGCCTGGGTGGGGCTGTCGCTGCCTTAGGGGTCAGCCTGCCAGGTGTTCGAACAGGCGCGCGACGCCCTCCGCGCCAGGGTCGTTGAAACCGGCAAGCTTGTCGGCAGAGAGGTAACTGGCGCGGCCGGCCTTGGCACTGGTCATCGCGGCCGTGCTTTCGGCGCCGGCCCGTGCGGCCTGTGCCGCAGCGGCCACACCCTGTGGCAGGGCTGCAAGGGCTGGGGCCAGCGCGTCGATCATCGTGCGGTCACCGGGGGCGGCTCCGCCCACCTGCATCACCCGGGTCAAGCCTGCCGACAGTGCCCCGATCCAGTCCTTGCCGCCAGCCGAAGCATCGCCAGCGGCGGCAAAGAAGATCGCCAGCAGCACCCCCGACGACCCGCCCATTGTCTGGCTAAGTTCGGTGCCGATGGCGCGGTACAACTGCGTCGGATCGGCCAGAGGCAGGCGGTCAAGCGCCGTCGCCAGCGACCGGGCGGCGGTTGCAAGGGTGCTGCCGGTGTCGCCGTCGCCCGACTTCGCATCCAGCGCGTTCAGGTCTTTTTCACATGCAATCAGGGCCTTGCAGCAGGTGTCAAGCAGCGCGCTGCGCCCCGGATGGGCCGAGGGGACGGCCTGAATCGGTGACAGGCCATCGGGCAAGGGGCGCACGGCCACCTCGCCCATCGGGGCAAGACCGGGCCAGGCATGGGGGGCGACGGGGGCCGACAGCGCATCCAGCGTGGCCGCATCGGCGGGCAGAAGCGAGACCGAAAACCCGTGCATGTCGAGCGAGGTCATCAGGGCCGCCGGGCCGATCATCCATTTCACCCGCGCGCCCAGAGGGGACTGCGCCAGTTCCTCGGCCAGAACGCTCATTTCAAGGGGGGTGGTGGACCCGAGGTTGTTCAAAAGCGCCACATGATCGCCGGGGGTGAGCGTCGGCAACAGGCGGCCTGAAACCATCGCTATGGCAGCCTTTGCGCCAGTGAAATCAACCTGTTCCACCCCGGCCTCACCATGGATGCCAAGGCCCAACTCGGCCCTGCCATGGCCGATGCGGTCCTCTTTTGGGGAGCCGGGGACGGTGCAGGTGTCAAGGCTCATGCCGATGGACACGGCCCCCGCGATGACCTTGGCGGCAGCGGCAGCGACGGTATCGAGGTCGGCCCCGGATTCGGCCAAGGCACCGGCGATCTTGTGGACAAAAAGTGTGCCCGCAACGCCACGCGCCTGTGGCAGATGTGGCAGGGCGATGTCGTCATCGACGATCACCATGGCCACCTTGAGGCCAAAAGCCCGGGCGCGTTCGGCGGCGAGGCCGAAGTTGAGGCGGTCGCCGGTATAGTTCTTGACGATCAACAGGCAGCCGGCGCGGCCTGTGACGGCAAGGATGCCGGCCAGCACGGCATCGACCGAAGGCGAGGCGAAAACCTCGCCGCAGACGGCGGCGGTCAGCATGCCCATGCCTACAAACCCGGCGTGGCTGGGTTCGTGGCCAGACCCGCCGCCCGAGACGAGGGCCACCTTGGCGCGGGTCCAGTCGGTGCGGACGACGACTTTGATATGGGGATAACCGTCCAGCCGCGCGAGGCCAGGGGTGGTGCGCAACAGCCCGTCAAGCGCGTCGGTGACGAGTGTAGCCTTGGAATTCATGAATTGTTTCATGGGGTTCACTCCTCAGATGCGGTTGCCGTTCTGGTCGAACCAGAGCGGTTGATGGGGGCGGATGGGCAGGGTGTCGCCGGGGGTCAGGCGGGTGTGGGCGTCGGACAGGGTGATGATCTGGTGCGGCCCGAGGGTCAGGTGCAGGCGGGTCTGGTCGCCGAGGTGTTCCACGCGGCGGACGGTGGCCGGTTGGCCCTGACCCTGTTCGATATGCTCGGGGCGGAGGCCGATCTGGGTGGCGCGGGGGGGGGCGTTGCCGAAAACGTCGGCGGGCAAGAGGTTGATGCGGGGCTGGCCGAGGCGGCTTGCGACATAGGTCGATACGGGATTTTCGTATATTTCCCGGGGGGTTCCGAATTGAACGAGGCGGCCACGGTCCAGCACACCCACATGGGTGGCCATCGTCATCGCCTCGATCTGGTCATGGGTGACGTAGAGGAAGGTCGCGCCCAGTTCGGCGTGGATGCGTTTCAATTCAACCCGCAGGTCGGCGCGGAGTTTGGCGTCAAGACTGCTGAGGGGTTCGTCCATGAGGTAGATGCGGGGGTTGCGGACGAGTGCGCGGCCGATTGAGACGCGCTGCATTTCGCCGCCCGAGAGGTTGGTGGCCTTGTTGTCAAGTTTATGTGCGATGCGAAGAACGCCTGCTACCTCATTGACTTGTTTCGCTATATCATCTTCGGCCATGGCAATGATCGGGGACCGCAGCGGGAAGGCCAGGTTGTCGCGGACGGTGAGGTGGGGGTAGAGCGAGTACTGCTGGAACACCATCGCCACGTCGCGCTGTGCCGGCATGTCGTTGAGGACCGAGGCGCCGTCGATGCGGATATCGCCTTTGTCGGGGCGCTCAAGCCCGGCGATCAGGCGCAGCGTCGTGGTCTTGCCGGCACCTGTGGGGCCGAGGAGGACGACGAAGGCACCGTCGGGAATGGTCATGGTGACGTCCTGCAAGGCCTTGACAGACTTGAAGGATTTTGAAAGCCCGGACAGGATGACCTCAGCCATGACGGACCCCCTCGTTCGCCGCCGTACGAAAAGCGCGGCCGCTGCCTTGGTCGAAGAGCGACAGGGTGGAGGCGGTGAAGGCGAGGCCGGTGGTGTCGCCGGGGCGGGCGGGGTGGGTGGCGGGGACACGGGCCTTGACGGTGCCCTGGGGGGTGGAGAGGGTCACGATCTGGGTGGTGCCAAGGTATTCCGTCGCCTCGACACGACCCCGGTAAGGGCTTGAATCGGTGAGGGAAACATGTTCGGGGCGGACCCCCAGAAGGAGTTTGCGGCCCGAGGCGCCTTCGCGCAATTCGGGGGTGGCGAAGGGCTGACCACCGAGGGTGACGCTGCGGTCGCCGGGGGTAAAGCTGCCTTCGAAAGCGAGGAAATTCATCGAGGGAGAGCCGATGAAGGCCGCGACGAACTGGGTCGCGGGGTGGTCATAGATTTCCTGGGGGGTGCCGAACTGTTCGACAACACCATGATTCATAACGACAATCTTGTCGCCCATCTGCATCGCCTCCAGCTGGTCATGCGTCACGTAGACGGTCGTGGCACCCATACGGTCGTGGAGGGCGCGCAACTCCTCTGACATGTGTTCGCGGAACTCGGCATCGAGGGCGCCGAGGGGTTCGTCCATCATGAAAGCCTTTGGTTCTCGTACGATAGCCCGGCCAAGGGCCACCCTTTGACGGTCGCCGCCCGACAGGCCGCCGACAGGTTTGTCGAGGATGTCGGTGATGCCGAGGATGCGGGCGACCTCGGCCACCTTGGCCTGTATCTGGGCGCGGGGTAAGCCTTGGGAAACAAGGGGATAGGAGATGTTCTTGCGGACATTGAGGTGGGGATACAGGGCGAACATCTGGAACACCATCGCGATGTCGCGCTGTGAGGCGGGTTTTTGGCTAACATCCTCACCATCAATGAGAATCTGGCCGGAGGTGGGCAGTTCCAGACCTGCGATCATGCGCAGGGTGGTGGTCTTGCCGCAGCCACTTGGCCCCAGCAACATGAAGAATTCACCGTGGCCGATGGTGAAGGAAGATTCCTTGACGGCCACAAAATTTCCGAACTCTTTCCGCAGGTTACGGATGACAATCTCGGCCACGGGCCTACTCCGGGAAGTGGCTGGTGATGATGAACATCACGGTGCCGATGAGGGTGACGATGAAGGACCAGGTGAAGGCCCACATGACGAAAGGCTGCATCAGCATGACTACGCCAAGGCCGATCAGGATCGAGGCCAGCATTTCCCATGGGCCACGGCGGAGGCGGGCGAGATCGCGGAGAAAGGTCGTCATTTGGCCATCTGCTTTCCATGCACAACGCATGCACATCCCATGCACATCATTTCCGCACCGCGCCGAAGGTGATCCCGCGCAACAGGTGTTTGCGCAGAAGGATCGTGAACACCATGACCGGCAGGAGGAACAGCGTGGCCCCGGCGGCGACGGCGGGCCAGTCCTGCCCCCCGACGCCGATGATAGTCGGGATGAAGGGCGGGGCGGTCTGGGCGTTGCCGGAGGTGAGGAGGACGGCGAAGGCGTATTCGTTCCACGCAAAGATCAGGCAGAAGATGGCGGTGGATGCGATGCCGGTGGCGGCCTGGGGCAGGACGACTTTGCGGAACGCCTGAAAGCGGGTGTAGCCGTCGATGAGGGCCGCCTCTTCGTATTCGCGGGGGATCTCGTCGATGAAACCTTTCAGGAGCCAGACGGCAAGGCTGATGTTCACGCCGGTGTAGAGGAGGATCATGCCGAGGTGGGTGTCGCTGAGCCCAAGCTGGCGGAACATCAGGAAGATCGGGATGGCGACGGCGATGGGGGGCATCATGCGGGTGGAGAGGATGAAGAACAGAAGGTCATCCTTGAGGGGCACGCGGAAGCGGCTGAAGGCATAGGCGGCAAGGGTGCCGAGGACGATGCTGAGGAAGGTCGAGCCGAAGCCGATGATGACCAAGTTCAGGAAACGCTCACCAAAGCGGGAGGGGCCGGTGATGACTTCGTTCCTTCGCCGCACGATTTCCTCGGCAAAGTTGGCGGGGGGGGCCATGGTGGCCAGTTGTTCGGGGGTAGCGCGGGTGCGGTTGGTGAAAAGGTTCACGTACCCCTCGATCGAGGGCTGGAAGATGATCTTGGGGGGGTAGCTGATCGAGTCCGGGCCGGTCTTGAAGCTGGTCGAGATGATCCAGAGAAGCGGCAGGAGGGTGATGAAGGTGTAGAAGATGACCAGGGTGCCGGCGATCCATTTCGACCGGGCGGAGGGTTCGGTGATGGAATAGGTGCTCATGTCGGCGTCCGGTGGTTCGGGTGTTGCATGGGGCGGACAGGGGGGTGCCCCCTCACCCCGGCCCTCTCCCCCGAGGGGAGAGGGGGGCGCGGGATGGCTTGGGTATGTGCGGGGTTGAGGGGGCGCATCAGCGTTCCTTCACCTTGTTCAGGGCCTTGACGTAGATCGAGGCGAGGCCAAAGACCGTTACGAAGAGGATGATGGCGTAGGCGCTGGAATAGCCCGTGCGCCATTTCTCGAACGCTTCGCGTTTGAGTTCGATGGACGACAGGAGGGTGGTGTCGCCGGGGCCGCCGCCGGTCAGGAGCACCACGAGGTCGAACATCTTGAAGTTTTCGATGCCCCGGAACAGGACGGCCAGCATCAGGAACGGCAGGACCATGGGGATGGTCATCGTCCAGAACTGCCGCCATTTCGAGGCGCGGTCGACCTCGGCAGCCTCGTATATGTAGTCGGGGATGGACCGCAGCCCTGCGAGGCAGATCAGCATGACGAAAGGGGTCCACATCCAGGTGTCGACGATGATGATGGCCCAGGGGGCGAGGGCGACGGAGCCGAGCATGCTGAAGGAGGAGGCGGGGATGCCGGTCACAAACTCGACGGCGGTGTTGATGAGGCCGATCTGGGGTTGGTAGAGGAAGGTCCAGAAGTTGCCGACGACGGCAGGGGACAGCATCATTGGCAGCACGATGAGGGTGGTCAGGAGGTCATTCCCGCGGAACTTGCGGTTGATGAGCCAGGCGAGGGTGAAGCCGATCAGCACCTGCAACACGATGGTCCAGATCAGGAAATGGGCGGTGGCCTGCATCGTCGACCAGATGTCGGGGTCGGTCAGGATGCGCCGGTAATTGCGCAGTCCGACCCATGCGACCTCGGCCTTGGGTTTGTTCGCGGCGTAGTTGGTGAAGGACAGGTAGATGGTCCAGATCAGCGGGAAGATGTTGATGACGAGGAGTAGGAAGATCGTGGGGGCCACGAAGATCCACGCGATGGTGCGGTCTGACAGCCCACGCACGCGGCGGGCCATCCCGCGCGGGGTGGCGCGGGCGAGGCGGGTGGCGGTGGTGTCGGACATGTGCGGGCCTTTGGGGATTCGGGTTCCGCGCAAGGATACGCGGAAAATGGCGGGGTAGGCCCCGGCCTTCGGGGTAAGCCGCGCCGCGTGTGAGAAATGGGGCGGGGAGTGACCCCCGCCCCCTGCCCCGGCGTCAGAGCTTGCCTTCGTCCTCGAAGGTCACGGTCCAGTCGGCCACCAGACCATCAAGCGCCTCTTGTGCGGTGCCGTTGCCGGCCACGACGTAATCGTGGAACCGCTTTTGCGTATCCTGCAAGAGGGTCGCATAGGCGGGTTCGGCCCAGAAATCCTTGACGATCGCCATGCTGTCGAGGAACGTCTGGGCGTAGGGCTGGCTGGAGGCAAAGGCCGGATCCTCGACCACGGCGCGCAGGCAGGAGAAGCCGCCGGCCTTCCACCAGTTGGCCTGGGTTTCGGGTTCGGCGAACCACTTGATGTATTCAAGCGCTGCAGCCTGTTTTTCGCTGTACGAGACGACCGAGATGCCCTGCCCGCCAAGCTGCGCGAATTGCTCGCCACCCGGACCGGCGGGGTTGACGAGGTAACCGGTCTTGCCGCCGCCGACGTTGGGATCAACCTCGAACCCCGGCCAGGTGAAGGCGAAGTTCATCTGCATCGCGACCTGGCCGGATTTGTAGGCGTCGATGCCTTCGCCCATGTAGGTGTTGGAGGTGCCGGGGGCGACGCAGCAATCATAGAGCGACTTGTAGAATTCGAGACCGGCAACGGCACCGGGCGAGTTCACGAAACCGGCCATGTCATAGGGTTTGTCGGGGTTGTCGTATTTGAAGCCGAAGGAATAAAGGACGTCCATGACGCCCATGGTGATGCCTTCCGACCCACGCTCGGTATAGATCGAGGCGCCGTAGACGACCTTGCCGTCAATCTCGCGGCCTTGGAAGAATTCGGCGATGTCCTTGAGTTCGGCGAAGGTGGCGGGGGCGACAAGGTCGCGGCCGTACTTTTCCTTGAAGGCGGCGGCGATTTCGGGGCGCTCAAACCAGTCCTTGCGGTAGGTCCAGCCGACGACGTCACCGAAGGCGGGCAGTGACCAGTAGTTGGGCGTGTTCTTGGGCCATTCGGAGTAGCCGGTGACGGTGGCGGGCACGAAGGCGTCCATCGAGATGCCGTTGGCGTCGAAGAAATCGTTCAGCTTGACGTAATGACCGTTTTCAGCCGCGCCGCCGATCCACTGGCTGTCGCCGATCATCAGGTCACAGAGTTTGCCGCCCGAGTTCAGTTCGTTCAGCATGCGGTCGGCAAAGTTGGGCCACGGCACGAATTCGAATTTCATGGTGTGGCCGGATTTCGCCTCAAAATCCTTGGAAAGTTCGACCAGCGCGTTTGCGGGGTCCCAGGCGGCCCAGCAGAGGGTGAGTTCCTCGGCCTGGGCATTGGCGGCAAGCGCCAGAAGCATGGCCGACGATGCGGCCAGGGTTTTCAGTGTCATCGTGATTCCTCCCATGTGGATAGATTTGGTGGGTCCTTGGCGTGGCGTCGGACCTTCTTGATGCGGGTACCATAGGCTTGGGGGCGGGAGACTGTCCAGCGATTTTTGAGGGGCGTACCTCATTTCTTGATGTTGCCAGTTTCCATCTGTATTCATTGTGTTTTTATGGCTCAAATGGTCCCGCAGGCAGGTTTTCGCGCATCACGATCTCGATCCGCAGGCGTTCCTGGCCTTCGTCGAAGGCGGCGCGGTCGGCGCGGGCGCGCAACACGCGCAGCGCGCTGCGGGCGAGGTGGCCGGGGTTCTGGGTGACGATGGCGTCAAGGCGGCCTGCCTTAAGGGCGGCGTGGGTGTGTGGGGTCAGCTCGTGCCCGATCACCACAAAGCGGCGATCAGGGCAGAGCGTGGCAAGGGTTTCGGACAGGGCGCGGTGGCCGCTGCCCAAAAGGTAGATGCCGCGCGCGTGGGGCGCGCTGCGCAGGATCTCGGCCATCACCTGCGCGAGGGTGGCGGCGGAGCCGTGCGATTCGAGGGTTTGCAGCACCTCGACATGCGGAAAGCCGGACTGCATCACGGCATCGAAACCGCGACGGCGGTCGATGCTGTCGCGCAAGAGCATCGATTGGCCAAGGACGATCACCTGCGACGGGCCGGGGCCGAGGAAGCGGCCCATGAGATCACCTGCGGCGCGGCCGGCGGCCACGCTGTCGATGCCCACAAAGTGATCACGGTCGGTGTTGGGAAGGTCGGAAACCATTGCAACGACAGGGATATCGCGTGTGCGGAGGGCGCGGACCGCATCGCGGACGACAGGGGTTTCGGGGGCCATCAGCGCGACACCAGCGGTGTCGTCGGGCAGGTCGGCCAGGAGGGTGGCGAGGGCGTGCATATCCTCGGGGGGGAAGCGCAAAAGGCGTGCCTCGGTCCGGGTGGCGGTGGCCTGTTGCGCTGCGTCGGTCAGGGCCTGGGCGAGGGTCTGGACGAACTGGCTGTCACTGTCGGGCAGCACGATTGCCATGCGGTAGCTGCGGCTGCGGGCGAGGTTGGCGGCGGCCTGATCGCGGACGTAGCCGAGTTTGCTGATCGCGTCGTTGACGGCACCGATGGTCACCGCGCGCACGCCGGGGCGCGCGTTCAGGACGCGGTCCACGGTGGCAAGCGAAACGCCAGCCTCACGCGCGATGTCGATCACGGTCGGTCGCATGGTGCTGCCTTTTGTCGCTGGGACAACACTAGACCGGTGGCCTGAGGTACGTCAATCAGCGCAACAGGAGCGCGTCGATTTCGGCGCGGGCGGGCATGGCGGGGGCAGTGCCGGGGCGGGTGACGGAAATGCCTGCCGTGGCGCAGGCAAAGCGCATCGCCTGCACCACATCCTGACCTTCGGACAGGGCCACGGCGAAGCCGCCGTTGAAGGCGTCACCCGCGCCAGTGGTTTCCACCACGGGGCCTGCGCTGATGACCGGGACGTGGACTGAGCGGGTACGGTCGCGGTAGAGGGCGCCGTTGGCGCCAAGCGTGATGATGACGGCGCCGACGCCGCGCGCCATCAGCGCATCCGCCGCAGCCTCTGCCTCAGCGATGGTGGTGACGGGGAGGCCGGTGAGGGTCTCAGCCTCGGATTCGTTGGGGGTGAGGTAGTCGCAGAGGGCGAGCATCGCGTCATCAAGGGGGGCTGCGGGGGCGGGGTTGAGGATGGTGATGACCCCTGCCCCGCGTGCAAGCTCCAATGCGCGGCGGGCGGCGGGGATGGGTTGTTCAAGCTGGGTGACGAAGACGGACGCCGAGCGGATGAGGTCGGCCTTGGCATCCACATCCGCGACCGACACGCGGCCTGCGGCCCCCGGGGCCACGATGATGGCGTTGTTGCCGGTGCCGTTTTCGATGAAGATATAGGCGGCACCGGTATAGCTGTCGGGGTCTTCGGTCACCTCGGGGTGGACGCCTGCGCGGGCCCATGTGGCGCGGGCGATGTCGGCAAAGGCATCGCGGCCAAGGCGGGTGATGAAGTGGACATGTCCCCCGGCCATGGCAGCGGCGACGGCCTGATTGGAGCCCTTGCCGCCCGGGCCGAGAACGAAGGACGTGCCGAGGATCGTCTCGCCGATCTTGGGCTGCCGGTCGGCGCGGTAGGCGGTGTCGGCGACAAAGATGCCGAGGATGACGATGGGTTTCATCTGGGACTCCGGTCGAGGGGGGCGCTGCCCCCCGGCTGCGCCTCCCCCCGGGATACTTGGGGACAGAAAAAGTGGGAGGTCAGGCGTCGGGGGGGATGACGCCCTTGCGGAACATGAAGCAGCCGTAGAAGCGACGCTCACCGGTCTGGATCACGGCGTAGGCTTGGCGGGCCATGTCGTAGAAGGCGAAGCGTTCGATCGAGATCATCGGGCGGTGGGCGCCTTCGGCGGCGTCGATCACCGCCTGCACCTCGGCCTGGACGGGGGGGATTTCGGCGGGTTGGCCGACCATTTCCATGCGGCCCGCGAAATCATCGACGAAGGTATCAAGGGGGTAGACCGACAGGATCGCCTGAGCGGCCTGCGCGCAGGTGAGGTTGTCCATGCGCAGGAGTTTGCCGGTGACGGTGGCGCGGGCCACGCTGTCAGAGGGGAAGTTGGTGTCGGCGAGGATCAGGACGTCGCCGTGGCCCATGGCGCGCAGGGTGTGGAGGACGTCGGCGTTGAGGCGGGGGTCGATGCCTTTGAGCATGTTCGGCTCCGGGTTATGGCCAGCGGCGGGTGATTTCGCTGGCGACGGCGTGGCCAAGGGTGTGGTGGGCGGCGGGGGCGTAGTGGATGCCGTCGAGGGGGTCGGCGGCGATGTGGGCGCCGGCGTCGAGGAAGGCCGCGTTGTGGCGGGCGGCCTCGGCCGCGTAGAGGGCGGCGAAGCGGGCGGATTTGGCGGCTCCGCCGCCGAACATCTCGGCCAGACAGCCGGATTCGGTGATGGGGGGCGGGGCGATGAGGAGGATGGCGGCGGCGGGTTGATGGCGGCGGATGCAGAGGATGAGCTTGCCTGCGCCAAAGGCGATGTCCTGGGCGGGGAGGGCGTAGCGCGCCTTGAGGTCGTTGGTGCCGAGTTTGAGGATGACGAGATCAAGGGGGGTGTGGGATTCGAGGAGGGCGGGGAGGACGGCAAGGCCGTTCTTGTGCGGCCCTTCCAGCGGGTCGTCGTGGACGGTGGTGCGGCCGGGCAGGCCTTCGGCGATCACGGTCCAGTCGGGGAGGGCTTGCGCCACCACGGTTGGCCAGCGGTCGGCGGGGGGGTGGCGGCCGGTGAAATCGAGGTGGGGCACGGGTGGCGTGCCGTGGGTGTTGCTGTCGCCGTAGATGAGGAGCGTGCGGGTCACAGGCGGGCCCCCGTTTTGGCGCTGAAGAGGTGGACGGCGGATGCGTCGGGGGCCAGCGTCAGCGCGTCGCCGGGGCGGAAGGTGACGCGGTCGCGGAAAAGGGCGGTCAGGTCGCGCCCGTCGCGGCGGACGACGACGTGGGTTTCCGAGCCGGTGGGTTCGACCACCGCGATGGTACAGGCGAGGCCTTCGGCGGCGGGGGACAAGTGTTCGGGGCGGATGCCGTAGGTGACGGGCTGGCCTTCGGTGACGTTTGCGCCGGGGGGCAGCGGCAGGCGGGTGCCTGCCGCGATGACCGCGCCGCCGGTCACCACGCCGTCGAGCATGTTCATCGACGGCGAGCCGATGAAGCTGGCGACGAAGGTATTGGCGGGGCGGTCGTAGAGGTCCAAGGGGGAGCCGACCTGTTCGATGTGGCCGGACTGGAGGACCACGATCTTGTCGGCCATCGTCATCGCCTCGATCTGGTCATGCGTCACATAGACGGTGGTGGTTTTCAGGCGCTGGTGCAGTTCGCGGATTTCGGTCCGCATCTGGACGCGGAGCTTGGCGTCAAGGTTGGACAGCGGTTCGTCGAACAGGAACACCTGCGGGTCGCGGACGATGGCGCGGCCCATCGCCACACGCTGCCGCTGGCCGCCGGAGAGGGCGCGGGGATAGCGGTCGAGATAGGGGGTGAGGCCGAGGATACCAGCGGCACGTTCGACCTTCTGGCGGACCAGAGCCTTGTCTTCGCCCTTCATTTTCAGGGGGAAGCCCATGTTGGCGGCCACCGTCTTGTGCGGGTAGAGGGCGTAGTTCTGGAACACCATGGCGATGTCACGCTCGGACGGGGGCAGGTTGTTCACCCGCCGATCACCGATGCGGATGTCGCCGCCGGTGATCTCCTCCAGCCCCGCGATCATGCGCAGAAGCGTGGACTTGCCACAGCCCGAGGGACCGACCAGCACCACGAACTGACCGTCGTCGATGTCGAGGTCAAGGCTGGGGATGACGGTCATCCCGCCATAGGCCTTGCTCAGACCCCTGATGGTGACCCCGGCCATGCGTTCCCCCTGCCCCAGTACCCCCAGAGTTAGCGAAGGGCGGCGGGGCTGTCCACCCGGCGCATCATACTAACATGTTAGAATCTTGACAGGCGGGGCCGGCCTTGCCTAGCGTGGCGGCGAGGGAATGCTGTCGCAGGGTTTGGGAGGCCCCTTTTTGGCACCGTTCGGGGGTCTGACCCGGTCCGCGCGGCATTCCGGTACACAAGGGACATCAAAACCGCGCCGGGCACATGCGCCCCCAAGCGGACAACAACGACAGGGAGGATGCGTCGTGAAGGTCGAGATCTACAACACGCTGATGCGGGGCCAGATGAGCCGCCGCAACATGCTGCGCGGGGCCACCGCGATGGGGGCGATGGCGGCGCTGGGGCCGATTGCGCTGCCGAAAGCGGCGAATGCGCAAGGCAATGTGCGCGCCGAGATCCTGAAGATCCCCGGTGTCGGTGCGGGCAGCCCGACCGATGCCGACTGGCAGAAGGTGGGCGAGTTGTGCCTTGGGGCCACCAAGGCCGGCGTCGCCGAGGGCGAATTTGCCGGGGTTGAACTGACCTTCATGGGGCTGAACAACCAGAACCTGCACAACCTGTTGTTCCGCGGGTTCCTGAAACCGTGGGAGACCTACACGGGCGCCAAGATCAACTGGATCGACCTGGCGCAGGCCGACTACAACCCGCGCCTGCAGCAGGCGATTGCGACGGGCACCGTCGATTTCGACATCATCGAGATGGGTGCGCCGTTCGAGGGCGAGACCGCCGGCAAGGGATTGCTGGACGAGATGCCCGACTGGGTGAAGACGCAGATCGAGGCGGATGACCTGGTGGGCTATCTGCAACCCCCGGTCGGCACCTGGGGTGGCAAGACGTACCGCATCACCATCGACGGGGATTGCCACACATTCTCGTACCGCAAGGATTACTTCGGTGAAGGGGCGATCGGCGGGGCGGAAGTGCCCAAGACCTGGCAGCAGGTCAATGCGGTGTCCAAGGCACTGGTCGGCCAGACCGACCCGCTGACCGGCCTGCCAGCGCATGGCTATCTTGATCCCCTGAAGGGCTGGGGCGGGTTCGGGTTCTATTTCATCGAGAACCGGGCGGCGGCCTATGTGAAGCACCCCAGCGACAAGGCCTGGCTGTTTGACGCCGACACGATGAAGCCGCGCGTCAACAATCCAGGCTGGGTGCAGGCCATCCAGGACGTGATGGACCTGATTGCAGCGGGTGCCTATCCGGCGGACCAGATCAACGCCGATCCGGGCACGACCGCGTTCAGCCAGTTCCTGGCGGGTACGGGGTCGATGCTGATGTGGTGGGGCGATGTCGGGTCGTCGGCGCGCACCTCTGACGGGTCGGTCGTGGGGGATGTGGTCGGGTTCGGGATCAATCCCGGGTCGGACCGCGTGTACAACGCCGCCGCAGGTGCCTGGGAAGAGACCTACAACGAAGCGCCGAACATGGCCTATATCGGCTGGGGCGTGTACGTCACCAACCGCGTGTCGGGCGACGAGAAAAAGCGCAAGGCGGCGTGGTCGGCGGCAGCCCACCTTGGCGGCAAGGACCTCTCGCTGTGGACGGCGGCCTATCCGTCGGGGTTCCAGCCTTACCGCAATTCGCACTTCGACTATGCCGAATGGGAAGCGGCGGGGTATGACCGGGCCTATATCGAGGATTACCTCGGGTCGAACGCGGATTCGTACAACCATCCGAATGCCGCCATCGAGCCGCGTATCCCGGGCATCTTCCAGTACTATTCGGTGGCCGAGGACGAATTGTCCAAAGGCTTTGCCGGGCAGTACAAATCGGCGCAAGAGACGGCGGACGCCATCGCCGCCGCCTGGGAAAAGATCACCGACCAGATCGGGCGTGACAGCCAGATTGCACTGTACAAGGCATCGCTGGGGATGTGATCGGGGCGACAAGGAAAGGGGCGCGCAGGTTCAGGCCTGCGCGCCCCCTTTTTATGTCGTGGCCTTTGCGGCTTATGCGGGGGGGGGTCATACCCCCCGGATCCACCGTAGGATATGTCGTCAGGCTGAAAGCCAGATGAAACGGCGGCAGCAGGGCCGCGCGCGTCGCGTTCGGGCGTCGCGTTCGGGCGGGGCGTTCGGGCGGGGCGTTCGGGCGGGGCGCGCCTACCGCCCGGCGATGGTGGGGATGCCCAGCATCCGCGACAGGGACCAGCCGCCATTGCGGATCACCGACAGGCCGCCCGATTTCCGTTTCAGCCGCGCAAAGGGCAGCATGAACCTGCCGCCCTTGATCGCCGAACGGCCGGTGCGCGGACGCGACAAAAGGCCACCCAGCGAAAAGACGTGGCCGTGGCTGGGGCCGCCGCTGTATTCGGGCGGGATCGACATGAAGTAGGTGCCGGCGGGGTAGAGGTTGGACCGGCCCTTTGGGGTGTAATCCTCGACGATATAGCGGTCGGCGGCGGCGACGGGGTGGTGGGCGTCAAGGACGCGGGTTGCCTTCAGCGCGATGCCGCGCGGGTTGAAGGGGGCCGCGACCACCACCGCCGCATGGCCCTTGCCGACCGAGGCCGCAAGGCTTGCCACATCCCCGGGGGCCACGCGCAGGGCATTCAGGCGGGCTGCGGCATCACCACCGTCAACCAGCGCCACCTCGTCACCGTCAAGTCCGATGGCATGAAGGGCGGCCACGACGGCCTGCGCCTGTGCCTTGTCCGAATAGAGCCGTGTGATGATCGTCGTCATGGGTCACCCATTGTTGGTTTCGTTGCGGTTCAGGAAGACGGGCCGACAAGACCCGGATCGGATTTGGTGGCAAGGTTGGAGGCCGGGCGCACAAAGCGCAGGGCCACGATGACGGCCAGCGCCAGAAGCACCATCTCGATGGCAAAGACCGGCAGATAGGGCGCGGCCCCCTGCCCGCCCGCCGCCGTGATCCGGTCGCGCAGCACACCCGCAAAGGCCACGCCAAGGCCCGCCGCACAGGTCTGCACCGTGCCCCAAAGGCCGAGTGCGAGGCCGATCTGGTCGCGGGGGGCGGTGCGGATGGTAGCGGTCAGGGTGCCGTGGCTGAACAGCCCCGCGCCGAACCCCGCCGCCAGCGTGCCAAGGATCAGGGGCGGCACCGTCAGCGTGACACCCGCCGCGATGATCGCGCCAAAGGCGGGGACGCCGATCAGGGCACCCACCGCTGCCAGCGGCAGGGGCCGCCCGCCGCGCCCAAGGATGCGGGACGCCAGCGCAAAGCCCACCAGCGTGCCACTGGCCAGCACCACCGTCAGCCGCGTGGTTTCCGCCACGGTCATGTTCAGCACCTGCCCGCCGAACGGTTCCAGAAGAACATCCGCCATGCCAAAGCCCGCCGTCCCGAGCCCGATCATCGCCAGCATCACCGGCAGGCCCGGCACGGCGGTCAGGTTGCGCAGGGCGGTCGCAAAATCGGGCTGCGCTGCCGCCTGCATCGCCTGGGCGCGGGCGCGGTTGCGGGGTTCCTGTTTCCACATCGCGATGACGTTCAGCACGATGGTGACGACAGCGGTGCCCTGGATCACCTGGATCAGGCGCAGGGGCGAGTAATTCTCAAGCAGTGCGCCATAGATGGTGGCGCTGACGATCATGCCCAGAAGGAGCATGACATACATCAGGCCCACGACTTTGGGTTGATCCTCTTCCGGCACAAGGTCGGTGGCCAATGCCAGACCCACGGTCTGCACCATGTGAACCCCGGCCCCCACCAATAGGAACGCAGCAGCGGCGGCGGTATGGCCGATCCACAGGGGCGCGTCATGCGCCTCATTGAAACCGGACAGCACCAAAAGCGCGAAGGGCATGATGGCAAAGCCGCCGAATTGCAGCATCGTGCCCTTCCAGATGAACGGCACCCGGCGCCAGCCGATGGCCGAGACGAACCGGTCGGACCTGAACCCGATCAGGGCGCGGAAGGGGGCAAAGAGAAGGGGGAGCGAGATCATGATGCCCACCAGCGTGGCGGGCACGTTCATCTCGACGATCATCACGCGGTTGAGGGTGCCGACCAAAAGGACCAGCGCCATGCCGACCGTCACCTGAAACAGCGACAGCCGCAGAAGCCGCGACAACGGCACATCTGCGGTCGCGGCATCGGCAAACGGCAGATACTGCGCGCCGATCCGGGCGATCTTGTTCAGCACCTGACGGCGGTAGTCGAACATGGGCATACCTTGACGGGCCCGGGTAAAACGGCCCCCTGGACACAAAGGCGCAGGCGGGGCCCGGGGCATCTGCCGACCGGGTCCCGCGCCGCAGTTGTCAGGCCAACCTTACGGGGTGGCCGTGCCCATCGGGATGGACGCCGAAGCGACCTCTTCGGGGGTCTGGATCGTGACGAAGGCCATGGTGCCATCGGGCATCTTGACCAGAACGTCATTCTTTCCGGGCATATAGGCGACCTTGGCCACCCCATCCGCCGGAATTGTCAGCGCCGCCGAGGCTGCGGGGTTGATGCCCTTGCCCTGGATGAAGCTGGCAACCCAGTCGGTGTTGGTGAGGACGGCGACATGGACCGCGAACGAGCCGATCGCGACCGCCGAAAGGAACAGCGGGACGCCAACCGTCGGTTTGACGACAAGCCACATTTTTGCGTTGTTCATGGTTTCAGTCCCTTCTCAGCCAAGCCACGGGGTCGAGACGGCCACAAGCAGGTGCGCCACCAGAGCGATGACCCCGAAAACACGGGTTCCGTCGATCAAGTAGCTGTGCACCTCTTCGGCTTCGGCAAGTGTCAGACCTGTCGGCCAGACTTTGTCCGGATCGCTGGGCATTCGTATTCCTCCGTTTGCAGTTCGCGTTGATGTCGCATCCCGGGGGCGGGAACGACCCGCCCCTGTCCCCGATGCGGCCCCTGGCAAGACGGATGTCAAACAAGGGTGCCGCGTCAGTATGTCACGTCGAGTTTACAACATCAACTGTCTAGTTGCGTTTACACTTTGGCAAATGCCGTTGCCGCGGAACGATAATTCCGTGCAGCACATCGGGCCGCAGGCGCAGGCTTTATCCGCCACTGTGCCATTGCCCGAACCATGGGCATCTGCCCGAATCATTACCACGCAGCGCCTCCGCCACCCACGCGATGCCCCCTTCCCAGGCCCCGGCAGGGCCGCTAACATGTCAGTCATGAGCAGCACCGGCGATCTTCTGCATGTCGTGACGAACGACAACCTGTCGGCCCGCAGGGTGGGGTTCGGGCGGCTGATCATCTGGGGGTCGGCGGCGGTTCTGGTACTGGTCGCCGCCTTGCAGGTGGCCGATGTCACGGGCCAGGTTGACGTGGGGTTCGCCAACTGGCGGCCGACCTTGTACGCCTATGTCACCTGGGCGGTGTGCCTGTGCTGGGGGCAGGTGCTGATCCGGGGGGAGCATGGCAAGCGCACGCTGTTCGTGCTGCCGGCGGCGTTGTTCACCCTGTCGATGACGGTTTTTCCGCTGCTGTTCGGGCTGATCATCGCGTTTTCGGACTGGAACCTGTCCAGCCCCGACGGGCGGCAGTTCAACGGGTTGGACAATATCCGTCAGATGTGGGGCGATCCGTTCTTCTGGAACGCGCTTGGCAACATGGGGTGGTATACGGCGGCGATTGTGGTGGAGTATGGCATCGCGTTCGGGCTGGCATTGTTGCTGAACGCCGAAATCCGGGCGCGGAAATTCTTTCGGGTGGCGTTCCTGTTGCCGCTGATGCTGTCGCCGGTGGCGGTGTCGTGGATGATCGGCAAGTCGATGCTGGAGGCGCGGTTTGGCCCGATCTCGCGGCTGGCGCGGTTTCTGGGGTGGGACAACCCGTCGTTCTTTGAGTCGCCCGAGATTGCGCGGGCGACGATCATGATGATGGACGCCTGGACCTACATTCCGTTCATGATGATCATGCTTCTGGCCGGGCTGCAGGCGATCCCGAAAGAGCTGACCGAGGCCAGCCGCGTCGACGGCGCCACGGGGTGGAAATCGTTCTGGGAGATTACCTTTCCGCTGATGCTGCCGGTATCCATCACCGCGATCCTGATCCGCATCATCTTCAAGCTGAAGCTGGCCGATGTGGTCATCAACGTGACCTCGGGCGGGCCGGGGGGGGCTACGGATACCGTCACCAGCTTCATCTTCCGCGAGTATCGGGAGCGGTCGAACGTGGGGTACGGGACGTTGTTGGCGTTTGTCTATCTGGTCATCATCATCATCCTGATGACCATTCTGATGAAGGCCGCCGACCGCTGGACGAGGCCCAGAACATGAGGCCCCGGGTATGACCGAAACCGCGATTTTCAAGGATGGCGACGCCGACCGCGCGTTCCGCATGAAGTGGTGGTCGGGGCGGGTGGCGATTTATGCCGTGCTGATCCTGTGGGCGTTCATCTGCCTTTTCCCGATCTATTGGACCATCACCACCAGCTTCAAGATGGCGCCGAACGTGATGAAGGGGCACCTGATCCCCTGGGTCGATTTCACGCCCGCCTGGATCGGGTGGAAATCACTGGGCCTGTCGCCGGACACCATCGGTGCGGAAAGCACGGTGCGGGCCGAGTTCCTGAAGCGGTTCTATAATTCGGTGGTGGTGTCGCTGGCGTCATCCACGCTGGCGGTGGTGCTGGGGTCGCTGGCGGCTTACGGGTTGTCGCGGTTCTCCTATCGGTTCGGGTACATGAAGAATTCGGACATCAGTTTCTTCTTCCTGTCGCAACTGATCCTGCCACCGGTGGTTCTGGCCCTGCCGTTTCTTGTGCTTTACAAGGAGTTGGCGCTGTTGGACACGCGGATCGGGCTGATCCTTTTGTACACGCTCACCGTGCTGCCCATCGTGATCTGGATCATGCGCGACCAGTT
>JBBQXK010000045.1:0-30673 GCA_038209775.1 Rhodobacterales bacterium | reverse complement strand
CCGATGAACACCGTGTCGATGGCGATGTCCGTCAGACGCTGCCCCGGCACCAGACCCATGTAGTCCAGCGACCGCTGCACCGCCTCGACCTTGCCCCCGATGAAATCGGACGGCGACGGCACCACGCCGGTGATCGGCAGCACATCCTCGGGCGAGGTGCCCCAGGTTACCACGGGCGCGATATCCTCACCCCGGATCGTCACGACCTTGTCGAAATGCGCGCCTTCGTCAGAGTAAAGCGTCTTCCAATACGCCAACGCCGCCTCCCACTTCGCCCCTTTCGGCGCATGGGGCCGGCCCATGCAATAGGCAAAGGTCTTCTTATCGGGTGCGATCAGCCCGGCCCTGGCACCGCCTTCGATGGCCATGTTGCAGACCGTCATGCGGCCTTCCATCGACAGCTCGCGGATCGCCTGCCCGCAGTATTCGATGACATAGCCCGTGCCGCCCGCCGTGCCGGTCTTGCCGATCACCGACAGGGTGATGTCCTTGGCGGTCACACCGGGCATCAGCGACCCGGTGATCTCGACCTTCATGTTGCGTGCCTTGCGCTGGATCAGGGTCTGAGTCGCCAGCACATGTTCCACCTCTGACGTGCCGATCCCGTGCGCCAGCGCACCAAAGGCCCCGTGCGTCGCGGTATGGCTGTCGCCGCAGACCACCGTCATCCCCGGCAGGGTCCAGCCCTGTTCCGGGCCGACGATATGCACGATCCCCTGCCGCACGTCCGACACGGGGTAGTAATGGATACCGAAATCCTTGGCGTTCTTGTCCAGCGCCGCCACCTGCACGCGGCTGTCCTCGGTCATCGTGGCCGCATCGGCACGGTCCAGCGTGGTTGGCACGTTGTGGTCGGGCACGGCGATGGTTTTCTCGGGTGCCCGCACCTTGCGGCCGGTCATCCGCAGCCCTTCAAAGGCCTGCGGGCTGGTCACCTCATGCACAAGATGGCGGTCGATGTACAAAAGACAGGTGCCGTCGTCGGCCTGATGCACCAGATGGGCATCCCAGATCTTGTCGTACACGGTTTTCGGGGCGGTCATGGCTTTCACCTATCGCTGATGGCTATGGAAAGGGGCAATGCAAAGGGGCCAAGGCCCCCGGGGTCGGTCAGGCCCGCGCGAGGATCGTCCGCGCCGCACCGAAGAACCGCTGCGGCAGGCGAGCGTGATCGGTGATGTCGAAATAGATGAAACTGCCCATGGAGGATTGTTCTACCCCCAAATAGAGCCTTGGGAAAGGGGGTGCCTGCACGTGTCAGGACATCCCGCGCAACGCCTCGGCCACCTGCGCCACGGCGCCATTCCCGCGCGCTTCGGGCAGCATCCACAGGGTGATCGGCTGCGGCAGCGGCACCTCTGTGGCAAACGGGGCCACCAGCGCCCCGCTTGCCAGATGACCGGCCACCAGCGCCCGGTGCGCCATCAGGACGCCGGCCCCGCTCAACGCCTCGGCCACGGCCATCGCGTACAGCGAAAACTGCGGCCCGCGCGGCGCGAACCCATGCCCCGGCATCGCCGCCTGTCCCCAGATCGCCCAGTCGTCCGCCCAGGCCGTATCGGTCAGACACACCGCATCGCGCAGATCGCCCGGCACCCGCAGTGATGCCGCCAACGCAGGCGCACAGACCGGCACCAGCGCATCCCGGGCCAGAATCACGGCGCCGGGTGGCAAGGCACCCACATAGAACAGGCACATATCGAACGGCACCCGCTTGAGGTTCGGCGGATGCTCCATCGCGGTCACCGAGATGTCGATGCCGGGATGCAGTGCCCGCACCGCAGGCAGGCGCGGCACGATCCACAATTGGGCCAGGGCGGGCAGCGCCGCGATATGCACCCTGCCCGGGACCGCATCGCGGCGCAGGCCGCGCACCGCATGGGCCAACTCATCGAACGCCGACACGAACGCCGGCAGCGCCCGCGCCCCCAGCGGCGTCAGCCGTATTCCCCGCGCCTGCCGCTGGAACAATGCGGCACCCAGATCATCCTCCAGTTGCCGCACCAGCGACGCCACCGCCCCCGCTGACACCGCCAACTCGTCCCCCGCCGTCGCGAACCCACCCAGACGCGCCGCAGCCTCGAACGCGCGCAGCGCGTTCAGCGAGGGCAGGCGTGGCGTGGGTGGCAGGACCGGCATGGATGAGCCCCAGATTTTCCAGGCCTCATATTCCTGAAATCTGGTTTGCGCGAAACCCCCCGCGTCGGCCATTCTGCCGCCGACAAGGAGACACATCATGACCACCTGGCTGCCCCCCGTCGTCACCACCCGCATCGCCGGTATCCGCAGCGCCCTTGCCGGAGCCGATGCCGAAACGCTGGCCACAAGGATCGAGGCGCTGGCCCAGGAAAACCGCACCATCCACGACCGCGACTGCTTCAACCTCAACCCAGCCACCAACGTGATGAACCCAAGGGCCGAGGCGATGCTTGCCAGCGGTCTGGGCAGCCGCCCTTCGCTGGGTTACCCCGGCGACAAATACGAGATGGGGCTGGAGGCGATCGAGGAGATCGAGGTCATCACCGCCGACCTTGCCGCCGAGATCTTCCATGCCAGACATGCCGAAATCCGGGTGGGGTCGGGTGCTCTGGCCAACCTCTATGCGTTCATGGCGACCACCCGACCCGGTGACACCATCATCGCGCCACCTGCGTCCATCGGCGGCCATGTCACCCACCACAAACCGGGCTGCGCGGGCCTTTACGGGCTGAACATCGTCGCGGCGCCGGTGGACGAGGCGCGCTACACCGTCGATCTGGATGCCCTGCGTATACAGGCCCATGCCGTGAAACCCAAACTCATCACCATCGGGATGAGCCTGAACCTTTTCCCCCACCCCGTCGCCGACATCCGTGCCATTGCAGACGAGGTCGGCGCGCATGTCCTGTTCGACGCCGCCCATCAGTGCGGCATGATCGCCGGCGGCATCTTTGCCGATCCGCTGGCGGAAGGCGCGCATCTTATGACGATGAGCACCTACAAAAGCCTGGGTGGTCCGGCAGGCGGGCTGATCGTCACCAACGACGATGTGCTGGCAGAAAGGCTGGATGCCATCGCCTATCCTGGCCTGACGGCGAATTTCGACGTTGCCAAATCGGCGGCCCTCGCCATCGGGCTTTTGGACTGGCGCGAACACGGGGCGGCCTATGCGCAGCGGATGGTCGATCTGTCGGTGGCATTGGCCGCAGCTTTGGCCGACCGTGGCATGCCGGTGTTCACCACCGACCGGGGTGCCACAGCCTCGCACCAGTTCGCGCTTGAGGCTGCAGGCTTTGGCGGCGGGCAGACGGTGTCGAAGAAACTGCGTCGCGCGGGGTTCCTCGCCTGCGGTATCGGCCTGCCCCGTGCCGCAGTGCCGGGCGATGTGAACGGGCTGCGCTTCGGCACCCCCGAACTGGCCCGGCGCGGCATGCAGGTGTCCGACATGGCCCCCCTTGCTGCCCTGATCGCCGAGGCGCTGCGGTCGAACGCGCCCGAAGCGATGGCACAGCGGGTGGCAGAATGGCGCGCAACGTTCGGGGGGCTGCATTTCGTGCGGGGGTGAGGCGGTGCCGACGCAACGCCTTGCCCGGCACGCAAATACTGGCAGTAGCACCGCTGACATGGGCGTCAGTTGCGCTTGAGTGTCTTTCCGCTCTCACCAGTGATTTTGAGGCCACCTTGAAACACGACCAGCACCAACGACCAGGTCGAGCGTCCAGAAGCTTTTGCGCCACGCTCAGGGGAAGCGGCGACCCACGCAATCACAGAATCCACGACGCACCTTTGAGAAGAACAATCAATGCGAACTGTTCCGGGTTCGACAGAGTATTGCCGGATTGGCCAGCGTGTGGCGAAAGTTTCCTTTTCAACCATCACTTCGGCGTGCGACAACGCACTGCCGTAAAAATCCACGTTCGGCGCGTAATAATCAGAAAGTCGCGGCAAAGCCTCTTGGTTTTGCCTGGACCAGTCGCTGTTGATCGAAACCAGAATGTCGATTGCCGCTTCATTCAAGGTTGGTGATATGGGCAGGATTGTTGGTGTCACCAGTGCAGGTGCTTCGGCCAGCGCGGCTGGTGCGGGCGCGGCAGACGGTCTTGCCAGAAAAACAGGTGTCTCCGAAAGGAAGGTGTCGACTCCGGCCAGCCTGTCGCCGAAGGTGGTATTGCCTAACCCTTTGTTGAGCATCGCCTTTTCTGACCCCGTGAAGTAATAGATAGCTGTTGTACCGAACATCTTCTCGTAGACGAAAGGCGGGGTATCGAACTGGTTCATGATGCCGATGATGTCAGCGGTTGTGTATTGGGCATAGGCTGTTGTTTCTTTCCGTGGAGCTACCGTATTACCAACGGAAGCAACTGGATAGAACTGATGCACGCCTAGTTCCCCGACGACCAACCTGTTGGTGCCTCCCAGGAAGATGTTGGCGCAAGAGGATTCGCAGCTCGCGCCCTCAGGAACATAAGTCGCAATCCCGTTGTCATGCAGGATCGCGGCAATCTGCAGGCCTTCGTAAAGATCTCCTCCCGGACTGGCTGCGACGACCAGATCAATCTGGTCGTCCCGCATGGCGCGCCGAAGCTCGAACGAGTCGTTTCGCTTGATCTCGCCAGTCAGGAAAAGCACACCGGGAAGGTCCGACGCATAGACAAAGCTGCCATAGGTAGGCGCATCAGCGCTGGCTGCCCCAGCTGCGATCATCTGGACCGCGGCGACCAAGATACGCAGGATGGCCATATCGTCATTGCCCCGACGTCAAACACGTGTGTGGACTGGATACACGCGCGTCCGCATGTTTCAAGACGCTCGCACGCCAATGGGCATTCAGTTGGATGGGCGTTGCCGTCGAACAACTCCCCCCATTCCCTGAAATCCCCTCAGCGCTCCCCCCTCAACCACTCGATATCCCTCACAAAAACTAGGTCTCAACGTGCGACCCACGCCCCGCTTCCCACCCGTTGAGGTTGCCGTCCCCAGATGCTACCCTTGGCCCAAACCCGCGCCCGGTCCGACGGCGTGCCCTTCTGGAGGACGTTGTCCTGTCCCATTCCGATCCCGCGACCGGCCTGCCGGTCGGTCCCCGCACAGCGCGCCCTGCGGTGCCCGCGAGCTATACCCCCGATCAGGTTCTGGCCGCCGTTCTGGCCTCGCTTGACGATGACAAGGCCGAAGAGGTTGTCGAGATTGACCTGCGCGGTCGGTCGGACATGGCCGATTTCATGGTGATCTGTCAGGGCCGGTCGACCCGGCAGGTGGCGTCCATTTCGGAAAAGCTGGTGGACCGGCTCAAGCAGGAACTGGGCATCATCTCACGCATCGAGGGCAAGGAAACCGGCGACTGGGTTCTGATCGACGGCGGCGATGTCATCATCCACGTCTTCCGCCCCGAGGTGCGCGCCTTCTACCAGTTGGAAAAGATGTGGCTGCCCGCCGGGCAGACCTACACCGCCCCCGTCTGATGCGGCCCGTCTGATGCGCCTTACCGTCGCCGCAGTCGGCCGGCTGCGCGACGGCACGCCCGAGGCGACGCTGTTCCACGACTACCAGACCCGGTTCGACCGCACCGGGCGTGCGCTGTCGCTGGGGCCGCTGACCCTGACCGAGGTCGAGGACAGGCGCGGCACCGGCATGGCGGGCGAGGCCGCACTGCTGTCGCGCGCGGTGCCGGCGGGGGCGGTGATGGTGGTTCTTGACGAACGCGGGCGCACCCTGTCCTCGCCCGAACTGGCCGACGAGATTGCCCGCTGGCGGGATGGCGGGCGGCAGGATGCGGCGTTCCTGATCGGCGGTGCGGACGGGCTGCACCCCGACCTGCGCGACCGGGCCGACCTTGCCATCAGCTTTGGCCGGATGGTCTGGCCCCACATGCTCGCGCGCGTCATGCTGGCGGAACAATTGTACCGCGCCGCCTCGATCCTTGCGGGCCTGCCCTATCACCGCGCCTGAGTGTTGCGGCACCCGGGCGGGCGGCGTAGAACGGGGCGCGACGCAGGAGAGCCCGCCCGATGACCACCCCCGTCCCAAAGCCTGTGGTCCTGTGCATCCTTGACGGCTGGGGTCTGTCCGACGACACCACATCGAATGCGCCCGTTCTGGCCCACACCCCGAGTTTCGACCACCTGATGTCCACCTGCCCGCATGCTGTGCTGACCACCCATGGTCCCGATGCGGGCCTGCCGACCGGGCAGATGGGCAATTCCGAGGTTGGCCACACCAACATCGGCGCGGGCCGGGTGGTGGCGATGGACCTTGGCGCCATCGACCTTGCCATCGAGACGGGGGCGTTTCGCAGCAATCCGGCGCTGCTGGCCTTTATCGCGCGGTTGCGCGAAACCGGCGGCTCGGCGCACCTGATGGGGGTCGTCTCGAACGGCGGCGTTCATGGCCACATCCGCCACCTGATCGAGGCCGCCCGCACGATCACGGCGGCGGGGGTGCCCGTTTGGGTGCATGCGATCACCGACGGGCGTGACGTGCCGCCGTCGTCTGCCCCGGGGTTCGTGGCCGACCTGATCCATAGCCTGCCCATCGGTGCCCGGGTGGCCACGGTCTGTGGCCGTTACTGGGCGATGGACCGCGACAACCGCTGGGAACGGGTCGCCACCGCCACCGGCGCGATGCTGCATGCGCAGGGACTGGCGGCCCCCGATGCCGCCACCGCGGTGGCGCAGGCAGCAGCGCGGGGCGAGACGGATGAGTTCATCGCTGCCACCGTGATCGGCGGCTATGCCGGTGCGATGGACGGTGACGGGCTCTATTGCCTGAACTTCCGCGCCGACCGGGCGCGCGAGATTCTGTCGGCGCTTGGCGATCCCGCCTTCATCGCCTTTGATCCCGGCAAGCGTCCCATCTGGGCCGCGATGTTGGGGATGGTGGACTATTCGACGGCGCATGACGCCTACATGACCACCGCGTATCCGAAACAGGACATCCCCAATACCATCGGCAAATGGGTGGCGGCGCATGGCCTGCGCCAACTGCGTCTGGCCGAGACCGAGAAGTACCCGCATGTCACGTTTTTCCTGAACGGCGGACGCGAGGTGCCCTTTCCGGGCGAAGAGCGTTACATGGCCCCCTCGCCCCGCGTCGCCACCTATGATCTGCAACCCGAAATGAGCGCGCCCGAGGTTGCCGACAGGCTGGTGAAGGCAATGGGCGAGGGTTTCGACCTGATCGTGGTCAATTTCGCCAATCCCGACATGGTCGGCCACACCGGCATCCTGTCGGCCGCCATGCTGGCCTGCGAGGCGGTGGACCGTGGCCTCGGGCTGGCGGTTCAGGCGCTGCAGCAGGCGGGCGGTGCGATGATCGTCTGCGCCGACCACGGCAATTGCGAAGTGATGATCGATCCCGTCACGGGTGCCCCCCACACCGCGCATACCACGAACCCGGTGCCGGTGATCCTGGTCGGGTCACCCCACGGCACCCGGCTTGGCAACGGGCGGCTGGGCGATCTCGCACCCACACTCCTTGGCCTGATGGGCCTGCCGCTGCCGCCCGAGATGACCGGGCGGAGTCTGATCCTGTGACCTTTCGCGCGGCGGTCCTTGCCCTGTTGCTGGCGGGTCCGGCCACGGCCCAGACCGTGGCCGAAACCGCCGCCGCTGCCTCTGCCGACCTTCAGGCAGCGATCACCGCGCTGGACGACGCCACCACCTCCAAGGACCGCGTGGCAGCCCTGACCGCGACCATCCGCGCCTATGAGGCGGGCCTTGCCACGCTGCGCGAGGCGTTGCGTCAGGCGCGCCTGCGCGAAACCCAACTGACCCTGCGGTTCGAGGCAGAGCGAGGGCAACTGACGCAGCTTCTGGGTGTGCTGGCGCAGGTCGATGCCGATCCGGGGCCGCTCTTGTTGTTGCACCCCGCGGGCCCCGTGGGCACCGCAAGGTCGGGCATGATCCTGGCCGAGATTGCCCCCGCGCTGCAGTCCGAAGCGGAACGCCTGCGCGGCGAACTGGCCGAACTGCGCGACCTGCGCAGCTTGCAGGACGCCGCAGCCGCCACGCTTGTCGATGGGCTGGGGCAGGCACAGGTGGCGCGCACCGCCCTCAGCCAGGCGATCAGCGACCGCACCGACCTGCCGAAACGCTTTGATGACGATCCGGCGGCGATGCAGGCGCTTCTGGACAGTGCCGAAACGCTGGACGCCTTTGCCGCAGGCCTTGCCCCCGACATCGCAGGCACTGCAGATTTCGCCGACCGTAAGGGCACCCTGCCTCTGCCGGTGCAGGGAACCCTGCTGCGCCGTGCGGATGAGGCCGATGCGGCGGGGGTGCGCCGCCCCGGCATCACGCTGGCCACAAGGCCGCAGGCGCTGGTCACGGCCCCCCACCCCGGCACGATCCGCTATCGCGGCCCGCTCCTCGACTACGGAAATGTGATGATACTCGAGCCCGGCGGCGACTATCTGTTGGTTCTGGCGGGCATGGCCACCGTCTATGGCGAGGTGGGCGAAGTGGTGGCCGAAGGGGCTGCCCTTGGCCTGATGGGCGGGGCCGAGGCGTCAGACGGGGCGGCAGAGTTCCTTGTGGTGCCCGACGCCGGGGGTGCTGTTCGCGAAACCGAAACGCTGTATATGGAACTGCGACGCGGGACCAAGCCGGAAGATCCGGCCCCCTGGTTCGGCCTTTTGGGAGATTAGGACGAGATGAAAAAGGTCGCGATGGCCGCCCTGTGCGGAACGGTGGCGGGTGCTCTTCTGACCACGCAGGTGGCCGGCCCCCTGATTGCACAAGAGGCCACCAAATCGGCGTCGGTCTATGAACAGCTTGACCTTTTTGGTGACATCTTTGAACGCATCCGCAGCCAGTATGTGGAAGAGGTCGAGACCGACAAGCTGATCGAGGCCGCGATCAACGGCATGCTCACCTCGCTCGACCCCCATTCGTCATACCTGCCGGCCGAGGCGTTCGATGACATGCAGGTGCAGACGCGCGGCGAGTTTGGCGGCCTTGGCATCGAGGTCACGCAAGAAGAGGGCTTCATCAAGGTGGTGTCGCCGATGGACGACACGCCTGCCGCCAAGGCGGGCATGATGGCCGGCGATTTCATCACCCATGTGAACGGCGAATCCGTGCTGGGCCTGACGCTGGACGTGGCGGTTGACATGATGCGCGGCCCGGTCGGCAGCGAAATCATCATCACCGTGGTGCGTGAAGGCACCGACGAACCCTTTGACGTGTCGATCATCCGCGACACGATCAAGCTGACGGCGGCCAAGGGCCGGACCGTGGGCGATACCGTGGTGGTGCGCGTGACCACGTTCAACGACCAGACCTATTCGGGGCTGGAAGAACAGCTTGCCAAGAACGTCGAGGCCCTGGGCGGCTGGGACAAGGTCGCGGGTGTAGTGCTGGACCTGCGCAACAACCCCGGCGGTCTGTTGACCCAGGCCATCAAGGTATCGGACGCCTTCCTTGACAAGGGCGAGATCGTGTCGACCCGCGGCCGTAACCCCGGCGACGGCGAGCGGTTCAACGCCACCCCGGGTGACCTGACCAATGGCAAGCCCCTGGTCGTGCTCATCAACGGCGGCTCGGCGTCGGCGTCGGAAATCGTGGCCGGCGCGTTGCAGGACCATCGCCGGGCGATCACCGTCGGCACCAAAAGCTTTGGCAAGGGGTCGGTCCAGTCGGTCATCCCGTTGCGTGGCGATGGCGCGATGCGGCTGACCACCTCGCGCTATTACACCCCCTCGGGCCGGTCGATCCAGGCGCTTGGTGTGGCCCCCGACATCATCGTGAACCAGCCCCCCCGCCCCGCAGTCGACCCCGACGCGCCCGAGGAAAGCGCCGCCGCCGCCAATGGCCGCACCGAGGCCAGCCTGCGCGGTGCCCTGTCGAACGACGCGGTGACCGAGGACGAGCGCAAACAGCTTGAGGCCGATCAGGCCCGCGCCGAGGAAACCGCCAAGCTGCGCGAAGAGGATTACCAGCTGGCCTATGCCGTGGACATCATCAAGGGACTGTCGGTGATGTCGAGCAGCGACCAGAAGTGACCGGACAAGACCTGCCTTACCGCCCCTGCGTCGGTGTGGTTCTGGTCAACGCGTCCGGCCTCATATGGGCCGGACAGCGCCTCGACAGCCCGTCACCCGCCTGGCAGATGCCACAGGGCGGGATTGACGACGGCGAGCGGCCAAAGGATGCCGCCCTGCGCGAACTGCACGAGGAAACCGGCATTGGCGCGGGCGATGTGGTGATGCTGGACAAGATGCGCGGCTGGGTCACCTATGACCTGCCGCCCGAATTGCTGGGCCGTGTCTGGGGTGGCAAGTACCGGGGTCAGAAACAGAAATGGTTCTGCTGCCGGTTCACCGGCGACGATGGGCAGGTGTCCATCGTGACCGAACACCCCGAGTTTTCCGCCTGGGCCTGGGTGCAGGCTGACGCGCTGGTGGCCGGGATCGTGCCCTTCAAGCGCGACGTCTATGCGGCGGTGATTGCGGCGTTCCGGCCCCATCTGGCCTGACGGTTCCACAAGAAACAGTCGATTTCTTCAAAGAAATCGGACCGGAGTTTTTGAAAACTCCGCCTTTCTTTCATGTCGATACGCCGCGCGTTTTCCGGTTGGCGCAATCCCCAGGCGCATGCCGCACTGCAGCGCGTTTCGGTCGCCGCAAACCTTCGCACCCGCGATACAAGCCGGGAATTTACCCCATATCGAACATTTTTCGCGCGGCCTTGATGCCAAAGCGAACATCCACACCCAAAATACCGTTCTCTTTCTGCCCAATTACTAAAGTTATAGTTTGACAACCCCACCTCTGATGTGCCGATATCGTGACCGGGTGCCTTGGGAGGTTGCCCGAAAGAATCTCAGGGAGGAGACAGGATGCGGAAGTATCTTCTCTCCGCAGTGGCCGTATCTGCGGTCATTGCGGGGGCTGGGTCGGCGTTTGCCGATGCGGCGGCTGCCACCAAATGGATCGACGCCGAATTTCAGCCGTCGACGCTGTCCAAAGCGGAACAGCAGGCTGAAATGGACTGGTTCATCGAAGCGGCCAAGCCCTATGCGGGCATGGAAATCAACGTGTTGTCGGAAGGCATTCCGACCCATGGCTACGAATCCTCGGTTCTGACCAAGGCATTCGAGGAAATCACCGGCATCAAGGTGAACCACCAGATCCTTGGTGAGGGCGAGGTGGTTCAGGCCGTCCAGACCCAGATGCAGACCAACCGGAACCTGTATGACGGCTACGTCAACGACAGCGACCTGATCGGCACGCACTCGCGTCTGCAACTGGCCTATAACCTGACCGACCAGATGGCCGGATCATGGGCCGGCACCACCAGCCCGACGCTGGACCTTGACGACTTCATGGGCCGCTCGTTCACCACCGGCCCGGACGGCAAGCTGTACCAGCTTCCCGACCAGCAGTTCGCCAACCTCTACTGGTTCCGCAAGGACTGGTTCGACAATCAGGGGTACAAGGACGCCTTCAAGGCCAAGTATGGCTATGACCTCGGCGTTCCGGTCAACTGGTCGGCCTACGAGGACATCGCGGAATTCTTCACCAACGACGTGAAGGAAATCGACGGCGTCACCATCTATGGCCACATGGACTATGGCAAACGTGCGCCCGATCTGGGCTGGCGGATGACGGATGCCTGGCTGTCGATGGCCGGTGCCGGTTCGGTCGGTGAACCCAACGGCATCCCGATCGACGAATGGGGCATCCGCATGGAAGCCGGTTCGTGCAACCCCGCAGGTTCCAGCGTCAGCCGCGGTGGCGAGGCGAACGGCCCGGCGTCGGTGTTCGCGATTGCGAAATGGGACGAATGGCTGCGCAAGTACGCACCCCCGGGTGCTGCAAGCTATGACTTCTACCAGTCGCTGCCGGCACTGGCCCAAGGCAACGTGGCGCAGCAGATCTTCTGGTACACCGCCTTTACCGCCGACATGGTCAAGCCGAAGTCCGAAGGCAACAACACCGTCGATGACGAAGGCACGCCCCTGTGGCGCATGGCCCCCTCGCCCCATGGCCCCTACTGGAAAGAAGGCCAGAAGGTCGGTTATCAGGACGTGGGCTCGTGGACCTTCCTCAAGTCCACCCCCGAAGACCGCGCCCAGGCCGCATGGCTCTATGCGCAGTTCGTGACGTCCAAGACGGTCGACGTGAAGAAATCCCACGTCGGTCTGACCTTCGCCCGCGACAGCACCGTTCGGCACGAGAGCTTCACCGAGCGCGCGCCGAAACTGGGTGGTCTGGTGGAATTCTACCGCTCGCCCGACCGCGTGCGCTGGTCGCCCACCGGCATCAACGTTCCCGACTATCCGAAACTGGCACAAATCTGGTGGCAGCAGATCGGTGACGTGAACTCGGGTGCGTTCACGCCGCAACAGGCGATGGACCGTCTGGCCGAGGAAATGGACATCACCATGGGCCGGATGCAGCAGGCAGATGAGGCAGCCAACGTCTATGGCGGCTGCGGACCCCGTCTGAACGAACCGCAAGACCCCGAGGTCTGGTTCGCCAAGGCCGACGGCCCGAAGCGCAAGCTGGAGAACGAGAAAGAGCAAGGCGTGACGATCAGCTATGACGAGCTGATCAAGCAGTGGGACGCGAAGTAAGACCCACATACCCAAGGCAATAACCTTGGACGGCCGGGGCGCACGCGCCCCGGCCGATCTGCCGGACCCACAACCACATGATACCCCAAGGGAGGGGCAAGTTGGCACTCGAACTGCAGGCCATCCGCAAAGTCGTGGGCCGGATCACCCACATCAAGGACACCAGTCTGGTGCTGGAACCCGGGCGGTTCAACGTGCTGCTGGGCCAGACCGGGGCGGGAAAGACATCGCTTATCAAGGTGATGGCCGGGCTTGACCGGGCCGCATCGGGACGCATCCTGATGAACGGCCAGGACGTGACCCGCGACAGCCCGCAAAAGCGCAACATCAGCCTGGTGCATCAGTTTTTCGTCAACTACCCGCACATGACCGTCTACGACAACATCGCATCACCCCTGCGCGTCAAGGGGATGGCAGCATCCGAAATTCAGGGCCGGGTCGAGGCTGCGGCAGATGTGCTGCGCCTGCGCCCCATGCTCAAGCGCCGTCCGCACGAATTGTCCGGCGGCCAGCAACAACGCACCGCCCTTGCCCGCGCCATCGCCAAGGAATCAACCGCCGTGTTCCTTGACGAACCCCTGGCCAACCTCGACTACAAACTGCGCGAGGAATTGCGCGACCAGTTGCCCGAGTTGTTTGCCGGTCGCGGGGCCGTCGTCGTCTATGCCACCTCCGAACCCGGCGAGGCGCTGATGCTGGGTGGCCACACCATCCTGATGCAGGACGGTCGCGTCACCCAATCCGGCCCGACAGCCACGATCTATCGCCACCCCAACACCATCGCCTCGGCCTCGGTGTTCTCGGACCCCCCGATCAACCATGCTCTGGCGGTGAAACAGGGGGCCACCGTGCGCCTCGCCTCTGGCCCAAGCTGGACCGTTGCGGGCGCTGCCGCAGGCCTGAGCGATGGCCCCTATACCGTCGCCGTCCGCCCCAACCACGTCGCCCCCGACCAGCAGGACGATGCCGTGCGGCTGACCGGCAAGGTGCTGGTGACCGAGCTTTCGGGATCGGAAAGCAGCGCCCACTTCCGTTTGGGCGATGACACCTGGGTGTCGCAAGCCCCCGGCGTCCATGCCTTCCGCGTGGGTGAGGATCACGACTTCTACCTCGACACCACGCATTGCTTCTATTTCGCGCCCGACGGCGCATTGGCGGCTTGAATGGCAAAGATCACCCTCGACCACCTGCGCCACAGCTACAGCGCCAACCCCACCAGCCCCGCCGACTATGCGCTGAAGGAAATCAACCTCGACTGGCAGGACGGCGGTGCCTATGCCCTTCTCGGCCCCTCGGGCTGCGGCAAGTCCACGCTTCTGAACATCATTTCGGGCCTGATGGTGCCATCCGAAGGGCGCATCCTGTTCGATGGCCGCGACGTGACCCGCGACCCGCCCGACAAGCGCAACATCGCGCAGGTGTTCCAGTTTCCGGTCATCTACGACACGATGACTGTCTACGACAACCTCGCCTTCCCCCTGCGCAACCGGGGCGTCCCCGAGGACCGCGTGCGCGCCCGCGTGACCGAGATTGCGGCAATGCTGGAGGTGACCGACATGCTCAGCATCCGCGCGGCAGGCCTGACACCCGACAACAAGCAGAAGATTTCGATGGGTCGGGGTCTGGTGCGCGAAGATGTGAACGTGGTGATGTTCGACGAACCCCTGACTGTCATCGACCCCCATCTGAAATGGAAACTCCGCAGTAAACTCAAAGAGTTGCACCAACGCATCCGCGTCACGATGATCTACGTCACCCACGACCAGACCGAGGCGCTGACCTTTGCCGATCAGGTCGTGGTGATGCAGGACGGTGAGGTGGTGCAGGCCGGCACCCCGGTGGAACTCTTTGAGCGCCCGCAGCATACCTTTGTCGGCCACTTCATCGGCTCGCCCGGCATGAACGTACTGCCCGCCGAACTGACCGCCGGGCAGACGTCAGTACAAGGCATCCCGGTGGCGCTTGAGGGCGCGGTAACTCCGGGTGCCGGCCGGATCGAGGTGGGCATACGCCCCGAACACGTCCGCCTTGTGCCCGCAGGCACGCCGGGCGCGCTGACCGGCACAGTGCGCAAGGTGGCCGACCTCGGCCATCGCGCCGTGGTCGAGGCGATGATCGGCACGACCAAAGTTTCCGCAATCACCCACGGCACCCTGCCCGGTCAGGGCGACACCGTGCATCTCGCGTTCGACCCCGCCCGCACCCGCGCCTACCGCGACGGCTGGATCGCAAGTACGGCAGGGGGGGGCAACTGATGCGCAAGGTAAACCAAAAGGCATGGTTCTTCGTGCTGCCGGTCCTGTTGCTGGTGGCGTTCAACGCGCTGATCCCGATGATGACGGTGGTCAACTATTCGGTGCAGGAAACCTTCGGGAACAACTTGTTCCTCTGGCACGGCCTTGGCTGGTTCGAAGACATCATCCGCTCGGAACGCTTCCATGCCGCCCTTGGCCGGCAGGCGCTGTTCACTTTCCTCATCCTCATCATCGAGGTGCCCCTGGGCATCATCATCGCCCTGTCGATGCCGAAACAGGGCTTCTGGGTGCAGGTCTGCCTTGTGCTGATGGCTCTGCCGATGCTGATCCCGTGGAACGTCGTGGGTGCGATGTGGAACATCTTCACTCTGCCCGACATCGGACTTGCCGGGTACTTCCTGAACCACATCCTCGGCATCAACTATGACATGACGCAGAACCCTTTGGCGGCCTGGATCACCATCATCACGATGGACGTCTGGCACTGGACCTCGCTTGTCGTGCTGCTGTGCTATGCGGGCCTCGTGTCGATCCCCGACCCCTATTATCAGGCCGCCAAGATCGACGGCGCGTCGCCATGGGCTGTCTTCCGCTACATCCAGTTGCCCAAGATGAAACAGGTCCTGACCATCGCCATCCTCCTGCGCTTCATGGACAGCTTCAACGTTTATACCGAGCCTTTCGTGCTGACCGGCGGCGGCCCCGGCAACTCGACCACGCTCCTGTCAATCGATCTCGTCAAGATCGCCCTCGGCCAGTTCGACCTTGGCCCGGCCGGCGCCATGTCGCTGATCTACTTTGCCATCACCCTCTTTGTCAGCTGGCTCTTCTACACGCTGATGACCCGCAACGACCGGCAATAGGGCACCAGATGCAACCCTCCCCCTTTCATCTTTGCGCAAATATCCCAGGGGGGTCCGGGGGTCTGAAACCCCCGGTTCCGACGGCAACCACAAGGCACAGACGATGAAGAAACGCTCCCTCATCCCGATCATCTACATCCTGTTCCTTCTCCTGCCGATCTACTGGCTGGTCGCGATGTCGTTCAAGACGACGCAGGAAATCCTCGGCGGGTTCAGCCTGTTCCCGCAAGTCTGGACGCTGGACAGCTACCGCACGATCTTTACTGATCCGACCTGGTACTGGGGTTATATCAACTCGATCATCTACGTCTCGCTGAACACCGTCATCTCGATCACCGTGGCCCTTCCGGCGGCCTATGCCTTCTCGCGCTACCGCTTTCTCGGCGACAAGCAGTTGTTCTTCTGGCTTCTGACCAACCGCATGGCCCCAGCGGCCGTGTTCGCGCTGCCGTTCTTCCAGCTTTACTCGGCGGTCGGCCTCTTCGACACCCACCTTGCGGTGGCGCTTGCGCACTGCCTCTTCAACATCCCCCTCGCGGTCTGGATATTGGAGGGCTTCATGCGCGGCATCCCCAAGGAACTGGACGAGACCGCCTTTGTTGACGGCTATTCCTTCCCCCGGTTCTTTGCCACCGTGTTCATCCCGAACATCAAGGCCGGCGTCGGCGTCGCTGCGTTCTTCTGCTTCATGTTCTCCTGGGTCGAGATGCTCCTTGCCAAAACCCTGACGGCGGTCGAGGCCAAACCCATCGCCGCCACCATGACCAAGACCGCCTCATCCGCAGGCTATGAGCTTGGCCTTCTGGCAGCCGCCGGAACACTGACGATCATCCCCGGCGCCATCGTGATCTGGTTCGTGCGCAACTACATCGCCAAGGGCTTTGCCCTGGGACGGGTGTGATGCGGTACCTTGCACTGCTGCTGGCACTTGCCCCCCTGCCCGCCTTCGCGCAGGCCAAGGCCGGCTGGGGCAACGTCGGCAATGCAGCCGACGCGGGCTTTTCCTGGACCGCCCCCCTCTGGCCGACGTTCTGGATGGCCTGGACCCCCGCCACCTTTGCCCTCTTCGTCGGCATCTTCAGCGCCATGGCCATCCTGACCGTTGTGGAAATCCGCTACCCCGGTGGCGACGAACGGATGGGCGTCCTCGGCCTGACCACCACCCGCGGCGACCGGCTGTTCATCACCCTGCTGGGCACCTGCTACATCTTCCTTGCCTGGCTCGGCCTTGTCGGCATGCCGCTCTGGTGGCCGCTTGGCCTTGCCATTCTCTGGGGTGTGTTCACCTTCTGGAAGGTCTGACACCCCCGCACCCCTTGAACCCACCGCAACAGCGGATAAGGATGATGGCCAAGGATCACACGACGGACGACAGACAAGAAACCATGGACAACAAGAAGATACGCTTTCTCACCGACGTGGAACTCGAATTCATGACCCGCCTCTGGGATCTGGGCGAGGCGACCGTGCGCGACGTGCTGGACGCGCTCGGCCCCACCCGGAAACTCGCCTATACCTCGGGTGCGACGATCCTGCGCATCCTGGAACAAAAGGAATTCGTGACCAGCACCCGGCAGGGCAAGACCTTTCTCTACAAGGCCGTGCTGACCAAAGATGTCTACCAGTCGCGCAGCCTGCGCAATCTGTCCGAGAAACTGTTCGGCAATGCCCCGGCGGCGCTTGTCGCCCGGCTTGTCGATGACAATCACCTGTCCGCGCAAGCGCTGGATGAAATCCGGGCGCTGATTGACAAGAGGCTTGGGGATGATCACCGCTGACACCGCACTGGATATCTACCTCGACATCAATATCCTTCTGCTGTTCGCTTGTGTGCTGTGGCTGGCCACAACGGCGGCATTGCGGGCGATGGGCCTTGACCATGCGGTCACCGCGCGGCTTTCGGTCCTGCGATGGGGGTTTCTTGCGGTGCTGGCCAGCCCGCTTGTGGTGGCGCTTCTGGCCGAGGGCGTTGCGGTCGGTTTCACCCTGTCCGACCTTGTCCTGTCGCAGTACCTGCAAGGCACCTTCCAGATGGACCCCTTCACGCTGGAGACGATCCTCACCCTGCGCGGCCAGACCACTGAAGTGATGCTCGATCCCACCGGATGGCTCGCCCTCACCCTCGGCGCCCTGCTGCTGACAGGCGCGCTTTTCCACATTGCGCGCCTCATCCGTGCCTGGGCCATGCTCCGCCGGGTGATGCGCGAAAGCTATCACTGGCGCTGTTTCGGCGCGGTCGAACTGCGCCTCTCAGACACCGTATCGGTGCCCTTCTCCACCCGGTCCCTCCGGCGGCGCTATGTGGTGCTACCCTCGGCCATGCTGGCGCGCGAGGGTGACCTGCGCATCGCACTCGGTCACGAGTTCCAGCATCTGCGCCAGGGCGACGTGGAATGGGAAATCGGGCTGGAACTCCTGCGCCCGCTCCTCTTCTGGAACCCCGGCTTCCACCTGTGGAAACGCCAGGTCGAAGAGATGCGCGAGCTGTCATGCGACCGCCGCCTGATGGCGCGGCGCAACCCCGGCGTCGCCGCCTATTGCCGCTGCCTGTTGCGCGTCTGCGACGACAGCCTGTCGCCGCGCCGCCTGTTCGCGGTCACCATGCCCGTCGTGGGCCTCCTCACCGCCGAACGCCGCCCCCTTGCCAGCCGCTCGGCGGGCCTGCTGCGCCGCCGGATGGAGGCACTGGTCGACGCGCGCGCCGAGCCGCCCGCCGCCCGCCTGTCCCTCCTCCTCCTCGCGCCCCTCGCCCTTCTCACCTTCGGCGCGGCCCTCGCCATGCAAAGCACCGGCGACTGGACCCAGAACCGTCTGATGCTGTCGACAATCCTCAACCTCGAACGCCTCGACGCGATGAACGCCACCATCCCAAGCCTCGCCGTCCCGGGCTGGTAGACCACCCCGCGCCTTTTCCGTTTCTTCTTTGCAGAAATACTCCACGGGGGGTGCGGGGGGTGTGAAACCCCCCGCTTCTTGGCCAATCCAGCAATCCAAGCTATACTGTTGCGAAACCACAAACAGTGGAACAGGCAACATGCGGGCAATCATCATGGCAATCGCCCTTCTGGCCGCCCTCTGGCCCGTCCACGCGGCCCCGCAGGAAGCCACACCTGCCGCCGATGACGCGGGCCTGCAACGCTGGATCATCCCGTTCCGCGACCGTGCCCTTGCCGCCGGCATAACGCCCGCCACCCTCGATCGCGCCTTTGCCGCTATCCGCCACGACCCCGACGCGCTGCGCCGTGACCGCAATCAGGCCGAGTTCACCAAGACGATCTGGGACTACCTCGACACCGCCGTCTCCCGCGACCGTGTCAACAACGGCCGCGCCGCCCTGGCCCGCCACGCCGCCGTGCTTGACCGGATCGAGGCGCGGTATGGCGTGGAAAAGGAAATCGTCGTCGCCATCTGGGGGCTCGAAAGCGCCTACGGCACCTTTATGGGCGACCGCCCGCTGATCGGGTCGCTGGCCACGCTGGCACATGACGGGCGCAGGCCCGCCTTCTTTGAGGATCAGCTTCTGGCCGCCCTGCGCATCCTGCAGGCGGGCGATGTGACGCCCGACCGGATGACCGGCAGTTGGGCCGGCGCCATGGGCCACACCCAGTTCATGCCGACCTCGTACCTGACCCACGCCGTCGATTTCACCGGCGACGGGCGGCGCGATATCTGGGGCGATGATCCCGCCGACGCCCTCGCCTCGACCGCCGCCTACCTTGCCCATTTCGGCTGGACCCATGGCATGCCGTGGGGGCTGGAGGTGACGCTGCCCGCAGACTTCGACCACACCCAGACCGGCGAGCGGGTGAAAAAGACCGTCCCCGAATGGCAGGCCCTTGGCATCCGCCCCATGTCGGGCGGCACCCTGCCCGACCACGGCGCGGCCTCGGTCCTTCTGCCCGCCGGGCACAAGGGGGCGGCCTTCCTCATCTTCGCCAACTTTCAGGTGATCGAGCGCTACAACACCGCCGACGCCTATGTCATCGCCGTAGGCCACCTTGCCGACCGCATCGCCGGCGGCCCGCCGTTCAAGGCCGAATGGCCACGCGAATACCGCGCCCTTCTGGCCGCCGAGCGGACCGAACTGCAGTCCCGCCTCACCGCCGCAGGCCACGACACGCAAGGCATCGACGGTCGCATCGGCCCCAACACCATCGCCGCCGTCCGCGCCTTCCAGCGCGCGCAGGGCCTCGTGCCCGACGGCTATCCCAGCCTCGACATCCTCACCCGCCTGCGCTGACTTCTGCCTGACACGGCTTTGTGATGGCAGGCCGGATTGTTGTCGCGGGCCCCGCTGCTAACGTCGCTCGCAGGGGCACTCCGCCCGAAGGCCCAACAGCATATGGCAATCCTGCTTCCCTTGCGCACCACCTATTCCCGGGCCGAGAACCGCTCGGATGCGGTCGTGCATGTGTCGGGCATCGCCATGGGCCTCGTTGCCGCCCCGGTCCTGATCGGGCTGGCGGTGATGCTGCAACACGGCCCGGCGGCGGTCGCGGGCACGTCGGTCTACGGCGTGGCGATGGTGGCGATGCTGGTCTGCTCGGCGCTTTACAACATGGCGCGTCATGCGGGCAGGCGCGCGTTCTTCCGCCACCTCGACCATACCGCCATCTTCTGCAAGATCGCGGCCACCTACACCCCGTTTGTGGTGCTGTCGGGCGGGCACGCGGCGTGGCTCTTGACCGGCCTCTGGGGCGCTGCGGTCGCGGGATCGGGCCTGCGCCTGTTCGTGCCGAACTGGAAAATCCTGGCCTGCGCCATCGCCCTTGGCATGGGCTGGGCCGGGGTGTTTGCGGGCAGCGACTTCTTTGACGGGCTGTCGACGGCGGTGATCGCGCTGATCGTGACCGGGGGCAGCCTCTATTCCATCGGCGTCGCGTTCTTTCTGTTCGACCGGCTGCCGTTCCACTACACCATCTGGCACCTCTTCGTGCTGGCCGCGACGGCGGTGTTCTATGCCGCCGTCACCCTGCATCTGGTGCAGACCGCCGCCTGACCCGTTACAGCCCCATCCAGCGCAACGCGGCCACGATCCCCACCCCCGCAATCGCCGACATCACGTCATTCCGCGTGACCAGCGTCAGCACCACCACCCCCGCCAGCGCCAGCGCATCCGCCACCTGCCCGCCCGCCAGCGCCAGCGCCGTGATGCCCGCCATTACCGACAGGGGCGTGGCGCGCAGCGCCGCCTCCAGCCGGGGGGATGCAGGCAACCACGCCATCATCGCATACCCGCCCACCCGGCAGGCAAACGCCGCCAGCACCATGACCGCCAGCATCGCGGGGAACGACGGCATCATGCCTGCCCCCCCGGCTTACACATCACGGCGGCGACCGCACCCCCCGCCAACCCGGCCCCGATGATCCCCCAGCTTGGGCCTGCAACGACAGCAATCGCCAGCGCCGCGCCAGCCCCCACCACCACCGACACCAACGCCAGCGGCACCTTGACCATCGCGGTCATCATCGCCGCCGCAAAGGCCGGCAGCATCAGGTCCAGACCCAGCACATGCGGGCTGGGCAGCACGCTGACCGCCCCCACGCCCAATGCCGTGCCCGACAGCCAGGCCACGAACATCGGCACCCCCGTGCCCAGCAGAAACGCCCGGTCAGCCTCGCCCTCGTCGATGGCCTTCATCACCACCATCCAGTTGGCATCGCCCATCAGCATCAGACTGCCATAGGCCCGCCATGGCGTCGTCTGCCCCAGCCATGGCCGCATCGCCGCCCCGAACAGCACATAGCGCGCGTTGATGACAAGGATCGCGGCGGCAATTGTTGCCAGCGTCGCCTGCCCCGACTGGATCAGGTTGACAGCGGCCAGTTGTGCCGACCCCGAATAGATCGCGGCACTGGTCACCACCGCCTGCACCAGCCCGAACGATGCCTGCGCGGCAATCAGCCCGAACGCCATGCCATAGACCAGAATGCTGATCCCCAGCGGCATGCCAGCCCGCAAGCCGCGCCGGAACCCGGCGGCGGTAAAGGGAACCTCTGTCATCGCGGTCAGATCGCCTGCTTGCGCATCTCGTCGATGTAGATCTCGCGCAGCCGTGCCGCCACCGGGCCGGGCTTGCCCGTGCCCACCGCCACGCCGTCAACCTCGACCACCGGCATCACGAAAATGGATGCGGCGGTCGAAAACGCCTCATCCGCCGCCTGTGCTTCGACGATGGTGAACGGCCGCTCCTCAACCTCGAACTGTGCCTCGGTCGCGAACCGCAGCACCGACGCGCGGGTGATCCCGTGCAGAACATCCGTCGACAATTGCCGCGTGATGATCCGGTTACCCACCACGATATAGGCGTTGTTCGACGTGCCTTCGGTCACCGTCCCGTCGCGCACGAACCAGCTGTCATCGCATCCGGCCTTCCTGGCCATCATCTTGCCCATCGACGGGTACAGCAGTTGCGTCGTCTTTATATCCACCCGGTCCCAGCGCAGATCGGGGATCGACAGCACCCGGAACCCCACCTTTGCCGCCGGGGCATCGGCCAGATTGGGCACATCCTGGGTGAACGCCACCACCGTGCAGGGCGTCGTCGCGGGGTCGGGAAAGACGAAACTGCGGTCCCCGGGATTGCCGCGCGTGATCTGCAGATAGATCATCCCTTGGTCAATCCCGTTCAACCGCACCAGTTCGCGGAACACTTCTGCCAGATCGCCCTCGCTGATCGGGTTCGCCATGTCCAGTTCCGCCAGACTGCGCGCCAGCCGCACCGCGTGACCCGGATAGTCGATCAGACGGCCATCCAGAACCGAGGTCACCTCGTACACCCCGTCGGCCATCAGGAACCCCCGGTCAAAGACCGAAACCTTCGCCTCCCCCTCGGGCAGATAGTCGCCGTTGACATAGACGGTGCGGGTCATGGGGTATCTTCCTTGGGCCTGGCAGGTCGCGCCCGGTTTGCGCTGCCCGCGCGACAGGTTCAACCCCCCTCGCGCGGCACCTCGCGGGGTCGCCCGCCCTTGGCCCCGTTGCGCCGCGCCGCAGCCGCCTTGGCAGGCGACACCGACGCCCCCCCCAGCGCCGCGCGCAGACCATCCATCCACTTGCGCGTGCCAGTGATCCCCGCAACCAGCCCCGGCACGCTCAGATCAAGGTCAAGGGCGGGCCAGTGCAGGCCATAGCCAATTCCCGAAACCTCGACTGCCGCGCGTTGGTCATGCGAGGCCGACGCAAGCCCCTCGATCAAACCAGCCGGCACAAGGAACGTGCATCCGTTCCGCAAAGTGATGCGTATCTCCTCGCGCGCCGGATCATAGCCGACAGCAACGGCCAGTGTGCCGTCAGCCACCAACCTTGCTCCATCAGCCTCGGCTTTTTCGATTATTTCGAAGAGTGCGTCACCCATGGATTTCTCGCCACCGTCCCAACAAAGCCGACCGTTCCCGTTGCACTTCCACCATGATCCGCCGCATCTGATGATGACCAAACCCGAACTGCCACAACAGCGTCAGACCATCAGACCCGGACAACTGCACTTTCGCCTCTGCTTTGGGACCAACCACATGAACATGTGCCGGTTCATGATCATTCGAAAAGATCACAATCCGCAGGCCGTCGAAGCGATGCACGGTCACCATCTACATAACCCAACCTAGATAGGTTTTCAATCCCCTCACCCCCACAACCCCGCCTCTGGCGGATGCACCCCCGCCGCATCATACCGCAGCGGCCCCTCCCGGTCGCGCGACAGCAACAGCGGGCCGTCCAGATCAACCCACGCCGCCCCCTGCGCCACCAACACCGCCGGCGCCATCGCCAGCGACGTGCCCACCATGCAGCCGACCATCACCCCGAACCCCATCGCCTGCGCCTGATCCCGCAGTGCCAGCGCCTCGGTCAGCCCGCCGGCCTTGTCCAGCTTGATGTTGACCATGTCATACCGGTCCCGCAGCACCGCCAGACTGTCACGGTCGTGGCAGGATTCGTCGGCGCAGACCGGCAGCGGCCGCGCCATTTCGGCCAGCATCCCGTCCTGCCCCACAGGCAGCGGCTGTTCCACCAGCGCCACCCCCATCGCCACCAGACGCGGGGCAAGGTCGGCATAGACCCCGGGCGTCCACCCCTCGTTCGCATCCACGATCAGCCGCGCATGTGGTGCGCCGCGCCGTACCGCCTCCAGCCGTGGCATGTCGTCGGGGGTGCCCAGCTTGATCTTCAGGATCGGGCGGTGTGCGTGGTTGCGCGCCGCAGCCTCCATCGCTGCGGGTGTGTCCAGCGACAGGGTATACGCGGTCACGCAGGGCTGCGGTTCGGACAGGCCCGCCAGTTGCCACACCCGCCGACCCGCCGCCTTCGCCGCCAGATCCCACAGCGCGCAATCCACCGCATTGCGCGCGGCCCCGGGCGGCAATGCGGTTTGCAGCGCCGCGCGCGTCACGCCCCCGGGCAAAGTGGCGATCTGGGCCGCCACGCTGTCCACCGTCTCGCCGTAGCGGGCATAGGGCACGCATTCGCCACGCCCCGTCACGCCGCCGCGCGTCACGCTACAGGTCAGAACCCGCGCTTCGGTCTTGGAGCCACGGCTGATGGTGAACGTGCGGGCAAGGGCAAAGCTTTCTTCGGCCACCGAAATCACGATACGCCCCCCATCAAGACACCATAAGGACCGGCGGCGCATGTGCCACGCCCCGGTTTTCCATCAGTTCCGCCAGAGGGATGACGCACAGGAAAACCAGCCCATCCATAAGGTTCTGGCACAGATGCCCCACCGACATCGTCAGCGCGGTCGTCGGGTCGAAATGCCATGGTGCCGGGCAGGATCACCGGCACCCAAGCCGCACAGCCGTCATGCGCCGGCCCGAAGGCGCCGTGCAGAAACGCCGCTTCCATGCGCGCGGTGATCGACAGGACAGGCAGCATCAGCACCCCCGAACAGCGCCGCGAACACCCAAGACCCCAGCGGCCAGAACAGATACAATAGATGCCGGTACTCCAGATAGGGCCACTTCTGCATCGCAGAATCGTTTTGTAACAGCCGGTGTACAAACAGGCGAAAGTCGCTCACGCGGGTGATCGGGGTCATGGCAATCTGTTGACGAAACGCCATGCCCATGACCACGGCCAGCATCTGCGGCCAAGCCGTGGCGCATGGGCGCAGGCGCGTCAGGTGCCGCACAGGTCACCCGCCCACGCCACCCAAGGGTCCCGCATCCGACCCGTCACAATCTGACGTTGCGTCATTGACAATCCGCCCTTCAAACGGGCACAACTTGGGTCGCGACGGCCAGACAAAAGGCGTGCCGCAAACAGATACCCGCGCTGCGCATATGGGAAGAGGAGGCCCGCGCAGCACAAGGGGAGGATGCACGCCCCGTGGCCCGGACCAAACCGGACTGCGGGGCGCTGCTGTTTTACCCCCCGGGCACCAAGGATCGACACAACCCGACCCCCGCCAGCCGCCCTTGCGCAGGACGGGCTTCAGCCCTCCGGCCGACCGTCAGTTGCCCCGATAAATCCGGGCCCGCCGCCCTTGCGCGCCAAATGATAGGTCAGTGCCCATCCGATCAGCACCCCCACGATGCCGGGCACATCTTCGTCCGCCCCGAACCGGATCGCCCGGTTGCCGTCACGCCGCAGTCCGCCGCCCAGTCCACCCGCAAACGCCGCGATCAGCCCGGTCTGGCAATGCACGAACAACGCGAACCCGCCGTCCCGGACCGGCCCGATGCGCAGGCTGCACCCCGCCCCGGTGTCGGGCGTAAGGTACGCAAGTTGCCCCCAGCGCAACGCCTCGACCACGCGCCCGATGTCGGGCAGTTCGGACGCACGGGCCAGAACCATGCCCCGCAAGCGCCGCAGCCCGGCCCGCGCCGGCACCGTACAGCCGTCGAACACCACCCGCACCGCCGCTGGCAGATCGGGTTCGGGCATCATCCGGACCCAAGCGGCAGGTGGATCTCGGTCACCAGTGCCTCGGGGGCGGTGTCCATCGGCGAGTTCAGGTACACCTCGAACGCCGGCGCATCGGCAGGGGCCTCGCCCGAGGCGGGCAGCCAGACGCCGTACAACTGGTCATAGGCCGCCGGAAGACCGGCGTAGGGGCCGGTGTAGGTCAGAACCGCCGCGCGGGTCGCGGCCAGCGTCACCACCTCAAGCGGCGGGGCGATTGCGGCCTCGGCGGTCATCTCGAACCCCGCATGACTGCGCAGCGCCTCGGGCGCGGTGGCGGCGGGGTCATCATAGAACACCGCCACCATGGCCCCGGCATCGGCAAACAGACCGCGCGTCGCCATCACCGCCGACAGTTTCTGGAACGCCCGGCCGATCTCGGGGTATGGCCCCTGATGCGCCAACGCGGCCAGATGCCGGGTGGGTTCGTGCGGGATATCAACAGGATGCATGACTGTCCTCCTTGCAGGATGGGATGGGTTGAACGGGCGCAACTCGCCCCGCTTGCGGAACGCGGCGGGCGTGGTGCCAAAGGCATCGCGGAACGCCCGGGCAAAGCTGTCGGTCTGGTCATACCCCACCGCCCGCGCCACCCGGTCCACCGTCATCGCCGTCTGCACCAGCATCACCGACGCGCGGTGCAGCCGGATGCGCCGCACCGCCTGCGCCGCCGTCTCGCCGGTCACGGCCCGGAACAGCCGGTGCCAGTGGAACCGGCTGAGCGCCGCCACATCCGCCAGCGCATCCAGCGACAGATCGCCCGCCGGATGGTCGTGGATATGGTCCAGCACCCGCAGGATGCGCCGTTCGGTGGGGCCTGCATCAACCGTCATGTGCCGCTGCCTTTTCTTGCGCGCCGTTGCACCCTTCTGCCACGGCACCGCCCGACAAATCTTGCCAATCTGCACCCGCGCCCAGATCAGCGCCCCCTGACCATGCCTGACGCCCATCCCGAGTTGCATCCGCGCCCCTTCGCCGCCATATAGGCGTCGTGCCGGGTACGGAGGACACAGATGAACTATCTGGAATTCGAAAAGCCCTTGGCCGAGATCGAAGGCAAGGCGGAAGAGTTGCGCGCCATGGCCCGCGGCAATGTCGGGATGGACGTGTCCAAGGAAGCCGAGGCGCTGGACCGCAAGGCCGACCAGATGCTGCGCGACCTGTACAAAGACCTGACCCCCTGGCGCAAATGCCAGGTCGCCCGCCACCCCGACCGACCCCATTGCAAGGACTACATCGACGCGCTTTTCACCGAATACACCCCGCTGGCCGGTGACCGCAATTTTGCCGATGACCACGCGGTGATGGGCGGCCTTGCGCGGTTCAACGACACCCCCGTGATGGTGATCGGCCATGAAAAAGGCCACGATACCAAGACCCGGATCGAGCGCAACTTTGGCATGGCCCGCCCCGAGGGGTACCGCAAGGCGATCCGCCTGATGGACATGGCGCACCGATTTGGCCTGCCGGTCATCACCCTTGTCGACACCCCCGGCGCCTATCCCGGCAAGGGCGCCGAGGAACGGGGCCAGGCCGAGGCCATCGCGCGCAGCACCCAGAAATGCCTTGAAATCGGCGTGCCGCTGATTGCCGTGGTGATCGGCGAGGGGGGTTCGGGCGGCGCCGTCGCCTTTGCCACCGCCAACCGCATCGCGATGCTGGAACACTCGATCTATTCGGTGATCTCGCCCGAAGGCTGCGCCAGTATCCTGTGGAAAGACGCCGAGAAAATGCGTGAGGCCGCTGAGGCGCTGCGCCTGACCGCGCAGGACCTGCAACGTCTGGGCGTCATCGACCGCATCATCAAGGAACCCCTGGGCGGCGCCCAGCGTGCCCGGCGCGAGACGGTTGACGCGGTCGGCAAGGCGCTTGAAATCATGCTCAAGGAACTGACGGGCAAGAAACCCGAAACCCTGATCCGCGACCGCCGCACCAAGTTTGTCGAAATGGGATCAAAGGGCCTCGCGGCCTGAAGGCTGCGGGCAAAAGCACTGTGCCGACATGCGGCCCGACGGCATCGCCAAAGGTCGGGCCTCGGGCCCTTGCGGCGCGCCGTCTGACGATAGCGCAATACCGCCAACCCCGTCGGTCACAGTCGGATTGTCATTTGCGCGTGCGACCTCAGGTTGTATGTTCGACAGTGCGCCGACCGCGATTTGGGTCGCACCTTCGCGCAGCAGTCCTTTCAATGGAATCAGGACGGGGTACAGCGATGAGCATTCTCGGCGACGATACCGGCAGCGGATTTGGCGTAAAGGGCACCAGCCCGACCGGCAGCGGAGTGGCCGGCGATGGCCCCGTTTGGGCCGGCGTCACGGCATCAAGCGTCACCGGATCGGGGGTTTCGGCCTTCAGCGATTCCGGGGCGGGCGTTCTCAGCCTCAGCAATACCGGACCGGGGGTCAGCGGGACAAGCCAAACCAGTTCCGGGGTGACCGGCACATCCAATTCCGGTGCCGGGGTTGTCGGGCTGTCAACATCGGGCCTCGGCATCCGTGGCGAAAGCCAGTTCGACAACGGCATTCTGGGAACAGCAGATGCCAACGGCAAGGCGGGCGTCTTTGGCCGGTCCACGGCGTCCAACGGCGGCAACGGCATCGTCGGCCTTGCCGAAGGTCTTGGCGGCATCGGCGTGTTCGGCAGTGGCGAAAAGCGCGGCACGGGCGTTGTGGGCGTGGGCGCAACCGGCATCGTCGGACGCGGCGATGTGGGGCCGGGTCTCGATGCCTCAAGCAAGCAGCAAGACGGTGTTCGCGGCCAGGCCGAACAGCCGGGCCGGTCCGGCGTTCTGGGTCAGAACTCCCAGACCGGCCCGGGCGTTACCGGCAACAGCGCGGCGGGGACCGGGGTCGAGGGGACCGGTGTCATCGGCGTGCTGGGGACTTCGTCAAAGCCGGCGGGCCCGGGTGTCGTCGGGCGCGCGGGCGCAGGTCCATGGCCCACACTGCAAGGCGCGACAATTGGGCAATCCTCGGAACCCGGCGTGCCGGGCGTGGACGGGACGGCGACCGCTGACTTCTCCCAGGGCCTCAGGGGAACGGCCACGGGTGGTTTCAGTGCGGGCGTCATGGGTGTCGGCATGGTCGGCGTCACAGGTGTTTCGACAGGAACTGGATTCACGGCTCCCGGCGTGCAAGGCATGGGCCATGGTACGACAGGCTTCGGTGTCGTCGGAATTTCAACCGGGACCGGGTCCGGCGTTCTCGGGACATGTTCAAACGGGGTCGGTGTAACGGGCCTCACCGACGGGTCCGGCGGTACGGGCATATTCGGCTATTCGCCGCATCCCAAGAATGTCGGCTCGCAATCCTTTGCCGCGATGTTCCACGGTGCCGTGAACGTCACCGGCCCGGTGCACAAGTCGGGCGGCGGGTTTCGCATCGACCATCCCGATCATCCCGAAACCCACTACCTGCAACATTGGTTCGTCGAATCCGACGAAATGCGCAATCTCTACGACGGGATCGCCGTGCTGGACGGCAAGGGGTCGGCCGAGATCACCCTGCCGGCATGGTTCGAGACGCTGAACGAAGCCGTCCGGTATCAACTGACCCCCCTCGGGCACCCTGCCCCCGATCTGCACATCGCCCGTGAATGCAGCGCAGGGTCCTTTGTGATCGGCGGCGGTCATCCTGGACAGCGCGTGTCGTGGCAGGTCACCGGGGTGCGCAGGGATCGCTGGGCGGTCGCGCACCGCTTGCCCGCCGACCTGCCAAAGGCCGAGGGCGAGCAGGGTCTGTACCGCCATCCCGAACTCTATGACCTTCCCGAAGATCGCGGCGTCGACCGACACTTGACTCAGATCGGACAGGCTGGGCAACTGCCACGCACGGCTGACAAAGCCTGAAGCGGCGCGTGCCGGGTTCGGGCGAAACAACGGAAACCTTGAATGACGGTGGACATGCAACCCGCTGACCCGTGCGACGTTTGGCCCGGTCCCCCGACCTGCGGTTGCCGCACGCGATCAAAGGTCGCCGCGCCATGAACCCGTGGCTTCTGGTGATCATCGCGGGGCTGATGGAAACCGGCTGGGCCATCGGGCTGAAATACTCGGACGGCTTCACGCGACCCATCCCCTCGGCCCTGACCATCGGCGGGGCGATCGTGTCGTTCTGGCTTCTCAGCCTTGCGATGAAGGACCTGCCGGTGGGCACCGCCTATGCCGTCTGGGTCGGCATCGGCGCGGTCGGCACCGCCATCGCCGCCGTGTTCCTGTTCGCCGAACCCGTCAACGCCTTGCGCGTCGCGGGGATCCTGCTGATCGTCGCGGGCATCGCCGCATTGAAGTTCGCCTGACATGCGCGCCCTTCTCGCCCTCCTTGCCCTGACCACCCCCGCCCTCGCCGGCGGCACGCTTGAGGGCCGCATCGTCACCCTGAACGTGCTGACCTACGACAACCCCGCCGCCCCCATCCTCGAAAGCCGGGGCCGCACGGTGACGGTGGGCGAGGGCCTTGAATTCGGCATGGGCCCGGAATACCGCACCCCGGGTTTCGACGTGGTACCGGTGCAGGTGCAGATCGGCCCGACCCGCATCGAGTTTTCCTATGGTCAGGACAAAGGCCAGTTCTGGCCCGCCGAATTCAACGGCTACGTCCTGCGGTTCGAGGCCGAATGCGCCCTCTTCGACGGCTGGACCATCGACGCCGCCGCCACGACGATGCCGGTTACCGCCGACGACATCCACGCCGACCTCGGCGCGCTCTATATCAACGTCGACGGCCGCGACTACGGCCCCGAGGCCACGCTTGCCATCGACCTGTCGGTCACCGACTGCCCCCTGTCGTAACCCGGCATCTTCTTTGCAGAAATACTCCACGGGGGGCGCGGGGGGGGGGAAACCCCCCGCGGCGGGCCCCCCCACCTCCGCTGGGCGCCGCCGCCCCAGCGGCCGCCGGGGCCCGCCCGGTCTTGGCGCGGGCGCCGCCATCCCGCCCCCCCGCGGCCCGCCCGCCCCCGGCCCCCCGCCCCCCGCCCGCCCCCCCCCCCCCCCCCCCCCCCCCCCCCCCCCCCCCCCCCCCCCCCCCCCCCCCCCCCCCCCCCCCCCCCCCCCCCCCCCCCCCCCCCCCCCCCCCCCCCCCCCCCCCCCCCCCCCCCCC
>JBBQXK010000044.1:0-31055 GCA_038209775.1 Rhodobacterales bacterium | reverse complement strand
ATGATCTCCGAACGTGAAAGCGAGCAGCTGGAAGGAGTCGACAAGGATGCTCTACTCCGATTCCTTGGGGCACTTGGAATGCATGCGCGTCAGACCCCTGGCGGTCAATCAAGCTGCTCGCTTTCACGTTCGGAGATCATGCTAACGAGGGCCAGCCAAGCTGCTCCACGCGGGAAGTCCCCTGAGGGCTTTGCGCTGACTGCCGTTACAAGTAGTTTCTTCGTCGCAAGGTATGTCAGCAATAGGGGACGAGTGGGCAACCAGTCTGGGAGCGGTCCTGCGTACCCTTTCTTATTCAGGAACTCCGACGCTTGTCCCTCATCAAAGGGTAGGATTCGGCTCGCTCGGAACTGAGGAGCAGGAACTCCGAGCGCTTCCCGCATTTCCGACGTTGAGTCGAAGTAGCCATCTCGACCCGCGATAAAGATTCCACATTGCGATGGAGTTTCCTTGATGAGCTTTCGCACGACCGAATGTGTAGCTCGCCGATACTCTTTGAGTCTTCGAATGTCCCCGGTCCACCCTCGTGTTGACAACTCGTCGAAGCCATCAATCAATAGGTCTACGTAGCCTGCATTCCATGCGGCGACCAGCTTCTGCGGATCGACCGCGTTTGCACGTGCGTGCCGCTCCAATAGTTCGATAGGTTCAGTCTGGCCCAAGTGCTCTCTGAGGTTGATGGCCACTGGTGTACGAAAGTGCTTTTTTGCTCGAACTTTATTGACCATCTTGTGAAAAAGATGGCGTAGTACCATGCTTTTTCCAACACCATACTCAGCCGTCAAGACATGCCGCTTACCGAGTTGCAATTCATCAGTGAGCTCCGCAAACGTCACTATCTTTCCGGAGCCAGCATCTGAAATCGTTGGCTCGACGAAGTCTGAAAGAGGTATCTCAAAGTTATTGTCAACGTGATCGTACACGCTGCCGAATCTTTTTTTCGCTCGATTGTTGATGTAAGTAAGTGAATCAAAGAGCTGTGCGCGAAGTTCGTCGAAACTAATGATTCGAGTCGTCCGATCATACTTCTTTGTCTTGATGACCTGTTTCTGGTCTGGCGTGGGTTCGTGGAGCGTTACAAGCAGGCCTTGCGCCATGCGACCTTCTTGGCGAAGCTTTGTAACGAGGTCATGAGTTTTCTTCCCGTCAGTTTCCGCCTTCTCCTTCGTCTTCAGGGTTGTCGCCTCGATGACCGTGTAGAAATGACCATTCCAGAACACCCCATCCCGTTCACGACCATCGACAACTTCGCTTCCTTGACCGAAGCTGTTCGAGAAGAGGTTCCGTCCGATGTTGCGCACCTCGTCCTCGAACTGGGGACCGGTTAGATTTCCAACAGTCATTGCCAATCTGCTCAGGCTCCTATGGGAGGGGTCAGTGACGCCAAGGTGCGACAACAAGTCTGGATGGATTTCATCATATCTGCAACCAAACCTTCATTGTTGCGTCCGCTATGGAGCACCACAATGAAAGGCAGTCCGTTTAGCGCGCTCGTATACATTGACAGTGAAGACTTTAGTGTTTGGTTGCTTCGTCAAAGTGGACCTCACTTGTGTTCAAATAGACCCCCACTAATTCGCTGTGACCGATCCTGAACTGGCTTCGGCGCTTGATCTTCGGGGCGGCGGTCGTCGCAGCTTCCATCTTGATTCCCGGATCAAAGTAGGCGCGTCCTTGAGCAAGCGCGCTGAGCAGCAGGAGAACGTCTGTTCCCTCGCAAAGCAAGGCCTTTGCTCCGTAGCTGTACTCTGGCGGTGGTGTTCGCATCAGTGAAGGCACGTAGGCGGCCTTTGCATGCTTGCGGGTCCAGTGCGCCATCAGGTCTTTGAAGTACCAGATCGCGGCAGCGGTGCCTTCCCGGTCTAGAAGGGCGAGGCTGCCATTGATGTCGGTCATCTTGTCGGTTGCCCTGTCATACCCCGTGAGGGCCATGGAGAGGCCCGTGTCGGCATGGAAGTCCCGTCCCACGGCATAGATGCCGCCAAAGTTGATGCGGCCTTCCTTGCCCGATTTATCAGGGTATCCGAAGCGACGCAGAAATGCCTCGACCCCGGCCTCGCGGTAGTACCCCCCTGTTGGCTCTGGTGTCATCAGTGTTACTGGCGACTTGGGAGCGTACCGCACGAAGTCGCCGACGCCGTACTGCTTGATCTCCCACCCGAGATAGTCGGGCTCCGCGTAACTGTTCGGCGCGATGCCAAGTTGTGCTTCAAGCGTGTAACCGCCCCCGTTCCGTGCAGAGTATGGTTCGGGCAGGCCAGACCTGCCAATCTTGCAGGACGGTATCCAGCCTTTTCTGCTGATTTCAAGCAACGCCGTCAGAAGGGCAGACCTGCTGTCGCCAATGCCGGTCCTCAGTGGCAGAAGATCAATGAAGACCCCCGTAATCTGTAGATTGGTCGCTTTGGCCTCGAGGCTGGCCGTAAGCGGGTCATGACCGCCCCGGACCTCTCCCAGTACACGGCCATCCGGACATACGCCAAGGATCAGCATCCTGCCATCGGCGCGGCTCGCCATCAGTTCGGCAGGTGCATTCTCTGCGCCGCGCAGAAAGCCGGACATCCGTACCTCAGGATACTTCGGGTAAAGGATCAGTTGCGCACCCGGTGCGGAAACCGGCCTTCCTGTCGTCATCCAGAAGAAGCGGACAGGGGCCTTTGCGCGGTCGCGCACTGCGCCTCCCAGCTGGCTGTCGTCAGCGTCAATCTCACCATGGGGGATAATGTTCAGCGCAGAGAAGCCGCCACCTAGATAGACTTGGTTTTTTGAATTGTCATTCGGCGCAAGGCGTTTGGCGTAGAACAGCGTTGCCCCATGAGCCGCCATCAGATCGAGGGTCTGGAAAAGTGGGTCGCTCAAGAAGATAGCCTTCAACGGAGAGAAAAGCCCCGTCAGAGGACATCCATGCGGCAAGGGAGTCAATCACTTGGGGCAGAGAGCGCCGCCCTTTGCCTTTAAGCGCACATTCCCAGACGACGGCCACCCGCCAACTCAATGACTGCAAAGCGGCAATGCTTGCTGCGTCGCGGGCCATGTTCCCGCTGATCTTCGTCTGCCAGAATTCCGCCCGCGACTTCGGCCAGACGAATGCAGGGCAGCTGTGGCCATGCCAGAAGCAGCCGTTGACAAAGATCACTACCTGCCAGCTGGCCAAGACAAGGTCTGGCTTTCCAGCCAAGTCGCGGCTGTGAAGCCGGTAGCGATAGCCGCGCGCATGCAGCGCCTTACGCAGTATCAATTCGGGCCGGGTATCTTTTGCCCGGATTGCCGCCATGTTACGGCTGCGGGCTTGCTTGTCGTGGACGTCAGCCAACCTTGCGCAGCGCTTCTGCCTGGGTGATCGGAAGAACGTGCGGCGTCATTATCCGCGCAACCTCGGCGAATACCGGCACCGCAACAGAGTTGCCGAATTGCTTGTAGGCCTGAGTGTCCGAGACAGGGATACGAAAGCTGTCGTCATACCCCATCAGCCGCGCGCACTCGCGCGGGGTAAGACGGCGGGGATTCATGTCTGCCCCCCGGCTGACCAAAATCTCGGACCCGTCTTTGTAGTAACGCGCCGAAAGCGTGCGGGTGATGTCGTCGCCCTTGACCAGTCCGAAGCCGAATCCGTTGCCCTGGGCGCGGTGCTTGGCCGCGTAGGCTTGCAGGTAAGCCCAGAGTTTGTCGGTGAGGGTATACTTTTCGTTCACAACGGAGTCCGGCCCGACCGTGAAGTGACCTTCCGGTGCCTCAGTCCCGTTCTCAGGGTGGAGGATATGTCTGAGGCGGCGATGCCCGTAGACAGGCAGCTGCATGTCGTTCCAGGTGAAGGCGGTGGGCTCACGGAAGCCTACCAGTACGATCCGCTCACGGTGCTGCGGCACAAAGTGCCCGGCGTCGATGATCCGGGGTTCTGCCAGCGTATAGCCCAGCGTCTCCGTCAGCTTGCGGCGGATCACATCGAACGTGCGACCCTTGTCATGGCTTTTCAGGTTCTTGACGTTCTCAAGCAGGAAGGCCGCAGGGCGGTGATACATCAGCACCCTCAGCACATCAAAGAAGAGCGTCCCCTGTGTCTCGTCATCGAAGCCGTGGGCACGGCCCAGCGCGTTCTTCTTGGAAACCCCGGCAATCGAGAAGGGCTGACAGGGAAACCCCGCGACCAGCACGTCATGCGCTGGAATATTTGCTTCGTTCACTTGCCGTATGTCACCAGCAATCGGACGATTGTCAGGGAAGTTAGCGAGGTACGTCTGCTGAGCGTACTTGTCCCATTCCGAGGTGAACACACAACGTCCGCCAGCCGATTCCATCGCCCGCCTCAGACCGCCGATCCCTGCGAAGAGGTCGATGAACGTGAAGGCATTGCCCTCCGGAGTCTTGCGGCGATCTGCTTCCAGGGCCAGTAGGCGCAGAACACCGTCGCGCGGCGTTTCCTCGCCGCGTTTCCAGCGATAGATGTGGCCTTCTGAGTATCCGAGTATGTTCGCCGCCTCGGGCACGGTGTAGCCAGCCTTCGCGAGCAAGGTAGAAAACTCAGTCTGCATTCCGGAACCCCGCTGGGAATATTTTTGACACTATGGCTTCATGCGTCACCACAGGCAAGAACGTAACCGGAATATCAGACGCGAAAGGTTAAGGCATCGTTGTCAATCTGCCTTCAAAGCAGAGAAGTTCGATCTCGTTGCGGAAGGTCGCCACCATGTCCGCCTGTCGTTCATCAGAGGGGAAAGCGACTTGTCTGTAGGCCGCAGCAATCATCGCCATGAGAATGTTCTGGGTCAGCCCAGTGCCTTCGAACAGTCCCATTTCCTCACTGACCCGCACCCGCTCGACAAGGTCTGACATCGGCAACTCCTTCTGGCGCTCCCGCATGATCGTCACGGCCATGTTGCCGATGCTTTTGCACGCCCGCTGCCGTAGCCCGAGGTCGTCGCTTTCGATGTAGGAACGTTGCCCGGCCTCCTGCGCAAAGGCACCTCCACAGTTCATCAAAAGCAAAGCCGCCAGAACTGATCTGCGCATACATCCCCCAAGTTTCGCGCACCCGGTGCGCCACGCCGCATAATGAATGTTAAAACAGGTCGCGTTAAAACCGGCAACACTCAATAAACTCGGGTGTGAAGAGAACAGTAAGAAGCCCTCTGCGAGACGTTCTGGCGCGCAACATGCGGTTGATGCGGGCCGAGCGGGGGTGGTCACAGGAAGTCCTCGCAGCCGAGGCTGGCCTGAACCGCACCTACGTCAGCGCGGTCGAGCGTTCGGAGCAAAACATCTCGCTGGACAACATCTGGAAGATAGCTTGCGCGCTTGGCGTGCCCGCAGTCCGCCTGATCGAGGAAGTTTAGCGCCAGCCGCGCGCCGTCAGGGGGATACAAAGGGGGATAGACAAACACAAAAGCCGCGCAACCTATTGCAGTGAAACGGTTTTTCTGAGTTAAATGGTGCCCAGAGACGGAATTGAACCGCCGACACGCGGATTTTCAATCCGCTGCTCTACCAACTGAGCTATCTGGGCCCCGGTTCGTCGCGGCTTGCCGCGCGGGTGATGGGCGGTTTATGCGACGGGCGGGGGGCTGTCCAGTGGGTTCGGGTGAAAAATCCGCGCACCTACCTGTCGTCGGGGCCCCGGGGCGGCTCTGGTCCATCCTCGTCATCCACCGCAGGGCCGGGGATCACATGCGCGCCGGTCAGCCAGCGGCCAAGGTCCACATCCGCGCAGCGGCGCGAACAGAACGGGCGATAGGCCGGCACGGCCTCTTTGGCACAGACCGGACAGGCCATCACACACCCTCCGGCAGCATCTCGGCCAAAGGCAGCCGGTCGCGGCGGCGGACCAGTTCGTACAGCCCCAGCGTCGTCCACCCGGCAAGGCTGGTCTCGGCGGCCTCACCCTTGAAGGCGGCGCGCAGTACCTGATCCAGCACCGCCCGGTCGCGCTTGGGCATCGGCGCGAAATCGACCACCACCTGCCCCCCCAACCCCCGCAGCCGCAACTGGCGCGGCAGGTCGCGGGCGGCGGCGATGTTCACCTTCAGGCTTGCGGCGGGTGACGTATCGGGGCCGGTGTTCACATCCACCGCCACCAGCGCGCGGGTCGGCTCAATCATCATGTGCCCACCGCCGGAAAGGTCGACGCGCGCCACCAGAAGGGCCGCGATCAGGTCCAGCGCGCCCTGCGCTTCCAGACAGCCCGGCTCTGACACCAGATCATCCGGCTCGGGGTCCAGCCAGTCGCGCAGGGCCACGTCATGTGCGGTGGCCCCGTCCAGCAGCAACTCCGGCCCGCCGGTCACATCCGCCGTCACCGCCTCGGCCAGCCCACGCATGGCGGCCACATCCTCGGCCACGGCATCCGGTTCGGCCCCCTCGCAAGCCGACCGCAGGATCAGGCCCAGGGCTTCGTCCGCGCCTTCCATCCCCGCCGATGCCATCGCCTCAAGCCCCGCCCGCACCTCGACGTCCTTGATCTTGCGTGAGATGTTCAGCCCCGGCGCGCCCGGCGTCACAATCGCAAAGCGCGACTTGAACAACAGCCGCGTCGTCACCGGCAGCGCCTTGCCGGGCTCGGCCGGCCCCGTCACCTGCACGATCACGCTGCGCCCAGGCGCCAGCCCGTCGGTCTGGCGCAGGAACCCCGACGCCCCCCCGGGCAGTTTGACGAACATGCCGCCCATGCCCTTCATCGGGCGGTCGGCCACCGCGCGGAAGATGGCCCCCGGCAGCACCACATCGGGGCCGGGATCAACCGCCAGTTCCTGCAACACGCCGTCGACCACCACAGCGGCCACCGGGCGGCCCGCAACCTCGTCCAGCATGACCACACGCGCCATCAGTCCCGCCTCCACAAGGGCCATCCCGCCACCGTCAACAGGGCGGCGGTTTCGGCCAGGGGCAGACCCATGATGCCGGAATAACTGCCGGATATCCAAGGGATGAATGCCCCGGCCAGCCCCTGAATCGCGTACCCGCCCGCCTTGCCCCGCCATTCGCCGCTGGCAAGATAGGCGTTCAGCTCAATGTCCGACAGACGCTTCATCTTTACCGCACTGACGCTTTCGCGCGTCCAGACCCGGTCCCCCAGACGCAGCGCCAGGGCGGTGATCACCGTATGCCGCCGCCCGCCCAGCGCCACCAGAAACGCCGCCGCCTCACCCGCATCGGCGGGCTTGCCGATGATCCGCCGACCAAGCGCAACCGTGGTATCGGCGCACAGGATCAGGTCATCCCCCGGAACCGCCCGCGCCTTTTCCAGCGCCACCCGTGCCGCATACAAACGCGGCAGTTCGGCCTTGTGCGGCGTCTCGTCAATGTCGGGGGGCAGGATGGCGTCAGGCGTGACACCCAGTTGCGCCAGCAGTTCCAGCCGGCGCGGACTGGCCGATCCGAGGATCAGCCTCACTTGAAGCGATAGTTGATGCGTCCCTTCGACAGGTCATAGGGGGTCATTTCCACCTGCACCTTGTCGCCGGCCAGAACCCGGATGCGGTTCTTGCGCATCTTGCCTGCCATCACCGCGATCAGTTCATGGCCATTGTCGAGTTCGACCTTGAATGTCGCGTTGGGCAGAAGTTCCTTCACGACACCGGGGAATTCGAGAATGTCTTCCTTGGCCATGGTCTCTCCAAATAGGGTTTCGCCCGCGCATGACTGGCGGGCAGCGCCGGTCCTATGCGCCGAAAGACCGCGCGTATCAAGGGGTTTGATTGCGCACAAACGCGCCGTCACATCATCCCCCCAACACCATCCCGCCGCGTCAGTACCAGTGCGGCACCGAAAACCCCGGGCAGGCCTTGGCGGCATACTGGTTGTGCCCCGTCACCCGGTCAATCGCATGGCTCTGGCGCAACTGTGCGATCAGCGTGCGCAGCGCGTCCTCCTGTTCCGCCGTGAAGTTGTCAGAGAAATGGTCGGTCGCCGCCGACCCGTGGCCACCGAACAGACAGACACCGATGGTGCCCGTGTTGTGCCCCACCACATGCGCGCCCACCCGGTCCAGCGGCCGCCCGGCGGCAGTCCTGCCATCCCGGTCGATCAGAAAGTGATAGCCGATATCGCTCCACCCCCGCCCCTCCGGCGGCGGCGTGGTGTGCCAGCGGCGCACCTCGGCAATCTTCTGGCCCAGCGATCTTGATTGCCACCAGTCGGGCCTTGTGTCGGCGCAATGGACGATGATCTCATCAATCGGGCGCATGAATGATCTCCGCACAAATCAGTCTGTGCAACGGTCTGCCACCTTGGGTCGCCAAGGGGCACCGTTTCCCGCCGCCCACCCCCGCCTTTGACGGATTATTCGCGGAACGCCGCGCGACCGGGGCCACCCCGGTTGCGCCAGCACCCCCATGTCAAAGCGCCGCCAGCGCCACCGCCACCGTCTCCGCCATCGGCGTCGTCGGCCGCCCGATCAGCCGCGACAGCGTGCGGCGGTCGTCAAACAGCGCGCCATCAGCCTCCGCCCTCGCATCGGCCAGCAACGCCGCCAACCCCGCAGGCAGACCAAACCCCTCCAGGCCCCCCCTCAAGGGGGGAGGGAGGCACCCATCCTGCGGCGTCACACAAGACGGTCCGCCCGGGTTGCGCGAAGTCCCGTGTTCCGCCACCCTGCCCCCGCGCGGACCCCGCGCCAAGGGGAGAGGTTCCGATGGCCAAGCTGATCGCGCTCTACAAGACCCCCGCCGACCCGGCGGCGTTCGATGCCTATTACCACGGCACCCACCTGCCCTTGGCCAGGACGATCCCCGGCCTCACCGGCTATGACCTCTCGCAGGGTCCGGTGGCCGGCATGGCCGGCCCGACCGGCCTGCACCTCATCGCCACTTTGCACTTTGCCACCATGGCCGACATCGCGGCTGCCATGGCCTCGGCCCAAGGACAGGCCACCGCTGCCGATCTGGCGAACTTCGCCATGGCCGGGGTCGAGGTGGTGATGTTCGACGACGTGGCGGTCTAGACCTCTCCGCCTTCGGCCTCGGCCTCATCCTCGTCGCCGTCGTCCTCGTCAGACTTGCCCCCGGGAAGCAGGATGATCACCTTCATCGGCATCCCCGCCTCTTTCAGCGCCTTCTTCAGCGCCTTCTTCAGCGGCCCCGGAACCTCTTCCTCTTCGACCTGCAGTTGCAGCGTCTTGCCGTTGACGGTCAGCGTGCCGGTAATGCTCTTGGCCCTGCTGATGCCCTCGTGCTTTTCCTTGGCCATGTTCAACAGCGCGGTCCCGCTTTTGCGCAGGTCGCCCACGATGGCCGCTGTCCCGCCCTTGGCCATCCCGGCAAAGAAGTTCAACTGCTTCGTCTTGCCCATGCGGATGATGTCTTCCAGCGACAGCCCCTTGTCTTCACCGGCCATGAATAACTCCTTCAACCCGCCGCAATGCGCGGCTTTCATAAATCGACATCCCGGCATCAAAAATGCCGTCCGCACGCACGCTGACGCAGTTTCGGGGGGCGATCAACACGCATCGGCGTGGTTGGACCGCATCGGCGCAGTTCCGTCCGTTCAACACCCTGTGGCGGCCCCCCGTTGGGCCCCCGCCCGATTCGCGCGGCATGGTTAACGCGCCCTCCTACCGCAGCGCGTGCATACGCGATGTGCATGCGTTGTGCATCACAATCACACGCCCCATTTCGCCCAAATCGGCCCGATTAACCCAGCGCCCGCAAGGGCTTGGGGCCTCTCAGCCCTGCCCCTCGGTCGGCGGCCCGAACCGCGCCAGTATCCGGTCGCGGATCTGGTCCCGCGCCTGCCGGTAGGCCCCCAGCTTGGCCTCGCGCCCGTCACCCAGTCCGGTCGGGTCCAGGATCGGCCAATACTCGATCTCCAGATGGTGGTACCGCGTCAGTTCCAGCGCCATGCGCTGGCTCGCGGGCGACAGTGCCACGATCAGGTCGAACTGCGACAGATCATCCCCCCATTGCTCCATCTCCTCGAAACTGCGCGACCGGTGGCGCGACAATTCGATCCCCATCTCCTTGCAAACGCTGATGGAAAACCCGTCGATCTCCATGTCGTTGCGCACCCCCGCCGATTGCACATAGGCGCGGGTGCCATAGTATTTCTTCATCAGAGCCTCGGCCATCGGCGACCGTACAGCGTTGTGATCGCAACAGAAAAGCACCGATTGGGGAAATTCCGCCAAGATCAGCCCCAGTGCAGGACGCAGATCAGGGTGAACAGCCGGCGGGCGGTGTCGATGTCGACGGCGGCCTTCCCCTCCAGCCGTTCCTGCAACACCCGCGCACCCTCGTTGTGGATGCCGCGCCGGGCCATGTCGATGGCCTCGATCTGGCTGGGGGGCAGGCGTTTCACGGCGTCAAAGTAGTTCTCGCAGATCTGGAAATAGTCCTTCACCACCTGCCGGAAGGGGCCAAGCGACAGGTGGAACTCGGTCACTTTCGCAGATGATTCCGTAGCGATATCAAACACCAACCGCCCTTCGCGAATGGCCAGACCCAGCCGGTAGGGGCCATCCGGGGCTTGCCTTCCATCGCGTGGCGGCAGGGCAAAGGCGTTGTCTTCCAACAGATCAAAGATCGCCACCCGGCGTTCCTGTTCGATCTCGGGCGTGGGCCGTGCCAGCCCCCGGTCGTCAATCTCGATATGGCAAAGGCGGGTCATCGCAGGGCACCGGACAGGCATTCGGCCCTGTTGATGCACGACCGGCGCTGCCGGTTCAAGTGCAGCGTGGTGGCCCCCCCGCCCCGATCATGCTAACCCGCCGCCGGACCGCAGATCAGATCGAGCATCCCCTTGGCAAATCACCCCTTTCCCGGATCGGTGGAGGAAATCACCGCAGACTGGCTGGGCCACGCCCTCGGCATCACCGTGACCGGGGTGACCGCCACGCGGATCGGCCAGGACGAAGGGTTTTCGGGGTGCCGCCTGTACCGGCTGGCCCTGCAGGGGGCGGCACCCCTGACACTGGTCGCCAAACTGTCCCCCTCCGACCCGCCAGAGGCACGCCGGATGGCCGCCCCGAATGGTCGCGAGGTGGCGTTCTATGCCGCACAGTGCGGCCCCCCCGGGTTGCCGGTGCCGCGCTGTCATCTGGCGCTTTGCGATCCGGCAAGCGGGGCCAGCCTGTTGATAATGCAGGATCTTGGCCATCTCCACGCCGTACCGTTTGCAACCGGCCTTGATGCGGAACAGGCCGCACAGGCGTTGCAGGCACTGGCGGATATCCATGCGCGCGGGTGGGATGACCCGGGCCCCGCAACCCCCACCCTGCAAGAAGCGTACCCGTTTCACAGCCTCTGGCCCACCTACCTTGACCATGTCGCGCGCACCATGCCCGACCTGCCCCACGACCTGCGCGCCCTTGGTGACCGTATCGCGGCTGACCCGGACCGGGCCTGTGCGGTGCTGTCCGGGGCCGGGCCGTTGACGCGGGTGCATGGCGACGCACAGGCCGACAACCTGCGTTTCGGCCCGGATGGCGCGGTGATCCTTGACTGGCAACTGACGGGCCGGGGGGCGGGGATGGCGGATGTGGGGTATCTTCTGATATCCTCGCTGACCCCCGCCTTGCGGCGGGCGCATGAACGGGCGTTGGTCAGGGGTTATCAGACGGCATTGGACACCCAGGCGGTCAGGGATGACGATACCAGGGGCTATACCATTGCAGCAGCAGGAAAATTGTGGATCACGGTTGCGGCCACCCTGCACTACGACAACGCCTCGCCAGCACGACAGCACTGGCGGCGGACCGATCTGGAACGGCTGGCCGCGTTCTGCGCCGATCACGATCCGGCGGCGGCCTTTGGCTGACCAGCCAAGTCCGGCGCGCCATAGCCACCGACCCAGCCGTTGACGGCAGTAGCGATCACCGAGGCATCGCGACCATCGGTGAACACCTCGTACATGGGTTCGCGGCTCCCCCCGCCGAACACCAGCACCGGGCGAAAGATGCGGACATCCGGCGGATCACGGCCCGATGACGAGGTTTGCGGGATCACCCTGGTCTGCACCGAAGCCCCCTCAAGCCCCCTGATCGACCGGGTGGTCCGCTTGACCCCCAGAACCCCACGCTCGATGACGCGAACGGTCTGGTCGGTGCGGTCAAGGATGATGGTCCGGTGGCGGACAAACACCCCAAAACAGCCGAACAGCAGCAACAGCGCAATCGCCCCCGTGACCAGCCCGCCCGCCACCTGACCGGCGTGCAAAAGGCCCACCGACATCACCACCGGCACGCTGATTACGCCCAACAGCGCAAGGGCAGCCATCACGGGAAAGCCGCTGATCCGCAACAGATCGGGGGTGTTCTGCCTGACCTTCAATCGCGCGCTCCGATTGGACATGTGCGCGCCAGACCTGCCCGCCATATCCCCTTGCGCATCATGCGCGACCCGGAACACTAATGCACAAGGCCAGAGGGACCCGCAAGTTGGACAACTGGGACGAAATCCGCACGGCGTTTCAGGTGGCCCGACTTGGCACGGTGTCGGGTGCTGCCGAGTTGCTGGGCGTCCACCATGCCACCGTCATCCGCCACATCGACGCTCTGGAAAAGCGGCTGGGTGTGCGCCTGTTCCAACGCCATGCACGGGGCTACACACCCACCGAGGCGGGGCGCGACCTTCTGGCCACGGCACAGGTGACCGAAGAGCAGTTTGCCCAACTCGTCAGCCGCATCAAGGGTCAGGGCGACGTGGTGACCGGCGAATTGATCGTTACCTCGATCTCGGGCATCGCCGATCTGCTGACGCCGGTGCTGGCCAGCTTTCAGGACGCACATGCAGGCGTCATCATCCGCTACCTGAGCGACCTGCGCGTGTTCCGGCTGGACTACGGCGAGGCGCATGTGGCGATCCGCGCAGGGGCCATGCCGCAAGAGCCGGACTATGTGGTGCAGCCGCTGGTGCGGCTGCCGGCGGCGCTTTATGCCTCGACCGGGTACGTCGGGCGCTACGGGCGCCCGTCAGGTGCCGACGACTTTGCCGCGCACCGCTTTATCGTCGCTGACAACCCCGACAGCCGGGCCCCCTTCTATCGCTGGCTGCGCGCCAACGTCCCGCCCGAGGTGCTGACCTTTCTTGTCACCGAACCCGAGGCCAGCGAACATGCCGTGCGGGCGGGGGCGGGCATCGGGTTCTTGCCGCCGCGCCGGGCGGCAGGCGATCCCGGACTGGTGCAGATCATGCCGCCGCGCCCGGAATGGGAGTCCCCGTTGTGGATCGTCACGCACGTTGACCTGCACCGCACCCGCAAGGTGCAGGCGTTCCTATCGCACCTGAAAGCCTGCGCGCAGGATTGGGTCGACATCTGAGAGTGAATTGCCGTCGGCCATGACGGCAATCCGCCTTCGTGGCACAAAGCCCCCAAACAACAGAACACGTCCCGCCAGAATGCGACAGTTGCCCCCGGAACCCAGCCGGAACCCGGTCGTTTGCATCCTTTTTCACAGAAAAAGGATGCAAAAGCAGGGCTTGGCATGATAGCGTCCGGCAACGGAACGTACCGGGACAGCATGGCATAAGGCCGTCGTCAGCATTTCGGCAGGATAGAACGAAGGAGATTGTGCAGATGGATTCGATCGAAAAGCTTGTCAATAATCGTGGATTTCAGTGGTTCATTATTGCGGCCATCCTTGTCAACGCGGCCGTCTTAGGCCTGCTGACGCTGGACCTGCCTCCAGGTGTGCTGTCTTTGCTGCGTGTGGTGGACAACGCTTGCCTTGTGATCTTCTGCTTCGAGATCGCCTGCAAGCTTCTGGTCTTTCGCCAGAAATTCTTTCGTGACGGCTGGAACGTCTTTGACCTCGCGGTTGTGGGCATAGCGCTGCTGCCCAACACCGGCGGGCTGTCCGTCCTGCGGGCGCTGCGGGTGCTGCGACTGCTCCGGCTGGCCACCGCCGTGCCGTCGATGCGACGGGTGATCAACGGCATGTTCAGCGCCCTGCCCGGCGGGGCCTCGGTCGCGGGCGTGCTGTTCATCATGTACTATGTCGCGGCGATCATCGGCGTGAACATGTTCAAGGACACCGTCCCGCAACACTTTGGCACCATCGGCACGACGTTCTTTACCCTGTTCAAGATGATGACCCTGGAAGGCTGGCCCGACATCGCCACCGTGGTGATGGAAAAGCACCCGGATGCGTGGATCTTCTTTGTGGTGTTCATCGTCTTCACCACATTCACCACACTGAACCTGTTGTTCGGTATCATCGTCGACGCGATGGAAAAGGCGAAAGAGGTCGAGGTGCGCGAAGAGATGGCCGAACAGGGCGTCGAGATCAGCGGCACCTCGAACGAGATGCGGATTGCCACGATGGAAGAGGACATCAAGCAGATTAAGTCGATGGTGACCGAAATGCGGGATGGCAGGCGGCTTGCCGGCGAATGACCGTCCGCGTCACGGTCTGGGGCGAGTACGTCCATGAGCGCGAGAATGAGGTGGTGGCGGGGGTCTATCCCGACACCATGCACGGCACCATCGCCGCAGGCCTGTCCGCCGATCCGGGCCTGATCGTCACGACCGCCACCCTGCAGGACCCCGAACACGGGATGACGCCTGAACGGCTGGCAACCACCGATGTGCTGGTCTGGTGGGGCCATGCCGCGCATGGCGCGGTGGCCGACGCTGTCGCAGAACGTGTGGTCGAGGCGGTCTGGGGCGGGATGGGGGCGATCTTCCTTCACTCCGCGCATTTCGCCAAGCCGTTCAAGCGCCTGATGGGCACGCCCTGCAACCTCACCTGGCGCGAGGCGGGCGAACGCGAACGCCTGTGGCTGACCGCGCGGGGGCACCCGATTGCCGCAGGGCTGCCCGACCATTTCGAGCTTGAGCATGAAGAGATGTATGGTGAGCCGTTTGGCGTGCCCGAGCCCGACGAGACGGTGTTTGTGTCATGGTTTCAGGGGGGTGAGGTGTTCCGCTCGGGCCTGACATGGCGACGCGGTGCGGGGCGCGTGTTCTACTTTCGCCCGGGGCACGAGACCTATCCCACCTATCACGACCCCAACGTGCAGCTTGTGCTGAAGAACGCCTGCCACTGGGCCCACAACGCGGCCCCCCGGATCACCGACCCAACGGCCGCACCAAACGTGCCCGCACATCTGGCACCCGAACCCGTCACGATACGCGGCCTGCGCCTGCATGCCGATGGCGAGGAAGGCCTGCGTTGACGCTGCGCGTGGCGATCCTTGGCACCGGTGGAATGGCCGCCAACCACGCCCGCGCCTTTGCCGCGATTAAGGGGGTCACGGTGGTGGCGGGCATCGACAGCCGGCCCGACGTGCTGACCGCGTTCACGGCGGCGCACGGGATCGGTCGCAGCTTTCCCACGCTGCAGGCGGCACTGAACTGGGGCGCGTTCGACGCGGTGACGAACGTCACCCCGGATGCCGCCCATTTCGCCACCACCATGCCCTGCCTCGCCGCGGGCAAGCATGTGCTGTGTGAAAAGCCGCTGGCCACGAATGCCGCCGACGCTCAGGCGATGGCCGATGCAGCGGCGGCGGCGGGGGTGGTGGGGATGGTGAACCTGTCCTACCGGTCGGTGCCCGCGCTGATCGAGGCACAGGCGATGGTGGCCCGGGGCGATATCGGCGCCGTGCGACATCTTGAGGCAAGTTATCTGCAAAGCTGGCTTGCCCAGCCCGCCTGGGGTGACTGGAAGACCGAACCGCAATGGCTGTGGCGGCTGTCACAGGCGCACGGGTCGAAGGGCGTACTCGGCGATGTGGGCATCCATATCCTTGATTTCGCTACCTTTGCTGCCGGACTGGGCGTGACCGAGGTGGCCTGCCACCTTGCCACCTTCGACAAGGCGCCGGGCGGGCGGATCGGCGACTACCCCCTTGACGCCAACGACAGTGCCACGCTGCAGTTGCGGCTGGACAACGGCGCGCTGGCGACTGTCGCCGCCACACGGTTCGCGCCCGGCCACCTCAATGACCTGCGGCTGCGCATCTACGGCGATGCAGGCGGGCTGGAGGTGGGGTTTGAGCGTGGCATCAGTTCCTTGCGCGCCTGTCTGGCACCCGACCTCGAAACGGCGACCTGGCGCGACATCCCCTGCCCGCCGGTACCTTCGGTCTATGAACGCTTTATCGCCGCCATCCGGGGGACGGGTCCGGCAGACCCCGGCTTTGCCCGCGGCGCGGCATTGCAGCGGCTTCTGGACGCGGCCGAAGCCTCGGCGAACACCGGCCAGCCGCAGCACCTGACCTGACGCGCCGCGCAGCCCACTCGCCTCCCGCCGTTCCGTCGCGCGCAGGGCTTGCGCCCTGCGCCGCTCGTCACTGTTGGGCCGGGCGCGCGCCATCGCCCCATCATCAACGCGCCCCCCACCCCGGGGGGGCAACTGCACAAGGATGGACCCAAGGGCTGTTCCCGGCTTCATCTTTGCCCAAATACTCCACAGGGGGTCCGGGGGGGGTGAAACCCCCCGCCTTGCAACACCGCTGTCCGGTACCACCTCCGACGCGTCAGCGCACGCGAACGGGACATACAGGGGCGCGGGGGGTCCAAGGGGGGCTTTGCCCCCCTTGCCCGGCCCAACAGTGAGGAGCAGGGCAGGCAAAGCCTGCCCGCGACGGAACGGCGGGAGGCGCGTGGGCTCTGGCGGTCAGTCCTTCGCGCGCTCGACATAGCTGTTGTCTTCGGTGTTGATGACGATCCGCGTCCCCGCCCCGATATGCGGCGGCACCATCACCCGCAGCCCGTTCGAACACATCGCGGGCTTGTAGGAACTGCTGGCAGTCTGACCCTTGACCACGGGTTCCGTCTCGCTGATCTCGACCGTCACGCGCTGCGGAAATTCGATGGCGATGGCCATGCCGTCAAAGGTCTTGAGGTGAACCCGCATCCCTTCGGTCAGATACACCCGACCGTCGCCGACGATATCCCCGCTGACCGCCATCTGCTCATAGGTGTTGGGCTCCATGAAGTGGAACCCCTCGCCATCGGCATACAGGAAATCATAGCCCCGGTCATCGACCGTCGCTTTTTCCACCATCTCGGTCGTGCGCCAGCGTTCGGCAACCTTCACTCCGTCCGAAATGCGGCGCATGTCGACCGAGGTGGTCGGCGTGCCCTTGCCGGGGTGGAAGTTTTCCGAGGACAGGACGACGTAAAGGCGACCGTCAAGATCGACGACGTTGCCCTTGCGCAGTGACGAAGCGATGACTTTCACGGGAACGGTTCCTTGTGGTTTGCCGCACCACCCCATAAGGGGCAGCCTGTTCCCCGCGCCTCTACCGCATCCCGCGCCAGATCGCCAGAGTGAAGCCGATGACCCCCAGCACGCCCCCGCCTTCCCCCCTGTGGGATGCCGCCCGCCATGCCGACCGCCGCCCGCGTTTGCTGGCGCGCAACCGCATCCAGGCGGCGCTGCGGGCCTGGCTTGCCGATCGCGGCTTTACCGAGGTTGATCCCGTGGCCCTGCAGGTCAGCCCCGGCAACGAGGCGCATCTGCATGCCTTTGCCACCGACGCCATCGGCACCGATGCGACCGCACGGCGCATGTATCTGCACACCAGCCCCGAATTCGCGATGAAAAAACTGCTCGCGGCGGGTGAGACGCGGATCGCGGCGTTTGCCCATGTCTGGCGCAACCGCGAACGGGGGCCTTTGCACAGCCCCGAGTTCACCATGCTGGAATGGTACCGCGCGGCCGAGGATTACAGCGTCCTGATGGACGACTGCGCGGCCTTCCTGCGGCTGGCCGCGACGGCGGCGGGGGCCACCCTGCTGCGCTACCGCGACCGGACCTGCGACCCGTTCGCCCCGTTTGAGCGGGTGTCGGTGGCCGATGCGTTCCGCCATCACGCCGGGATCGACCTTCTGGCGACGATCCGTGCGGATGGCACCGGCGATCCGGCGCGGCTGGGGCCGATGCTGGACACCGCAGGCATCCGGCGGGCGGCGGATGATACCTGGTCGGACATGCTGAGCCGGGCGCTGTCTGAACGGGTCGAGCCGCATCTGGGTCTGGGCCGGATGACCGTGCTGGACCGCTATCCGGCGGCCGAGGCGGCACTGGCCCGGCCTGCAGCCGATGATCCCCGTGTGGCCGAGCGGTTCGAGGTCTATGCCTGCGGCGTGGAACTGGCCAACGGGTTCGGCGAACTGACCAACCCGGTCGAACAGCGCCGCCGCTTTGGCCTTGAGATGGACGAAAAGGCGCGGGTCTATGGTGAGCGCTATCCTCTGGACGAGGACTTTCTGGCGGCCCTGTCGCAGATGCCAGCGGCCAGCGGCGTGGCCATGGGGTTTGACCGGCTGGTCATGCTGGCCACAGGCGCGCCACGGATCGACGATGTGATGTGGGTGCCGGTCGCGGACTGAACCGCTGCACCGCGTGGGATCGTCCCGGGGCGCTGCCCCAGACCCCGGGATATTTGGACAAGGTGAATGGGTCAGGGGGCGCGGATCAGGGCCGTGATCTGCGATATGGCGCGGTCGATCAGGGCAGGATCGCCCCGCGCCTCGACATTCAGGCGCAACAGCGGTTCGGTGTTCGAGGCGCGCAGGTTCAGCCGCCAGTCGGGGAAGGTCAGGCTCAGGCCGTCGGTGCGGTCTTCGGTCAGGGCATCGGGGGCAAGTGCCGCATGGACGCGGGCCGTTGCGGCGGCGGTGTCCGGCACGGTGAAGTTGATCTCGCCCGACGAGGGGAATGCGTCGATGCGGGCCTGCAACAGATCGGCGAGGGTCTGGCCCGAGCGTGAGACAAGTTCGGCGACCAGAAGCCAGGGGATCATGCCGCTGTCGCAGGCCATGAAATCGCGGAAATAATGATGCGCCGACATCTCGCCACCATAGACGGCACCGGTTTCACGCATGACGGCCTTGAGGAACACATGGCCGGTTTTTGCCATCACCGCCCGACCAGCGGCCCGGTTCACCACATCCTGGGTGTTCCAGACCACCCGAGGGTCATGGATGATGGTGGCACCCGGCTCCTTGGCCAGATAGGCCGCTGCCAAGAGGCCCACGACATATTCACCCGCAATGAACTGCCCGCGATGGTCGAAGAAAAAGCAGCGGTCGAAATCGCCATCCCAGGCCACGCCCATATCAGCCCCCGCAGCCAGAACGGCGGCGGCGGTGGCGGGCTGGTTTTCCGGCAAAAGTGGGTTCGGGATGCCGTTCGGGAATGTCGCATCGGGATCGTGGTGCATCCGGACAAACCGCAGCGGCGCGCCGCGCCGCGCCAGCCCTGCGGCCAGTGCGTCAAAGGTGGGGCCGGCCGTGCCGTTGCCCGCGTTCACAAGGATCGTCAGGGGGCGCAGGGCGGCCACGTCAACGAAGGACAGCACCCGGTCGGCATAGGCGCTGCGGATGTCGCCCGCCGCCACGAGACGACCGCCGGCAACCGGGGGGGCGAAGCCACCGCTTGTCGCCAGGGCGCGGATTGCGGGCATCGTGGTCGTCGCGTCCAGCGGGGCCGAGCCGCGCCCCACCATTTTCATCCCGTTGTAATCAATGGGGTTGTGTGAGGCCGTGATCTCGATCCCGCCGTCGGCCTCAAGGTGGGAGGTCGCGAAATAGACCTCTTCCGTGCCGCAAAGACCAAGGTCGATTACCTCGACCCCGGCCGCAACCAGCCCCTCGGCGACGGCCGTCGCCAGCCCCTGCGACGACGCGCGGCAGTCGCGCCCCACGACCACACGGCGCGCCGCCATCACCTCGGCAAAAGCGCGGCCGATCCGGTAGGCGATGCCGTCGTTCAGGTCGGGCCCCAGGCGGCCCCGGATGTCATAGGCCTTGAAACAGGTCAGCGGCGGGATCGGCAGGTGGGTCATCGGGGTCAAGCGCCTTTGATGCGTCGGTCCCCCCAATAGCGCAGCCCAAGCCCAGATGCCAAGCCCCCGGGCCGCGCCGTCACCCCTGCGCCAGATAATCCGCGATCACCGCCCGCGATCCGCGCGCCTGCACATCGTGCAGCGCCTTGGCAAAGCCGGTGGCGATGGCGGCATTCTGGCCAAGGTCGCCGTAAACCTCGGCCATCTCCAGCCACGCCTGCGGGCGGTTCGCGGCCTCGTTGGCGCGGACCACCAGCCTGTCCCAGTTCGGATCATTCGGCGCAATCACAGCGCCACTTTCGCTGCTGCCCTGACAGTAGCGGCACCAAAGTGCGGACAGCAGCACCAGCCCCGCAACCGACCTCTCCGCCGCCAGCCCGTCGCGGATCGAGGGCACGATGAACTTCGGCTGCCGGTTCGACCCGTCAAGGCACAGGCGGCGCACTGTGTCGGCCACCAGGGGGTTCGAGAACCGCGTCAGGATCATCGCCTTGTAATCAGGCAGATGCACCCCCGGAACGGGTGGCACGATGGGCAGCACCTCACGCGTCAGGATCGCATCAAGAAAGGCGCGGATCTGGGTATCGGCCAGGGCCTCATGCACATATTCGATATCGGCCAGACCACCCGGATAGGCGATGATCGCGTGGCCGCCGTTCAGGATGCGGATCTTCATCGTCTCGAACGCATCCACCTTGTCGGTGAAGGTAACGCCCACCTTTTCCAGTGGCGGGCGGCCCGAGGGAAAGTTGTCCTCCATCACCCACTGGCGGAACGGCTCACAGGTCACCGGGGCGGCGTCGTCCAGCCCCATGTCGCGCGCCATGGCCAGTTCGCGCGGGCCGGTGGCGGGGGTGATGCGGTCGACCATGGAATTGGGGAAGGCGATGGTGGCGGCGATCCAGTCGGCAAGCGCCGGGTCCGACAGGCGGGCGGTGCCAATCACTGCATCCGCGCAGACATGGCCGTTGTGGGGCAGGTTATCGCAGCACATGACTGTCAGCGGCGGCAGGCCCTCGCGGCGACGGTGTTTCAGGGCGGCGACAATGGCGCCGAAGGCGGTCTTCGGGTGGTCAGGGTTCGCGGCATCATGGGCGATGTCGGGATGGGCGGGGCTGAACGTGCCGGTCGCGGGGTCGATGTAATAGCCGCCCTCGGTCACGGTCAGCGACACGATGCGGATCTGCGGTTGCGACATGGCGGCGATCAGGGCGGCGTTGTCGGGCTGGATGGGGACAAAGCCGGTCATCGCGCCGATGACGCGCGCCGATTGGGTGCCGGGGGCGAGTTCGATGACGCTGGAGAGGTTGTCCTGTGCCGCCAGCAAATCGCGCATCCGCGCGTCGCCTTCACGGACGCCCGCGCCGAGGATACCCCAGTCGTGCCCTTCGCCCATCGCGAACAGATCGTCGAGGTAGACCGCCATATGCGCCCGGTGAAAGTTGCCGCAACCGATGTGGACGATGCCGGGGGTCACTTTGCTGCGGTCATAGGCGGGGGCGGTGACGCCGGGGGGCAGGTGGGCAAGGGTCGCGTTGGAAAGTGTCATCGTCATGCCATCCAGTTCCCGCCGTCCACGCCGTAACACTGCGCGACGACATAGTCGGCCTCGGACGAGGCCAGAAAGATCGCCATGCCGGTCAGGTCTTTGGCGGTGCTCATCCGGCCGATGGGCACGGCGGCCCCGACGATGCGCTTTTTCTCGCCCAAGGGGCGGCCTTCGTGTTTGGCGAACAGGCTGTCCACATGATCCCAGTGTTCGCCGTCCACCACACCCGGGGCGATGGCGTTGACGTTGATGCCGTGGCGGATCAGGTCGAGCCCCGCCGACTGGGTGATCGAAATGACGGCGGCCTTGGTCGCGCAATAGACCATCACCAGCCCCTCGCCCCGACGGCCGGCCTGCGACGCCATGTTGATGATCTTGCCGCCCGTTCCTTGCGCGATCATCTGTTTCGCCGCCGCCTGCAGGGTGAAGAGGGTGCCCGCGACGTTGACGGCAAACAGCTTGTCATAGCTGGCGCGGCTGATGTCGACCGTCGGCCCCGCATCGAAGAGGGCCGCGTTGTTGACCAGAATGTCGAGGCCACCCATCACCTGCACCGCCGCCGCCATACCGGCGTCGATGCTGTCCTGCCTTGTCACGTCCATCGAGATGGCATGCGCACCCGGTCCCAGCGATGCCGCCGCGGCCTGTGCGGCAGCCTCGTTGATATCCGCGATGCAGACCTGCGCCCCTTCCGCCAGATAGGCCTGCGCGAACGCCAGACCGATGCCGCGCGCGGCCCCGGTGATCAGCGCGCGCTTGGCCTTCAGCCTCATGACATGTTCTTTCCATCGGGGCCAAAGCGGTGGATCTTGGACGCCTGCGGCCCGAACTGGATGTGGTCGCCGTAGCCCACATGCACCTCGCCCGGTGCGCGCACGGTCAGGATGCCCAGATCGCCGGCGTTGACCTTGAGGAAGGTGTCAGACCCCAGATGCTCGGCCAGCATCACCGTGCCGGACCACGGGCCGGACCCCACTTCGACATGCTCGGGGCGCACACCGATGGTCTTGGCGCCGTGCTTGGCCGCCTCGGCACCCTCCATCAGGTTCATCTTCGGGCTGCCGATGAAGCCCGCGACAAAGGTGTTCACGGGGCGGTTGTACAACTCCAGCGGGCTGCCCACCTGCTCCACCCGGCCAGCGTTCAGAACCACGATCTTGTCGGCCATCGTCATGGCTTCCACCTGGTCGTGGGTCACATAGACCATCGTGGTCTTGAGTTGCTGGTGCAGTTCGGTGATCTCCTGCCGCATCCCCACGCGCAGGGCGGCATCAAGGTTGGACAGGGGTTCGTCGAACAGGAACGCCGCCGGTTCGCGCACGATGGCCCGCCCGATGGCCACCCTTTGCCGCTGGCCACCCGACAACTGGCCGGGCTTTCGGTCAAGATAACTGCTCAGGTTAAGCACCTTGGCGGCGCGTTCGACCTTTGCCGCCTGTTCGGCCTCGGACATCCCCGCCATTTTCAGAGGGAAAGAGATGTTCTTGCGTACCGTCATATGCGGGTAAAGCGCATAGGACTGGAACACCATCGCAAGGCCACGCTTTGCGGGAGGAAGGCTTGTCGCGTCCTTGCCGTCAATGGCGATGATGCCCGAGGTCGTATCCTCCAGCCCGGCGATCAGGCGGAGGAGTGTGGATTTGCCGCAGCCCGAGGGGCCGACGAACACGACAAACTCGCCGTCCAGGATGTCAAGATCGACCCCCGGGATGACATGCACGTCGCCGAACGACTTGCGGACCTGCTTCAGCGTTATCTGTCCCATGATATCCTCACTTCACCGCGCCAAAGGTCAGGCCACGGACCAGTTGTTTCTGGCTGAACCAGCCAACGATCAGGATCGGCATGATGGCCATGGTCGAGGCCGCCGAAAGCTTCGCATAGAACAGACCCTGCGGTGCCGAAAAGCTGGCGATAAAGGCCGACAGGGGGGCTGCGTTGATGGTGGTCAGGGTGATCGTCCAGAACGCCTCGTTCCACGCGAGGATGATGTTCAACAGCATGGTGCTGGCGATGCCCGGGATCGCCATGGGCGTCAGCACATAGATGATCTCATTGCGCAACGATGCCCCGTCCATCCGCGCCGCCTCAAGGATTTCGCCGGGGATTTCCTTGAAGTAGGTGTACAGCATCCACACGATGATCGGCAGGTTCATCAGCATCAGCGCCAGGATCAGGCCGATGTGGGTATCGAAAAGGCCGGTCCACTGGAACAGCAGATACATCGGGATCAGCACGCCGACCGCCGGCATCATCTTGGTGGACAGCATCCACATCAACAGGTCCTTGGTGCGCTTGCCTGGCACAAAGGCCATCGACCAGGCCGCCGGAATGGCGATGGCCAACCCCAGAAGCGTCGATCCGATAGAGATCACCACCGAGTTCCAGAAGAACCGCGGATAGTCGGACCTTGCCCAGACATCGGCATAATTCTCCAGCGTCCAGTCGGCCCCCAGGAATTCAGGCGGAGATGCCACGGCACTGGCCTCGGTCTTGAAGCTGGTCAGGATGGTCCAGAAGACCGGGAAGAAGATCAACAGACCCACGGCCCAGGCGGCAGCGGTATAGACGATCTTGCGTTGGGTGGTGACGGCGCGGGCCATGGTTCTGTGCTCCTTACGCGTCGAGGTGCTTGCCGATACCGCGCATCAGGAAGATGGCGACGATATTGGCAAGGATGACAGCGATGATCCCTCCGGCGGCCGCGCGGCCGATGTCCTTGGCGATCAGTGCCTGTTTGTAGATCATGTAGGGCAATGTGGTCGACGCCGATCCGGGGCCGCCTTGGGTGGTGGTGAATATCTCGCCGAAGATGCCCAGAAGGAAGATCGTCTGGATCAGGATCACCACGGTGATCGCGCGGCTGAGGTGCGGCAACAGCAGATAGCGGAACCGCGACAGCGCCGATGCGCCGTCCATTTCGGCCGCCTCAAGCTGTTCCGAGGACATGGATTGCAGGGCGGTCAGCAGGATCAGCGTGGCAAAGGGCAGCCATTCCCAGGACACGATGAAGATGACCGAGGCCATCGGATAGGATTCGAGGTACAGGATAGGATCATATCCCAACCCCCGCGATGCGGCGGCCAGAAGGCCGTTCTGCGGGTGCATGAACAGGTTTTCCCAGATCGAAGCGGCGACGGGGGGCATCACGAAGAAGGGCGAGATGACAAGGATGCGCAGCGGCCCCTGACCCCAGATCGGCTGGTCGATCAAAAGGGCAATCAGGACCCCCAGAACGACCGTGATGATGAGCACACCCAGCACCAGCAGCAGGGTATTGACGATGGCCGTCCAGAAATCCGGCGAGTTGAAGAACCACACATAGTTGTTGAAACCCACCCATCCGGTCCGGTCGGGCGACAGCAACCGGTACAGCCGGAATGAGAAGTAGATCGTCATCGCCAGGGGCACGATCATCCAGATGAACAGAAGGATGACCGAAGGTGCCACCATCAGGCGGGCAGCGGCGCGGGTGCTTGTGGTGGACATGGGGACGCGCTCCCTCAAAGGGCTTGAACGGCTGGGCCGACCGACAGCGAACGGGAAAACGGGGTGGCACGCAAGGGTGTTGCGGTGCGGGGTTTGGGGGGACCGGCCCGGTGGTCTGGGCCGGTCCCGCTACTCGTGACGCAAGCGGTACTGGTTACTTGATGTAGCCGGCCGAGGTCATCTCGTCGGTCACCAGCGTCTGTGCTGCTGCCAGAGCCTCATCCGCAGTGGACTGCCCGGCAAGTGCTGCCGAGAACAGTTCACCCACCGACGTCGCCATGCCGGCAAACTCGGGGATCGCCACAAACTGGACGCCCGTATAGGGCACCGGTTGCACCGTGGGTGCATTCGGGTCAGCCGAGTTGATCGAGTCGATGGTCATCTTGGCAAAGCCGATCTTGGCGTACTCCGGGTTGGAATACAGCGAGGTCCGCGTTCCCGGAGGCACGTTCGCCCAGCCTTCCTTGGAGGCGACAAGTGCCAGATAGTCCTTGTTGGTCGCCCAGTTGACGAACACCTTGGCGGCGTCCTGCTTTTTGCTGGAATTCGGGATGGCCAGCGACCACGCCCAAAGCCAGTTGCCGCGCTTGCCCAGACCATTGTCGGGGGCGAGTGCAAAGGCCATCTTGTCGGCCACGGTCGAATCCTTGCCCGTGACGAACGATGCGGCAACCGTGGCGTCAATCCACATGCCGCACTTGCCCTGCTGCGTCAGCGTCAGGTTTTCGTTGAAACCGTTGTTCGACGCACCGGGCGGGCCGTAGTTGTTCATCAGGTTCAGATAGGCGTCCAGCGTCGCTTTCCATTCCGGGCTGTCGAACTGGGGCTTCCAGTTTTCGTCAAACCAGCGTGCGCCGAACGAGTTCGACATGGCGGTCAGGAAGGCCATGTTCTCGCCCCAGCCGGCCTTGCCGCGCAGGCAGATGCCATAGATGCCCGCGTCCTTGTCGGTCATCGCGGCGGCGGCCTTTTCGATGTCAGCCCAGGTCGGAGCGTCGGGCATCGTCATCCCGGCAGCTTCCATCAGATCCTTGCGGTACATCACCATCGAGGATTCGCCATAAAACGGCGAGGCCAGAAGGTTGCCATCAACGGTCAGACCGCCCCGGATGGCCGGCAGAAGGTCATCCACGTCATAGTCGGCGGGCAGGTCGTTAAGGCTGGCCAGCCAGCCCTGCTTGCCCCAGATCGGAACCTCGTAGGTGCCGATGGTCATGACGTCATACTGGCCACCGCCGGTGGCGATGTCGTTGGTCACGTTCTGGCGCAGGACGTTTTCCTCAAGCGTCACCCACTCGACAGTGATGTCGGGGTGCTTGGTGTTGAAGTCGTCCATCAGCCCTTGCATCCGGATCATGTCGCCGTTGTTCACGGTCGCAACAGTGATCGTCGTTTGCGCTGCAGCAGCACTGCAAAGTGCCACCACCGCGCCGGCGCCCATCAGCGCCCGCGTCGTCATGTTCATTGGTATCCTCCCTTGGCAGTGAGCAACTGCCCAATGCGTGAGCGAATATTCATCCCGACTCAGCGCCGAGTCAACGCCAATCTCACGCCGCGCCGCAGCAAATCGTTGCTGCACCCTGCCTATGTCAGTCCAGAAGGGCGGTCGCCGTAGCCTCGTCGGTGACCAGCCCGTTGATGATCCGCCCGGCCAGTGCCCCACGCAGTGCTGCCACCTTGGACGGACCCGCCGCCACGGCAATGACCGGCCGGTCACGACCGGGCTCCACCCGCACCGCCCCGATCAGCGCATTCCGCGCCACGTCGATGTATCGCCCATGGGCGTCATAGACCCAGCTCGCAATCTCACCCACCGCCCCCATCGCCTGCAGCGCCTTCAGCTCGTCGCGCGTGACAAAGCCATCGACGAACAGCGGTGCCTCGTCGTTCATCTGTCCGACGCCCACGAACGTCACATCCGCCTGCTGCGCCAATGCGATCACCGCCTGCACCGGGCGCAGATGGAAAAAGAACGCGCGTTCCTCGGGGGTGTCCGAAATCACAGGAACGGGCATCGGGAAATAGGTCGCCTGCAGCTTTTCCGCGACCCGCCGGATCACGTCATACAGCGTCGCTGACCCGTCCGGCCCGATGTTTCCAATCAGTGACACGATCCGGTGGTGGCGCGCATCGGGCGGGGTGAACTCCTCGGCCATCGCGCGCAGTGCGCGGCCCGTGCCAAAGGCAATCACCTGCGGCGCAGGCTGGCGCAGCGCCCGCTCCAGTTCTGCCGCCGCACTTTGCGCAATCGCGCGGGCCGCATCGCCGCCGGGCCCAAAGTCCGGGGCCACCCGGCAGCGCGTCAGGGCATAGCGTTCGGTCAGCCGTGTCTCAAGGTCCAGACAGGCGCCGATCCGGTGGTTCAGCCGCACATGCACCAGCCCCTCGGCCATGGCACGGCTGACCAGCCGCTGTGCCCGCTGGCGGCTGACCCCCAGTTCGGCGGCAATCTGGTCCTGCGTCAGACCGCCCGCATAGTACAGCCAGCCCGCACGGGCCGCCTCATCCTGCAATGTCGGTTCGACGTCCGGTCGTTTCATGCCCGCCTCGTTTCTGTCAGCGGGCAATCTGACAGGGAATCGCTGGCCGATGCAAATGCCGCGTACCTGAACAAATGCTCACTGGTTCAGCCGGTCCAGACGTGCCCGCACCGATAACCCATGCGCCTGCAGGCTTTCCGACCGCGCCAGCCGCTCGGCCGCCGGACCGATGACGGCAAGGGCGGCGGGCGTCATCCGCGCCATCGTCGTGCGCTTCATGAAATCCAGCACCGACAGGCCCGAGGAAAACCGCGCCGACCTTGCCGTCGGCAGCACATGGTTCGGGCCGCCGACATAGTCGCCGACGGCCTCGGGCGTCCACGCGCCCAGAAACATCGCGCCCGCGTGGCTGATCCGCGCCGCCAGCGCCTCGGGGTCGGCCACGCACAACTGCAGATGCTCGGCTGCAATCCGGTCGGCCAATGCCGCCGCCTCGCCCAGATCGCGCACCGCGATGATCGCCCCATGCGCGGCCCAGGATGCCGCAGCGATACGCCGCCGGTCCAGCGTTTCCAGATACTTCGCCACCGAAGCCGCCACCGCCCTGCCAAACGCGGCATCCGTGGTGATCAGAATGCTCTGGGCACTTTCGTCATGCTCGGCCTGGCTCAACAAATCCAGCGCGATCCAGTCAGGATCGTTGTCCCCATCCGCAATGACCAGAATCTCCGACGGCCCGGCGATCATGTCGATCCCCACCCGCCCGAACACCCGCCGCTTGGCGGCGGCCACATACGCGTTCCCCGGCCCGGTGATCTTGTCCACCGCCGCGATGGTCTCGGTGCCATAAGCCAGCGCCGCAATCGCCTGCGCCCCCCCCACCCGATAGACCGTATCCACCCCCGCAATCCGCGCCGCCATCAGGACCAGCGGGTTGACCACCCCGTCCGGCGTCGGCACGCAGATCACCAGCCGCCCGACCCCCGCCACCCGGGCCGGCACGGCATTCATCAAGACCGACGACGGATAGGACGCCGTCCCCCCCGGCACATACAGCCCCGCCGCCGCGACCGGCGTCCAGCGCCAGCCCAGGGTCGCGCCGCTGTCATCAACCCAGGACGCATCCTGCGGCACCTGCCGCGCGTGATAGGCGCGGATGCGGTCAGCGGCCAGCGCCAGCGCTGCCGCATCCTCCGCCGACACCGCCTCACAGGCCGCGTCGATCTCGTCAGCCGAAAACGCCAGTGTTGCAGGCGTCAGGTCCAGCCGGTCAAACCGCGCCGTCAGCGCGATCAGCGCCGCATCCCCCCCGGCACGCACCTCTGCGATGATGCCCGCCACCGTTGCATCCACATCCCCGGCCTCCTCGCGCTTGGCCCCCAAAAGCTGCACGAACGCCGCTTCAAAGCCCGGCTCGGCTGTGGTCAGGAACTGGGGCATCGCAAGATCACTCCGGTGGTCACTGCCGCCCAGATAGCCTGCGCCCCCCGCCCCCTCAACCCATAGCGGCCCGGTGGTTTCTTCTTTGCCCAAATACTCACCGATTACCCCGCCACCGGCACCACGTACCAATGTCAGCCCCGGCAGGGCCGCCCGAGCGGGGGCTCGATGCCCCCCGAGGCGGCAACCCCGGCTATCCGTGCGAAGGCACCTTGCCCGAAGGTGCCGCATAGGGCCGGGTCACGTCGCGCAGGGTCACCTCCAGCGCCTCGACCGACAGCGCCACCGTCCCGTCACCCGCCAGCGTCAGCGTCAGCGTCCCCGTCCCGTCCGGCCCCGCCGCAAAGCCCAGCGACAGGACGGACAGCACCATGTCCCCCGCCCCCCGGTCGATCCCCATCGACCGCACCGCCGTCACATCCCCCACCACCAGCATCGCACGCACCCGCTCATAAGCACGCTTGCCCGCCTCTGCCGCCGCCCGGTCCTCCCAGCGGAACCGGTTGACCAAAAGCACGAACCGCCGACCCTTGCGATCCCACCGCAGGTCCGCCCCGCCCAGCACCGCATCCTGCAACAGCGTCGAGATCACCTCGAGATCGCCCGCGTCGCGCGCCACAAGGTTCAGCGCCCGCTCAGCCCCGTCCTCGAAACGCGCGTCGGTCATTGGCTGATCCGCTCGATCTGCGCACCACAGGCCGACAGCTTGGCCTCGACCCGCTCATAACCCCGGTCCAAATGATAGACCCGGCTCACCACCGTCTCCCCCTCTGCCGCAAGGCCCGCAAGGATCAGCGACACCGAGGCGCGCAGGTCGGTCGCCATCACCGGTGCCCCGCGCAGCTTTTCCACCCCAGTGACCGTGGCATGCCCGCCATGCACGTCGATCTTTGCCCCCATGCGCATCAGTTCGGGCGCATGCATGAACCGGTTCTCGAAAATCCGCTCCTCCAGCACCGAGGTGCCGTCGGCGGTACACAAAAGCGCCATCATCTGTGCCTGCAGATCGGTCGGAAACCCCGGAAAAGGCGCGGTCACCACATCCACCGCCCGCACCCGCCCGCCGTTGCGCGTGACCTTCAGCCCGCGCGCCGTCTCGGCCACCGAAACCCCCGCCGCCTCCAGCTTGGCGGCAAAGGCCCCCACCAGATCCAGCCGCCCGCCGATGCATTCGACCGTGCCGCCACAGATCGCCGGCGCCAGCATGTAGGTGCCCAGTTCGATCCGGTCCGCCACAACCGGGTGCGTCGCGCCCGACAGCCGGTCAACCCCCTCGATGGTGATCGTCGAAGTTCCCTCGCCCTCGATATGCGCGCCCATCCGGCGCAGGCATTGTGCCAGGTCCACGATCTCCGGCTCACGCGCGGCATTCTTCAGAACCGTCGTGCCCTTGGCCAGCGTCGCCGCCAGCAGCGCATTCTCGGTCGCCCCGACCGACACAAACGGGAACTCAATGACCGCCCCCCGCAACCGCCCGCCCGGCACCTTGGCATGCACATAGCCGTCGCGCAGGTCCATCACCGCGCCGAGCGCTTCCAGCGCCTTCAGATGCAGGTCGACGGGTCGCGCCCCGATGGCACAGCCGCCCGGCAGCGACACCACCGCATGCCCGTCCCGCGCCAGCATCGGCCCCAAGACCAAGATCGACGCCCGCATCTTGCGCACGATGTCATAGTCGGCAACGTGCGAGGTCAGGCCATGTGACGACAGCGCCAGAACCTGGCCCCCCTGCAGGCTGGCGACTTCGGACCCCAGCGATTGCAGCAACTGCGTCATCGTAGCGATATCCGACAGGCGCGGCGCATTGGTCAGCGTCAGCGGCTCTTCCGACAAAAGCGTGGCCGGCATCAGCGTCAGGCACGCATTCTTGGCCCCCGCAATCGGGATTTCCCCGTTCAAAGCCCCGTTTCCGCGTATCAGGATCGAATCCATGCTGCCTCACGCCGTTTCGTTGTTGTCATTGCCGTCCTCGTCACCCTCACCAGCCCCGCCCGCCCGCGACCCTGCCTGCGCCTTGCGCCGCGCAATGTTCGCCTTCAACGCCGCCGCCAGCCGGTCATCGCGCCTCTGTGCCGCCGAGCGGTGCGTCGTCTGAGCCTTGGCATGGGGGTCAGCGGGTTGTTCCATGGTGCCCCTCCTAGCGCAGGCTTGGCCAGGGGTCCAGTTTCCGCTTGCCCGCCCGATTGCCACAACCTGACCGCGTCACCTGTCATGTGTCACCGATAGACCCTTGCACCAAGGCTTGAACGCGGCTATTTCACCGCCGTCCGCAAGTGCTTTGCCACCCCGGACCCGGCGCTGTGGTAGCTCAGTGGTAGAGCACACCCTTGGTAAGGGTGAGGTCGAGAGTTCAATCCTCTCTCACAGCACCAT
>JBBQXK010000043.1:0-31173 GCA_038209775.1 Rhodobacterales bacterium | reverse complement strand
CCTTCATGGCCCGCGTGTCTGCCATCTGTCCGGCACGCAAGCTGCCCAAAAGCCATCCGCACTGTCCGCAAACCCGGGCTTTACCGCATCACGATCCATTGAAACGAAATGAATGGGGTCAGACAGTGGCAGCCCGTAGGGGAGTCGAACCCCTCTTACCAGGTTGAAAACCTGGTGTCCTAACCGATAGACGAACGGGCCAAGCGCTGCGTCGGGGGGTGTCTAGCGGCGGCTGATGTGACGCGCAAGCAGAAAATTCGCAACTGAAATGGACAGGCTGGGGCAAGGGCCGGTTGCTGTGCGATGCGCCGTTCCGGCGTCCGCGCCCGGGCGGCGTTCCCGCGATCACCGTCATCACCCCGGTCATTGCCGCCACAATGCCACCGTGGGCAACCTTGGCCATGTGCAGCCACCGCATGGCGGCTTTGGGATCTCGGGGCAGGGCTGCCGGCCGCGACCGCATCGTGCGGTGCAGGCGGGCAGATTGCGATTTCGCCCGCCTGTAGTGAACGTCAACCGCCCGCAGGTTGTCAAAGGCAAGTCCGGCCACCACGCTCAAGACGCTGTCGCTTCAGACCATATTCGCAAGGCCTGCCGGTCCTCGATCAGATCTTGTCCCAGATCCATTTGGCCACGACCGGCAACAGGGTGATTGCGCCCCCCAGAACCACGGCCCACATCCAGTTGATGCCACTGTCCGACATTCCCGCACCCATCGCAGCCAGTGCAAAGCAGACCGGCATGACCCCCAGAAATGTCGCCATGACGAACCTGCCAAACGACAGACAGGTGATGCCCGCCGCATAACTCACGGCGTCGAATGAAATGAAGGGAACCAGACGGGACGCAAACACGATCAGCATCAGGCTGATCTGCGATCTCGGGGCCGCGATGAATTTCAGGATCGGATTGGTCGATTTGCGCACGGCATCAAAGCCCAGATATCGCGCCGCCCCAAAGGCCGCGCATGACCCCAGCATGGCGCCCATCACCACAAACGCCCCACCCCACAGGGTTCCATACATCGCCCCCGCCGCGACGGCGATCGGACCACTGGGTATCGGGCTTGCGACAATGGCCAGCACCATCAACCCGATCAGCGCAAGCGGCCCTGCCATGCCCAGACCCGTCACGACGTCGCGGACCCAGGCCTCGCTCATCACCAGATGGTCGCTCTGGATCAAACCCGACAGGCACATACCGGCCACAGCCATCAGGGCCAGCAGCGTCAGAACGACCGCGCGTTTTTGCATCTTGCCGACCCTGCTCGCGCCAGATGCCGCGTCCGGGGATATCACCTCTGCCCCACGCACAGCAACAGCGTGTTCGGTCCAACCCAGCCGTCTGCGGTCTGATAGGTGTCAAGCTGCGTTGCGATGTCGGCCCATGCCGCCGCTTTGGCATCAGCACCCAAAGGCGCCAGAATCTGCAGGATCGGACCGGCAGATGCCCGGACGAAAGTCATGTATTCCGACGTCGTGGGCAAACGAAACGGCGCATCCATCCGCGTTGTCGCGACGGCATGGAAACCTGCCTCTTGCATCAGGGCATCCATCAGGCCGGCCTTTCCAAGGCTGACCAGACCGCCGGGCTGGAACGGATCGCGCGGTGCGACACCGGCATGGCGCATGGCGGTGGACATCAGGATGCGCAGGCATGGGTTCAGGTCCGGCCCGGCAAAGACCATGCTGCAAACCCGCGCGCCGGGTTTCAGAACCCGGTGGATTTCCTTCAGCCCCGCCGCCGGATTTGGCAGGAACATCAGTCCCAGACGACAGACGGCGGCATCGAAGGTGGCGGTATCCAGCCCCAGGTCTTCAGCGTCGGCGGCGTGTACCGCGACGTTGCCATGCCCGGCCCGGCCGGCGTTGCCCGGCACATAGGACAGGATATGCGCCGAGATATCGGTTGCGACAACCCGGCCGCCCGCCCCGACCCGCGCCGCGATGTCCAGCGTCTGATCCCCTGCGCCCGCCGCCACGTCCAGCACGGCCTGACCTTCACCGATCCCGGCCATTGCCAGCATTGCATCCGTCGGTCCGCGCAACCAGTTGCGGATTTCAGGCCCGTGCGCGTTCCAGCCTGCGGCGGCCTCGTCCCACTGCACCCGTGTCCGGTGCTTGAACGCGGCGTCGGTCATCGGGTCGGTGCGGCTTGTCTTGGCGGTCATGGAACAGGCACCTTTGCGCAAGGGATGTGCAGCCACAGACGGCCGGCACCCTGCCGTCACGTCTTTGCCGCTGCGATGGGTCTGGAAGGATGTTTTCAGTCTTGTGCGGCGGGTCATTGCGCCTTGTTTGAACGATACCCTTGTTCTTCTTCTGTCGACAGCCGCAGGGTTGCGGAACGGGGCCGCAGATTTGCGGGGGGGCAGTGGCGTCGGTGTTCGACCACGCCAGCCGGAACGTGCAAGTCCCCGAACCGCAGCCACCCCCTGCCGTCAGACGAACACAAAATCGTCGGCCTGAAGCGAGGCTTCCACGACCCCGGCAAGCAGGACCGAGCTTGTCGCCGAGGTCTGGATCAACGCCCCGGCGGCCGTGTCCGTGGTCGCGGCGAGAACATCTGCGAAACTGTCAAGGCCGCTGCCGAACCCCGTAAGCCGGATCACGTCCTCGGTCACAAAGCTTTCGATCCTGTCCACCCCGGCAAGGCCAAAGGCAAACTCGAACCGGTCTGCGCCAAGTCCGCCGGAATAGGTCTGGTTGCCAACCCCGTCGACAAAGCGGTCGGCTCCGGCACCGCCCCGAAAGACCTCGAACCCGGTCATGACGCTGCTGCCGGATTTGCCGATCTGCAGTGTCCCCAGCCCGACATTCACCACCGCCGCCGCCTCACCCTGCGTCTGGGTGCCAAGCGCCAGCGTGTCTTGTCCAAGCCCGCCGTTCAGCGTGTTGTCACGGACAACCACACTGTGCGCGCCTGTGCCGTTGGCGACAAACCCCAGGGTCAGCGTATCGTTGCCGCTGCCCAGATCGATGATGTTGTTTTTGAAGATCACGGTGGACTTCCCGGCGGCCCCGTTCAACCCGTCAGGACCATCGGGCGTGCCGACGACGGTTGTGACGGCGGTCCCCAGGGTCGTGGAACTGCTGGCAATTCCGGTCGCGCCGTCCCGTCCGATGCCCCCCAGACCGCCGGTTGCCTTGAGGGTGATGGTAAGACTGTCGACCGCCGCCGATCCGGTGATGGTGGCACCCGTCATGCTGGCCGTCGCGGCACCGCCCCTGCCGCCGTCGCCTCCGGCACCTGCCGCGCCGTAGGTGGTCGTGTACAAAGAGGTTCTCGCGGTATCCGTAAGGGTTTCATTGAAGACATATCCGTAGGTCGGAAACGCGCCGGTGCCGCCGTTGCCTCCACCACCGCCTCTGGCTTCGAGAATGACGTTCATGGTCAGGCCGCCGGTGACCGTCGCCGAAAGGCCCGTCACAGTCGTCGTTGCAGCACCGCCGCTGCCGCCGTCGCCGCCGTTGCCGGTCGGCTGCGGCGTCGATCCGTTGCCGCTCCGACCGCCAGCGCCACTGCCGCCGCCACCACCTGCAAGCGCCGTGCCGTAAAGGTTCACCAGCACGTTCTCGCCGGTGACGGTCAGGTTGCTGTGGGTGACGCGGGCAAAGCCGCCGGCGGCACCGTTCGCACTGTCCGGCCCGATGCCGCCCGGCGTGCCCTGCCGGTCGATGATGCTGCTGAAAGGCGGATTGCCCCCTGTGGTGGTCGAGGTGCCGGTCCCGGACGACAGGCCGCCATTCCCCGAAAACCCGCCAAAACCGCCATTCCCGCCCCATGCGGTACCGTCAAGCGTGACCAAATTGCGCGACGCGGCACCGCCGCCCAAATCAAACGCAAGGTTGGCAAAGCTCGTGGTGGCCTTTCCCGCAGCACCGCCAAGGCCCCCGGAACCACCATTGCCAGCGGGCCCGAAATCAGTATCGGTCCGCGAAAACCCGGGCCCGGACGAATTGGTGACCGTGGCGGCTGCCGCAGCACCCTGTCCGCCCGTCCCGCCGCCACCGCCGCCGCCGCCCACACTGTGACGGCTGACGCTCACAATATCGCCGCCCGCATCGCCGGTGAACGTCTGGCTTTGAAAGTTCAACGCTTTCGACTGGCCGGATGTGCCATTCGATCCCGCCTGACCGTTTGGCAAGGCGGTTGTACCGCTGGGTCCGGTGGTACCGCTGACGCCTGCAAGACCGTCCACGCGCTGGTTCGAAAAGATGCTCAGGGTCATGTGTCGCGTCCTTCAATCAACTTCAGTTTCACTGTGGGCCGCCTGGATGCTTCGATGTCCGTCAACGGGCCGGTGCGGTTTGGCCTGGCGGACATGGAACAGGCACCTTTGCGCCGGGGATGTGCAGCCACAGACGCACGGCACCCTGCCGTCCCGCCTTTGTCGCTCTGATCGGTCTGCGGGGATGTTTTCCGTCTTGTACGGCGGGTCTTTGCGCCATGGTCGAACGATACGCTTGTTTTCCGGTCGCAGACAGCCGCAAAGTTGCGGAACGGGGCCGCAGTTTTGCGGGGGGACTGCGGAGGGCGGCGATGTTCGACTGGAACGATCTGCGCTTTCTTCTGGCGGTGGCCAGGGACGGCAGCACCCTTGCCGCCGCGCGGTCGCTGGGCGTCAATCAGTCCACCGTGCAGCGCAGGCTTGCCAACCTTGAGGCGCAACTGGGCCAGCGCCTGGTGGAAAGACTGCCCTCGGGCTATCACCTGACCGAACTTGGCGCGGCCCTTCTGCCCCATGCCGAGCGTGTCGCGGCATCGGTGCAGGACTTCGCGCAGGCGTCGCGCGATCTGGGCCGCGCGCATGTCGGGATCATCCGGCTGACCTGCCCCGAACCCATCGCGTTTCGGCTGACGCAATCGGGTATTCTGGACCGGTTTCATGCCAGGTACCCCGGTTTGCGGGTCGAATTCGTGCTAAGTGACCAATACGTCGATCTGGCCAAGGGTAAGGCGGATGTGGCCCTGCGGTCGGGCGATACCGAGGACAGCGTTCTGGTCGGCCGCAAGATCGCGGATTCGCTCTGGGCGATTTATGCCAGCAAGACCTACATCGACCGGCACGGCGCACCGGCCAGCATATCCGACCTTGAACGTCACCCGTTGATTGCCTTCGAAGAAAGCATGAGCAAACACCGCACCGTGTCATGGTTCAAGGAAGTGGCCCCGGGTGCGACCTATGCCGCGCGCAACACCAGCGTGCTGGGTCTGATCTATGCCGCCAAAGCGGGCGTCGGCGTGGCCCCCTTGCCGATGTCGCTGGGCGATGCCGAGGCAGACCTCGTGCGCGTGATCGGCCCGGTGCCCGAACTGACCCGCGCCTGGCGCATCCTGACCCACCCCGATCAGCGCCAGACGGTCCGCATTTCTGCTTTCTTCGACTTCATACTTCAGGAAACCGATGCCCTGCGCCCGATCCTGACCGGCTGACAACAAGGGTGACACCTCGCGAAACTTGTGGCGCCATGCCATCGGACTGACATGGCAGTTTTCCGGCAACGGTCATGTCCCAGATGCAAAGCCGCGCCACCTCCAAGCGCGTCGCAAGGCGGCCCGCCCGGGCGCGGATCGCCGCTTCGTTGCGGTCAACGGACCGGTCCGCTAAACGGGGCCACCGGCGCGCATCATCACGCTGCAGGACTGTCTTGCTGAGGTGAGCCGACCCTTGCCACAGACCTGCGCGCACCAAAGGCCGGAAAGAACCCTTGCGATGGTCGTCATTTCGTTCGCAATCGTTGTTCAAATCTCGTTGTGGCGTGGCGACAAGGGTCGAAAGACGGCATAAGGACGGCGCGCGACCAAGCGGGCGCACAATCTGAGACGGCATGAGAAATGACAGATCATCAACCACATCAACTGTCCGTGGCACCCATGATGGACTGGACCGACCGGCATTGCCGCCGCTTCCACCGCCAGTTCACCCGGCGCGCGATGCTCTATACCGAAATGGTGACAGCGCAGGCCGTGATCCACGGTGACCGTGACCGGCTTTTGGCGCATGACGCGGCGGATGGCCCGGTGACGCTGCAACTGGGCGGATCAGAGCCGGCCCTTCTGGCGCAATCGGTGCGGCTGGCGCGGCCCTATGGCTATGATGAGGTCAATCTCAACTGCGGTTGCCCGTCTGACCGGGTGCAGTCGGGCTGTTTCGGCGCGGTCCTGATGGAACAGCCGTCCCGCGTTGCGGCCATCCTCGGCGCCATGCAGGCGGAAACCGACCGGCCCGTGACCGTCAAGTGCCGGATCGGCGTTGACGATCAGAACCCCGAGGCGGCCCTGCCGGAGTTTCTGGACGCGGTGGCAGGGGCCGGCGTGCGCCATGTCATCATCCACGCCCGCAAGGCCTGGCTTCAGGGCCTGTCGCCCAAGGAAAACCGCGAAGTGCCGCCCTTGGACCATGCCCTTGTGATCCGGATGAAGGCGATGTTCCCGCAACTGGCGCTTTCGGTCAACGGCGGCATCACCACGCTGGATCAGGCGCGGGGCCTTCTGGCCGAAGGGCTGGACGGCGTGATGGTGGGGCGCGCGGCCTACCACGATCCGGGCGCGGTGCTGGTCGGGGCCGATGCGCTGTGGGATGACCCCCATGCGCCCGATGTCTTTGATGTGGCGCGCGCCATGCGGCCGCACATCGCGGCGCATCTGGCGGCTGGCGGGCGGCTGCATCAGATCACCCGCCACATGCTCGGCCTCTTCACCGCCCGCCCCGGTGCGCGTCTGTGGCGGCGGATGCTGTCCGAAGGGGCAGCGCGGGGCGATCTCGGGCTCTATGATCGCGCACTGGACGCGGTCGGGGGGGCGGCGCTGCGCCAGTCGGCATGACCTCCGCACGGGGCTGGCAGCGCATCGGTCCGCATGCCGCCATCGCGCGTTGGGCCGCCATGGCGCACAAGGCGGCGATCCCCGCACTGGCCCGCGCCGAATGGCGCGCGGGCGGCACCTGGGACCTTGGGCTGGACGCGCTGGCGAACGATGCCACCGGGGCCATCGGCGGCGCGCCCTTTCCCTGGCCCCACCTGCCGCTGACACCGGTGCCCCTGCACGCAGCCCAGGTGTCCACCATCCGCCCCGGCTATCCCCGCAGTGACGGTGACGATACCGCGCACCGCTGGCGCCTCAACCGCGACGGCGCGCATCTGGACGGCCTGCTCGCCACCGGCCCCGCCCGCCGCCGCCATATAGCCGAACCGCATGCCTGGATCCTCGGCCTGCCGCTGACCGCCTGCGACGCGGGTGCAAGCCCCCTTGTGGTGTGGGAGGGCAGCCACCTCATCCTGCAGGGTGCCCTGCGCGCGGCACTGTCGCCGCATCCGCCCGAACATTGGTCAACGGTGGATGTGACTGACGCCTACCAGACGGCCCGCGCAAGGGTGCTTGCCGACTGTCGCCGCACCGAAGTTGCGGCCCAACCGGGCGAGGCGCTGCTGGTCCACCGCCTGGCGCTGCACGGCGTGGCGCCCTGGGTCACCGGCGCCAGGGCCCCGCCCGAAGGCCGCATGATCGCCTACCTGCGCCCGCTTCTGCCGGACGTCGAGGCATGGCTGGACAACGACTGACCATCCCCACAAACGGCCGCGCCCGCCACACCCGCCCCCAAATTGTTCCAAGAATTTTTGGACTGCACACCCGCAGCCCGCGCTCAGATATCCAGCCGCGCCGCCCGCCCGCCGCGCCGCCGTGCGGCGATCAGCGGCGCCCGTCCGGGCAGTTCTGCCATGATCGCAGCACGTCCCTCGGATGTCATCCGGCTCCACCCGGTGATCTCTTCGATCGACCGGGAACAGCCGATGCACAGCCGCGCCTCGGGGTGGATCACGCACAGTTTTACGCAGGGGCTTTCAACCTCGTCGCGCATCCACACCTCGTCATCGTCGCCCGTCACGTGGCGTCCCTCGCCAGATACGCCAGACGGTCCAGCGCGCCTTGCAGGATATAGCCCGCAGCGACCGCGTCGATAACCTCCCTGCGACGCTTTCGCGACGTATCCGCCTCCAGAAGTGCCCTTTCTGCCGCAACCGTGCTCAGACGCTCATCCCAAAAGCACAAGGGTAACGGCGTCAGCGCCATCAGGTTGCGCGCAAACGCCCGGGTGCTTTGCGCGCGTGGGCCTTCACTGCCGTCCATGTTGCGCGGCAGGCCCAGGATCAGCCCCACCGCCGACCGGTTGCGCGCAAGGTCAAGGATCGCCGCCGCATCCGGCGTGAACTTGACCCGGTGCAAGGTGTGCAGCGGCGTCGCCACCGACCGGCGCAGGTCCGATACGGCAAGCCCCACCGTCTTGTCACCCAGATCAAGCCCGATCAGCGCGCCCGACAGGGGCAAGCCATCGGCAAACTCCTCGATCCGGTCAAACGCCGTCATTCGCCGATGCCGGCTGCCGATGCCGCCGCACCGATCACGGCAAGGTCACCGGCCCGCCCGGCAAACACCGTCCCCGCTTCGGCCACGATGGCACTGGCGCGGTCAACCTCGCCCAACGTTGCCAGCGCCGTCACCAGCCGCGCCCATTCGTCCGCACTGCCGCCCTCGGTGGCCAGCCGTGTGGCTAACCCCTCGACCATCCCCCGCACCATTTCACCCTGCGCCTCGGGCGTCATCCCCGCCGCCGCCTCGACATCGGCAGAGCTGGGCCCGGGCGGTGCCAGATCGCCCGGCAGCGTATAATCCACGCCCGCCGCCGCCGCCACCTCACCGATCCGCGCCTGCGCCTCGGCCAGCCAGGCGCTGCCGCCGGGTGCGGTATCGATCAGCCGGGCCCATGCCGCAAAGCCCAGATCGGGCCGCCCGGTGCGCAGATGCGACAGACCCAGCAGGAACAGCGCCTCATCCTGATCGGGGTTCACCGCCAGTGCCGCCTCCAGCGCCGCCTCGGCCTCGGGCGATATCGCCCCTGCGGCGGCGGCAATCATCATCCTTGCGTGCAGAACGTGATCCTCAGCCGCCACATACTGTCCCTTGATGCGGATCACCCCGGCCTGGGCGCGGGCCGCACTTGCGTTATTGCCCAGACGCGCCTCGTTCTCGACCAACAGAAGATGGCCCTGCAGATCATCGGGCCGCGTCGCCACCTTGGCCCTCAGCGCCTCGATCAGTTCCATGAATGCCGCGTCAACGGGCGGCGGTGGGGCAGGGGGGGCGGCGGCCTCGGCCTCGGCCTGACTTGGGCGCGCGTCGCGCAGCGCCTGCGCCTCGGCCAGCCGCAGCGACATCGGCAGGTCGGGATACCCCGGCGCGCCAAGGTCGGCATACAGAACCGCCCCGCCCGCCAGCACCGCCACCACGGCAACCACCGCCGCGATCGCACCCGGACCCCGCCGATGCACCTCCGGCGCGTCACCGGGCCGCGCCGCGTCGATCACCCTGCGCCCGATCTCGGCCCGCATCCGCGCGGCTTCGTCGGGTGCGATCACGCCGCGCCGCACCTCGCGGTCGATCTCGTCCAATTGGTCGGCGTGAAACCGGCGCGCCGGTGCCGCCGGATCGTCGTCCGCCTCCGGGCGCGCCAGCGCCGCCGCTGCCAGAAGTGCGGCCACCGCAATTGCCAGTATTCCCGCCGCCAGCCAGAACGTCACGCTGCACCCCCGCCATTCCCAGCCCCGCATCTACCCCGGACAAGGCCCGCAGGAAAGCTGTATCGCCCCTGCTGCGACAGCACGAAGCACCAAAGGGGCGCACCAGATTACCCTTGCGTCACTATGAAATCCCGCCCTAGAAGAATCCAATGGAAGCGTCCCGCGATGTCAGCATCCTGTTTGCGGATATAGTCGGCAGCACGCAACTTTATGAGCGGCTGGGCGACCAGATTGCCGTGGACGTCGTGCAAAAGACGCTGGCCGCCGTGGCCGATGCCGTGTCCGCGCATCAGGGCCGGGTGGTCAAGACCATTGGGGATGAGGTCATGGCGGTCTTCGATGCGCCCGAGGCCGGCTTTGCCGCCGCCATCGAAATCCGCAGCCGCGTCGCCACCCTGCCGCCCTTGCCGGGCATCGGCGGGCAGATCCGCCTGCGCATCGGCCTGCATTTCGGCCCGGTCGTGGTCGAGGATCGCGATTACTTCGGCGACACGGTGAACATTGCCGCACGGCTGGTGCATCTGGCCAATCCCGACCAGATTCTGACCACCGGCGACCTGATCGACCTTCTGCCCCCCGATCAGCAGGACGAAGCCACCGAATTCGCCGCAATCGAGGTCAAGGGCCGCAAGGACCCGGTCCGCGTGGCCCAGGTCACCGCAGGCATGGCCCGGCAAGAGACGACGCAGATCGGTTTTGCCAGAACGGCGGCACCTGTCCGGGTGATCGATCCGAAACTGAAGCTGACCGCGCAGGGCCGCACCTGGGACGTGCCTGCGGGCACGCGCCGCATCGTCTGCGGTCGGGACGGTGCCTGCGATCTGGTTGTCACCGGGGCGCAGGTGTCGCGCCAGCACGCCACGATCGAGTTTCGCCGGGGCAAGCTGGTGTTGATCGACCATTCATCAAACGGCACCACGCTGGTGATCCGCGATGGCCGCCCGGTGACGCTTCTACGTGAGGAATTCGGCATGCTGCAGGGCGGGCACATCATCTTCGGCCGCCTGAACGAACCGGGTGCCGTGGTGATCGGCTTTGCCATCGACTGACCCCGCCACATTTCGTCGCAGCCCCCATGCGCCGCCAATGTCGCAAACAACCCGATTGTGCCGCTTGCAGGTGCGGGGCTAAGTGGTGTCCGTTCCAGAACCGACTGACGTCATCAGAGGCCGCCGCCCCATGTCCCGCTACTCCGTCTTCGCCATCGCGCGTGAGGCCCTGCGCAACCATCAGGGCTGGACCCGCGCATGGGCCGCCGCCACCCCCAAACCCCGCTACGACGTGGTGATCGTCGGGGCAGGGGGGCATGGTCTGGCCTCGGCCTACTACCTTGGCAAGAATTTCGGCATCACCAATGTCGCGGTGATCGAAAAGGGCTGGCTCGGCGGTGGCAACACCGGCCGCAATACCACCATCATCCGCAGCAATTACCTGCAGGACCCTTCCGCCGCGATCTATGAAAAGGCCCGCTCGCTGTACGAAAACCTGTCGCAGGACCTCAACTACAACATCATGTTCTCCCCCCGAGGCGTCATGATGCTGGCCCAGACCCACCACGAGGTGCGCGGCTACCTCCGCACCGCCCACGCCAACGCCCTGCAGGGGGTGACCACCGAATTCATCACCCCCGACCGCGTCAAGCAGCTTTGCCCGATCATCGACATCACCGGCCCCCGCTACCCCGTCCTCGGCGCCCTCTGGCAACCCCGCGGCGGCACCGCCCGCCACGACGCCGTCGCCTGGGGCTACGCCCGCGCCTGTTCCGCCATGGGCATGGACATCATCCAGAACTGCGAGGTTACCGGCGTGTCACAGGCCAACGGCGAGGTCACCGGCATCGACACCACCAAGGGCCACATCGCCACCGCCAAACTCGGCGTCGTCGTCGCCGGCCACTCGGGCCAGGTCGCAGCCATGGCCGGCTTCCGCCTGCCGGTCGAGGCTGTGGCGCTCCAGGCCCTCGTCTCCGAACCGATCAAGCCCTGCATGGACGTCGTCGTCATGGCCAACACCGTCCACGGCTACATGTCGCAATCCGACAAGGGCGAAATGGTGATCGGCGGCGGCACCGACGGCTTCAACAACTACACCCAGCGCGGATCGCACCACCACATCGAGGAAACCCTCCGCGCCCTCGTCGAAACCTTCCCCATGCTGTCACGCCTCAAGATGCTGCGCCAATGGGGCGGCATCGTCGACATGACCGGCGACCGCAGCCCCATCATCTCCAAAACCCCGCTCGGCGGCTGCTTCATCAACTGCGGTTGGGGCACCGGCGGCTTCAAGGCAATCCCCGGGTCCGGCTGGGCGATGGCCGAGTTGATGGCCAAGGGCGAGCCGGGGCCACTGGCGGCGGCGTTCAACCTGTGGCGCTTCAAGGAAGGTCAGTTCATCGACGAATCGGTTGCGGCGGGGGTGGCGCATTGATGGGCAGACACGTTCAGCTTTTAGTAGAGATCGGAATAGTCGCTCTGGTGACGTACTATCAAGTCGGCCTAATTCGCGAGGGTGCTACGATTGAATTTCAGCGCTCTGGTTCGCTAATGGTTTCGCTAGGAATCATAATATTTCTTGGTGCTTCCGGTCCATTTCAAACTTGGTCCACTACTCGCAGCCTCCTCGTCATGGGTGTCGACATCCTTTTCATGATGTATCTTTTGGTCGTTGGAACTCTTCTATCCGGTTACGGTGATCTTTTGGCGTGCTGGTTGAATGGAAAAGGATGGGTTTCATGCTAACCCTAACCTGCCCCTACTGCCAAATCACCGCCGAGGAAACCGAGCTTACCCCCGGCGGCGAAGCGCACCTCAAACGACACGGCCCCACCTCGACCGATGACGACTTCGAAGCCTACATGTTCGCCCGCAAAAACCCCAAGGGCGTCCACTTTGAGCGTTGGCGGCACGCCTATGGCTGCGGCAAGTGGTTCCTCGCCGCCCGCTGTACCGCGGCGCTTGAGGTGTTCGGCACCTACCCCGCCCAGACCTCCGGCCCACCTGACCATATCCTCGCCGCGATCAAAGCCCGCCGCCCCGAATGGCAACCGTCATGACCCGCCCCCCTCACCCCGCCTCTCCCCCAAGGGGAGAGGGGCCTGTCGCACCCGATCCTGCCCGTCGCACACCCATGTCCTCCCGCGCCCCCTCTCCCCTTGGGGGAGAGGGCCGGGGTGAGGGGGGCACCACAGCCGCCACAAAGGCCAACCCATGACCACGCGCCTGTCCTCCGGCGGTCGCCTGATCGACCGCACCACCGCCATCGAGTTCACCTTCAACGGCCGCCGCATGCAGGGCCACCCCGGCGATACCCTCGCCTCGGCCCTTCTCGCCAACGGCCAGACGCTGGTCGGTCGCAGCTTCAAATACCACCGCCCGCGCGGCATCATGACCTCGGGGCCAGAAGAGCCGAATGCCCTGATGAACCTCGGGTCGGGTGCAAGGTTTGAGCCGAACCAGCGCGCCACCACAACCCCCCTTTTCGATGGCCTGGAATCCGCCAGCCAGAACCACTGGCCCTCGCTCGACTACGACATCGGTATCCTCAACAACTACGCCGCCCGCCTGTTGCCCGCAGGGTTCTACTACAAGACCTTCATCCACCCGCGCGCCTTTTGGAAACACGTGTTCGAACCCGTCATCCGTCAGTCCGCCGGCCTTGGCCGCGCGCCCAAGGACCGCGACGCTGACCGCTATGACCAGACCTATGCCTTCTGCGACGTCCTCGTGGCCGGCGGCGGCATCGCGGGCCTGATGGCGGCTCGCGATGCGGCGACAAAAGGCCAGCGCGTGATCCTCTGCGAACAAACCCCGCACTGGGGTGGCCGCGCGCCGGTCGATTGCACCACCATCGACGGCCGGCCCGTGCAGACATGGATCGACACCACCGTCGCCGCCCTTGTGGGCATGCCTAACGTGACGCTCCTCACCCGATGCATGGCCGCGGCGGTGCATGACCACGGCTATGTGCTGGCCGAGGAAGACCTGACCAGCCACGCCCCCGGCACCGATGGCCCCCGAAAACGCCTGTGGCGTATCCGCGCAGGGCGCATCATCGCGGCCTCGGGCGCCATCGAACGCCCGATCCCCTTTGCCGGAAACGACATCCCCGGCGTGATGCTGGCCGGGGCCGTGCGCGACTATGTTGTCAACTTCGGCGTCTCGCCCGGTGACCGCACCGTGGTGGTCACCACCAACGACAGCGCCTACCTCACAGCCATCGCGCTGCGCGAGGCGGGGTTGGCCGTGCCGGTGATCGTGGACGCCCGCCCCATCGCCGACGGCGACCTGCCCAACCGCGCCCGCGCCATGGGTATCCGGGTGGAAACCGGTCGCGCGGTGGTCAAGGTCAAGGGCGGCAAACACGTCAGATCCGTCTCGCTTGGTCTGATGGCCGGCGAAGGTGCGGTCCTTGAAGAGGTGCCCTGCGACGCCGTCGCCATGTCCGGCGGCTGGTCCCCGGTGGTGCATCTCTACAGCCATTGCGGCGGCAAACTCCTCTGGGACGAACCGACGCAGTCCTTTGTCCCCGACCCCGCCCGCCCCCCCCTCAACCACGACGGCACCGCGATGGTCGAATGTGTGGGCACCGCTAAAGATGTGCATGCGATGTGCATGGACCGTGCATCGGATGTGCATGCCCCCGTAAGCATCATGCCGCAGGGCGCAGGCTATGCGCTGCGGTCCAAGATGTGGCTCGATTATCAGAACGATGTGAAGGTCAGCGACGTACAACTGGCCGCCCAAGAGGGCTACGCCTCGGTCGAACACACCAAGCGCTACACCACTCTTGGCATGGCGACGGATCAGGGAAAGTTGTCGAACATCAACGGTCTGTCGGTGCTTGCTAAGGCATTGAACGAACCCATCCCCGCTGTCGGCACCACCACCTTCCGCCCCCCCTACGCGCCCGTGACCCTTGGCACGCTGGCCGGTGAGGCACGCGGCGAAATCTTCCAGCCCCTCCGCCGCACCCCCATCCATGAATGGCACACGAAATCAGGTGCTTACATGGAGCCCGTCGGCCTCTGGCACCGCCCCTACTGCTTTGCCCGCCCCGGCGAAACCCATGCGCAGGCGGTCGAACGTGAGGTGAACAACACCCGCCAAGCCCTTGGCTTTCTTGACGCATCCACGCTTGGCAAGATCATCGTCAAAGGCCCCGACGCAGGCCGTTTCCTCGACATGCTCTATACCGGCGTGATGTCCACACTGCCGGTCGGCAAGTGCCGCTATGGTCTCATGTGCAACGAACAGGGCTTCCTGTCCGACGACGGCGTCGTGGCCCGCATATCGCCTGACACATGGCTGTGTCATACCACATCTGGTGGCGCTGACCGGATCCATGCTTGGATGGAGGACTGGCTGCAATGCGAATGGTGGGATTGGCAGGTCTATACCGCCAACGTGACCGAGCAGTATGCCCAGGTTGCAATCGTCGGCCCCAACGCCCGGAAATTGCTGGAGAATCTTGGCGGCATGGACGTATCGCGCGAAGCGCTGCCGTTCATGACCTGGGCCGATGGCACCCTTGCAGGCTTCCCCGTCCGGGTCTACCGGATCAGCTTTTCGGGCGAACTGAGCTATGAGGTGGCAGTTCCCGCAAGCCTGGGTCTGGCCTTCTGGGAGGCTTGCCTTGCCGCAGGAAAGGATTTGGGCGCAATGCCTTACGGGACGGAAGCCCTGCATGTGATGCGCGCCGAAAAGGGCTTCATCATGATCGGAGACGAGACGGACGGCACCGTCATTCCGCAGGATCTGGGCCTTGACTGGGCGATCTCCAAGAAGAAACCCGACTACCTCGGCAAGCGCGGCCAGTCCCGCCCGCACCTCGCGTCACCCGACCGCTGGAAGCTGGTCGGCCTTGAAACACTCGACGGCTCGGTCATCCCGGATGGGGCCTACGCGGTGGCTGAAGGCACCAACGCCAATGGCCAGAGAAACACCGAAGGTCGTGTGACATCAACATATTACAGCCCGACCCTCAGGCGCGGCATCGCGATGGGACTGATCGCGCAGGGGCCGGAACGGATGGGCCAGACGGTGCGGTTCGGCAAGCTGAACGGTGGCACCGTCGAGGCGCGGATCGTCAGTGCCGTCTTTGTCGACAAGGATGGAGACAAGCAGAATGTCTGACCCCGTCACCCCCCTGAACAACGCGACGGCCACAGGTACCGTCACGGTGCGCGAGATCGGTCCGCTGGGGATGATTACCTTGCGCGCCGGCGGCGATACACCCGGTCTGGCCGAAGCAATCCAAACCATCGCTGGTACCGGCGTGCCCGTGCAACGCAGCATCCTGGGGCAGGGTGGCCGCTGGGCCGCCTGGATGTCGCCCGACGAGTACCTGCTTGTCCTGCCGCACGCCGATGTTCCGGCCGCATTGGCGACCATCGCCACCACCTTTGGCGCGGGCCATCACCTTGCAGCCGACGTGTCCGACGCGCGGTCGGTTTTCCGTATCGAGGGGGCGGGTGCCGATGCCGTGATCGCGCGGTTATGTCCGGTTGATCTGCCCGGCCTGCCGGATGGCGAAATCCGGCGCACCCGTGTGGCACAGGTAGCCTGCGCGCTGTGGCGGGCCGACGGCGGCATAACGCTGGTCGCGTTCCGGTCTGTTGCGCGCTATGTCTTTGACATTCTTGCGAATGCGGCGCGGTGAATACCCGGTACGTGACTTGACAGGTGGTTCGCCATTGTCATCTTGCGGGGGTAACGGTGTGAGGGGACAGATCGGATGCTGATACGCGCAACGGTCGGGCTGGCAGTTTTCATCTGGATAGGTGTTGCGGGTATCGCTTCGGCAAAGATCACGCAGTACGAATGCCGGTTCGAGCAGAGCCGGTCACGCGGCGGCGGGTGGATACCGGAGATCCTGGTCATCACCGAGGACAGCAAGACCGGTGCGATCCTGGCGTTTGATCCGATCATCAAGACGTTTGTCGGCAAGCCCATCCCGGCCCGCCGCAGTGCTGAATCCAAGGTCCGCGTGACCTTTGTCTGGGATGTCGAAGCGCGGGTCAAAACCCAGTCGCCGCGCATGAGTTACACCATGTCGTACTTTCGCAACGGGCTGCCCGCAAAGATGCGGGCGCAGCCGGGTGGTTATGACAATACCTGGACGGGCGAGGGAACCTGCAAGGTATCTGGTGGTTGAACCCACACCCTTGACCTTCCGTGCCACCGCGCGCTTATGGTCATCCAAACCCTGAACCTGAAAGGAACGGCCATGGCCTTTACCCTTCCCGATCTGCCCTATGCCCATGATGCGCTTGCTTCGCTTGGCATGTCGAAAGAGACGCTCGAATTTCACCACGACATCCACCACAAGGCCTATGTCGACAACGGCAACAAGCTGGTGGCCGGCACGCCGTGGGAAGGCAAAAGCCTGGATGAGATCGTGGCAGGTACCTATGCGGCAGGTGCCGTGGCGCAGTCCGGCCTTTTCAACAACGCGTCCCAGCACTGGAACCACAACCTCTTTTGGGAGGTGATGGGCCCCGGTGGCGCGGCAATGCCGGGGGCGCTGGAAAAGGCGCTGACCGAATCATTCGGGTCGGTTGCGAAGTTCAAGGAAGATTTCGCGGCGGCGGGTGCCGGGCAGTTCGGTTCGGGCTGGTGCTGGCTGGTGCGCGACAAGGATGGCGCGCTCAAGGTCACCAAGACCGAGAATGGCGTGAACCCGCTGTGCTTTGGTCAGACGGCGCTGTTGGGCTGTGATGTGTGGGAACATTCCTACTACATCGATTTCCGCAACAAGCGGCCGGCCTATCTGTCGAATTTCGTTGAAAAGCTGGTGGACTGGGAAGCGGTCACCGCACGGATGTGATCTGCTGCTGCCGGGGGCCTGTGCCAGCCTTGCGCACATGGCCCCCGCTGGCGGGATGCGTGTCACCCCAGGGCGGACTTGATTTCTGCGCCTAGCGTCACGGCGTCCGGCACCACACGGAACCCCTGCCGCAGACCGGGGTCGGCGAAACCCTGTGCGATCACATGGTCGATCAGCGCCACCAGCGGCTGCCAGTAGCCCTGTACGTCCAGAAGAAAGATCGGCTTGCCGTGCAGGCCGATCTGGGCCCAGGTCAGCACCTCGAAAAACTCATCCAGTGATCCCGCACCACCAGGCAGGACTGCGATGGCGTCCGAATTCATGAACATCACCTTCTTGCGTTCGTGCATGTCTTCGGTGACGACGAACTGCGTCAGGTCGCGCCCGCGTGATCCGTTTCCCTGTTCGCGGGCAATGAGATGGATCGGGATCACCCCCAGCGTGCGCCCGCCCGCCCCGGTTGCGGCGCGTGCCACCTCACCCATCAGGCCGACATCGCCCGCGCCATAGACCAGCCGCCAGCCTGCGTCGGCAATCATCCGGCCGGTGTCGCGCGCGGCCTGGGCGTGGGCGGGGTCGTGGCCAGGCCGCGATCCGCAGAAGATGCAGACGGAACGCAGGGATGTCATCGGCGTCACCTCGCGAAAGCTGTTGCTTGCGGGGGTGATAATGGCGTTCCTTGGGGAAGGAAAGGTCACGGGCCCGATGCGGGGCGCACAGGCCATGGGGATGTGATGGCGGGCTGGGGGGGGATCGGCGCGGGCGGACAGGTGGCGCTGCTGGCGGCGGGCGGCGTGGCGCTGGTGTTGGGCGGTGCGGTTCTGTGGCAGGGGGGGCGCGTGTCCGAACCTGTGGCAGAGGTCGTGGCGGCATTGCCGTCTGCGGCCCCGCCTTTAACAGCATTGCCGGTTACGGAACCGGCTTTGCCGCCCGAGCCACCGGCACCTGTCGCCGCTGTCGTGGCCCCGCCTGCCGTCGCGCCGCCAGTGCTTGACCTGTGGCGGATGGATGCCGGGGGAGCGGTGCAGATTGCCGGGCGGGCGGTGCCTGGTTCGCGGCTGTCGGTGCTGATCGACGCGGGCGAGGTGGTGCAGGTTCCGGTGTCGGCGCGGGGCGAGTTCGTGGCAGATTTCGTGCTGCCTCCGGGCGGCGGGGCGCGGCTGATGACGCTGGTGATGCTGCTGGCGGATGGGCAAAGCGTGCCGTCCGCTGCCCCGGTGGTACTGCTGCCGCTGGAGCCCGCGCCGGCACCCCCCCCTGCCGCGTTGCCACCGGTTGCGGCTGCTGTGGCAGAGGTGGCCGGGAATGCCCCCGAACCCACTGATACCGCACCGATTGTCGTGGTGGAGCCGCAGCCGGAGGATGCCGGTGCTGTGCCGCCTGCTGCCGCGCCTGCGACGACGCCCGCCCCTGCCGCGTTGCCGCCGGTGGCTGCTGCTGTGGCAGAGGTGGCCGGGAACGCCCCCGAACCCACTGATACCGCACCGATTGCCGTGGTGGAGCCGCAGCCGGAGGATGCCGGTGCTGTGCCGCCTGCTGCCGCGCCTGCGACGACGCCTGTGGTGATTGCAGAGGCCGAAAGTGCCATCCCCGTGCCGCCGGTTGTGCCGCCTGCCCGGCCTGCAGCGACGGCGGTGGCCGAGGCGACGGCGCCGCGCGCGGCCAAAGAAGAACCGCAGCCGCCGGCGGTGGCCCCGGCCCCAACGGTCGCAGCCGCGCCGGCCCCGCCTGCAGCATTGCAGATCGACGCCGGTGGTGTGCGGGTTCTGACGCCCGCCGCGCCCGGCGCACCCGACGCGCCGCCGCAGGTGACCATCGACGCCATCAGCTATGATCCGGCGGGCCGGGTGGTGCTGGGCGGGCGGGGGACGCCGGGAATGGTGGTGCGGCTTTACCTCGACAATGCGCCTTTGGTTGAAATGGTGGTGCGGGCGGATGGTGGCTGGGGCGGCGGCCTGCCGGATATCAAGCCCGGGCGCTATACCCTCAGGGCCGATCAGATCGACCGTGCGGGCAAGGCCAATGCGCGCTTTGAGACGCCGTTCCAGCGCGAGACGCCTGCCGCCCTTGCCGCAGTGACTGCCACGGCGCCGGTTGTGGCACCCGAGATTGCGGCACCGATCACACCTGAACCCGCGGCAACCCTGCCCGCCGCAACCCCACCCGCCGTGACAGCGGCCCCGCCCGCGCCGCCGGTTGCAGCAGCACCCCCTTTGCCGGTTGCAACCGCACCAGACCCTGCACCTGAAACCGGCAGCGCGGCACCCGTGCCCGTGACGGTGTCGGTGGCACCCGCACCGCAGGCAGCGCCGCCCGAATCTGCACCCGTGTCTGTCCCGACACCAAACGCCCCCTTGGCGACGATCACACCCACCGACGGGGCGACGGCGGTGGCACCCGTGCCGCCCGCCCGTGCCCCGGTCAGCGTCACGGTGCAACCGGGGTTCACCCTTTGGGCCATCGCACAGGGGCAATATGGCGACGGCGTGCTTTATGTGCAGGTCTTTGACGCCAACCGCGACCGTATCCGCGACCCCGACCTGATCTATCCCGGCCAGGTTTTTGCCTTGCCCGAGGTGCGCTGACCTCGGCCCCCTTTTGGCCCACCCCTCTGGCCATTCACCGCCGACGCGCCTATCTGTGCCCGCATCAGGGCAAGGACCGGACAGCGATGCGCAGGGTCACCAGCAAGGCAAACACGGCTGATCAGGCCCCACAGGGCGCGTCCGGTTGGGCAACCATCCGACGGGTGCTGCCGTATCTCTGGCCGGATGGGCAGGCCTGGGTAAAGCGCCGCGTCGTGGCGGCCTTTGCGATGCTGCTGATGGCCAAGATCGTGTCGGTCTCGACCCCGTTCTTCTACAAGACCGCCGTTGACGTGCTGGCGGGCGAGGCGCCGGACGGCTCCACGATGATGGCCTGGGGGGCCGTCGGCATGACGGTGGCCTATGGCATGGCGCGCCTGGGGGCGGTGGCGTTTGCCGAACTGCGCGACGCGATCTTTGTCCGCGTCGGCCAGCGGGCCCTGCGCCGGCTGGCGCTGGAGACGTTCACGCATATCCACCGCCTGTCGATGCGCTATCACATCTCACGCAAGACCGGGGGCCTGAGCCGGATTGTCGAACGGGGGGTGAAGGGCGTCGATTTCCTGCTGCGATTCATGCTGTTCTCGATCGGCCCGCTGATCCTGGAACTGTCGATGGTGGCGGTGATCTTTGCCGTGCTGTTCGGCTGGCAGTACATGGCCGTCGTGGTGGTGACGATCACGCTCTATGTCGCCTTCACCTTCCGCATCACCGAATGGCGGGTGAAAATCCGCCGCGAGATGAACGATCAGGACACCGATGCCAACCAGAAGGCCATCGACAGCCTCTTGAACTTTGAAACCGTCAAGTATTTCGGGGCCGAGGCGCGCGAGGCGCATCGGTATGACGGGGCCATGGCGCGCTACGAGGTGGCGGCGGTCAAGACCGGCCTCAGCTTGACGGTGCTGAATGCGGGGCAGGCGGCGCTGATCACGGCGGGCCTTCTTGGCGTCATGGTGATGGCGGCGCAGGGGGTGCAGGCGGGTGTGCTGACCGTGGGCGATTTCGTGATGGTCAATGCCTACATGATCCAGATCACGCTGCCGCTTGGGTTTCTGGGCACGGTGTACCGCGAGATCCGGCAGGCGCTGGTCGATATGGGCCAGATGTTCGGCCTGCTGGAACAACCCGCAGAGGTGCTGGATGCGCCGGATGCGAAACCCCTGCAGGTGCGCGGCGGGATGATCGAGTTTGACGGCGTGTCCTTTGCCTATGACCCCGACCGCCAGATCCTGCGCGATGTGTCGTTGCGCGTGGGCGCGGGTGAGCGGGTGGCGCTGGTGGGACCATCCGGGTCGGGCAAATCGACGATAGGGCGGCTCCTGTTCCGGTTCTATGACGTCACCGGCGGCGCGGTGCGCATCGACGGGCAGGATGTGCGGGGGGTGACGCAGGACAGCCTGCATGCCGCCATCGGTGTCGTGCCGCAGGATACTGTCCTTTTCAACGACACGGTTTACTACAACATCGCCTATGGCCGCCCCGAAGCCAGCCGTACCGAGGTTGAGGGCGCGGCGCGGGCCGCCAAGATCCACGATTTCATTGCGGGGCTGCCGGACGGATATGACACGCATGTGGGCGAACGGGGGCTGAAGCTGTCGGGCGGCGAGAAACAGCGCGTCGGCATCGCGCGGACCCTGCTGAAAGACCCCCCGATCCTGATTCTGGACGAGGCGACAAGTGCCCTCGACACCGAGACCGAGCGTGACATTCAGGAATCGTTGCGTGACATGGGGCAGGGGCGGTCGGTCATCACCATCGCGCACCGCCTGTCCACCATCGCCGACGCCGACCGGATCGTCGTGCTGGAGGCGGGCCGCGTGACCGAAGAGGGCACGCATGACGCGTTGATGGCACGCGGCGGTCGCTATGCCGCGATGTGGGATGCGCAGTCGGCCGAGGATGTGACGGCCGAGGCCGCCGAATAGGTGGTGGTCTGCCGCCGCCGCAACCGGCGCGGGGCTTGGCAAAGGGAAGCGTCCCCGTGTAAGACAAGCCAAGGGCCGAGGAGAATGCCTACGTGAGCAATCCCGACAGTTTCATCGAAGAGGTGACCGAAGAGGTCCGCCGGGACCGGCTGTTTGGCCTGTTCCGCAAGTATGGCTGGATCCCGGTGCTGCTGATCCTGGCCGTGGTCGGGGCGTCGGCCTGGTCTGAATGGCAAAAGGCACAGGCGCGCGCAACGGCCGAGGCTTTCGGCGACGGCCTTCTGGCGGCGCTTGACGCCGATACCCCCGAAGCGCGGCGCGCAGCCCTTGCCGCCGTCCCCGCGACCGAGGGGCAGCGCGCCATCCAGTTGCTGCTTGAGGCATCTGACCCCGGGCAGGACCGCACAGCGACAATTGCCGCGCTGGACACGCTGATTGCCGATGCAGCGGCACCGCAAGCCTACCGCGATCTGGCGGTGCTGCGCCGGATCATCATCATGGGGTCCGAGCTGACCCCGGAGGTGCGGCGCGCCGCACTGGAACCCGTCGCGGCCCCCGGGCGCGCGTTTCGGCCCCTTGCCGTCGAGCAACTGGCCTATCTGGCACTGGAGACCGGCGACCGGGCAGCAGCGCTGACCGGCCTGAAGTCGCTGGTGCAGGATCAAGAGGCCCCCCCCGGCCTTCGCCGCCGCGCGTCACAGATGCTGATGGCTCTGGGCGAGCCGGTTGAGGATGCGGCACCAGCAGCCGCAGCCGGGGGTGATGTTGGACAGGACTGATCGGCACAGCCACAGGGGAACAAACCGGATGAACACGCGAACCTTCGGCGCTGCATCTGTCTGGGCGGGGATTGCGGGCCTTGTGCTGCTGTCAGGTTGCGCGGTGCGCGAAGTGATCCTTGAGGGTGAGCGGTTTGACCCGCGCGCCGACCTGTCGGCCAGCGAGCCGGTTGAAGGGGCGGCACCCATCACCGACGCGACCAACAAGATCGTGAGCCGGGCCGAGCCTTTGGGCCTGCCACCTGTACAGGGCAACGCCGATTGGCCGCAACGGGCCGGAAATGCCCGCCACCTGCCCCCCCATGCCAGCCTTTCGGGCGCGCCGTTGCGGGTCTGGTCGGTGAATGTGGGGGCGGGCAACAGCCGCCGCGCGCGCATCGGCGCAGCCCCTGTGGTGGCCGGGGGCCGGGTGTTCACCATCGACGCGGATTCGCAGGTGACGGCGGTATCAACCGGCGGTGCCGTGCTGTGGTCGGTATCGCTCACGCCTGATTTCGACGGCACGTCGCTGTCGGGTGGCGGGCTGGCTTACGGCGAGGGTCGCCTGTTCGCCACCACCAGCTATGGCGAGACGGTGGCGCTTGACCCCGCAACAGGCGGCGTGGCCTGGCGGCAAAGGCTGTCGTCCACGATCACCGGGGCGCCGACGGTGGATGGCGGCGTGGTCTATGTCGTAGGCCGCGACAGTTCGGGCTGGGCCGTTCGCGCCGACAATGGCCGCGTACTGTGGACGGTTCCGGGCACGCCTACAATCACCGGCATGATCGGCTCGGCGGCCCCTGCGGCCGATGGCAAGGCCGTGCTCTTCCCCTTCGCCAGCGGTGAGGTTTCGGCGGTGGCGCGCGATACCGGCACGCCCCTGTGGTCATCAACCCTTGCGGGCGAGCGTCGGGGACGCGCCTATGCCGGTGTCAGCGAGATCACCGGCGATCCGGTGGTCGCGGGCGCTGTGACCTATGTCGGCAACCAGTCAGGCCGCACTGTCGCCGTGGAAACCGAGACGGGCAAGCGGCTGTGGACCGCCAAGGACGGGGCTTACGGCCCGGTTCTGCCGGTGGGCAATGCGGTGTTTCTGGTGAACGACGAGGCACGCCTCGTGCGGCTGGACGCGGGCACGGGTGAAGTCGTCTGGTCGGTCGAGATGCCCTATTTCCTCAAGGAAAAGCCACGCAGACGGCAAGAGATTACCGCGCATTACGGCCCGGTTCTGGCCGGCGGCAGGCTGGTCGTGGTGTCGGGTGACGGTCTGGTGCGGCTGTTCAATCCCACAGATGGCGCGCTGGTCGGATCGGCCGAAATCCCGGGCGGTGCGGCTTCGCAACCGGCATTGGCGGGGGGCATGTTGTTCGTGATGGGGGCCAAGGGGCAACTTCACGCTTTCCGCTGACCGCCGCGCCGTGTAAGGCATCGCCTTTCCCCGCGATCCCGAGGGCCTCATGAGTTTCACACTGGCCATCATTGGCCGCCCCAACGTGGGCAAGTCGACGCTTTTCAACCGTCTGGTGGGGCGCAAGCTGGCCTTGGTCGATGACCAGCCCGGCGTCACCCGTGATCTGCGCGAAGGCGATGCCCGCCTGTTCGACCTGCGCTTTACCGTGATCGACACGGCGGGGCTTGAGGAAGTCACCGACGACAGCCTGCAGGGCCGTATGCGGCGGCTGACCGAACGCGCCGTGGACATGGCCGACGTGAACCTGTTCCTGATCGACGGTCGTGTGGGGGTGACGCCTTCGGACGAAACCTTTGCCGACATCCTGCGCAAGAAGGGCGCCCGCGTGATCCTTGGTGTGAACAAGGCCGAGGGCAAGGCGGGTGACGCAGGCGCGCTGGAGGGATGGAGCCTCGGTTTGGGCGAACCCCTGCGCCTGTCTGCCGAACATGGCGAGGGGATGGACGACCTTTACCGGATGCTGAAACCGCTGGAGGCCGAGTTCGCCCCGCGTGAGGCCGAAAATACGCCCCTGACCGACCTCGATGTGACCGACGAGGAGGCCGAGGTTGAGGCTGACCCGAACGCGCATCATCCGACCGCGCTGAAACCCCTGCAGATTGCCGTGATCGGTCGCCCGAATGCCGGGAAGTCCACGCTTATCAACAAGATCCTCGGGTTCGACCGATTGCTGACGGGGCCGGAACCGGGGATCACCCGCGACTCCATCTCGATCCGCGCCGAATGGCAGGACACGCCGATCCGTATTTTCGACACCGCCGGCATGCGCAAAAAGGCGCGGGTGGTCGAAAAGCTGGAAAAGCTGTCGGTGGCCGACGGGTTGCGCGCCGTGCGCTTTGCCGAGGTGGTCGTGGTGCTGCTGGACGTGGAAATTCCGTTCGAGGTGCAGGACCTGCGCATCGCCGACTATGCCGAAACCGAGGGGCGGGCGGTGGTGGTGGCCGTCAACAAATGGGACCTTGAGGATGACAAACAGGAAAAGCTGGCCGAGCTGAAAGAGATGTTCGACCGCCTGCTGCCGCAGTTGCGCGGCGCACCCCTTGTCACCGTCTCGGCCAAGACCGGGCGCGGCCTTGACCGCCTGCACGACGCCATCCGCCGCGCGCATGACGTCTGGAACCGCCGCATCCCCACCGCGCGGCTGAATTCCTGGCTGGGTGCGATGGTCGAGTCCCACCCCCCGCCGGCCCCCGGCGGGCGGCGGATCAAGATGCGCTACATGACGCAGGTGAAAACCCGGCCCCCCGGGTTCGTGGTGATGTGCAGCCATCCCGAAGACGTGCCCGACAGCTATCGCCGTTACCTCGTGAACGGCTTGCGCGACCATTTCGAGATGCCGGGCACGCCTATTCGTCTGATGCTGCGCAGTCAGGCAGCGCAGAACCCGTACAGGAACACCAAGAACTGGGGCACGCCGAGCCGGTTGCGCAAGCATTTGGAGTAGGGTGCGCATTCATTGCGCACCATGACCTGCCCTGATCGGTGCGCAATGAATGCGCACCCTACATCTGAGCGGACGGAGGATCGTCATGATCACCGACATCGAGGATTACTTCACCATTGGTTGTGGCCGATGCTGCCGTTTCGCCACGCCCGCGTGTTCGACGCGGACCTGGGGTGCCGGACTTGCCGCGTTGCGGCGCATCTGCCGCGACGCGGGGCTGGTCGAGACGGTGAAATGGGGGCATCCGGTTTATGTGCATGCCGGCCGCAACGTCGCGATCATCGGGGCCTTTCGCGGTGATTTCCGGCTGACCTTCTTCGATGCGGCCCTCATGCAGGACCCCGAACGCATCCTTGAGCGGCAAGGGCCGAATACCCAAGTGGCCGACATGATCAGGTTTACTGACAATGCACAAGTCGATGGACTGGCCCCGGTGATCCGCGCCTACTTGTCCGAGGCGATGGGGTACGCCGAAGCGGGACTGAAGCCAGCAAAGGTAGCCAGCTCGCCCGTTCTTCCCGCCGCATTGGTCGAGGCGTTGGACGCGGACGCCGAACTTGCCGAAGCTTTCCATGCCCTGACGCCGGGGCGAAAGAAAAGCTATGTGATAGCACTGTCGTCAGCCAAAACTGCGGCGACCCGTTTGGCACGGATCGCCCGGTTCCGCCCGCAGATCCTTGCGGGGAAGGGTGCCAACGAGCGTTGAACGTCAGCGCCGGTTACTCCGCCGCGATGGTGATGACCGGCTCCATCGTGTTCAGGACTGCATCCGGCAGGTGGCACTTGATCTGATGCCCCCCCGCCAGCGTCTTGTTCTCCGGCATCACTGTATCGCAGAGGTTCCCCGCCACCTGTGATTTCCAGCGGCAGCGCGTCTGGAAGGGGCAGCCGGGGGGTGGGTTCATGGCGGATGGAATGTCGCCTTCAAGCACGATCCGCTTCTTGGTCACGCGGGGGTCGGCGATGGGGACGGCGGACAGAAGCGCCTCGGTATAGGGGTGGTAGGGGGGGCTGAACACCTGGTCGGTGGTGCCAAGTTCCACCACATGGCCGAGGTACATCACCATGACGCGGTCAGACAGATAGCGCACGATCGACAGGTCGTGGCTGATGAACAAAAGGGTCGTGCGGTTCTTGCGCTGGATGTCCATCAGAAGGTCGGTCACCGCCGCCTGCACCGACACGTCAAGGGCAGACACGGGTTCATCCGCCACCACCACCTTGGCCCCGCCGGCAAAGGCCCGCGCGATGCCGACGCGCTGTTTCTGGCCGCCCGACAACTGACGCGGCATGCGTTCGGCAAACGCGCGGGGCAGTTTCACGAGGTCGAGGAGTTCGAGCATCCGGTTCTTGCGTTCCTCGTCCGACTTGCCCTCACCAAAAATCTCCAGCGCGCGGATGATCTGGCGACCAACCGACATTGACGGGTTGAGGGTGTCGAACGGGTTCTGGAAAACCATCTGCACCGACGACACGGTATCGACGCTGCGCTTTTCGATGGCGGTGTCCTGAATGTCCTGATTGTAGAGGAAAATCTTGCCTGACGTGGCGGTCTCCAGCCCCATCAGCACCTTGGCGAAGGTCGACTTGCCGCAGCCCGATTCGCCGACGATGGCCAGAGTCTCGCCTTCGCGCGCCTCGAAACTCAGGGTCTCATTGGCCTTGACCACCTTCTTGGCCCCGCCGCCGAAGGCGCCCTTGGACACCTCGTAATACTTGCGCAGATCCTCCATCCGCAGGACGACATCGCCCACCGGGGTCTTTTCGACGGCTTTGGCGGCGACGGGCGGCTTGTCCCAGTCAATCTCCTGCCACTTCACGCAGCGCGAACCGTGGCGGTCACCCTGCGGCACGGTTGACATCATCACCTCGCCGGCATCGCAACGGCCTTTTTCGAAATAGGCGCAGCGGGGGCCGAAGTTGCAGCCCTGCGGGCGTTCGTGGGGCAGGGGAAAGTTGCCCGGGATCGCCACCAAAGGCCGCGCATTCTTGTCGGCGCCGGGCAGGGGGATCGAGCGGAAAAGGGCCTGCGTATAGGGGTGGCGCATGTGGGTGAACACCTCGCGCACGTTGCCTGTCTCCACCGCCTCGCCGGAATACATCACGCAAAGCCGGTCGCAAACGTCCATCACCAAGCCGAGGTTGTGGCTGATGAACAGCATCGAGGTGCCGTACTTTTCGCCCAGATCCTTGACCAGATCGACGATCCCTGCCTCGACCGTCACGTCAAGCGCCGTGGTAGGTTCGTCCAGGATCAGGAGTGCTGGCTTTGACATCAGTGCCATGGCGATGACGATGCGCTGCTGCTGGCCGCCCGATAGCTGGTGCGGATAGGCGTTGATGATACGGTCGGGGTCGGGCAGGCGTACGTCAGCGACGATCTGGCGGGCGAGTTTCCAGGCGTCGTCCTTGGACATGCCTTCGTGGATCATCGGCACTTCGGCCAGTTGCGCGCCGATCTTCATCGCGGGGTTCAGGGATGCCATCGGTTCCTGATAGATCATCGCGATCTCGCTGCCGCGGATCTGACGCAGTTCCTCATCGCCCATGTGAGTGAGGTCGCGCCCCTTGAACTTGATCGAACCTGCGACGATGCGCCCGTTCTTGCCAAGATCGCGCATGACCGCCAAGGCCACGGTCGACTTGCCGCAACCGCTCTCGCCCACCAGACCCATCGCCTCACCCGCCATCACGGTGCAGGAGAAATCCATCACGGCGGGGATTTCGCGCAGGCGGGTGAAAAACGAGATCGAGAGGTTGGTGATTTCGAGGATGGGTTTCGATTTGTCCCAGTCGGCGGCAGGTTTGGTCATGGCGGGCCTTTCGCGGGGGGAGGGTTCGGGACCGGGGGCCAGCCCCCGGACCCCCGGGATATTTGGACAAAGATGAAATCAGTCTTTCAGGCTTTCCTCGCGCAGGCCGTCGGCGAGGAGGTTGAGGCCAAGCACAAGACTCATCAGCGACAGGGCGGGGACGACGGCGGGGTGGGGGAAAAGCGACAGGAGTTTGCGCCCGTCGTCGATGGTCGAGCCCCAATCGGGGCTGTCGGGCGACACGCCAAGGCCGAAGAAGCCAAGCGTGCCGAGAAGAATGGTGGTGTAGCCGATGCGCAGGCAGAAATCGACGATGAGGGGGCCGCGTGCGTTGGGCAGGATCTCCCACAGCATGATGTACCAGGGGCCTTCGCCACGTGTCTGGCCCGCCGCCACATAGTCGCGCGCCTTGAGGTCCATCACGAGGCCGCGCAGGATGCGGAACACTGTGGGCGAGTTCACGAAGACGACCGACACGAAGACGTTCAGAAGGTTCGGGTCCATCGACCAGATGCCGGTCGGGTCGGCGTTGAAGGCAAGCCCCGAATAGGCCCACAGGCCGAACACCAGCGTGATGCCGACGTAGAGGTTGCGCTTGGGCGGGTCGGTGAAGTAGCGGGCATTGAAGAGGATGACGAAGAAGATGATCGGAAAGATGAACAGCACCGCCGCCAGCACCACCGGGATGCCGGTGTCGCGGATTTCCGGCGTGACCAGCAGGTAAAACAGCAGGATCACCGGGAAGGCGAGCACAAGGTTGGCCACGAACGACAGGATCGTGTCGAACTTGCCGCCAAAGTAGCCGGCGGGCAGGCCAAGGGTAACGCCGACCATGAAGGCGAACGCCGTCGCGGCCGGTGCAATCGACAGGACCGACCGCGCGCCCATCACCATCCGGCTGAACACATCGCGCGCGAGATGGTCGCCGCCGAAGAGGTAGTAGGGATAGATCCCCTGTGCCGCATCCTCGACCGCCGTGCCGGGCACCTTGTTCTTCAGGCCGGACAATTGCGCCAGCGGGTCATGCGTCACAACCATGTCAGCAAAGAGCGCGGCGAACACCCAGAACATCACGATGCCGAAGCCGACCATGCCAACCGGGCTGTCGAACAGTTTGCCATATAGGCCAAGACGGCGCTTGAACCGGAAGGACAGCACGAATGTGACGATCAGGGCGATCCAGACCGGCAGGAACTGTGTCGCCACGCGGCCGACGATGCCCTTGGACTCTGCAGGCAGCACAAGGCCGCAGACCACATGCGCGATCACCACTGCGATGACAAGGTACATCCCCAGCGACATCGCCAGCGTCACATAGTCTGACGGGCCGCGTGTCTGGGCGGCGGTGCCGACGCCGCTGATCTGAAATCCGCCCTCGGTCTGCATCCCGAATAGCGCGGCAAAGGCCAGGGCGACGCGCCCGAGGAACGCGGCCAGGATGATCGCAATTCCGGCCATGAGGAGCGGGTTGAGGATGGGGCCGAGTGCGCCGGTCCAGCTCAGGGGTTCCATGGATTATCCTCTCAGGCCAGGCGGATGCGGGGGTTCAGAAAGACATAGCCGATATCGGACATGAGTTGCGTCACGAGGACGACAAACACCGCCACGACGGAACAGCCCAAAAGCAGGTTGATGTCGTTGTTCGAGGCCGCCTGCACCAGTGTCCAGCCAAAGCCCTTGTAGTTGAACAACGTCTCGACGATGACGACGCCGTTCAGAAGCCATGGGAACTGCAGCATGATGACCGTGAACGGGGCGATGAGCGCATTGCGCAGCGCGTGGCGCATGACGACCTGGCCAAAGCCGACCCCCTTCAGCCGCGCGGTGCGGATGTACTGCTGCGTCATCACTTCGGTCATCGAGGCGCGGGTCATCCGTGCGATGTAGCCGATCCCGTAAAGTGCGATGGTCATCACCGGCAGGGCGAAGTTCCAGAAGGTGATCTGGTCCATCGCGCTGGTGGCCGTGCCCAGAAACAGCGTCTTGCCATCAATCCAGCCCCATTCGGCCAGAAGCGGCGACAGCCCGACCACCGGCGAGGCCAGCAGAGCCACAAGGATGACGCCCGACACATATTCTGGCGTGGCGGTTGACGCGATAGAGAACGTCGACAGGCTGCGGTCCAGCCGCGACCCCTCGCGCATGCCCGACAGCACGCCGATCAGCAGCGACATCGGCACCATCACCAGCATCACCGCCAGCATCAGCCAGCCGGTCGAGGCCAGTTTGCCGCCAAGCGATTCCAGTACGGGTGCCTTGAAGAAGGTCGATTGTCCCCAGTCGCCCTGCAGAACACCGCAATAGCTGGGGGCGAAGGCGGGGTCGGCCCCGTCGCGGATGCAGCGGCCCCGCGTGACCCCAGCTTCGTCCGTCCGCGTCCAGCCCGGCAGCACGCCCAGCCACTGGCCGTAACGCCCGATCATCGACCCGCCATGGCCGTTCTGGATGACCCAGTCCCTTGCCGATTCTTCGGTCATTCGCACCGACCCTTCGGTGCGCGCCAGCTTTTCAAGGTTGGGGGCAAGGTTGGTCAGGAAGAACACGATGAACGTCAAGGCAAACGCCGTCAGGATCATCAGGCCAAGACGCTTCAGCACGAATTTCAGCATGGGGCTACCTCTGCGCCAAAAGGGCAAGGTGGCGATCCGCAAAACGGACCGGCAACGTCAGGTCGGGGGAGCGGGGCCGGCCGTGGCAACGGGTCGCCCCACCCAACCGCGGGGTAAGCGAGGAACGGCACCCACCACATGTAGTGGTGGTTTTAGAAAGAGG
>JBBQXK010000042.1:0-31331 GCA_038209775.1 Rhodobacterales bacterium | reverse complement strand
AGTTGTCGGGCTCAGCCAAGCATCTGATGGCCTCACCGCAAGGCGAACAGGCGTTCCAAGAGGCGCGGCGGGTGTTCGAGGCGGCGATTGCCCGCAACGCGGCCGAGATTGCAACCGATGCCGATGTGGCGCGGCTGGGTGCTGCACCGGAGGTCAACCGGGCGGCGCTGGGCGATATGGCCGAGTTTCAGCGCACCGACGTGGCATTTCATCTGGTGCTGGCAGAGATCGGCACCAACCCGGTGTTCGGCGCGCTGCACGGGGCGATTGCGGGCTGGCTATCGTTGCAGCGCAAGGTGTCGCTGCGCATCGAGGGGGCGGCGGCAGGGGCACTGGCCAGCCACCAGCAGATTTACGACGCGGTGGCCGCGCGGGCACCCGAACGGGCCTGGGCCGCGATGGACGCGCATTTGCGGCAGGTGATGCTGCAATACGAAAAGGGCAAGGAGGCTGCAGCATGACCGATCCCTATGTCATCACGGTGGAATTCCGGTTGCACCGGGCCAGCGACATGGCGGCGTTCCGCGCGCTGATTGACGCGAACGCGCGGCAATCCTGCGCGCAGGAGCCGGGCTGCCGGCGGTTTGACGTGCTGGTGCCCAAGGGGGCGACCGACACCATCCTGCTGTATGAAATCTACGACAGCCGGGCGGCGTTCGAGGCGCATCTGCAGGCCGCGCATTTCCATGTTTTTGACAAGGCGAGCGCCGCGCTGGTGCTGTCCAGATCGATTTCGGAATTCACCCTGGCCTGCGAAGGATCGCGGACCTAATCCCAAGAGGACAGCATGGCATCCATCGGACTTAAGGACATGTCGAAAAGCCGCAAGGCAAAGTTCGGCACCTTCATCGTCGAATTCGCCACGCCGGGCATCGGCCATATCCTGCACAACGCAGGGTGCGATTTCGTACTGCTGGACATGGAACATTCGGCTTTTTCGCATGAAACGGTCAAATCGGCGATCCGGTATTTCGAGGCGGCGGGGGTGCGGGTGATCGTGCGCTCACCCTCCCGGGACTACACCATGATCGCGCGGGCCTGCGATGTGGGGGCCGAGGGCGTGATGGTGCCGATGGTGGGCACCGCTGCCGAGGCGCAGGCGATGCTGGACCATATGAAGTATTTTCCCCAAGGCAAGCGCGGAGTCGCGCTCAGCATCGCGCATGACAATTATTCCACCTCGACCGCGTCGGTGGCCGACCGGATGCAGGCGGCCAATGACCGGCTGACGTTCTTTTGCCAGATCGAGACCGCCGAGGGGGCGGAAAACGTTGATGCCATCGCGGCGGTTGACGGGGTGGATTGCCTGTGGGTCGGGCATTTTGACCTCTCGACCTCGCTCGGCATCCCCGGGCAGTTCGACCATCCGACCTACACCGCCGCGATGGACCGCATCATTGCCGCCGCGAAAAAGCACAACAAGGCGCTGGGGCGGTTGGTGCCCTCGACCGACCTCGGGATCGCGCTTTACAAGCAGGGCTTCGATTTCTGCTGCTATTCCGGCGACGTCTGGCTGCTGCAACAGGCGCTTTCAGCCGGAATTTCGTCGCTGAAGGCAGGGTGTGTCTGATGGCAGACCCGTTCCGCGTGGCCCTTTCGGGCGATTTCCGCAAAGAGGATGGCAGCGCCACCTATCCGGTGTTCGATCTGGGGCCCCTGCGCGCCACACCGGGGGTCGAGGTCGAATATCTGGCCAACGCCAGCACGCTACAGTCCGCACAGTTGGAGGATTTCGACGCGCTGATCACCCTGATGCATCGGTTCGAGCCGGAAAGCGTGCCCAAATCCGGGCGGCTGGCCGTGGTGGCGCGGTTCGGTGTCGGCTATGACACGGTGAACGTACCGGCTTGCACCGAGAATGACATTGCGCTGGTCATCACCCCCGACGGGGTGCGCCGTCCGGTGGCGGTGGCGATCCTGACCTATATCTTTGCGCTGACCGGGCGGTTGATGGTCAAGGACCGGCTGGCGCGGCAAGGGGCGGCGGGGTTCGCTGCGCGCGGCGCGCATATGGGCATCGGGCTGGTCGGGCGCACGCTCGGCTCGCTTGGCATCGGCAACATCGGGGCCGAGATGTTCCGGCTGGCGCGACCGCTGGATATGGCTTTCATCGCGCATGATCCCTATGCCGACCCAAAGGTGGCGGCAGAGCTTGGGATCGAGCTTGTGTCGCTGGGCGATCTGTTTTCGCGTTCCGACATCGTGACCGTGAACTGCCCGTTGACCGAGGCTACCCATCACATCGTCAGTGCCGATCTGCTGGGGATGATGAAACCTTCGGCATTCCTGATCAACACCGCGCGCGGGCCGATCGTGGACGAACTTGCACTGACGAAGGTTCTGCAGAACCGCGCGATTGCGGGTGCGGGCCTCGATGTCTTTGAACAGGAACCGCCAGACCCCGCGAACCCGCTGTTCGCGCTGGATAATGTCATCGTGACGCCGCACGCGCTGTGCTGGACCGATCAGTGCTTTGCCGGGATCGGGGCGGCGGATGTGCAGGCGGTGCTGGACGTGCGCCAGGGCCGCGTGCCGCGCGGCGTGGTCAACCGGGGCGTGCTGGACCGGCCCGGATTCAAGGCGAAACTGAACGGGTACGGGCAGAGACACGGAGCATAAAAACCCCAGGGCCGAATGGCCGGGATCACCGGGCAGCCCACACGGCGCTGTCCATAAACGGGAGGATGCGATGGTTACGAGACGTGACGTTGGCAGAATGGGCTTTGCGGCCGGATTTGCCGGACTTTTCGCGCGACCGGCCTGGGCTCAGGCGGCCGCTGAAACCGCAGTGGCGGCGGCGCAGCAATACCGGGGCCAGACGATCAACATCGTCTGGGAGGCCGGGCTGCAATCGCTTGACCCCAAGAACTTTTCCGGGCCGAAGTGGAAAGAGCTGACCGGCATCGACGTGAACGTTATCGAAGTGCCGGTGGCCGAGATGTTCACCAAGATCATGCAGGAATACCGGGCCGGCACCGGCGCCTATGACGCGCTGAACGTCATCCCCGCCTGGATGCCCGATCTGGTGAACGCAGGTGCGCTGGAAGTGCTTGATCCCTATGTCGAAAAGTTCGGCTATGCCGAAGAGCTGCAGATGATTGCGCCGACCTACCGCGACAATCAGATGATGGTCGATGGCAAGATCTATGGCTTTCCCGATGATGGCGACGTGTTCGTGCTGTACTATCGCAAGGACATCCTCGGCGATCCGGCCCTGCAGGCGGCCTACAAGGAGAAATTCGGCACCGACTTGCCGGTCCCGCCGACGACCTGGGCCGATTTCGACCAGTTGGGCCAGTTCATCACCGAAACCACGGGCGGCAAGCCTTACGGGGCCGCATTCTTCCGCGAACCGGGTTACGGCAACTTCATGTTCCAGGAGCGTTTCCGGGTTGAAGGCGGCCGCTTCTTTGACGCCGACACCATGCGCGCCACGATCAACACCGATGCCGGCGTCAAGGTGTTCACCGACTGGCTGGCGGAAAACAAATGGGCCCCGGCGGGGGTTGAACAGTGGGGCTTTGTCGAAAACCTTGCGGCCTTCCTGCAGGGCGAAACCGCGATGACCATCTCTTGGCCGCCTTACGGGCGGTGGGCGGCGGGCTATGGCACCGATGAAGAGGTGATGAGCTGGGTGCCCAAATCGACCATCGCGGGCAAGGTCGGCTATGCGCTGACGCCGGGTGGCCATCCGGAACTGGCGGCGGGGTTTGCGCTGTCGGTCGCCTCGTCGTCAAAGAACAAGGAGGCGGCATATCTGTTCATCCAGTGGCTGAACTCTGAATCCGTCAGTCTTGAACGGGTGCAACTGCCCTATGCGCTGCGCGACCCCTTCCGCACGTCGCATTTCACCAGCCCCGAGTATCTGGCCAAGTGGCCGGATGCAAAGGACTATCTGGCGGCATTGCAGGCGGGTGCCAATTCGGGGCTGCTTGATCTGTCACTGTTGCAGACCGACAAGTACGAAGAGGTGCTGCGTCAGTCAGTCTCACGCCTATGGGCAGGGGAAGACCCGAAGGCAATCCTCGATGACGCCGCCAGCCAGTGGGATGCGATCACCGACAAGATCGGGGTCGATGCGCAAAAGGCCGTTTATGCCAGCTGGTCCGCCAAATCCGGCGCCTATCCGAAGATGTAGCGTCAAGGCCTGCCCCTTTGACTGAAGGGGGCAGGCACAACCACAGAAAGCCCGCATGACCGCCGCCCTTCGCCCGGACCGCAATTTCAAATACTGGCTGCTTGCGCCCGCCATCTTTCTGATGTTGCTGGTCGGGCTGTTTCCGCTGATCTATTCGCTGATCGTCAGTTTCATGCGGATCGACATGATGGATGTCGATACGTCTTTCGCCGGGTTCTACAATTACGCCAACCTGTTTCAGGACAAGCGTCTGTGGCTGTCTTTGGCCCACACGCTGTTGATCACCGCGATTGCCCTGCCGCTGGAACTGGTTCTGGGGTTGGCGATGGCCTATCTGTTTCTGGAAAAGATGCCGGGGCGGCAAATTTTTATATCACTTCTGGTGCTGCCCACGATCATTTCGCCGATTGTCGCGGGGGCCACATGGAGGCTGATGTTCGACAATCGCTATGGGCCGATCAACCAGATCCTCGGCTGGTTCTGGGGTGAGCCCGTTACCGCGCTGTGGACGATAAACCCGTATCTGGTCTACCCGGCGCTGCTGTTCTGCGAGGTGTGGCAATGGACGCCGTTCATGTTCCTGATCCTGCTTGCGGCGCTGTCGAACGTCGACAAATCGCAGACCGAGGCGGCAGAACTGGATGGCGCGGGGTTCTTCCGCACCTTCCGGCGGATCGTGCTGCCCGCGATCTGGCCGGTGATGGCAATTGCGATCCTCATCCGGGGGCTTGATCTGTTCCGCATATTCGACATCATCTGGGCGCTGACCCAGGGCGGGCCGGGGACAATGACGGAAACCATCTCGGTCTATGCCTATAATCAGGGGTTCAAGCAGTTTGAAACCAGCTATACCGCCGCTATCGCGTTTCTGGTGGTGCTTTTGCTGACGGTGATCGTGACCTGGGCGATCCGGCGGATGGGGCTTGCGAAATGAGCGGGCTGCCGTTTCATCGCCGCAAGGGCACCCGGCTGGCAGTGCGCTATGTGATTGCGTGCCTGTTGGTGGTGATTTTCTGCTTTCCGATCTATTGGCTGTTCATCATCTCGTTCAAGACCCCGGATGAAATCTTTGCCTTTCCGCCGGTCTGGTATCCCGAAAGCATCCAGTTCGACAATTACAAGGTGCTGTTCAAGGACGGCGATGCAGTGTCGGTGCTCAACAGCCTGATCCTTGCCAGTTCGTCCACCCTGATCGCGATGGTACTTGGGACGATTGCCGCCTATTCGCTGGTGCGGTTCAAGACGGGGGGCGAGAACCTGGCGGTCTGGATCATTTCGCAGCGGATGATGCCGCCGGTGGCCATCGTGTTTCCGGTGTTCCTGCTTTATGTCTTTTTCGGATGGGTCGATACCTATTTCGGGCTGATCCTGCTTTATACCGCATTTGCGCTGCCCTATGTGATCTGGATGATGCGCGGTTATATCGAAGATATCCCGCTGGAATTGGAGGAAAGCGCGCTGGTCGATGGCTGCACGCGGTGGGAGGTTTTGTGGAAGGTGGTGTTCCCGATGGCCCGGTCGGGCCTGTTCGCCACCGCCGTATTCACCTTTGTGTTCAGCTGGAACGAGTTCCTGTTCGCGCTGGTGCTGACCCGGACAGAGGTCACGACCTATACCGTGCAGGTCACGCATTACTTTGGCGGGCAGTCGAATTTCTGGGCCAAGATTGCCGCGATGTCGGTGCTGGGCACGATTCCGGTGTTCATCGCGGTGGCCACCATGCAGCGCTATCTGGTGCGTGGCATATCCATGGGCGCGGTGAAGGGATGAGGCATGTCTGATCTGAAGATCACCGGGCTGCACAAATACTACGGCGCCTATCACGCCATCAAAGGGGTTGATCTAGAGGTGCCGTCAGGCGAGTTCACCGTGCTGGTCGGGCCGTCAGGCTGCGGGAAATCGACGCTGCTGCGCACGATTGCGGGGCTGGAAGAACCGTCGCAGGGCCGGATCGAGATTGCGGGCACAGATGTGACCTGGGCCCGCCCGCGTGACCGCGATATCGCGATGGTGTTCCAGAATTACGCGCTTTACCCCTATATGTCGGTCGGCGACAACATCGCCTTTGGCTTGCAGGCCCGCAAAACGGCCCCCGCCGAGATTGCACGCCGCGTCGCGCGCGCCGCCGAAATGCTGGGCATCGGGCCGCTGCTGCAGCGTTTTCCGCGCGAATTGTCGGGCGGCCAGCGGCAGCGGGTGGCCATCGGCCGCGCCATCGTGCGCGATGCGCGGCTCTTTCTGTTCGACGAGCCGCTGTCGAACCTCGATGCCCAGTTGCGCGACGACATGCGGGTGGAAATCAAGCGCCTGCATCAGGAACTGCGGCGCACGATGATCTATGTGACGCATGACCAGGTCGAGGCGATGACGCTGGCCGACCGGATCATCTTGCTGCGCGATGGCGTGATCGAGCAGCAGGGCACGCCTCTTGACCTGTTTGAACGCCCGGCGAGCCTGTTTGTCGCGGGATTTCTGGGCAGCCCGCGGATGAACTTCGTGCCGGTGACGCTGGAGCCGGGGGCGGCGGTGCTGGGCGATGGCACAAGGTTGCCGCTGTCTGCGTCAAGGCAGGCGGGCCCCGCCCTGTTGGGTCTGCGCCCGCAGCACATCGGGCGGGCGAACGGCCCACTTCTGCCCGGCCATGCGCGGGCTGATGTGACGGTGGAACTGGTACAGCCGACGGGCACGCGGGTGCAGGCCACGCTGCCCCTGGGCGGGGTCAGCATCATTGCCGAACTCGGCGCGCATGAAGTCAGCGCACCGGGTGAGCGGATCGAGATCGACCTTGACCTGACCCACGCCCTGCTGTTCGACCCAAAGACGGAAAAAGTGATCTGAGGAGGTGGGCTTGGCAGGAACATTGCTGGTAACCGGCGCCAGCCGGGGGATCGGGGCGGCCACGGCCCTTGCGGGCGCGAAGGCGGGCTACCGCGTCGCAGTACACTATGGCGTGCATGGCGATGAGGCCGAGGCGGTATGTTCCGGGATAAGGGCAGCCGGCGGCACTGCTGTGGCCCTGCAGGCCGACATGGGGCACGAGGCCGAGATTGTCCGCCTGTTTCAGGCGGTCGATGCGGCCCTAGGGCCGGTGACGGCGCTGGTGAACAACGCGGGCGGCATTTTCGGGGTGCAGGCGATTGGCGACACCGACGCCGGTCTGGTCGAGAGGACGCTGGCCGTCAATCTGGCCGGGCCGATCTTTTGCTGCCGTGAGGCGGTGCGCCGGATGTCGACGGCGCGGGGCGGGACCGGCGGGGCGATCGTCAACATCTCGTCGATGGCCGCCGTGCTGGGCGGGTTGCCGCATGAGGTAACCTATGCGGCGTCCAAGGGCGGCGTGGATTCGCTGACGGTAGGGCTGGCGCGGGAGGTTGCGACCCAAGGCATCCGCGTCAACGCCATCAGGCCCGGCGTGATCGACACGCCGATCCACGAATGGCACGGCGACGGTTTTGCGACGCGGTTTGCGGTGAACCTGCCGATGCAGCGGGCGGGTACGGCGATGGAGGTGGCACATGCGGCGATCTGGTTGTTGTCGGACGCGGCCTCGTACATCACCGGATCAATCCTGAACGTGTCGGGCGGGCGCTGACCCCATTGTGCAGGCGCTGTCCGAGGACGCCACCATGAACGCGGCGGACCTGCGGCTTGGGTGCCATGCCTTGACAGGTTGTCACCTCGAACCTTCGGTTCTTCAGCAGCCCGTCGGGCTTGCATCGGCCCGATGCGGACGGCGCTGCGCCGCGCTTACATCCACGCCACGGGGCGCAAAAGCTCTGACCGCATCCCCGGCCGGCGCCAGTCGCGGTGAACGTGCCCGTCCTTCATGATGAAGGCAAAGTTGTGCGGGCCAACCAGCAGGCTTTGATCCAGAAGCGGATCACCATCGACCAGCAGGATATCGGCCAGCGCCCCGGCCTTGATGACGCCAAGTTCGCCCTTGTGCCCCATCAGATCGCCACCCACGGCAGTGGCACAGCGCAGCGCCTCGGCAGGTGAATAGCCGAAAAACTTCACGAAATGGCCGATGTCGCGCGCATTCTGGCCCATCGGCGTGATGGTAAAGCCGTAGTCGCCGCCCACAACCACCCGCATCCCGCGTTTGCGCATTTCGTGATAGGTGGCGCAGGTATGTTCCAGCTTGCGCGGCAGGCCCATCCGTTCCGCCACATCGCGGGTCAGGCCCACCACATCGCCCTCGAACACCGAATTATGCACCAGACCGAAGGCCGGGCCGACGATGATCCGGTCCTTGGCCGCCTCCAGCATGTCGAGCGCCTCTTCATCGGCGAAATCGCAGTGATAGATGCAGTCCACTCCCGCCCGCACCGCGCGTTTCACCGATTCGGCGGCGCGGGCATGGCAGGCGGTCATCTTGCCCCAGTCATGCGCCGCCCGCACGCCTGCGGTCAGCTCCTCTTCGGTCATCGAGATGATCTCGGCCCGCGCGTGGCTGACAAATTCATCGCCCGAGACGTTGAATTTCACATTGTCCACATTCTCGCGGCAACAAAGCCGCACGGCGCGCAGAACTTCCGTTACGCCATCGGCGATCCAGCCAAAGCTTTCCGCCGGCATATGCAGCTTGCGCTCGTCGCCAAGGCCGCCCGTCGTGGTGATCTCGGGCCCCGCTGCCCGGTAGCGCGGCCCTGCGACGTGGCCATTGGCAATCTCGGCCCGCAGCACGACATCCAGACGCATCTTGGCCGAGGCCGCCGACCAGGCCGAGGTAAAGCCGTGGTCCAGGATCAGCGTGGCCGCGCGACAGGTTTCCAGCATATGCTCTTCGGGCGGAATTTCCCCCAGATCCTGATTGCGCGACGGGCCGCAGAACGTCAGGTGACAATGCCCCTCAACCAACCCCGGCATCAGGAACCGCCCGCCGCCGTCAATCACATCTGCCGCAGCCTCTGGCGCGATCTGATCTGCCCCCCGCGCCACGGCGGTGATGCGGTTGCCCTCGACCAGCACTTCGCCCGGATAGGCCTCATCCCCGATTGCGTCCCAGACGCGGATATTGCGAAACAAGTGGGCCGACATCCTGATCCTCCCGATCATTCTGCGCGCGATGTGACCAGACGACCGGCAAAGCCGCATCGCTGGACAGTAACATACTCTTTGATCAGTCTGGATTTTGAGGCAATACGCTTTTCGTCATGGCGCCGCGTGTCTCGCATTGTAGGAGGTGGCACCCGTGACCCGCCCTGACCCGTTTCTGATCCGCGCCGCAGTTCCGGATTTCGCGGGTTTCGCCGACCGCTACGTGGCGGCCAGTGATGCGGTGCGGTCGCGTTATGCGGTCTTGTCAGACATTGCCTATGGCCCGGGCGCCCGCGAACGCTGCGACATCGTGCTGCCCGACCGCACGGCACCCGGCGCACCGCTGCATGTGTTTGTTCATGGCGGCTATTGGCGGGCGGGCCGGAAAGAGGATTACGCCTTTGTCGCAGCTCCCGTGGTTGCCGCCGGTGGCGTGGCTGCCTTGGTGGAATATGCGCTTTTGCCCGGCATCCGCATGGCCGAACTGGTGGCGCAACTGCGCAAGGCGGTGCACTGGCTGACCGGCCATGCAACCGAATGGGGCGCTGATCCCTTGCGGCTGACGGTATCGGGCCATTCGGCGGGCGCGCATCTGGCAAGCTATCTTGCAGCGACGGCTCCGCACGGCGACCCCCTGCCCCAAACCCTGCCCAAATCCCTGCTGCTGGTCAGCGGCATCTACGACCTTGCCCCGATCCGCGACAGCTTCCTGCAACCCGAGATTGCACTGACCGAGGCAGAGGCAGCCCACTGGTCGCCGCTTGGTGCCGATCACGCGACCGGCCCCGCGCGTACGCTGGTGGTGGGCGGGGCCGAAACACCACCCTTTCATACGCAGGCACGGGCCCTGCAGCGCCAACTGCCAGGCCCTGCCCTGCTGCGCATCGAACCAAGGCTTCATCACATGGATGTGGTCCTGGCCTTGGGCGACCCCGATCACCCGCTGGGCAGGCATCTGGGCGAGATGGTCGCCGCCTCCTGATCCGCCATCCGCAACCGCGAAGATGCCCGAAGATTTCGGGCAAACCGCTTGCACGCGCTGAATTGACAGACAGAAGACGCTTCCCTAACACTTGACGTAACGTTCAGCATGGCCGCGATCATGTAAGACGCGGGCGTGGCTTGTGAGGGAGTGCGCAGGCCAGAACGACGGCACCCAAGAAAAGAAGGGCCAACCCCCAACTTACGACGTTTAAAGCACAATTGCACATCTGGGAGGATGACATGAAACTGAAACTGGGACTTGCCGCTTTGCTGGCAACGGCGTCGTTGATGGCGCAGGTGGCCTATGCGGGGCCGGAAATCGTGGCGGGGCCGGGCGCTGATCCCGCGTGCTTTGCGCCATGGTCGGCTGATACGAAGTTCTTGCAGTGGCCAGCCAAGGAAGGCCCCTACAAGATTGCCGTGGTGAACGGCTTTGTCGGCAACACCTGGCGGATTCAGATGATCAAGACGGCCAAGGCGTTTGCCGAAGATCCGTCGATGAAAGACAAGATCGCGGAATTCAAGGTTGTCTCCACCGGCACCGATGCGCCCGCGCAACTTGGTGCAATCGAGGACTTCATCAATCAGGGCTACGATGCGATCGTGACCATCGCCGTGTCGCCTGACGGCTTTGATCGGGTGATCCGGCTTGCCGACAAGAACAACGTGGTTCTGGTGCCGTTCGACAACGTCCTGGACACCGACGCCGTGATGCAGGTGAACGAGGACCAGCTTGCGATGGGCCGGGCCTATGGCGATTGGGTGGTGAAGCAGCTGGGCATACTGGGCAAGACCAGCGGCAAGATCCTTGAAGTGCGCGGCCTTGCCGGGAACTCGGTTGACCGCGACCGCTCAATCGGGATCAACGCGGTGCTGGACGAAAACGGCGGCCCGTGGGAGCGCGTTTCGGTTGTCGGCAATTGGGATGACGGCACGGCGCAAAAGGTCGTGGCGGATGCGATTGCCGTTCACGGCTCGTTTGATGCCATCGCCGCACAGGGCGGCACGACGGGCGTGGTGCAGGCGATGCTGGACGCCGGCCACCCGATGGTGCCGATCGCAGGCGAGGCCGAGAACGGCTTTCGCAAGCTTTTGGCCAAGCATTCGGGTGAAGGGCTGAAGGGCATCTCCATCGGTCAGTCACCGGGATTGGTCGCGATTGCGATGAAGGCGGCCGTCTCGGCGCTGGAGGGCAATCCGATGCCGCAACTGATCTCGGTGCCACTGCCGATTGCGACCTATGACCAACTGGTGGACGGGGTGAACTACTGGACCGACCTGCCGGACAACTTCTTTACGGTGAACGAATTCCCGCCCTGCGGCGTGAACATCACCGGCCCGTCGATCATGGCGCAATCCGAAGCGGATGTGAACTGAGCATCTGATGGGCGGCCCTGTGCAAAGGGCCGCCCTTTCCCCTCAAAGGATTATGCATGAACGCCCCGATTGTCGAACTTTCCGGCATCTCAAAGCACTTTGCGGGCATCCGCGCGCTGGAAAGCATTGATTTCGCCTGCAAACCCGGATCAATCCACGCGATCCTCGGTGAAAACGGCGCGGGAAAGTCGACGCTGATCAAGATCATCGCCGGGGTGCTGAAGCCCGACACCGGCGAGATGCGGCTGAACGGCCAACGGGTGACCCATGCCAGCCCGAGTGCGGCGGCCGAGGCGGGTGTGGTCTGCATGTTTCAGGAACTGTCGCTGATCCCCGACCTGTCGGTGGCCGACAACATCAGCCTTGCCCGCCCGCCCCGGCGGTTCGGGCTGATTGACGGGCGGGCGCAGATCGCGCGCGCCGAGGAGCTGCTGGCGCGGGTGCGCTGCGAAGACGTGGACCCGCGGGCCATGCTGCGTGAGCTTTCGCTGTCGCGCCGCCAGATGGTCGAGATCGCAAAGGCGCTGGGGCGTAACCCGAAGGTCTTGATCCTTGATGAGGCCACATCGGCGCTGACCGCGCGGGATGTGCAGACCGCTTACGATCTTTTGGGCGCGTTGAAGGATCAGGGCGTCTCCAGCCTGTTCATCAGCCACCGGATGCACGAGGTCGAGGCGCTGTGCGACACGCTGTCGGTGTTCCGCAACGGGCGCCATATCGAAACCTTTGCGAAGGGCGCAAAGAGCGATGCCGAGATTGTCCGCCTGATGATCGGGCGGGATGTAGAGGCCCAGTTTCCCGCAAAGCCCGCGGCGAAGGTGACCGAGCCCGTGTTGAAGGTGGCGGACCTTGCCTGGGAAGACCGGCTTAACGGGGTGACGCTCAGCCTCGGGCGGGGTGAAATTCTCGGCATCGGGGGGCTGGACGGCCAGGGGCAGAAAGAGCTGTTGCTGGCCCTCTTTGGCGTGCTGAAAGGCGTGACCGGAGAGGTTGAGATCGGCGGCGAAAAGGGTCTGCCTACCTCGCCTGTGGTCGCCAAGGGCGGCAAAACCCGGATCGCGTTGGTTCCCGAAGACCGCAAGACCGAAGGCCTGATGCTGTCGTTGCCGATTGCCGACAATCTGGTGGCCGCTGCCTTTGACAAGATCAGCCGTGGCTCGATGATCAACCCTGCGCTGGTCGAGCGTGTCGTGAAGGATGGTATCGAGGCGTTGCAGATCAAGCTTGGCTCGCCCGGTGATCCGGTCAGCACTTTGTCGGGGGGCAATCAGCAAAAGGTGGTCATCTCGAAATGGCTGATGATCGCACCGGATGTGATCTTGCTGAACGATCCGACACGCGGCATCGACGTAGGCACCAAGCAAGAGATTTACCGCCTGATGCGCAGCCTTGCCGATGAGGGCAAGGCGATCCTGTTTTACTCGTCGGATTATTCCGAACTGATCGGCTGCTCGGACCGGGTGATTGTGATGTATGACGGGCGGATCATCCGGGAACTGACGGGGGATCAGATCACCGAACAGGCGATTGTCTCGGCGTCGCTCAACATTGCGGATGCTGCATGATCCGGCGCTGGATCCGGCAGAACCGGGGGTTTGCGGGCGCGTTGCTGTTGTTTGCGTGCCTGTTCATTGTGTATAATTTCCTGCATCCGCGCGGGTTTTCAACGGCAGTTCTGGTGCAGAACTCCAACGAGGCCGTGGCCATCGCCTTTGTCGCCATGGCACAGACAGTGCCGGTGCTGATGGGCGGGCTTGATCTGTCGGTGGGCGCGGTCATGACGATGACCTCTTGCGTCGCCTCGGCCCTCGTCAGCGGGACCCCGTTGCAGATTTTCATCGGGATGGTGCTGACCCTCGCCTCGGGCACGGCGTTCGGCCTGATGAACGGGTTGATCGTGGTCTACGGCCGCATCCAGCCGATCATCGCGACCCTTGCCACCGGGGCCATCGCCATCGGCATTGCCCTGCTGATCCGCCCGCAACCGGGTGGCGAAGTTGACGGCGATCTGGGCTGGGCGCTGACCAACACGGTCTGGGATTTCGCCGATACCTATGGGCTGGCAGACGGCGGCAATGCGGCCTGGCTGCAACCGTTCGCCAACATCCCGGTTCCCCTGATCCTGCTGTTCGGAACAGCGTTCCTTGTCTGGTTGCCCTTCAAGCGCACCGTGACCGGGCGCACGATCTATGCCGTCGGTTCGGCGGAGGGGGCGGCTTACATGTCCGGCTTGCCGATCAACCGTGCAAAGATCGCAGCCTTCACGCTTGCCGGGTTCTTTGCCTCGTGTGGCGGGCTTTACCTCGCGATCCAGACCTCGTCAGGCAATGCAGACACGGTGCAGGCCGGGGCCTATACGCTCAACTCCATCGCAGCCGTTGTGCTGGGGGGCACGGCACTGTTGGGGGGCACTGGCGGGGTGATTGCCTCGCTGGTCGGCGCGCTGATCTTGCGGGTGATTTCGTTCTACTTCCGGATCCTCGACATAGACCCGCTGTTGCAACCGCTGATCGAAGGCATGGTGCTGCTGGCGGCGGTCAGTGTCGGGGCGTTCCGGACGTTGTCGGTCAAGAACCGGTTGGAGTTGTTTCGATGATGCTGGAACGTTTCAAGGCCGCAGACCGGCCCGTCATCATCGCATCGGGCTTCATTCTGGTGATCCTCGCCCTTGGAACGGGCTACACGCTGTCCACCACCGGCACGGCACCGCTATTGTCACCGGGCTATCTGCTGCAACAGCTTCAGATCGGATCGTTTTTCGGCATCTGCGCCGCCGGAATGATGCTGGTGATCTTGCTTGGCCATATCGACCTGTCGATCCCCTGGACGCTGACTGCGGCCGCGATGATGGCAACGGCGGTCGGCGGGTCGATGGCGATTCCGACGGCATTGGCGGTGGGCTTGGCTGTGGGGCTTTTGAACGGGTTTGGTGTCGCCTATCTGCGGATCCCGTCGATGATCTTTACGCTTGGCGTCGATACGGTGCTGCGCGGGCTGATGGTGGCCCAAACGGGCGGCTTTGCGCCACAAGACGAAGCCACGCCCCTCATGCTGATCCTCGCAAAGTCCAAGGTGCTGGGGATTCCGGTGGCGATCTTCGTCTGGGCGGCAGTGTCGTTGATCATCGTGCTGTTGTTGACCCGCACCACCTTTGGCAAATCCATCTACGCCATCGGCACCCGCGAACGGGCCGCTTACCTGTCGGGTATCCGCACAAAGGGCGTCATCGTCGGCGCCTTCGTCCTGTCGGCCATGTGTGCGTCTGTCGCCGGTGTGCTGCTGACGGGGTATTCGGCGAAAGCCTATCAGGGCATGGGCAACGCCTATCTTCTGCCCGCCATCGCGGCTGTCGTTCTGGGGGGCACGCATATTCTGGGCGGGCGCGGGCGCTATGTGGGCACGCTGGTCGGCGTTATTCTGATCGTGCTGCTGAACTCGGTGCTGTCGATCATGCAGATGCCAGAGGCGTTTCGCCAGATCATCTATGGCGTGGTGATCATCGGGATGCTTCTGGTTTATGGCCGGGGTGACCGGGTAACAAGCTAGGCGGAGCGGGGCGAATGAGCGAACTTTATGCGGTGCGCGATGCGCGGTTCAGCGGGCTGATCCACGGCAACGCGCGGATGGAAACCTTGTGGTCGAATGGGCGCTGGTGCGAAGGCCCGGCCTATTTCGCGGCTGGCAAGTATCTGATCTGGTCAGATATTCCGAACGACCGCCTGATGCGGTACGATGAAACGAACGGTGTGGTCTCGACCTTTCTGCAACCGGCGATGAACCACAACGGGCATACGGTGGACGGTCAGGGGCGGCTGATTTCCTGCGAGCATCGCGGGCGCTGCGTTTCGCGAACCGAACATGACGGCAGCCGGACGATCCTTGCCGCCGACTGGCAGAGCAAACGGCTGAACAGCCCGAATGATGTGGTGGTGAAATCCGATGGCTCGATCTGGTTCACCGATCCGTCATACGGGATCGACAGCGACTACGAAGGCGATCTGGCAGAAAGCGAGATCGGCCGTCGTCAGGTCTACCGGATCAGTGCCAAGGGTGCGCTAAGCGTCGTGGCGGATGATCTGGTGCAGCCGAACGGGATCGCCTTTTCGCCCGATGAAAGCCTGCTGTATGTGGCCGATACCGGCTGGACCCACGACAGGTCCTGCGAGCCGAAAATCCGCGCCTATCCGGTAAAGACAGACGGCAAATCGCTGGGTAAGGGCACCACCCTGATGACCTGCGAGACGGGTCTGTTCGACGGGTTTCGGGTCGATACAAACGGCAACATCTGGTCATCGGCAGGCGACGGCGTGCATTGCTTTGCGCCGGACGGCACGCTCTTGGGCAAGATCCTGACAGGCGAGGTTGTGGCGAACCTTGTCTTTGGCGGCCCCAAGCGGAACCGTCTGTATATTTGTGCCACGACAACGCTGCGGGCGATCTATGTCAATGCGCAAGGCATGCCGTATTCCGGTTGAACCGAATATGAATAACCGATCCGGTCTGTCGGTGCCGCCGGGCGTTCGTTGGTGAGACAGGGCAACGGCGGCCTCGATCATACCATGGCGAACAGGACGGCCATGCTGCAAAATGTGGTGGCCAACGGGGCGTCGCGGGTGATGTGTCCGCGAGTTGTGCAGCCGGTCGATGAGGTCGCGCGTTTGTCGGCCTCACGCGGCGGGACCGAGCGATGATCGTCACGCGGTCGCTCACCTCGGGGAAGCCGGTTAACGGGGCCGTTGATGCAAGACCGGTTGCGCCGATGGACGGATCAGGCTGTGCGTATCGCCATGCCGCAACGCGGCTTCTTTCCGATACGCTTTGCATGAAATGCACAAATCAGGTTATCGCTGACGGATGGTGTGTAACGAATATAAGATGCCCGTTACCGGATCAAATCCTGCGGTTCAGGGCTTTGTCCGGTCAGAGTTCATTCTTGGACGCCCTCAGCAGACGGGGATGTCCCCCAACGAGGACAGCGTCTTATGCCTGATCGGTGCCGTCCTGTCACAGCAGATCGACGACTGGCAAAGCCAACACCGCCCCATGATGTTTTAAGACCTTCAGCCAGATCGACACCGCCCAGATCGACCCGCTTTTCAGCATAACCACCCAGGCCGCCTGACCGATGATCCCGAATTGCAATCCCGAAGTTTACACCAGCTTGACGGACGCCACCCAAGGTCACGCTCGAAACCTTCGTCCAGATCTTGAAGCGCAGACGCATTCGCCGCCACACATACCTGACCCCCAAAACCGCAAGGCAAGACGTGTTCGAATAGATCGAGATGTTCTGAACCCCGACACGAACGCACACGCGCAACGGAATGCTGTGACCCGCGCTAAGCGATTGATTTGCAATCACTTGCCTGGCCATGTTCAACTTCGAAGTGCGATTGCGGAAACCGGGTCAGGCAAGCGTCCGGGAAACCACGGGCGTTTCATTCTGACTGCGTTCGCCTTGGTGCGTCACTGCCTGGAAACGTCGGCATGATCGGACAAGAAGGTGGCGCCGTGCTCAGGCCACGCATTTGAATTGACCGAGCGTTCCGGGGAACGGCGCCCTGATCGACTTGCACCGGCAAGGTTGCGGATTTTCCGCATCGGTCACCAAACCGGAATTTGCCACTGTTGTGCGCGCATTGCGGTGTTCGGATTGGCCGATACGCTGGGGCCGGACACTGCATCGAAGATACGTTTTCTATCTGTCAGGGTGCCACTTCGGGGCGCAGTTTTCGGGTTGTGCATGGCCGGGTCAGGCGAGCCGGTGAATACCTAACCGGCGGATCAGTTCGGCTGTACCGGGTTTCAAGGCACACCGAATCATCATGGCGGGGACATCGCCCCTTTCGCCAGACCGGACTGGCCGGTCACACCACCTCTGGGACGACCACGAAAACCGGCCAGCAACTCAGGATTGCGGGCTGTTTCCGGGTTTACCATAATTCGCGCTGTTAATCATCTATTAACCAATTTCGGCAGTGATTTTGGGTTGACCGGGACCGGCACGCCATGGCTACAGTCCGCCCAAGCCGGGTTCAAGCCCGCGAAATAGCGCCTCTTCAATCGTAAAAACAGCCCTCCCGGGGTGCAGCAATCTGCTGCCTCTTGGCTGCTATCCATAGGAAATTCATCATGAACGCACCCACATTCGGCTCCGGTTCCATCGTCGGCACCCTGATCGAGGATGCCGCCGCGCTTCTGGTGATCGCGCCGCAGTTCTTCACCTTCGAAGACCTGGGCCGGGACAATGGAAGTGCTGACTCGCACGGGCTGCTGGTCACCCCGCCAGCCAATGCGATTGGGTCGTTTGTGGCAACAATCATCGATGGCGCAACGGGCCTGAACGGCCCCGGCACGGGCGATGACGATACCACCGGAACGGTGCGCTGGTCGTACGAGGTCAACACCGCGCTGGTGCAGAACCTGAGTGCCGGCGAAGTTCTGACCCAGACCTACCAGATCCGGATCGTCGACGGCGACGGCAACTTCCTGCTCCGGGACATTTCGGTGACGATCACCGGCACCAACGATCAGCCGCAGATCGTGGCCGGCGTGGTCAGCGCCGCGCTGACCGAGGATGCAGCGATGACCCTGGCCGCGACCGGGTCGCTGACGTTCACCGACGCCGATACGGGCATCACGATGGCCACCGCCGATCTGGTGACGGCGACCGAGGCGCTGATGTCGGCGGTCTGGGGCCAAGGCACATTGACCGGCCCGCAGCAGGCGGCACTGAATGCAGCACTGAACACCGCGTTTTCGATTTCCGGCGCGGGTGTTTCGTCCGGGGCCAACAATGGCACCGTCAACTGGGCACTCGCGCTGCCCTCGACCGCCGTCGATTTCCTTGCGGCAGGCCAAACGCTGACTGTCACCTATCGGATCACCCTGACCGACGATTCCGGCACGGGAACTGCGACCAACACGCAGGATGTGACGGTCACCATTACCGGCACCAATGACGTGCCGACGCTGGCTGCGGCGACGATCTCGCTTGTTGATACCGCGGCCCCTGACACATTCGTGGCCCAAACCGGCAATCTGGTCGCGACCGATGCCGACCTGAGCAATGTCCTGACCTTTGCCGTCACGGGCGGCACGGATATCGGTGGCGGAATCCTTGAGGTGGTGAACACCTACGGCACCCTGACCCTGAACAGCGCAACCGGCGCCTATGCGTTTGCCCCCAACACTGCCGCTATCGAGGCATTGCTGACGGGCGAAACTGTCACCTTTAACGTGTCGGTGACAGACGGCGCGGTCACGACCCCGTCCACGATCACGCTGGACATCACGGCCGCGAACGATGCCGCGATCATCACTGGCGACATCGCAGGCACCGTGGTCGAGGCGGGGGGCGTGGCGAACGGCAACGACACCAATGCCGTCGCCGGGCAGGTTAGCGGCAACCTTGACCATACCGACGCGGACAATGCCACCGATGCATGGACTGCGCAAAGCGGCGTGCGGACCATGAACGCCTACGGCACTTTTGCCATCGGTGCCGATGGCGCGTGGACCTATGTTCTGGATAACGCGAACCTGACCGTTCAGGGCCTGAACGTCGCCAGCCCGCCGTTGACCGAAACCTTCACGGTAGCGACCACAGGCGGCACCACGCAGGTCGTCACGATCACCATCACCGGCAGCAACGATGCCGCCGTGATCATCGGCACAAGAACCGGCACCGTGACCGAGGCCGGAGGGATTGCGGATGCGACTGCGGGCACGCCGATCGCGACCTTTGATCTGACCGCCACCGATGTCGACAATACGCCTGACCTGTGGGTCGCGCAGACCGTTGCTGATACCTACGGCACCTTTTCGATCACCGAGGCCGGGGTCTGGACCTACACGCTCGACAATACGCTGGCGGCTGTGCGGGCGTTGGATCAGGCGGAGTCCGTCCTGCAGACTTTTGACGTCGCGACGACCGACGGCACGACGACAACTGTCGAGGTGACGATCACCGGCGCGAACGACGCGCCGACGGGTACGCTGGGGACAACGCCTGTGGCCTACACAGATGTCGCGAACGCCACCGGTGCGCTGCGCTTTGCGGCGACGGGTGGCGGCGCGCAGGACGTGCGCGGCGGGATCGCGACATTTGCGGATACGGATGCGGGCGCTGTGCTGCGGCTGGACCAGAATGGTGACGACGTGTTCACCACTGCCGATGTGGCGGCGATCCGGGCGGCAGCGACGTTTGTTTGGGCAAATGCCGGTGGGACGCTGGGCAGCTCGTCCGGCGTAACCCCGGGTGGTGCTGGCAATCCCTTTGCCAACGATGGCTCGATCCCGCTAACAGGCGCGCTGACCCGCGATGACCGGGCGGACATCCTGAACGCCTTTGACATCAACAGTGTGACGTTTGATCCCGCGACCAACCAGCTTTTCGTCGACTGGTCGTTCGACAACAACGTGACAACCGGGCTCGCCGGCATCACCATCGACACCAACAACGCAGGCGCGTTGCCGACATCGGTCGGCACCGTCGACGTCGATTTCCTTGCCGCTGGCGAAACCCTGACTGTGACATTCCCGCTGACCGTGCGCGACCAGCATAACGCGGCAGTCGTCGTCAACGTGCCCATCGTCTTTACCGGCAACAACGATGCGCCGACGGGGACCGAGGCCTGGTCGCTGAACGTGACCGAAGGCAGCGCCGTGGCAACAGGCAACGGATCGCTTGCTGGCACGTCAGAGGCCGTGACCGGCACATTGGTGGAAGGCCAGCACAATGTTCAGGTCGTGCATGGCGGCGTCAACGGCAACTTCGCCGTCGCCTACAGCGATCAGGATCGCAACGACACGTCGCATTTCGTGTCGGTCGCCACCACGGGTGCGACGCTGAGCAGCGGCGGCCCGGTCGTCATGGCCGACTTTGACGAGCTGATCACCACGCAGGCGCTGACCCAGCGCGCGGCGGGTGGCACCGGGCAGGTCAACTGGACCTTTGCCGCCGCCGACAGCCGGTTTGACTTCCTTGCCGCAGGCGAGACACTGACGCTGACCTATCAGTTCACCGTCACCGACCGCGCAACCGGCGGGCTGGCAACGTCCGGTGCGGGCCGCACAGTGACCGTGATCGTCACCGGCACCAACGACGCGCCGACCCTTGCCGCCATCACCCAGCCGTTGGCCGTGGCCGAAGCGGGCGAAGCGTCGGCGCAGGACATCATGGTCACGGGGTCATTCGGCCTTGCCGACCTCGACCGGACCAACACGCTGGCGATCAGCGTCGGCACCGGCGTTGTCGAGACAACCGGCGGCGTGATGCTGCCAGCGGGCCTTGCGGCTGCGCTTGCGGCGGGGTTAGAGGCTCCGGGTTCCGTCCTGGCTTCGGGCATGGCTCCCAGCATCAACTGGACCTATGCCGTCGCAGGCGTGAACCTCGATTTCCTCGATGATGGCCAGTCGATCACCATCACCTACCAGATCCGTGCATCCGACGGCACCGACCTTTCCGTCGTGCAGAATCTGACCATCACGCTGACGGGTAGCAATGACCTGCCGGTGCTGGCTGCCATCACCGCACCGACTGCGGTGGTCGAAGATACCGTTGCCGCAATGCAAGTGCTTGATCTGACCGGCACCCTTTCGGTCACCGATCTGGATGCGAACGACACGCTGACCGCCACCGCAGGCACCCCGACCGTGCTGCTGGGCGGCGCGGCGTTCACGCTTCCCGCAGGCGCTGCGGCGCTGATCGCTGCGGGCACGCTGGTGTTAACCGGCACCCCGGGATCGGCGTCGGGCACTGCGGCAAGTATCACCTGGGATTATGACGCGACCGCCAGCCTCGACTTTTTGCGCGACGGCGAAACGCTGACGCTGACCTATCCGGTCACGGTGTCCGACGGGACGGGCGGGTCGAACACCCAAGATATCGTCATCACGATCACCGGCACGAATGACGCGCCGGTCCTTGGGGCCGACACGAACATGGTCACCGAAGCCGGGGATCAACCGGTGGTCGCAGGCACCGCGATGGTTACCGGCGATGTGCTGGCCAACGATACGGATGCAGACCAGAACACCACGCTGACGGTCACGGCGCTGACCCATGGTTCGGGGCCGGCGACCTTTGCGATGGGTGTCGCGGTGCTGCAGGGCACCTACGGCACGCTGACGCTGAATGCCAACGGCACCTACAGCTATGCGTTGTCGGACGCAGATGCGGATACCAACGCGCTGGCCGCGACCGAAACCGCGGACGACGTGTTCACCTATACCGTCGATGACGGTTTCACGACCGTGACGCAGACCCTGACCATCACCGTGAACGGGTCCAACGACGGCCCGGTCATCACGGCGGGCGGCGTCGATACCGGTGCGATCACGGAACCCACGGGCAACCCTGGCGCGGTGCCGACGCCGGTTTCCGGCAGCTTTGCTTTCTCGGACGTCGATGCAACTGATGTGCCCACGGTTTCGGGCACCGTGCTGACCGTGGCCCCCGCAGGCCTGACCGTCCAGCAACTTGCCGCAGCGCAGGCCCTGTCGGGCTTCTTTACCGCCCAGACCGGCATGATGGATACCAACACCGGCACCATTGCCTGGACCTTTGCCCCGACCGCAGGTGCCCTCAACTTCCTGCGCGAAACCCAGACCGCGACGCTGACCTTTGCGGTCACGCTGAACGACGACAACGGCGGCACTGCCGTGCGCAACGTCACCATCACCCTGACCGGCACCAATGACGTGATCGTCGGCGTGCCCGGCGGGACGGTAACAGGCGACGTGTCCGAAAACGGCGAAGTCGGGACGAACCCGAACACCGCCATGGGCAGCTTTGATTTCACCGACGCCGATCTGTCCACCAACACCGCGCTGATCCGCAACTATCTGGGCGAGATCAACGGGGCCAGCCAGTTCGGCGGGGTGTTGACGCAAACGACCGCGATCAGCGACGCCGAGACAGGCACCCAGACGGTCAACTGGACCTATACCATCGACCCCAACAGCCCGATCCTGAACGCGCTGGGCGCGGGCCAGTCGCTGACCGAAACATTCAGCATTCAGGTGCTGGATCAGGCCGCCGGCGGGTCGATCACACGGGAAATCACCGTGTCCCTGAATGGCTATAACGACCGCCCGGTGATTACGGTGGTCGAGATTGCCGGTGCGGTGACCGAAGCGGACGGCGCAGTGATGCTGACCGATAACGGCTCGGTGACTTTTGCCGATGCGGATATCGGCATCGTCGAGAACGCGGCAACAGCGGCGATCGAATTCCGTGAGGGCAATGTCGTCGATATCACGCAGGCATTCGACCGCGTTGAGGCATCGTTCGTAGACTTCTCTTTGTCGCCCGAATTGGAAGCCGCGCTGATCGCAGCCTTCAGCATCAACGGCGATACCGGTGTCAACAGCGGCACCGCGACCTGGGCCTTTGCGCTTGCGTCGAACGCGGTCGATTTCCTTGCCTTTGGCGAGTCGCTGACTGTGACCTACACCCTGACGGCAAATGACCAATCCGGCACCGAAACGTCGATGGCGACGCAGGATGTAACCATCACCATCACCGGCACCAACGACGCCCCGACGCTGGCGAACGCCTCGATTGCGGTCACGGATACCGCCGGGCTTGATACCTTCATGCCGATCAACGGCACACTTGTCGCCACAGATGTCGATGACCGCACCGGCCTGTCCTACGGCTTTGGCACGGGAGAAGACGGCGTTGGCACCTATGGCACGCTGACCATCAACCCGACGACCGGCGCCTATACGTTCACTGCGAACGCCGCTGCCGTAAACGCCCTGCCCGCCGGCCCCGCAACCGAAGATTTCAGCGTCAGCGTCACTGACGATCAGGGTGTCGTGACCACGGCGACGCTGACAATCAACGTGACAGGCGCGAATGACGCGCCGGTGGCCAACGATACCACCGCCTCGGGCACCGAGGACGGCGCGAACATCGTGATCGACGTCGCCTCGCTGATCTCGGACCGCGACATGGACGGGCTGACGGTCGGTGCGACGGTCGATTCCGCGCAGGGCGTCATCGTATCAGTCGTCGGCACCGTCATCACCTTCAACCCCGCCGAAAACTTTTTCGGCACCGCGAACATCACCTATACCGTCACCGACAACGGGATCGGGGCGCTGTCTGACAGCGGGACGGTGACCGTCACGGTCGCCGCAGTCGCGGATCCGGACGATTTTGATGCGAACGGCACCCTTGACACCTCGGTTCTGACCGCTGGCGGCGATCTGCTGGTCGGTTCGGGCATTTCCGGCACCGGTTTCCATATCGCCACCGATGCCGCCGATGCGGCAGGGGTCGAACTTGGTCTGCAGGCCATCCCGCGCGTTTCGGGCGGGCTGGTGATCGACGCTGCCGATCCGACCGGGCGCACCTATGTCGTTCCGGCCGGCACGGCGGGCGGAACACCGCAGGACAATCCCGGCACCACGACTGACGACCTTCTTGCCCGCTGGAACTTCAACTTTTCGGTCGGCGCCAACACGGACGGTTCGGGTGGCTCGATTGGCGATCTGGATTACCGCTTTACCATCTACGGCGTGGGCGCGGGCGGAAGCGAAACTTCGCTCCGTACCTTTACCATTCAAGAGATTGCAACATTCATCGCTGGTGGTCCGGGTGGGCAGGCCGCAGCGAATGCTTTCCTTGCGCAACCCAACTATCAAGGGTCACAGAACTTCGAATTCGCCTCGATCATCGGCGCCCAGTTCGACCCCAACGCACCGGGTCTCTACCGGCTTGAACTCACCGCCAGCACCTTTGGCGGCGACCTGCTGGTCACCAACTCGATCAACATCCGCGTCAATTCGCCCGTCACCGCCAATGACGACGTGAACGGCGCCGATGCGGTGATCGAGGCGGGCGTAAGCACGGTCACGGCCGACAGTGCGGCAACCGGTAACGTCCTGACCAACGACACCGATCCCGATCTTTACCCGGTGGCCGATGCCAGCGAACTGACCGTGACCACAGTCGGCTTTGGCGCAACCACGGGAACTGTCGGCATGGCGCTGCAAGGCACCTACGGCAGTCTGACGCTGGGCGCGAATGGTGCGTGGACTTATGCGCTGGGCGATGGTCTGGCCGCGACCGATGCGCTGCATCAGGGCCAGGTCGTCACCGAGGTGTTCAGCTACACCGCGTCCGACCCCGACGGGGAAACCGACACGGCCACGCTGACCGTCACCATCACCGGCACCAACGACGCGCCGGTTATTGACGCCGTGACATCGACCCTGACCGGCGCGGTCACCGAAGATGTGACCCCGACCGCAACAGGAACGCTGTCGGCCGACGACGTGGATACCGTTGTCATGGGCCATCTGGTCTGGTCGATCACGAATGCCTCGGCCTATGGGACGATGACGGTCGACGCAGCCTCGGGTGCGTGGACCTTTACGTTGGGGGCAGGCGCGCAGGCGCTGACGGCCGGACAGATGGTCCCGCAGACTTTCACCGCCACCGTCACGGATGATTTCGGCGCGACCGATACGGTGGACGTGGTGATCACCCTGACCGGCACCAATGACGCGCCGGTCATCACGACAGCGACGGGCGCGAACCTTGGGACGGTCGAAGAACCGGGCGCAACCACCAGCGGCACGCTGACGACATCCGGCACGCTGACCGCAACCGACGCCGACCTTGGTGAAACCGCAACGCTGGTCTGGTCGATTGCCGGCACCTCGCCGCTGGGCGCGATCAGCATCAACGCCACAACCGGCGTCTGGACATTCACCCTTGATCCCGCCGCCGCCAACAGCCTTCCCGAAAGCGCCGATCTCACCGTGGATTTCACTGCCACCGCAACCGATGCGCAGATGGATACGGCCACGCAGACCGTCACGATCCGCATTCTGGGCAGCAACGACGGCCCGGTCATCACCTCTGCCCCGGCAACGGGGACGGTGACGGAATCCGATACCGCCACCGCAGGCACACCGACGGCCACGGGCACCCTGACGGCCACGGACGCCGATATGGGCGACATGCTGCAATGGTCGGGCAACGCCAACGGCACCTATGGCATGTTGGCGATCACCACCGCCGGGGTCTGGACCTACACGCTGGACAACGCCCGCGTCGCAACACAGGCGCTGTCGACCGGCGATACCGGGACCGATGTGTTCACCGTCACCGTCACCGATATTCTGGGCGCGACGCAGACCCAGACCATCACCGTCGGCGTGACCGGCGCAACCGAGGTCTTTACCGTCACGGGCAGCGCCGACGCGACCATCACCGGCACCGAATACGACGACATCATCACCGGCAATATCGGCGATGACACGCTTGCGGGGGGATCGGGCAATGACCAGATCTTTGGCGGCGCGGGTGACGACAATCTGTCTGGCGGCTCGGGCAACGATACGCTGTCGGGCGGGGTCGGCGACGACAGCATCGTCGGCGGCGCTGGCACTGACACCGTCGTGCTGTCAGGGGCAAGGAACGACTATACAGTGACCCTTGCGGCTGGCGTCTACACGATCATCAACCGGACAACCGGCGGCGCGGAATCGGGTGATGTCGACCGGTTGGTGTCGATCGAGTTCGTAAGGTTTGCTGCCAACCCTGCCGTCGCCATCGAAACCATCTTGAACGATGCGCCGGTGGCCGTGAACGACAGCGGCTTTACCCTGCTTGAAGACGGGTCGCTGGCCATCACCGGCGCGGCACTGATGGCCAACGACACGGATGCCGACAGCACCTTGGGCGACACGTTGACCGTGACGTCCGTCAGTTCGCCATCCGGCGGCACGGTGGCGCTGTTGAATGGGGTCATCACATTTACCCCGACCCTCAACTACAACGGCCCGGCGACGTTCACCTATACGGTCACGGACAGCCACGGACTGACCTCGACAGCAACCGTCGCGCTGACCGTGACTGCGGTCAACGACGCGCCGGTGGTGGCGGCGGCGACTGCCAGCGGCACCGAGGATGCGCTGATCACCGGCACGGTGGTCGGCACGGATGTCGACGTCGAGCCGCTGAGCTATGCGCTGGTCGCGCCGGTTGCAGGCCTGACCTTCGCCGCAGACGGCACCTGGAGCTTTGATCCGGCGGCCTATCAGGGTCTCGACACCGGCGAATCCGCCACGGTGACGTTCGACTATGTGGCCAATGACGGCACCGTAAACTCGGCCCCGGCGACGGTGACGATCACCATCAACGGCGCGAACGACGCGCCGGTGGTGGCGGCGGCGGCGGCCAGCGGCACCGAGGATGCGCTGATCACCGGCACGGTGGTCGGCACGGATGTCGACGTCGAGCCGCTGAGCTATGCGCTGGTCGCGCCGGTTGCAGGCCTGAGCTTCGCCGCAGACGGCAGCTGGAGCTTCGATCCGGCGGCCTATCAGGGCTTGCAGCTGGACGACGTGGCCACGGTGACGTTTGACTATGTCGCCAACGACGGCACGGTGGACTCGGCCCCGGCGACTGTGACCATCACAATCAACGGTCTGAACGACGCGCCCCAGGTGACGGTTGTCAACGCACCAGGCGGGGTGACCGAAAATGCCACCGACGGGACGTTGGCCGCAACGCTGACGATTGCGGACGTCGACGGTGATGCTTCGGCAGCCACGCTTGTTCTGCTTGACGATGCGGGCGGGCGGTTCCGGTTGCAGGGGAACACCATCTTGGTGGCCGCCCCATTGTTGCTCGACTACGAACAGGCCACCAGTCACACGGTGACCGTGCAGGTGACCGACGATCAGGGGACGACGACCCAGCAGGATATCGTCATTTCACTGACCGACCAAAGCCCAGAGAATGTCACCGGATCCAGTGGTAATGATATCATTGCCAGCGGTGCTGGCAGCGACAGACTGTTTGGCGGCGACGGCAACGATACCCTGACAACCGGCGGCGGCAACGACTTTCTGACCGGCGGGGCGGGGGATGATGTGCTGGATGGCGGCGACGGGGTCGACCGGGTGTTCTACACGGGCACCGCAGCGGCAGTGGTCAACCTGACCCTGACGACAGCGCAGAACACCGGCCACGGCAACGACACGATCCTGAACGTCGAAAACATCACCGCAGGCAGCGGCAACGACATCCTGACGGGAAGCGATGCGGCCAACAGAATAGACGGTGGTGACGGCAACGATGTGTTGAGAGGGCTCAACGGTGACGACGCGCTTTCTGGCGGCAACGGTAACGACTGGCTGACCGGCGGCGAGGGGAATGACGTGATCGACGGTGGCGACGGCGTTGACCGGGCCTATTACAACGGCACGACGGCGGCGATTATCGATCTGAACCTGACCACGGTGCAAAACACCGGTTATGGCAGGGACCGGATCCTGAACATCGAGCATATCATTGCCGGCAGCGGCAATGATCGGTTGACCGGCAACGACGCCAGCAACATCTTTGTCGGCGACGCCGGTAACGACAGGTTGGACGGGGGCAATGGCAACGACGTCCTTTATGGCGGCGAAGGCAGCGATGCTCTGATCGGCGGGGCGGGCAGAGACCTGCTGGATGGTGGCGACGGCATCGACCGGGTGTTCTACCTTGGCAGCGATGCGGTGACGGTCAACCTTGGCATCACCACGGCGCAGAATACCGGGCATGGTACCGACACGATCCTGAACGTCGAAAACATCACGTCTGGCAGCGGTAATGATATGCTGACGGGCAATGCCGGCGGCAACAACATGGTTGCGGGGGCAGGCAACGACACGGTCAACGGTGGCAGTGGCAACGACGCCATCAATGGTGGCGACGGGAACGACGTTCTGACCGGCGGCGCCGATCGGGATGTGTTCGTGTTCAACACCGCACTTGGGGCGGACAACGTCGACACGATTACCGACTTTGTGGTGGTGGATGACACGATCCGGCTGGCCAGCGATATCTTTGCGGGGCTGACCACCGGACCGCTTGCTGCAAACGCTTTCGCGGCGGGTGCAACGGGCACCGCGACCGATGCGGATGACCGAATCCTCTACAATACCGCTACCGGTCAGCTTTACTTTGACGCCGATGGATCGGGGTCTGAGGCTCGTGTGCATTTCGCAACGATCACGGCTGGGCTGGCCCTGACCGAGGCGGACTTCTCCGTGTTCTGACCGTCCAGGCGCGTTTCGCAAGACGGCGCAGTTGGTCATACTGCTGCGCCGTCCGCGCGAACCCTTGTTCGGCAAAAGGCCAGGGCAAGGACGTTTGGGTCGGTCTGAATCGCCGCGGGTTTGTCCAAGAGCGCCCACTTGCGTGCGGATGATGGATTTGACGACAAGCAGAATGGCAAACCGCGACTGGCCACAGGTCGGTGCGGGTCCGGTCCGCTTGGTATCTTGACATCAAGGCTCCTGCGAAACGCAGGCGGGCGCGATTGCGGCAATCGCATTGCGCTGCGCCTCCGGCCCGGGATGTGATTTTCCCACCGGGCCGTTCAAACCCGATGGTACTCCACCAGCTTGGAAGCTTGGGCAGTCCTGCTGGCCATGTACACACCTGCCTGACATTGATTGCCCAAAGGTGTCGATCGGTCAGCGGTCCATGGTATGGGGCTAACCCCTTGATCGTGCTCTGGTCCATATCCGGGTGGCGTCCTTTGCGGGACCAATCTGCTGTGTCGGCTGAACCTCTTCGGTTCCGAACCCATCAGCCCCCTCGTAAATCCTCGGCGAAGGTGGCCGCATATGTCATCAGCCGCCCGGGGTTGTCGAACAACGCCGTAACAGCCACCGGCACACCGCCTTCGGCCTGCCGCCGGATCGCAATGATCTGCGCCTCAGTGTATCTGTTTGTCTTCATTCAGAATCCCCTCGTTCATCTTGGCGAGGGAATTCTACATATGCAGCCCCATACTTTCCGGGGGGATTACCCTCTGAAAAACCGGAAAAGTCTGGCCACAGCCAGACCATGGGGGCGCTTTGGCAAGGGTAAATGGCGGTGCGCAGGCGACTGCGGTCGAACCTTCTCTGAGACATCGAGCCGGTTATTTGGTTTTCTCTTCAACGAATTCGAAAGGCTTTTCATCGCCTCCGGCAAGGCAACGCACCCTGATTGGAGGCAACATGTCGAGGTCGAAAGGTCCGTAAGCTGTATTGTCGGCCAGCGCTATGTCGGTTAGCGGGCCGAAAGCGGCGTCAATGAATTTTAAGTCAGACCCGCGAAAGGCATAGGTTTCCAAGAGCCGCAGATACTGGGGCAGAGCGTGGCGCCACGGAAACTTGACAGTAAGCAGGATGACGGGCGCGTTACAGTACTGGCTTCGGACCAGCAAGAAAGGTTCCGGATCATTCGCTCCTTCACCTTCAAACTCTTGGCCGATCTGCATGCCCGTCACTTTGTCCGTCACATTAATCGTGAAACGATCCTCGCCAACGGGACGAAGTTCAATGCGTAGTTCGGGCGTCTCGACCGTCGGACCATCAAAAGTTGTCTGGCCAACGGACTGAGTGGCCGCAAATAGCGACACGATTAGCACCAAAACGGGCAGATCGCGTTTCATTCAGCGTCCTCAAAGCGTGGCTTTGCAACCGAAAATCGGCAGATATTGGAGAAAACCTCAGATCCACTTAGGTTCTGAACGTTTTCCCACCGTTGAGCATAAGAGTCAGTTCCGGGATTGATGATTGAAGTTATGCTGTCAGCGGCAGCGCGGCTGATCCCGGCGTCTGCGAGCGTGAAAAGATCGTTCGCGCGCCAGAACCACAGCGCCGAACGCGCCGCAAAGCGTGGCGTGCCCAGCAGTTCCGGCTCGGCCTCGAAATCGATCCGCTCCCCAAACAATTGTGCATGGTCTTCAGTGAAGGCTCGGTAGTTTGCCCTGCCGGTGACCTGATTCAGCCCACGACCTCGAAACCTCCACCCGTCGCCGCTTTCGACACCACCATTGCCGATCCGATCGGCGTAGGCGCGGTTCGCGATGGCTTCTTGATCCGCAGGATGGTCGGCGGTTCTTCCGAACAGGAGGGCCTCGTCAGGATTGCGACTGAAATAGCGGAAAATTGAGCTTAGTCTGTCGGCCCTATAGTCAAGGCTCTCGACAAGACGCAGTCCCAATCCGACCTCTTGCTGCACCTGACCGAAGAAGTGAGCAAGACGATTGGGGCTGTCGAGGCGAGCGGCAACGATCTGCAGATCGATTTCACGGGCGATCTGCGCCAGACGGTCGGCATCAGCATCAGGGAAGACGGATGCCAGTCGATCCCCAGTCCGGATGTCGCAAACTCCGGCCTCAGGTATGCTTTCAAGATCAATGATCGGTTCCGCAGTGCATCTGCAATTCCACCCTTGACCCGGATGACCGCCCGAAGGTGGACCCGACCATGAGAAGGTTTGGTCGTCGTATTCGGCATGGGTCGACCGAACACGTGCATCATCTCTGCTGCACCAGACATATCTTTCGACGTGAAGGCCCTCGGTCTGGAGGAATCCGTTCAGTATCTCGGCATATCGGGAAATGATCGCAGATATCACGGGGTCATTCGCGTCTACGGCCACACCGATTTCGGTCAACCGTGTGGCAACCTCGCTACGAAGTTGATCTCGGATGGGCGTCAGATCGACTGCGCTGATATCGATGGACGCGCCGCTCGGAAGGTACTGGTTCAGGCGAGAGACAGCCGCTACGAGCGCATCATCAATGATGCTGTCAAGCAGTCTGTCGGGCACGACCGAAAACTTGGTTTCCAGACGGACGAGGCTTGTCAACGGCAGGACGAACGAACTCTGCCCTCCCGTTCTGATCCAATTTGAGAACTTGCTTTCGTGCCACATCTTGTCCCTGCCCCCCAAACCGGTGGTCATAAAACATGCACATACTCAAGGATTCGTTAG
>JBBQXK010000041.1:0-32349 GCA_038209775.1 Rhodobacterales bacterium | reverse complement strand
CGCTCCTGGGCTTCTTACTACCCCCCCTCCCTCGGCCCCCCCCTTATTTTGTTCGTCGGCCCGGCGGGTGGCCGCCCCATCCGCGGGGGGGCTTTGCCCCCCCGGACCCCCCCAGGATATTTGGGCAAAGATGAAAGGGGGACGGGGTGGAGTTGCATGAGCGGTCAGCTTCGCGCCTGTCGGCGATGATTGCCGCGCGTGAGGTATCCTGTGCCGAGGTGATGGCGGACCATCTGGCGCGGGTGGGGGCCGTCAATCCTGCCGTCAACGCCCTGATTTCCCTGCGCGATCCTGATGATCTGATGGCCGAGGCGCAGGCGGCGGACGCAAGTCCGCGCCAGGGTTGGCTGCACGGGTTGCCGGCGGCGGTCAAGGATCTGGTGGCAACAAAGGGGCTGCGGACGACATGGGGGTCGCCGCTGTTTGCCGGTCATGTGCCGGATGCGGACGATCTGGTGGCCGCGCGGATGCGGGCGGCGGGGGCGATTTTCGTCGGCAAGTCGAACACGCCCGAGTGGGGGCATGGGAGCCATTCTTTCAATACTGTCCATGGGGTTACGCGCAATCCTTATGATCTTGCGCGAACTGCGGGCGGGTCGTCGGGCGGGGCTGCGGCGGCGCTGGCGGCGCGGATGGTGCCGGTGGCGGATGGCAGTGACATGATGGGGTCGTTGCGCAATCCGGCGGCGTTCAGCAACGTCTATGGCTTCCGGCCAACCTTTGGTCTGGTGCCTGCGGACGCCGATGGCGATACGTTTCTGGCCACCCTGTCGACCGAGGGGCCGATGGGGCGGACGGTGGAGGATGTGGCGCGGTTGCTGGAGGTGCTGGCGGGGCCGAACCCGGGGGTGCCGTTCGGGCGGGAGGCTGTGGCGTTTTCCAAGGGCCTTGATCTGGATATCAAGGGGTTGCGTATCGGCTGGCTGGGCGACTGGGGCGGTTCCTATGCGATGGAGCCGGGGATACTGGCGCTGTGCGAGGCGGCTTTGGGGGTGTTCGAGGGGCTGGGGGCGGTGGTGGAACATGTGCCGCCACCCTTTCCCGCAGCCGAGCTGTGGCAAAGCTGGACGACGCTCCGCGCGATGCTGAACGCGAATGCCAAGCGCGATCTGTATGTCGATCCGGCGCGTCGCGCGATGGTGAAGCCCGAGACGATATGGGAGATAGAACAAGGGCTTGGCCTGTCGGCTGAGGCGGTTTACGCGGCCAGCGCGATCCGGTCACGCTGGTATGCCCGGGCGGCGGAGGTGTTTCGCACCTATGACGCGCTGGTGCTGCCTTCGGCGCAGGTCTGGCCGTTTCCGGTGGAGTGGCGGTGGCCGCAGGTGATTGGCGCGCGGGTGATGGACACCTATCACCGCTGGATGGAGGTGGTTGTTCCGGTATCGCTGGCGGGGTTGCCTGCGCTGGCCTGTCCGGCGGGATTTGGGGCCGAGGGCCTGCCGATGGGGTTTCAGGTGTTCGGGCCCTCGGGGGCGGATGCCAGGGTGCTGGCCATCGGGCAGGCGTATCACCGGGCGACGGACTGGCCGGGGCGGCGGGTGCCGGTGGTCTAGGGTGGCGGCGTGCAAGTGCTTGCGGGCGCTGGATTAATCGGGGGGTTTCGGGCGGAAACGGGGATGCACAACCGATGCACGGGGCATGCACAGTGGGTATGCGGGCGTAGTGGGGTTTGGCGGGGTTAACCATATCGGGCGAATCGGGCGGAAGGTGCGCAATGAATGCGCACCCTACGTGGCGAGGATGGCGCGGGTCACCGAGTGGCCAGCAGGGCCAGACGCTCGGTGATGTCAGCGCGGACCGGGCCTTCGCGGGGGGGGTCGGCGAGGGTGGTCATCAGCGCCTCGTCCGGGGGCGGGCGACCGCCGCCGCCCCACGTGAGGGCGCGCAGGATGCCTTCGGCCTCGGGCGGCAGGCGGTCGGGGATGGGGTGGCCTGCAAGCTCGGCCCAGACGGCCGTCCAGAGCCGCCCGACCGACCAGGGGTTGTAGCCGCCGCCGCCCGTCACCAGAAACCGGGGCGACAGCGGGCGCAGCGCACGGATCACCGCGAGGTGGGCGTTGTTCGACAGGCAAAGGCGCGACAGGGGATCTTCGGTCAGGGCATCGGCGCCGCATTGCAGGACCACCGCCTGCGGCGCATGGGCCGTGACGCGGGGCAGGATCAGGCGGTCAAGGACCGCCCGCATTTCGGTATCGTTGAAGCCCTTGGGCACCGGCAGGTTGAAGGCATTGCCGGCACCGGCATCCTCCAATGCGCCGGTAAAGGGCCAGCGGCCCTGTTCGTGGACCGAGATCATCAGGATGTCGGGTTGGTCGGCAAAGGCATGCTCGACCCCGTCCGAGTGGTGCGCGTCGATATCGACATAGGCGATGCGGGTGATGCCCTGATGGCGCAGCGCGAGGATTCCCAACACCACATCATTCAGATAGCAGAACCCGTTGGCCCGGTCGGGCAGGCCGTGATGGGTGCCGCCGCCGGGCACATGCACGGTGCCGCCGTCGCGCAGAAGCTGGGCGGCCAGCATCATGCCACCGGCACCTGTGGCCGGGCGGCGGAACATCTGGGGGAAAACCGGGTTCGACAGGGTGCCGAGGTGGTGGCGGGTGCGGACGGTGTCGGTGACATGGCCATCAGCCTCGGCCGTCTGCAGGGCGGCGATGTAGGCGGGGTTGTGCCAGGCGGCGAGGGCAACCGGCGTGGCGCGGGGACTGGTGCGGTAGCGTTCGGGTGGCAGCCAGTCCAGCGCGCGGGCAAGGTCCATCACCGTCGACACACGGGGCACGCGGAGGGGGTGACGGGCGCCATAGCTGGAACCGCGATAGACCTCGGACCCGATGAAAAGCGGCCCCGCCAAAGTGCTGGCGGCGGGGTTCGGGTGGAGGTCAGGCATCGGTGCATTCCCTTGGCGCGCGAAGGATATGGGCAGAATGGCATCGCAGGCGGATGAATGCCCTGTTTCTTCGCAGGACACTCTGGGAAATGCATCCCGGTCATGCCATGTTAACCGTACGTCCTCTATCACGGATGTAACGCCGACTTCGATCACAACAAGAATGGCCGGAATGGCCCATTTCGCACAGGCACCGATGTGAAACGCACCCCTGCCCTGTCTTTCCGGCCCGAGGGGGCCTGTGAACCGCGCACACAATGTGCGGCGTTATGCTGGCGTCTGACGCGGGGCCATGTCGAGGTACTGCTGGTGACCAGCCGTGAGACGGGTCGATGGGTAATCCCCAAGGGCTGGCCGGTCGACGGGCTGCCCGAAACCGAAGGTGCGGCGCGCGAGGCCTGGGAAGAGGCGGGCGTGCGGGGGCAGATCGGGGAGGTCTGTCTGGGGGTGTATTCCTATGACAAGGTGATGGACCGTGCAGGGGATGCGCCGCAGGCGGTGCCTTGTGTGGTGGCGGTGTACCCGATGCAGGTGACCAACCTGCGCCGCGATTTCCCCGAGGCCGCCGAGCGGCGGATCAAGTGGTTTGCGCAGGTCAAGGCCGCCCGCAAGGTGGCCGAGCCGGAACTGGCCGCGCTGATCACGGGGTTTCAGCCGGTTGCGGGCAGGGTGACGGCGTGAGGGGGGTTGCATTTGCACGGCCCTGCGACAAGGTTTGTCGGATGCGCGCAGATCCGGTCCTTGGCCCCCGATGATCCGATATTCCCTTCGCTGTGCGAACGACCATGCCTTTGACAGCTGGTTCCGGTCGGCTGCGGGGTATGACGAGTTGTTGGCTGCCGGTCAGGTGGCCTGTCCCGATTGTGGCAACAAGGCGGTGGTCAAGGCGCTGATGGCCCCTTCGGTGACGCTGGCACCATCGCCGGGCGTGCGGGAAGCGGCGCCCCTGTCGGCCCCTGCCAACCCGCGTGAGGCCGCGATGGCGGAACTGCGGCGGCGGATCACGGAAAAGTCCGAATATGTGGGGATGAACTTTGTCGCCGAGGCGCGGGCGATCCATGACGGCGACGCGCCCGAACGGTCGATCCACGGCGAGGCGCGGCTGGATGAGGCGCGCCGGCTGATCGAGGATGGCGTGCCGGTGGCACCTTTGCCGTTCCTGCCGGTGGGCAAGGTGAACTGACCGGGCCGATGCCGGTCAGCAGCGGGCGGCGCGGGTGAGGCTTTGCGCCCCGCGCATCGGGCCTGCGTCGCGGGTGCGGATGCGGGTGCCGTCCAGCCGCGCCGCCACCAGCCTTTGCCAGTCTGCATCGGGCAGGATCACTTCGCTGAGGCCATCGCAGGTGCGGACGGCAGAGGTGATGACGGTGTTGCCGATGCGGTGGTTGGTGAGGCCGGGGATACGGGCGATTTCCACAAGGCGGTCCCCCTCAAGCCGCACGAACACCAGTTCGCGCGCCAGATGCGGGCGGTCGACATAAGCGATCTCGGGGCGTCCGTCGCCATCGAAGTCGCCGACGCCCGCCGGGGCAAGCCAGCGCTGCGGCTGGCCGATGAAGGGGGTCGCGGCGCGGCGGACGAGGGCACCAGAGGGCCCGTCGTGGCGCGGATAGTCCCAGACGGCCAGCCGCGCGCCAAAGTCCACATGGGCCTCGACCAGCACAATCTCGGGCCGCGCGTCGCCATCGACATCCCACAGGCGGGGGGCGACGTCCTCGAACACCAGATCGTCCGGCAGTGCTGTCCAGTTGCTTTCGCTGGCATGGCGGCAGGCACCGCAGGCCTGCGCCCAGACCTCCAGCCGGGTGAACATCGGAATGCCGCCCAGTACACCGTGCACGTAGCGGTCGGTCGGGGCATCAAGTCGCGCCCTGAGCGGCCAGGTGGGGTGGTCGTCGGTCCCGGGTGCGGGTGCGGGGCCTGTGCCCTCGACATAGGCGCCGGGGGCAGGCTGGGTCACCTCGGCCATCACAGGTGCAGCCAGCACGGCAAGGATCGCCAGTGCCAGCCGCAACCGCATCAGATCTGCTTTTCCGGCATCTGCACGCGCAATCCGTCAAGGGCAGCGGTCACCTTCAACTGGCAGGTCAGGCGGGAACGGACAGGGTCGGGCGACCATGCGAAATCCAGCATGTCCTCTTCCATCGCGTCCTTCTTCGGCAGTTTGTCGACCCAGGCCGCATCGACATAGACGTGGCAGGTGGAACAGGCACAGGCGCCGCCGCAATCGGCCTCGATCCCCGGCACGCCGTTGTCGCGGGCACCCTCCATCACGGTCAGGCCGTTGGCGACGTCCAGCACATGCTCGCGTCCGCCGTGTTCGACATAGGTGATCTTCGCCATCATCCGCCCTTTGCTTTGCGTCTTGCGCGACATAGGCCAAATTCCCGGCCTTTGCCAGACCCGGCAGGCCCCGATCCGCCGCGTCAAACGGCGCACACTTTCCGGCGGCGGCGATTGACGCTATGGTCGTGCGCAACCGAGGAAATTCAGCGCACAGGCCCCGATGCAGACCCTGACCTTTCGTCTTGCGCTGGTGGTTTGTCTGGTGGTCGGCGGCTGCGTCGCGGCCCCCCCGGTGATGACCGACCTGTCAGTGGCGCTGCTGCCTGCAGCGGACGACACGCCGCCATCGACGCCGCCCGGTGCCTGCTGGGAGCGCGCCGTGACGCCCGCCGTGATCGAGACGGTGACCGAACAGGTGCTGGCCACGCCAGAACGGCGGGGGCCGGACGGGGTGGTGACGGAACCCGCCACCTTCCGCACCGAGACGCGGCAAAGCATCGTGGCCGAGCGGCGCGCGGTATGGTTCGAGACGCCGTGCCCGCCCGTGATGGACGGCGAGTTTCTGGCCACGCTGCAACGCGCGCTCAAGGCGCGGGGGATTTATACCGACCCGCTGACCGGGGTGCTGGACGCCCCCACCCGTGCCGCGATCCGCGCCTGGCAGCGGCCGCGCGGGCTGGACAGCGACGTGCTGGCACTGGCGTCGGCGCGGGCGTTGGGGATTGTCGCGGCGGCGCGGTAGGGGGTTACAGCGGCGGCAGCAACAGCGAGGCGGTCAGAAACCACAGGGCTGTGGCGTAAAGGTACAGCCGTTCGGCCAGACCAAAGTACCGCCGCAGGGATGAAGCAAAGGTGATGACGACCGCGATAAAGCCGATGCTGATCAGGTGCTTGGACCATATCAGCATGTCTGCCAGCGGGCCGGTTACCGATGCGGCCAAAAGCGGTGTCGCCTCGGTTGTGGTCATGTAGGCACAGGTGAAGCCGACCAGCGTGGCAATGTGGTGGATGTGGCCCGCGCGGGTGCGGGGGGTGCCCCGCAGGTCGTTCGGGAACCACCCCAGGGCCAGACGCGCCAGCATGACCCCGATCAGATAGACCGGGATCATCACCGGATAGGCGGGGTTTGTCGCCGACCAGAACTGCCACGCGAGCAGCGGGGCCGCGATGCTGCCCACCAGAAGATAGGCCCTGAACGTCCCCGCCGTCCGGCCCACGCCATAGTCACTGACGGCATGGGCAAAGGGGCCGTAGTCGCGGTTAAGGAACTGGAACGACAAGAGAAACAGGATATCGAGGCCATAGAGGATGGCCGCGACGGTTTCCATCAGATCCCGGCGTAGATCGCGGCGACGCGTTCGACGGCAGCTTCGGGGGTGAGGTCTTCGGACTGGCCGGTGCGGCGTGAGGTCAGCTCGACGATGCCGTTCGCAAGGCCGCGCGGGCCGACGGTGATGCGCCAGGGCAGGCCGATCAGGTCCATGGTAGCGAATTTGGCGCCTGCGCGTTCGTCGCAGTCATCGTAGAGGGGTTCCAAGCCCTTGGCGAGGAACGCCTTTTCCAGACCGGCACAGGCTGCATCGGTGCCTGCGTCGCCCTGTTTGAGGTTGACGATCCCGACCGGGAACGGCGTGACACCTTCGGGCCAGATGATGCCCTTGTCGTCATGCGACGCCTCGATGATCGCGCCCAGAAGGCGCGACACGCCGATGCCGTGCGAACCCATTTCGACCGGCACGCGGGTGCCGTCGGCGGTCACCACATTTGCGCCCATCGCCTCGGAATACTTTGTTCCGAAATAGAAAATCTGGCCCACCTCGATGCCGCGCGCGACTTTGCGGCGTTCTTCGGGGATCTGGTCGAACAGGGCTGCATCGTGGGTTTCGTCCGTGCGGGCGTAGAGTGTGGTAAATTCCTTGCAGATGGCTTCGACCTGCGCGCGGTCGTCATAATCCACCTCGCGGGTGCCGAGTTTGAGGTCGGTGACCGCCGCATCAAAGAACACCTCGGATTCGCCGGTGCTGGCAAGTACCAGAAATTCATGGGTATTATCGCCGCCGATCGGGCCGGAGGCGGCGCGCATCGGGATCGCGGTCAGGCCCATGCGTTCGTAGGTGCGCAGATACGACACCATGTGTCGGTTATAGGCGTGGAGGGCCGCGTCGCGGTCCACGTCAAAGTTGTAGCCGTCCTTCATCAGGAACTCGCGGCCCCGCATCACGCCAAAACGGGGGCGCATCTCGTCGCGGAACTTCCACTGGATGTGGTAGAGGGTCAGCGGCAGGTCCTTGTAGCTGTTGACGTGGGACCGGAAGATATCGGTAATCATCTCCTCATTGGTGGGGCCATAGAGGAGGTCGCGTTTCTGGCGGTCGGTGATGCGCAGCATCTCTTGCCCGTAGTCATCGTAACGCCCTGATTCGCGCCACAAATCCGCCGGTTGCAGGGTGGGCATCAGAAGCGGGATGTGGCCCGCGCGCACCTGTTCCTGATTGACGATATCCTCGATCCGGCGCAGCACGCGCAGACCGAGAGGGAGCCAGGAATAGATGCCCGCCGCCTGCTGTTTGATCATCCCCGCACGCAACATGTAGCGGTGCGAGACGATCTGCGCCTCGGCGGGATTTTCCTTGAGGACGGGCAGGAAATAGCGGGTCAGGCGCATGGGGGGCCTCATCTGGCGGGGTCTGGGGGTGTTCCTAGCGGGAAGGCCCCTGCCCCGCAAGCGGGGCCGGGGGGCGTATGCGATCCGTATTCGGGCCGTATGTTTTCCGTATGCGATCTGTATGTACAGGCGTTCGGTGGGGAGGGGGATTGCGCAACGGGCCCTCTGGCCGCGTCAGGATGACGTTGCAGAGGGGCCTGCCCCGATTGCGGGCACGCCGCTTCCCAACAGGTCCTCAACGAAGAACGCGGCGAACTGGGCGCGGCCGGAGACGCCGGTCTTGGCGTAGATGTGGGCCAGTTGGGCGCGGACGGTGCCGGTGGCGGCGCCCCTTACGGCTGCGATCTCGGCCACGTCGAGGCCCTTGAGGGCGAGGAGGCCCACGTCACGCTCGGCCGGGGTCAGGCGCCAGTCGGTGAACTGGGTGTCGATCACTTGGGCCAGCGAGCCTGCGGCCACGGCGAGGGCGGCGCTTTGGGTGCGCAGGCGGTCGAGGGCGGCGCGAAGGGTCAGGGTGCCGAAGGCCATGCCCGAGATCAGGGCGAGGGCCGTCAGCCCCTCAAGCACCACATGGGGGCCGAGGGGGTCGGTGAAAAGCTCGGTGACCACGTCGCCTAGGAAGAACACGGCGGCGAGGGTCTGGACCATGAGGAAGGCGGTGATGACGGCGGGGTGGGTGAGGCGGAGGGTGGGCGGGCGTGTCACTTGCGCCGCATCCTTGTGCCCGCGATCATCGGCAGCACCAGATTGCGCCGCATGGCGCGGCTTTCGACCACGACCCCCGCGACGTGCAGGAAGGCGAGGAACAGCATCAGGTTGGCGGCCACTTCGTGGATCCCTTGCAGCGTCTTGGTCCAGTCGGGTGAGGCATCGGCCTTTGGGGCGGTGGTGTCCACCAGAACCGACCAGTCACCGGCGGCGACGGCGGCATTCTGCCGGGCGATCTGCATCGGCGTGGCGGCGCCGGTCATCCCGAGGCCGGTGGCGATGACCACGGCCAGCGACAGCCAGAGCGCATAGGCCATCATCGCGCCGGCCGGGTTGTGCGAGGGGTAAAGGGCGGCCCGGCCCCGGAGGAGGTGTCCGAGGTGGCGCAGGGCCGCAAGGGGGTTGGGCGGGAAGGCGGCAAAGCGCGCTTCGCGCGGCCCCACCACCCCCCAGATGAGGCGCAGGAGCAAAAGCGCCATGCCGGTCCAGCCGATCCAGACGTGCAGGGTGCTTCCGCCACTGGTCAGAAGCGCGTTGGACAGCACGACGGCGGCGATGCCCCAGTGGGAGACGCGGATCAGCGGATCCCAGAGATCGGGCGGGCCTTCGCCGCCGGGCTGTGACGCGGTGGCCATGTCAGTCGGCCAGCTTGACTTCGGTCACCGCACCGCTGGCGGGGTCGATGTAGACCTCGGCCAGGTTGCCGGTGGTGGTGTCGGTGCATTTCGCCTCGATCTTGCCCTTTTCAGCCTCGAACTCTTGCACGGTGCAGCCGGATTTCGCGAGGGCTGCCGTGGCGGCCTCGGGGTTGGTGCCGACGATGTCGCCGACGACGGGCATCGCGAGGGCGCCGAGGGGGAGGAAGGCCACGGCGAGGGCCAGGAGGGAGGTGCGTGTCATGGGGTCGTCCTTTGTCATGGGCGGTGCATCGTGCATCGCCGGGGTGGGCCAGGGGCAATCGTTGCCGTGGCACCTGCCGCCAGATGAGCGGCTGCGGGGCACCCGTCGATTGACCTTTGGCTTAGGCGGGGGGGTGTAAGCGGGTGCTGACGGCGGTTTGCCGCCCGGCGCTGCAACACGGCAGGGTGGCGCGATCACGGGTTATCACGCCTGCGTCAGGCGGGTGACCCAGTTTGGATGACGCTGCGTAAACGGTTTCACCTGTCCATGACGGGCAGGGATAACCTGAACGAGGGAGTGACGCCCGATGATGACCCGCCTTGCTGCGGCTACAGCCGCGTGCCTGATGTTTGCGCCGATGGTGCAGGCGAAAACGATTGTCGAGATTGCCGCCGGGGACGCGCGGTTTTCCACGCTGGTGGCGGCCGTGACGGCGGCGGGGCTGGCGGAAACGCTGTCGGGGCCGGGGCCGTTCACCGTCTATGCGCCGGTGAACGACGCCTTTGCGGCGCTGCCTGCGGGGACGGTCGAGACGCTGTTGAAGCCCGAGAACAAGGGGCAACTGACGGATGTGCTGCTGTACCACGTCGATGACCGGCTGTTGACGGCGGGTGCCATTCCGGCGGGGTCGACGACGTTCCGCCCGGTGCTGGCGTCGCAGCGGCTGTGCATCACCAAGGCGGGTGGCAAAGTCACGATTGCCGATGGCACGGGGGATGTGGCGAATGTGGTGGTGGCCGACATCATCGCGGACAACGGCGTGATCCATGTGATCGACAAGGTGCTGTTGCCGGGTACGCGTCCGGCCTGCCACTGAGGCGGGGGGCCGGGCAGTGGTGCCCGGCCCCGGGTTTGTCAGCGGCCGCGCGATTTCGCCGATTGCACGCTGCGGGTGCCGCGCACCATCTTGCCGCCGGGATGGTTGCCGCCCTTGAGGTTGGCGGGGTCAAAGCCCCTGGGCGGGGTCGGGGTTTTCGCCGGGGTCTTGGGGGATACGGGCGTATCGTCGCCCTTGGGGCGGTCGGTCGGATCGTCGGTCATGGTATTTCCTTGCAGGAACAAAGGTTACAGCGCGGCTCGGCACCCTGCAGGTGCCGCGCGCGGCAGGGGGGCGCGGAGGCCGATGGTCGGGAACCGTATCAGCCGTTTAAGCAGCGAATGGGGAGTTGGATCATCGGCAGGATACTCGTCTAACATCGTTGCAGGATAGCAAGCGGGGCGGCGGGCCGTCAACTGCACCTCGTGCCCCTTGCATGGCCCCTTGCCCTGCGCCATTTGGGTGAGGCAGCGGAACAAGGATTGCGCGATGGCACTGCCGATGCGGGAACAGTGGAAATACTGGGGTGCAGCGGCGGTGGTGCTGCTGTTGACGCTTTTGGTGCTGGGCAACGTGATCCTGCCGTTTGTGGTGGGCGGGGCGATTGCCTATTTCCTTGATCCGCTGGCCGACCGGCTGGAGCGGGCGGGGATGGGGCGGACGCTGGCGACGGTGGCGATTTCGCTGGGGATGATGCTGATTGCGGTGCTGCTGGTGCTGGCGGTGATCCCGGCACTGGTGCAGCAACTGTCGGCGCTGATCAACGCGGCACCCGACATCTTTCGCCGGTTGCAGACCTTTCTTCTGGAACGGTTTCCCGAACTGAAGGACGAGACCAGCACGATCCGCCAGACCATCGAGCAGATCGGGCAGACGATCCAGTCAAAGGGCGGCGATCTTGCCAACGGGCTGATCGGGTCGGCGCTGGGGGTCATCAACGGCATCGTGTTTCTGGTCGTGGTGCCGGTGGTGTCATTCTATCTGCTTCTGGACTGGGACCGGATGGTGGCCCGGGTGGACAACCTGTTGCCGCGCGACCATGCGCCGGTGATCCGGCAATTGGCGAACGAAGTCGACGCGGTGCTGTCGGCGTTTGTGCGCGGGCAGATGAGTGTCTGTGTCATCATGGGCGTCTTTTACGCGGTGGCGCTGGGGCTGACCGGGTTGCAGTTCGGCATGGTGGTGGGGGCGATTGCCGGGGCGGTCACGTTCATTCCCTATGTGGGGGCGCTGGTGGGCGGTGTGCTGGCCATTGGTCTTGCGCTGTTCCAGTTCTGGGGCGAGTGGCTGCCGATCGGGATGGTCGCGGGCATCTTTGTGCTGGGGCAGTTTCTGGAAGGCAACGTGATCACGCCCAAGCTGGTGGGGGAATCGGTAGGGCTGCATCCGGTGTGGCTGTTGTTCGCGCTGTCGGCGTTTGGCGCGCTGTTCGGGTTTCTGGGGCTGTTGGTGGCGGTGCCGGTGGCGGCGTCCATCGGGGTGCTGTTGCGGTTCGGGATGGGCAAGTATCAGGGCAGTCTGTTGTATCAGGGGAAAGCGTCGGCGTTGATCATGGACGATCCGGCCAAGGTGCGCACCCCGCCCAAGGCGCGGACGCCAAAGTGAACCCGGGCCAGTTGGCGTTCGATCTGGCGCACCGGCCCGCGTTGGGGCGCGAGGCGTTCTATGAAGCGGCGTCGAATGCAGCGGCGCTGGCGGCGGTCGAGGGGTGGCGGGGCTGGCCCGGGGGGCGGATGCTGCTGGTGGGCCCGGCGGGCGCGGGCAAGACGCACCTCGCGCATGTGTTCGCGGCAGCCTGCAACGGGGCGGTGGTGGTGCAGGCTGCGTCACTGGTCGATGTGCCGGGGCTGGCGGCACTGCCCGGTGTGGCGGTCGAGGATGCCGAGGCGATTGCGGGCGACGTGGCTGCCGAGACGGCGCTGTTCCATCTGCACAACCTGATGCTGGCCGAAGGGGGGCGGCTCTTGGTCACCGCCGCCACCCCGCCGCGCGACTGGGGACTGTGCCTGCCCGATCTGCAAAGCCGGATGCAGGGGGCGCCGCTGGTCCGGGTCGAGGCGCCATGTGATGCGCTGTTGGCGGCGCTGTTGGTCAAGCTGTTCGCCGACCGCCAGATCGAGGTGACGCCGGCGCTGATCCGCTGGCTGGTGCCGCGGATCGAGCGGTCGTTTGCGGGGGCCGGGGATGCCGTGGCGCTGTTGGATGCGGCGGCGCTGGCGGGCGGGCAGCCGGTAACGCGGCGGCTGGCGGCACAGGTGATGGGAGGGGTGCTGGACAGTAGCGATGCCGCAAGCGACGATACCCGTGACGCATTGAAAGACGTACCATGACCCAAGCCGATTTCCTGCAAGCCCCCTTCGCCACCCCGGTCACCCTGTCCGAAGCGGAAACCCACGGCCCGGGGCGGTTCTTCAACCGAGAGATGTCGTGGCTGGCGTTCAACTGGCGGGTGCTGGACGAGGCCGCGAACCCTGCGGTGCCGTTGCTGGAACGGCTGCGGTTCCTGTCGATCAGTGCGACCAACCTGGACGAGTTCTATACCGTCCGCGTGGCCGGCCTTATGGCGCTGGTGCGGTCGAACACGCCGACGCTGTCGGAAGACGGGCGCACGGCGGGCGAGCAGCTTGACCTTATCAACGCCGATGCGCGGCGGCTGATGCGGGTGCAGCAGACCGTCTACAACAAGCTGAAAAAGGCGATGGAGGCCACGGGCATCATCCTTTTGACGCGGTCAAAGCTGACCGCGCGGGATCTGAAATTCCTTGAAGAGCATTTCCTGAACAAGGTGTTTCCGGTGCTGTCGCCGCTGGCCATCGACCCCGCCCATCCGTTTCCGTTCATCCCCAACACCGGGTTCTGTCTGGCACTGGAACTGGAACGGGCCACCGACCACCGCCCCTTGCAGGCGCTGTTGCCCATTCCGCAGCAGATCGCGCGGTTCGTGGCGCTGCCGGCACAGGCCGGTGAGAACAGGTTCCTGCCGCTTGAGGAATTGCTGTTGCTGCATCTGGGGATGCTGTTTCCGGGTTATGTCGACCGGGGGCATTGCGCGTTCCGCGTGCTGCGCGACAGCGACCTTGAGGTTGAGGACGAGGCCGAGGATCTGGTGCGCGAGTTCGAGACCGCGCTGAAGCGCCGCCGCCGGGGCGAGGTGATCCGCCTGAAGCTGAGCAAGGGGGCCCCCGAAAGCCTGCGTGCGATCATCATGGAGGAGTTGGGCGTCGGTGACGCGCAGGTGGTCGAGGTGCGGGGGCTGTTGGGGGTGGCCGACCTCAAGGAGTTGATCCTGCCCAGCCGCAAAGACCTGCAATGGCCGCCCTTTACCCCGCGCATCCCCGAGCGGGTGAAGGATCACGAGGACGACATGTTCGCGGCCATCCGGCAGAAGGACATGCTGCTGCACCACCCGTACGAGTCATTCGACATGGTGATCCGGTTCCTGCAACAGGCCGCGACCGACCCCGATGTGCTGGCGATCAAGCAGACGCTGTACCGCACGTCGTGGGACAGCCCGGTGGTATCGGCGCTGTGCGAGGCCGCCGAGGCGGGCAAGTCGGTGACCGCGCTGGTCGAGTTGCGGGCGCGGTTTGATGAGGCCGCGAACATCCGCCAGTCGCGCAGGCTGGAGCGGTCGGGCGCGCATGTGGTCTACGGGTTCATGAACTACAAGACCCACGCCAAGATCAGCACCGTGGTGCGGCGCGAGGGGGAGAACCTGGTGACCTATACGCATTACGGCACCGGCAATTACCACCCGATTACCGCGCGCATCTATACCGACCTGTCGTTCTTTACCTGTGACCCTGCATTGGGGCGGGATGCGACGAAGGTGTTCAATTACCTGTCGGGCTATGTCCAGCCCGAGGGGCTGGAGAATCTGGCGATATCGCCGATCACGCTGAAGCCGCGCCTTCTGGCGCTGATTGCCGCCGAGGCGGACCATGCCCGGGCGGGGCGGCCGGCCGAGATATGGGTGAAGCTGAACAGCCTGATCGAGCCTACGGTGATCGACGCGCTTTATGCCGCCAGCCAGGCGGGGGTAAAGATTTCCTGCGTGATCCGGGGCATCTGCGGGCTGCGGCCCGGGGTACGCGGGTTATCCGAGAACATCCGGGTGAAATCGGTGGTGGGCCGGTTTCTGGAACACAGCCGGATCGTGTGTTTCGGCAATGGCCACGGGTTGCCGTCGAAAAAGGCGCGGGTGTTCTTTTCCAGTGCCGACTGGATGGGCCGCAACCTGACGCGCCGGGTCGAGACGCTGGTCGAGGCGCTGAACCCCACCGTCAAGGCGCAGATCACCAGCCAGATCATGGCTGCCAACATGGCCGACGAGGCGCACAGCTGGGTGCTGGCCGCCGATGGCAGCTTTTCCCGGTCGCTGGCGCCGGGCGACGGGGTGATGTTCAGTTGCCACCGTTTCTTCATGGAGAACCCGTCGCTGTCGGGCCGGGGCACCGCCGGTGCCAAGGACGTGCCGCGTCTGGCGCATCTGACGGATGAGGGGACATTGCGCGAGTAGTTGCGCAAGGCGGGCACCGGCGGGTATCTTTCACGCGACTTCCGAGGGGGGCGTTTGATGGCAGACAGTGATTTCCTGATGGCCGCCGAGGGGCCGCTGGCGGTGAACGTGACGCGCAGTTTTGCGCATGCACCGGAAAAGGTGATCTGGGCGTTTCTGGACCCCGAGATGATAAAGGCCTGGATGGGGGCCGAGGCGATGCCGCTGGAAATCTGCGAATGCGATCCGCAGGAGGGCGGGCGGTTCCGCCATGCCTGGGCCCTGCCTGACGGGTCAAAAAGCTGGTGTGCGGGGACGTTCACGGCGGTCGAGCAGGACCATCTGGTGCACAGCGAAGTGTGGAAGCCCGACTGGACCGGCGGCGACACGCGGGTGGTGAAACATGTGCAGGTGGTGGACGACCGCACGCATCTGCGGATGCAGATCACCTATGCCACGACCGACGCCCGCAATGCCGCGATGGCCGCGATGGGGACGGGGCTGCGCAACGCGTGGGACCGGCTGGAGGCGCTGGAATAGGGACCTACAAATATGAAACATGCCGCACTGAGCCTTATACTTCTGGCCTACTCAATGCCATCAAATGTGGTGGCGGGTCCAAAGGAAGATTGCGCCCTAGTTGTTAGAAGCCTTGGATATGACACGTCTGACTATGCCTTCAAAGACGCCGGCATATTCTCGAAAGCGCAGCACATTTTTGGCAGCCTGACATGCTATGTTAGTGCAGATGGCAAATTTGATAGTCTATACCGCGTAGATATACCAATTGCTGAGGACGGGTACTTTGGAATTGATTCATTAAGGGCAAGGGATACGGCGTTACAACAGGCAAAGAACAACGAAGATGCGGCTGGAAAACGATGGAGAGATGAACTAAGCAAGATTAAGATAGATTTAGAGCTCCAACTTACCAAGGTCCGCAGAGAAAGTAATCCGTTCTCGAAGCGTGCTATGGAAGCGAATGCACCAAAGGCTGATAAAGCAGCTACTGCTTTACTCAGCGAACCTAAAGATATCGTTGTTACCACGCTAGAAGACCCGGAACCCAAGATCGATGATATTGGCGCTAGCCAATCCACTTATCCAATCCCTTCTGCACGTGCGGATCAAACTCTCCCAATCTCACCAAGTGCAGCAGGAGCGCCAAAAGAGTCTGCAGCCAAATGGACCACCTCAGAGAGGCTCAATATTCGATCGTGTCCATCGACATCCTGTGGTGTTACCGGATGGATGACTGAAGGGGCGATTGTAACCGTTTATGAGGAACACGGTGGCTGGTCGAGAATTGCCGAAAGGTCTCCGGCAATGTGTGAAGGTGGAGTTAGTGACGCGATTGATTCTGGGAACAGAGAATGCACTACCGAGAACGGTATTGTCGATGGATACCTTACAAGATGGGTATCAAGCCAACACTTGACAGATAGTATGCCGAAATCGGTACAAGACTCTTTTGGCTGTAAAGATGGCTTCTTGAAAGATTCTGACAATTACAATTTGTACTCTAATCAATTCTGTACGGCTACATTAAAATTGATTAAATCCGGAACGTGCACAAAGCGTGACTTTGAGGAACTGCCTTGGGGAGCTTCTACAACAAAAGGCGAGAGGTTTTACTTCGCGTATTGTGGTGGCATGAAGATTGAAAACAAGTGGTATCTTGACGTGAGGTCGGGTAAATTGTTTCAGTGAAATTACACCGCATGTCATTACATTCACCAAGAAGATGTTTTCAAATAGGTGAAACCGTTGCGTCATGCGCAGCGGGGCATAGAGCGTCGCTTGCACCTCGTCGGCAGATTTGTCAATGCGCGACAGGCAGGTGTCGCTGCGCTCCGCAAAGGAAGACCGAAGGTACCCGTTGACGTGCGTCATGCAGCAGTTACGGCGGCGTCGGATCGAGGTGGCACGTTTGCGGTTTCTTTGCAGGGCGGCTGAATAAAAGACGAACTTGCGGCGCAATGGATTCCGGGGCGGGTCGGCCATGGTCAGACCGGGCCAAGCGCCTTGACCAACGCCGTGAAATCGTCACCGCGTTTTTCAAAGTTGGGGTATTGGTCGAAGCTGGCGGCTGCCGGGGCCAAAAGAACCGTGTCACCCGGTTCGGCGTCGGCGGCCGCCATGGCCACGGCCCGGGCCATGGTTTCGCAGATCTCGTGCGGGGTGTCGGCCAGTTGCAGCGCGAAATCGCGGGCGGAGTGGCCGATGAGGTAGGCTTTGGCCACGGCCCCCAGATGCGGGGCGAGGGCCGCGATGCCGCCGTCCTTGCCCATGCCGCCGGCGATCCAGCGGATGCGGGGGAAGGCCTGCAAGGCCTTGGCGGCGCTGTCGGTGTTGGTGGCCTTGCTGTCGTTGACAAACCGGACCCCTGCCCGTTCGGCCACAAGCTGGCTGCGGTGCGGCAGGCCTGCGAAACTGTGGAACGCCTCTTCGATGGCCTTGGGGCCAAGGCCCATGGCGCGGGCTGCGGCATAGGCGGCGCAGGCGTTCTGGTGATTGTGCGCCCCGGGCAGGCCCGACACGCCGCGCAGGTCGATGGACGCCACCTGTTTGCCGCGCCGCCATTCGGCGAGGAACCCTTTGCGGGCGAAGACCGACCAGCCGAACGCTTCCAGCTTTTGCCCTGACGACACCCGGATCACCCGGTCATCCTGTGGCCCCTGCGCCATCTGGCCTGCGAGAAAGCTCCCCTCGACCTCATCCACGCCGATCACCGCGCGGTCGGGGCCGCCTTGCGCGAACAGGCGCGCCTTGGCGGCGAAATAGCCGCCCATGCCGTGGTGGCGGTCAAGGTGGTCGGGCGTGAGGTTGGTGAACACTGCCACATCGGGGGTCAGGGCGCGGGCAAGGTCGGTCTGATAGCTGCTGAGTTCCAGCACGATCACCTCGCCGTCCTGTGCGGGGTCAAGGTCAAGGACACCGCGCCCGATGTTGCCCGCCATCTGTGACGGGCGGCCCGAGGCGGTCAGGATGTGGTGGATGAGCGCGGTGGTGGTGGATTTGCCGTTCGACCCGGTGACGCAGATCACCCGGGGCGTGCGGTCGAAGGATTCCCAGTCATCCGTGGCGTAGGAGCGGAAGAACAGGCCGATGTCATTGTCGACGGGCACGCCCGCATCCAGCGCGCGGGCGATCAGGGGGTGCGGGTGGGGATAGAGGTGGGGGATGCCGGGCGAGGTGACGAGGAGGGACAGCGATTCCACCGCACCGGCGCGGGTGAGGTCGGTGCAGGTGAGGCCATCCGCCCCGGCCCGGGCGCGGCTTTCGGGGCTGTCGTCCCAGAGAAGCGGCTCGGCCCCGCCTGCGGCAAGCGCGCGCGCCGTGGAAAGGCCGGAGCGGCCGAGGCCCAGCACGCCGACGCGCATGCCCGCATGTCCCTTGACCGGAATCATCTGGATCGTCCTTTGGTGATGGCGGCGCAGGATGGGCTGGCGGCAGGTTGGGTGCAAGGGAGGCCGGTCACGGCAGGTGAAATCGGGGCGGCGTTGCGCGGGCGGTTGGGCAAGGGCGGTTTCCGCGCGGAAACCGGGGACGAAATCCACGCGGATTTCGGGTTCGGAAAACATGCGTTTTCCGGCCTGTTGACCGCTACCACGGAATCGGCTGGCGGCGGCGGAAGAAGCCGCCCGTTGGGCCGTCGTCGGGCAGCAGGGCCAGCCATACCGGGGTGTCGGCGCCCTCATCGGGGGTCAGCGGCGCGTCCGGGCCGCCCATGCGGGTGGCGACCCAGCCGGGGCAGCAGGCGTTGACCTTGACCCCCTGTGGCAAGTCACGCGGCAGCGCGCGGGTCAGGGCGTTGAGGCTGGCCTTGGCCACGCCATAGGCACCCGGCCCCTCCAACCCTTCGGCATGGGCGCCCCAGCCGGAGGAGAGGTTGACGATCCGGCCCCAGCCGTTGGTGCGCCAGTGGGGGACGTTCATGCGGATGAGGTCGAGGGGGGCCGCCACCATCACCTCCATCGCGCGGGCAAAATCCGAGCGGCGGTCGAGGAGCGATACGTCGTTCAGGATGCCTGCGTTGTTCACAAGGATGTCGAAACCGCCGGTTCCGGTCATCAGGGTGAACAGGCTGTCGGGGTCTTCGAGATCGAGGCGGGCGTGGGCCACGCCGAGGGCGGCGGCGGTCTGGCGACCTTCGGTGTCGGACCGCGCGCCGATGGTGACGGCGCAGCCCTGTGCCTTCAGCGCGGCGGCGATGGCGCGGCCGATGCCGCGGTTGCCGCCGGTGACGAGGGCCGTGGGGATGAGGGGGCGGGGCATGGGCTGTCTCCGGTTTGCGCGCAACTTAGCGCGGGGGCGCGCGGGATGGAACGGTGGCGCGGGTGGAGAGGAGCCGGGGGCCAGCCCCCGGACCCCCGGGATATTTGGACAAAGATGAACGGGGCGGAGGGCTGGTGGGACCCGGGGTTGGGCGGGCGGGCTTGCGAATCGCCTTGCCAAGGGCGGGGCCTGCGTGGCCCCATGGTGGGGCTCGAGGCCCAATGGGAAGGATTTACCGATGCGCATGCTGATGGCCCTGGTGGCGCTGATGGCGGGTTCGGCAGCCATGGCGCAGGAAATCCGCACGGACGTCTATTACCGGCTGTCGACCGAGTACCTTGGCCCGGCGATGCCGCTGGGGGTCATCAATGGCGGTGCCCTGGACAACGCGGCCAAGCTGGAGCCGCTGGCGGAATCGTCGGCACAGTTCTGGCATATCGTGCCTTCGGCGCGGGGCACGATCCGGCTGACGACGTTGTTCCGGGGACAGGGGATGTGTCTGGGCGTGATCCCGTCGGGGGACCGGGCGGGCGAGGCGGGGCTGCTGCCGTGTGACGAATCGCCGGGCCAACGCTGGGGCCTTGATACCCGCGAGGCGCGGCTGCGGCTGTCGAGCGAGGCTTTGGGCGCCACGAAGTGTCTGGATGTGATCGGCAACGGGCCGGGGAAGGACCGGCTGTACCTCAACGAATGCGGGTTCTGGGCGGGGCAGTTGTGGACGCTGAAGCCGACGCTGGTGCCGTTGCAGTAATGGGACAGGAATTTGACCCCGAGGTGGTTCTGGCGATGCCCTTGATGGCGAACCTGGCCACCCTGTCACCGGACGGCCCGCGCAACGGGCCGGTGTGGTTCCTGTGGGAGGGGGGTGCGGTGTGGATGCTGGGGTCGGCGGCGGGCCGGTCGGTGGCGCGGCTGGAGGCGGACCCGCGCTGTGCGGTGGAGATCGTGCATTTCGACAATCCGGGCGGGGTGCTGTTGCATCTGGGGCTGCGGGGGGTGGCGGAGGTGCGGGCGATGGAGCCTGCGTTGTTCCGCAGGCTCTTGTGCAAGTATCTTGGCCCGGATGAGGCCACGTGGAACCCGTGGTTCATCGAGAATGTCGCGGCCATCGACGATCCTGACGGGCGGCTGATCCGGCTGGTGCCGGACAGCGTGTTTACCAACAACGTGTCGTACTTTCGCACCGGGCCAGGCCTGGCCTGGCCCTGAGGCGACAGGGGGGGCCGATCATGCGGCGGGTGCTGGGGTTTTTGGTGGGACTTGCCGTTCTGGGGCAATGTGCGCCGTTGGATTATGCGGCCCTGCCCGAGGGTGAGTTCAGTGGCAGCCTGTTCGTGATGTGGGTGGGCGAGGGGGACCGCCTTGGCGACGGGCAGTTCGTGTTCGTGCCGAACCCCGATGCGCCCCTTGTATTCCGGCGGAAGGGGGCCGCCCCCCTGGTGGCCGAGGTGCAGCCCGGGATGATGTACACCGATGGCGGGTCGATCCCCAAGGCCGCACAACTGTTCAAGGGGTTTTCGCCCTGGGGCTATGCGCCTGCATACATGGTACATGACTGGCTGTTCGTGGCGCGACATTGCCTTCTGGACGGCAAGGCGACCGATGCGCAGAAGGCGCTGGCGGCGGTTGATTTCGCCGATTCGGCGGCGATCCTTGGCGAGGCGATCCGCACGCTGGTGGCCGAGCGGCGGGTGGACCCGGATGATCTGGCGGGCGCAGTCATCACCGGCACGGTGAACGGGCCTGTCAGCCGGGCGATCTGGGACCGGCGGGGCCAATGTGCAGAACGTGCAGTCAGTGACGACCACCGCGCCGAGGTGGAAAGGGCGTTTCCCGGCCGGTCAAAGGCGCTGTTGCGGCGGACGCTGGATGCGCCGGATGACTTTGCGGCCCCGTCAAGGGGACCGCGCGCGCGGATCGTGGCCGAGATCAGCTTTTAGGCGCGCCGTCACAGACCGGCGCACGGGGGCCGGGAATGGTAACGGCGCGGTGGTCGCCGTGGGGGGCGATGGATGTCGCTGTGGTTGGTTCAGCGCTGGCGCACCCTGCGCGTGGGCGGTCCGGCCATCGCGGGGGACAGCGTGTTCATCCGGCACCGGAACCGGAATATCCCCGACCAGATCGAATGCGCATGCTCGCATTCGTTACGGTTGAGGGCGCGGCAGTTTACCCCCGGCATACCGCCGCCTTTCCGTCAGGCGTTTGCCGCCCTACCGCACCTTCAGCGTCGCCAGCCCGATCATCGCGAGGATCAGCGAGATGATCCAGAACCGGATCACGATCTGCGGTTCGGCCCAGCCCTTTTTCTCGAAATGGTGGTGGATCGGGGCCATCAGGAACACGCGTTTGCCGGTGCGCTTGAAGTAGAGGACCTGGATGATGACCGACATCGCCTCGACCACGAACAGACCGCCGACGATGGCGAGGACAATCTCGTGCTTGGTGCAGACCGCGATGGCGCCGAGGGCGCCGCCGAGGGCCAGCGACCCTGTGTCGCCCATGAAAACGGCGGCGGGGGGGGCGTTGTACCAAAGGAAACCGAGGCCGCCGCCGAACAGGGCTGCGGTGAAGATCAACAGCTCACCCGTGCCGGGCACGAAGTGGACGCCGAGATAGTCGGTGTAGTTCGCGTTGCCGACGACGTAGGCGATGATCCCCAGCGCACCAGCCGCGATCATCACGGGCATGATCGCAAGGCCGTCAAGGCCGTCGGTCAGGTTGACGGCGTTGGCGGCACCGACGATGACGATCATCCCGAACGGCACGAAGAAGATGCCGAGGTTCAGGAGCACATCCTTGAACACCGGCAGGGCAAGCTGGTTGGTCAGCGCCGGCGGGTGCAGCGAGGCTGCGGCAAGGACGGCAAGCCCGGCAATCACAAGGCCCGCGACGAACCGCACGCGGCTGCTGACGCCCTTGGTGTTCTGCTTGGTCACCTTGGCGTAGTCGTCGGCAAAGCCGATCAGGCCAAAGGCCAGCGTTACCAGCGTGACGATCCAGACATAGCCATTGTCCAGTCGCGCCCACAGAAGCGTGGACACCATGAGGGCCGACAGGATCAGAAGGCCGCCCATGGTGGGGGTGCCCGCCTTGGCAAAGTGGCTGGCGGGGCCGTCGTCGCGGATCGGCTGGCCCTTGCCCTGTTTGCGGCGCAGAAGGTTGATGAGCGGCCGGCCGAACATGAAGCCGAAGACCAGCGCCGTCAGGAACGCCCCCCCTGCCCGCACGGTGATGTAGCGGAAAAGGTTGAACACATCCCCGCCCGCAGAATACTCGGTCAACCAGTACAGCATTCACTTGTCCCCTTGGGTGGCCGGTTTGTCCGGCGCGCCTGTTTTTTGCCTTAGCCGCGTGGCCCCTGCCCCAATTTGCGCAGGGCGTCAACCACACGGGATACCTTGATGCCCTTTGACCCCTTGACCAGAACGATATCGCCCGCGTCGATCAGGCTGCGGGCACGGGGGGCAAGGTCATCAGCGCTGGCCACCCATTCGCCGCGCTTGGCCCGGGGCAACCGGTCATGAAGCGTGCGCATCCGGTGGCCGACGCAGTGGATGACGTCGATGGTGGCGATGGCGGGGTGGTCGGCGATGGCCTCGTGCAGCGCAAACTCGGTGTGCCCGAGTTCCAGCATGTCGCCAAGGATGGCGATGCGGCGGCCCCGGCCGACGCGGCCCACGCCATCCTCGGGCAGCGACACCGCCAGAAGGTCCAGTGCGGCAGCCATCGAGGCGGGGTTGGCGTTGAACGCATCGTCGATCAGGCCAAAGCCGGTTTCCTCAAGCGCGTCCAGCACGATACGTTCGCGGGTGCCGCGCCCGGGGGGCGGCGACCAGCGGCCGAGATCGAGGGCAGCGATGGAGGGGTCAAGGCCAAGCGCATCGGCCACGGCAAGGGCCGCCAGCGCGTTGGCGGCAAAGTGGCGGCCGGGGGTCATCACCTTGAACAGACGCTCGGCGCCCTGGTGGCGGGCGCGCACGATGGTGGCCTCGGGCGTCACCTGCACGTCGCCCAGCGCATAATCGGCGGCGGGATCGGCACCGAAGGTGACGATGCGCGCACCGCAGGCGCGGGCGTGGTCCAGAAGGATCGGCGTGACGGACAGGCCAAGGGGGACGATGGCGGTACCACCCGGCAAGAGCCCGTCAAAGATCGCGGCCTTTTCATGGGCGATGCCCTCGACCGAGGCAAACGCCTCAAGGTGGGCGGCAGCGACGGTGGTGATCAGCGCCACGTCTAGGCGCGACAGGCGGGAAAGGGGCGCAATCTCTCCGGGGTGGTTCATGCCGATCTCGATGACGGCAAATTCGGTATCGGCGGGCATCCGGGCAAGGGTCAGGGGCACGCCCCAGTGGTTGTTGTACGACGCCTCGGCTACATGGGTGCGGCCCTGCCCCGACAGGGTGGCACGCAGCATTTCCTTGGTCGAGGTCTTGCCGACCGATCCGGTGACGCCGACCACCCGCGCAGACGTCCGCGCGCGGGCAGCGGCGGCAAGGGCGGTCAGGCCCGCCAGCACATCGGGCACGATCAGGAGGGGGGCATCGGAGGGCACGCCGTCCGGCACGCGCGCGACGAGGGCCGCCGCGGCCCCCTGTGCAAGGGCTTGGGGCACGAAATCATGCCCGTCGCGGATATCGGTCAGGGCCACGAACATGTCGCCCGGGACAAGGGTGCGGGTGTCGATGGACACGCCACCGACGGTGAAGGGGCGGGTGGCGGTGCCGCCGGTGGCCAGGCGTGCGTCGAGGTGGGTCCAGAGGGTCACGGCATGCTCTTGGTTGCTTGGGCAGGAGCGGGGGGTTTCACACCCCCCGCACCCCCCGTGGGATATTTGTGCAAAGATGAAAGGGGATAAGGGGCATCTGCGCTGGTGTCACGGCTTGGCGGCGTCGGGGTTGGTGAACTCGGTCTCGATGATGATCTGCACCTCGTCGCCGACGCCGAATGTGGTTCCGGGGGCGGGCACGCCAAAGCCGATGCCGAAGTCGGAGCGCAGGAGCGTGCCGGTGGCCGAGAACCCGATCCGCGCGCCGCCGGGATCAAGCGCGAACGCGCCGTAGCCGCCGTTGAAGGTGACGGCCAAGGTCAGGGGCCGCGTGACGCCGTGCAGGGTAAGGTCGCCGGTCACATCGGCGCTGGTGGCCCCGGTCAGCGCGATGGCGGTCGAGGTGAAGGTGATGTCAGGGAATTGCGCGGCGTCGAGGAACTCGGGTCCGGCCAGCACCGCGTTGAAATCAAGGGCGGGGTCGGGGTACATCGTTTCAATCGAGGCTGCCTTGACGGTGGCGGTGAGTGACATCGCAACGGGGTTGGCGGGGTCGAATGCGAGGTCCGCGTCGATGTCGCGAAAGAACGCGGTGTACATCGAAAACCCGAGGTGGCTGACGCGGAACGTCAGGCGCGTATGGCCGGGGTCAAGGGTGAAGGTACCCGCCTGCGGGGGGGTCAGGTCCTGTGCCGACAGGGGCACGGGTGCGAGGAGGGCGGCGACAAGGCACAGGGTGCGGATCATCGGTCTGTCTCCGGGTGGCGCATCATGCAAGGCCGTCAAGGGCGGCCACCGCGATGCTGGCCTGTTCAAGGTCATCGAAGGGATAGATGTCGTAGCCGACAATCTGCCCCGTCTCATGCCCCTTGCCCGCGATCAAGAGGGCATCGCCGGGCAACAGGGCATCGACGGCGCGCAGGATCGCCTCGGCCCGGTCGGGCACCTCGGTGGCCTCGGGGGCGGCGGCCATGATGGCGGCACGGATCGTCGCGGGGTCTTCGGTGCGGGGGTTGTCGTCAGTCACATAGACCACATCGGCATGCGCGACCGCTGCAGCCCCCATCAGCGGGCGCTTGGTGCGGTCACGGTCGCCGCCGGCGCCGATTACCGCGATGACGCGGCCCATCACATGCGGGCGCAGTGCCTGCAGGGCGGTGGCGACGGCATCGGGGGTATGGGCGTAGTCGACAAACACCGCCGCCCCGTTCGCGCGCGTGGCCGCCAGTTGCATCCGGCCCCGCACACCCGCAAGCATCGGCAGCACGCGGAACACATCCTCGGGCTCGGCCCCGGAACCGATGGCAAGACCGGCGGCGACCATCACATTCTCGGCCTGGAACCCGCCGACCAAGGCCAGCCGCACCTGCAGCGCCTGCCCCTGCCACAATAGGCGCGCCCATTGCCCGGTGGCATCGAACCGCTGGTCCAGAAGGCGCAGATGCGCGCCCTCGGCCCGCCCGGTGCGGATAAGACGGTGGCCGCGCGCGACGGCGGTCTGGCACAGGGACAGCCCGCGCGGATCGTCGATGTTGATGACCGCTGTGGCACCGGGTGGCAGCAAGCGGTCGAAGAGGCCGGCCTTGGCCGCGAAATAGGCGTCCATCGTGCCGTGATAGTCGAGATGGTCCTGCGTCAGGTTGGTGAACCCGGCCGCGGCCAGCGTCACGCCGTCCAGCCGGCGCTGGTCCAGCCCGTGCGAGGATGCCTCCATCGCGGCATGCGTCACACCTGCCGCCGCCGCCTCGGCCAGCGTGCGCTGCAGGGTCACCGCGTCGGGGGTGGTATGGGATGACGGAGCGGCCCAGGCGCCCTCGATCCCGGTGGTGCCGATGTTGATGGCGGCAAGGCCAAGGGCGGCCCAGATCTGGCGGGTAAATGTCGCGACCGAGGTCTTGCCGTTGGTGCCGGTGACCGCCACCATCACGGCGGGCTGCGCCCCGAACCACAGCGCCGCCGCCGCCGACAGGGCCGCGCGCGGGTCGGTCGCCACCACCAGTGCGGCCCCCGCCGCCGCCACGGCCGGCCCGCAGACCTCGGCCCCCGCCGCATCGGTCAGAACCGCCGCCGCCCCCCGCTCCAGCGCCATCGGCACAAAGGTGGCGCCGTGCACGCGACTGCCGGGCAAGGCTGCGAACAACTGCCCCGGCACCACAGCGCGGCTGTCCAGCCCGATGCCGCTGACCATCCGGTCGCCGCCTGACCGCGCGGTCAGGCCAAGGGCGGACAACGGCTTTTCCCCCTGCCCCTTCATCTTTGCACAAGTATCCCACGGGGGGTGCGGGGGGTGTGAAACCCCCCGTCTCCGGCGACTGCCAAGGGTGCTGTGCTGCCCATCCTCACCCCTAGTTCCGCGCCGCCACCAGCGGGTCCGGCGCCAATGGCTCGATCGGGCGCAAGCCCAGCAGGGGCGCCACCCGGCGGATGATCTCGGCGGCGACCGGCACCGTGGTCCATCCGGCGGTGCGGTGTGGCTCGGACCCCGAGGTATCGACCGGCTCATACAGCGTCACGATCAGCACATACTTGGGATCAGAGGCCGGGAACATCGCGGCGAAGGTGTTGATGTTCTTGTTCTCGTAATAGCCGCCACCCTTTTTGGGCTTGTTCGCGGTGCCGGTCTTGCCTGCCACCTCGTATCCCTCGACCTCGCCGAAGCTGGCGGTGCCGTCGGTCACCACGCCGCGCAGCATGTCGATGGAGGTGCGGGCGACGGCGGGCGACAGGATGCGCGTGCCTTCGGGCACGCGGTCGCGCATCAGCAGGGTCGGCGTCACCGTGACGCCGCCGTTCGCAATCGCCGCATAGCCCGCCGCAAGGTGCATCGGCGAGGCCGACATGCCGTGACCGTAGGAAGTGGTGATCGTCACGATCTCGGGCCAGCGGGCGGGGATCAGGGGTTTGGCACGGGCGGCCTCGATCAGTTCGAGCGGTGTCGCATCGAAAAAGCCCATGGATTTCAGGAACGCCTGTTGCCGTTCGCCGCCGATCATCAGCCCCAGTTTCGCCGAGCCGACGTTGGAAGACAGCACGATGATGTCATTGACCGACAGCGTGCCGTAGTTCTTGTTCTTGAATTCCTTGATCCTGAACTTGCCCCAGACCAGTGGCGCATTGGCGTTGACCATGGTGTCCTTGTTGACCAGCCCCAGCTCCATCGCCTGGGCGGCGGCAAAGATCTTGAAGGTCGAGCCCAGCTCGTACACCCCCTGCATTGCGCGGTTGAACAAGGGGCTGTCGGCGGGGTCGCCCGATGTCGGGTTGGCGGGGCGGTCGTTCGGGTCGAAATCGGGCAGCGACACAAGGCTGATGACCTCGCCGGTATGGGCATCCATCAGGATCGCGGTGGCCCCGGCGGCATTCATGATGGTCATGCCGGCCTGCAGGATCTCGGTCGTGGCGGCCTGAATGGTCAGGTCAAGCGACAGGCGCAGGGGGGTTGCCGCAAGGCCCGGGTCGCGCAGGCGGGCATCCAGCGCCTTTTCGATGCCGGCCGTGCCGATCACTTCGGCGGCGTTCACGCCTTCGGCGCCAAAGCTGGCGCCGCCCAGCACGTGTGCGGCCATCCGCCCGTTGGGATAAAGCCGCATCTCGCGCGGGCCGAACAGCAACCCCGGATCGCCGATGTCATGCACCGCCTGCACCTGTTCGGGCGACAGTTTGCGGCGCAGCCACATGAAGCTGCGCCCGTCGGTAAAGCGGCGCTGCAGGTCTTCGGCGTTCATGTCGGGAAAGATCGCGGCCAGTTCGGCGGCCACGCGGGCCGGGTCGATCATCTGGCGGGGGTGGGCATAAAGCGCCGAGGTGACCATGTTGGTGGCCAGAAGGCGGCCGTTCCGGTCAACGATATCTGACCGCAGGGTCAGGATTTCGGTGCTGGAAGCCGCGGCTTTCGGTTCGGCGGGGTCGGTCGAGGCCAGAACCCCCATCCGCAGCCCGATCACGCTGAACGCGCAGAAGAACGCAAAGCCCAGGATCACCAGCCGCCCCTCGGCGCGCGCACGGGCGCGGTCGCGGGTGGCCTCGGCGCGCAGGCGCAGGTTTTCGCGTTCGATGACGTCGGGGTTTTCGCCCTTGGCACGGGCCTGCAGGATGCGCGCCAAGGGGCGCAGGGGGGCGCGGATCACAGCGGGTCCTCCTCGGGCAGGATGCCTTGCACATCAAGGGGGGCAAGGTCGAGCGGGCGGTCAAGCACGGGTGGCGGCGGCGGCGGCAGGGGCAGGTTGGCCACGGCCTGAAACTGGTCGGGTTCGAGGGGCAACAGCGGCAGGCGTTCAAAGTTCAGCGCCACCAGATCGCGCAGCCGGTCGGGGCGGTTGAGATAGGCCCATTCGGCCTTTTGCAGGGTCAGCGCCTCACGCAGTTGCGCCACCTCGGTCTGCATCCGCTGCATTTCGCGCAGGGCGGATTGGGTGGCGTAATTCTCGCGGTAGGCCCAGAAGGCCAGCGCCATCAGGGTCAGCGCGGTGAAGACAAGGAGGAAGGGGCGCATCAGCGGCGTCCTTTGGGTTGGCGGCGGTCGGGGATCAGGGGCACGGCAAGCGCCGTTTCATCGGGGGCGATGGCGGGGGCGGCGGTGCGGCGGCCCATGCGCAGCTTGGCCGACCGCGCGCGGGGGTTTGCGGCCATCTCGGCCGCATCAGGGGCCGTGGCGCCGCGTGTGACCATGGTGAAGCGGGCCGTGGTCGCCTCGCGTTCGGGGGCATAGCGGTTGGCGGCGGGTTCACTGCCGCTGGCCGTCTGGAAGAACCGCTTGACGATGCGGTCCTCAAGCGAGTGAAACGTGACGACGGCCAGAAGGCCGCCCGGTTTCAGCGCCTGTTCGGCCCCGGCAAGGCCCTGCACCAGTTCGGAAAACTCGGTGTTGACGGCGATGCGGATGGCCTGGAACGTGCGGGTGGCGGGGTGGCTTTGGCCGGGTTTGGGGCGGGGGAGGACCGATGCCACCACCTCGGCCAGTCGCAGGGTGGTGGTGATCGGGGACGCGTCCCGCGCGGTCACGATGGCGCGGGCGATGCGGCGCGCGGCGCGGTCTTCGCCGTAGTGAAAGATAAGGTCGGCAAGGTGATCCTCGGGGGCGGTGTTCACGATGTCGGCGGCACTGGTCCCCTGATCGGACATGCGCATGTCAAGGGGGCCGTCCTTCTGAAACGAAAACCCGCGTGCCGCCTCGTCAATCTGCATCGACGACACGCCAAGGTCGAGGACGACGCCGTCAAGCGGGGTATCGGTCACGTTCGCAAGGTTCGAGAATGTGTCCAGCACCAGCGCCAGCCGGTCGCCGTAGCGCGCCAGCATCGGGGCGGCCAGCGCATGGGCATGGGGATCGCGGTCGATGCCGATCACCCGGTCGGCCCCGGCATCCAGCAACCCCGCCGCATAGCCGCCCGCGCCAAAGGTGCCGTCCAGCCACAACCCCGTAACCGGCGCTGCGGCCGCAAGGATCGGGGCCAGCAGGACGGGAATGTGCGGCGCGCGACCGGGCAGCGGGGCGCTGTTCGCCAAGGCTATTCCTCCGGTTCGTCGTCGGGCAACAGCGACAGCATGTCTTCGCCGGGGGCCAGCAGGCTTTCGGCCATGGCGTTCTGGCGGGCGCCGTCGGCCAGCCAGTCATCGCGGTGCCAGATGCGGAAGGCGTCGACGGTGCCCGCGAACACCGCCTCGGCCCCGTCCTTGAGGTTGGCCATGCCGATCTTTTCGCGCGCGGGTTGGGGCAGCACGATGCGCCCTTCGTCGTCGATCTCGATCTCGGTGCTGAGGGTGATGATGTTGTAGGCCAGCACCGCGCGACGCTTGTCGCTGGTCGGCATCCGGCGGATGCGGCTTTCCAGCCTGCGCATATCGTTGATGGTGAAACATTCCAGATAGGTGCGGTTCACATCGCCATAGACGATGGCCACACGCGGACGGGATTTGTCGGAATAGTTCGGATCGCCGGCCTCAAGCACACGCCGGTAGGCCGCCGGGATCGACACCCGGGCCTTGCTGTCCACCTTCTGGGGGAAGTGGCTCTTGAAGGACTCTGCCATGCCGTCCTCGTACCCCGGGCAGTGCCCCTGCCCCCGGTGATGATTGCGATGCCCTGAAACGGACAACGGCGGTTCGGGCTGCTGCCACTGCCCGAACCGCCGCCCTGTCCCGTTCCCGGGATGTCCGACCACGCACGCCATCTTGGGGGGATGCTGCTCGCGGCGCGCCGGATCTTGTTGTCGGAGACGAAAGCGTTTGCCTGTATGAAGTCTGCTTTTGCCTTGGTTCGGGGTCTTTAAGTTCGCCCCAGTTCGTTTGTCGTCTCCGATGCACAATAGATGGCATGGGAAATTCCCCCACGCAATGGTTTTTTGTGGGTGATGTTGGGCAGATCTGGTGTGTGGGGGCCTGCCAGAACAGCATCTTGTGGTATTTTGGGGGGCCTGGGATCAAGCGGTGGACATGATCGGATGACTGACCACCAGATATAGGCGACATGGGGTGCCCCATGCCGTCCCTATCGGACGCGGAAATCTTTGGGTAAATGGGGAAGAATGGCCTGAGATTGCGGAATACCGTCCGTGATTCCGGCTTATCCGGTGCATTCGCGCCGAATCACGAGGGTATCACGGGCCAGTGATTCGCGCTTGGGGGGGCGCAGACCCAGATTTTCCCATGCGTGGGACCAAGGCCGCCGGGGCCAGCGACCCGTTCAGGCCATTCCGCCCGCCACCAGCCGTGCGGCCAAGGCGGCATAGGCATCGGCCTGCGCGCCCTGCCCCGCCGCCACAGGCGTGCCTGCGTCTCCGGCCAGACGCGTGGCAATGTCGAGGGGCAACGCCCCAAGGAACGGCAGGTCCAGCCGCGCCGCCTCTGCCGCCACCCCGCCATGGCCGAAAAGATGCGCCTCATGCCCGCAGTTGGGGCAGATATAGGTGGACATGTTCTCGATCAGGCCCAGCACCGGCGTGCCCAGCTTGCGGAACATGTCCAGCGCCTTGCGGGCGTCCAGAAGCGCCACATCCTGCGGCGTCGATACCACGATGGCCCCGGTCAGTTGCGTGCGCTGGCACAGGGTCAACTGGATGTCGCCCGTCCCGGGCGGCAGGTCGACGATCAGCACATCCAGAAGGCCCCATTCCACCTGGGTGATAAGCTGCATCAGCGCGCCCATGATCATCGGGCCGCGCCAGACCACCGCCTCATCCTCTTTCAGCACCAGGCCGATGGACATCATCGTGACACCGTGGGCGGTCAGTGGAATGATCGTCTTGCCGTCAGGGGATGCGGGACGTGCCGATACGCCCATCATGCGCGGCTGGCTTGGGCCATAGATATCGGCGTCCAGAAGGCCGACGCGGCGGCCGGCCCGCGCCAGTGCCACCGCAAGGTTCGATGACACTGTCGATTTGCCGACCCCGCCCTTGCCGCTGGCAATGGCGATGATCCGGTCCACCCCGGTCACCTTTTGCGGCCCGCCCTGCTGTGGCGTCGGGTGCTGGCCGATCTTGAGCGATGGCGGCGCCTTGGGTGCTGCATGGGCCGTCATCACCACCTGCACGGCGGTAACACCGGGCAAGGCGCGCAATGCCGCCTCGGCCGCCGCCTGCACCGGGGCCAAGGCCTGCGCCTGTGCCGCATCCGCCGCCTCGATCACGAAAGCGACGCGTCCCGCCTCGACCGTCAGCGCACGAATCATGTCCGCGCGGCCCAGCGATCCGCCGCCGGGCAGCATGATCCGGTCCAGTGCCGCCAGAATTTCCGCCCGGTCTGCCATCGCCGTTCTCCTGCCGCCCACATCTTCGGCAGAAGTCGTACGTTCTGCCTCTTTCTGCAAGGGCGCGTTCGCGGGTTGCCGAAAAATCAAGCGAAGCTTTTGTAAAACTTGACGGATTCTAACCATCTAGCCATGACTTTGCTGCATGGCAGCATTGCGCGGGGCTGTATTGTGCAGGTGCAGAAAGTATCCCATGTTTGCGCTGACAGAAGCGGGCTCCACCCGCCGTCATAGGAAAGAGTGAGGCTGAGACAATGGCACTTCTGAATGCAACCCTGCGCGGCACCCCGGGCCTTATCGAACGTGTGCAGGCGGTCGTCGCGTCCCTGAAGCAAGCGGCCCATCGCCGCGCCGTGTACAAGCGGACCGTTCGCGAACTGCGCGCCCTGACGACGCGTGAGATGGCCGATCTGGGCATCCATCCGGCAATGATTGATGAGGTGGCCCGCGAGGCCGCCTACGGCAAGTAAGGTTTTTTGCTCGACCCCGTTTCCTCCTCCCTCGGGGTCATGTGCAAAAGCGGCGGCGCTGTTCCTCCTCCCTGGCGCCGCCGCAATTTGATCCGGAAGATGCGCTAAGGCGTGTGTTCCGAAAACGGTTCGACCGGCCTCTCCTCCTCCCTGGCCGGGCGATACCGGCGGCGGGTCCTCTCCTCCTCCCTGGGCCCGCCGCCACCCCATTCCCCGGCCCCGACAGGCCGGACACAGGTTCGACCGGCCTCTCCTCCTCCCTGGCCGGGCGATACCGGCGGCGGGTCCTCTCCTCCTCCCTGGGCCCGCCGCCACCCCA
>JBBQXK010000040.1:0-32460 GCA_038209775.1 Rhodobacterales bacterium | reverse complement strand
CGGCCAGTCGGTCGAGATCATCACCGCGCAGGGGCAGCGGCCGCAGGCGTCGTGGATCGACATTGTCACGACCGGCCGCGCCAAGGCGGCGATCCGGCGCAGCTTGCGCGAAGAGGACCGGGGCCGGTTCGTCAAGCTGGGTCAGGAACTGGTGCGCGCGGCATTTGAAAACGTCGGCCGCAAGGCCACCGACAAGGCGCTGCGCACGGCGGCCAAGATGATCGGGCTGGCGGATGAGAACGACCTTCTGGCGCGTCTTGGCAGTGCCGAGATCACCGCCCGGCGTGTGGTGGAAACGCTGTACCCCGAACTGGCCCTGTCCAGGGTCGAGGTTGTCGATGGCGCGCGCCCGGTGGTCGGGCTTTCGGCAGGGCAGGGGTTTCGCCGCGCGCCCTGCTGCCAGCCGGTTCCCGGTGAGCGGATCGTCGGCATCACCTATCGCGGGCAGGGCGTGGTGGCGCATTCGATCGACTGCCCGGCACTGGTGGAATTCGAGGAACAGTCGGAACGCTGGGTTGATCTGCACTGGGCCCCGGGGCGGCATGCGCCGGTTTATACCGTGCGCCTGATGCTGACGATATCGAACGATGCGGGGGTGCTGGGCCGGGTCTGTACGCTGGTGGGCGAGCAAAAGGCGAACATCTCGGACCTGCAGTTCCTTGATCGCAAGCCCGACTTCTATCGCCTGATGATCGACGTTGACCTGCGCGATGTGGAACATCTGCACATGGTGATGACGGCGCTTGATGCGGAAACCGACGTGGCCGAAATCGCCCGCCACCGCGACCCGGGGCGCAAACCGGGTGCTGTGACAGCGGCGCACGAATCTGCCGTGGCGGCTCCGGCCGGGGATGACTTGGGGGCGGTGACACCCTAGATGTGGATCACAAGTTTCGCTCCAACCCTGGTTCCTTCACCCGAATGACACGAAATCCCGCAACACGTTGTCAGGCAGCCTTGTCCCTTGGCTGCATCACAGCGATCCATTTGCAGGAACCCTGACCCGTGGTTTTCAAGCGACGCACGCCACGAACCTGGCTCCGCGCCACGCGGGAACTCGTCTATCCGTCTGGCGGGTTCCGGCGCGCGACGCAGTACCTGTGGTATCGGATGCGCCGCCTGCCCGACGAGCCGCACCGCATCGCGCGTGGCGTGTTTGCGGGCACCTTTGTGAACTTCCCGCCGATCCTGGGGATACAGTTCGTCTCGGCGGGGCTTCTGGCCTGGGCGATGCGTGGCAACATCCTGGCAGCGCTGCTTTGCACCTTTCTGTCCAACCCGATCACCACCCCGTTCATCGCCATCGGGTCACTGGAGCTGGGTCACTGGATGCTGGGCATCGACCAGCCGATGACCTTCCTGTCGGTCGTCGCGGCCTTCAGTGATGCGGCGTCAGAGCTTTGGCGCAATTTCAAGGCGATCTTTTCGGACGAGCCGACCGAATGGCACAGTCTGGCGGTGTTCTGGCATACGCTGTATTTCCCCTATCTTGTCGGCAGTATTATTCCGGGGCTGATCGCGGGTCTGATCGGCTATTACATCACCATTCCCCTGGTTCACGCCTATCAGAAACTGCGCCGCGGACGGCTCAGCGACCGGCTGGACAAGCGGCGGCGGCTCAAGGCGCTGTTGGTTGAGGCGCAGGCGGCAGCGTCGCGCGGGGATGACGCGGGCGACGGAAAGGCATAGGCTCGGGCTTGGGGCAGGGAAAGGAGCAGGGCGCGATGCGGGGCAAGGGCAAGCTGCGGCTGGGCGTGAACATCGACCATGTGGCGACGGTGCGCAACGCGCGCGGCGGGGCCTGGCCTGATCCCCTGCGCGCCGCCCTTGTGGCCGAGGCGGCAGGGGCCGACGGCATCACCGCCCACCTGCGCGAAGACCGCCGCCACATCCGCGACGGCGATATCGAGGCGCTGATGGCGGGCATCCAGTTGCCCCTGAACTTCGAGATGGCAGCGACGGACGAGATGCAGGCCATCGCCCTGCGCCACCGCCCCCATGCCGTGTGCATCGTGCCCGAAAAGCGGCAGGAACGTACCACCGAAGGCGGGCTTGAGGTGGCGGGTGACGCAAACCGGCTGACCGGCTTTGTGGCCCCGCTGGCGGCGGCAGGGTGTCGCGTGTCGCTGTTCATCGGTCATGCCCCGGAACAGATCGAGGCCGCGTCTCGTGTGGGCGCTGCCGTGGTCGAATTGCACACCGGCCATTACTGCGACCTCTACGCCGAGGGGCGCCTTGACGAGGCTGCCGTCGAACTGGACGCGCTGCGCCGGGCATCGACGATGGCGCATGGTCTGGGGCTTGAGGTGCATATGGGCCACGGGCTGGACTATGAGACAGCGGTGCATGTGGCGGCGTTCCCCGAAGTGATGGAACTGAACATCGGCCATTTCCTGATCGGCGAGGCGATCTTTCGCGGTCTGGGGCCGGCCATCGAGGAAATGCGCCGCCGGATGGACCTCGCACGCGCATGACCGACGCCAAGCCGGAATTTTCAAAAATTCCGGTCAAAATTCTTCGAAGAATTTTGCAAATTTTTTCCAAAAAATTTAGTCTTGGTGGGACGGTCAGTACATGATCCTCGGTATCGGCACCGACCTGTGCAACATCGAACGCATCGAGGCGACCCTTGCTCGTTTCGGTGACCGTTTCCGCAACCGCGTCTTCACGCCGCGTGAACAGCGCCGCGCCGAAGGCCGTCCCCGCGCCGTCGCTGCCACCTATGCCAAACGCTGGGCCGCGAAAGAGGCCTGTTCCAAGGCGCTGGGCACGGGCCTGCGCATGGGCATCTCGTGGCGCGACATGGCCGTCACCAACCTCGTGACCGGCCAGCCGGTGATGCATGTCACCGGCTGGGCCGCAGCCCGCCTTGACGCAATGACCCCCCCCGGACACCGCGCCGTAATCCATGTCACGCTCACCGACGATCACCCGTGGGCGCAGGCATTTGTGGTGATCGAGGCCCGCGCCCTTGGCGCAGAAGAGGCCGCGCCAACTTGACTTACCGCCCCCCCGCGCGCATGTAGCCGCGACTTCGACCCCCGAACGCAAAGAGCAGGACAAATGGCGACCAAGGCAAAGACCGAAGGCGGCATCGTCGAGACGATCAAGACGGTGGTCTATGCCCTGTTGATCGCAGGAATATTCCGCACGCTGTTGTTTCAGCCATTCTGGATTCCGTCGGGCAGCATGAAGGACACGCTGCTGATCGGCGATTTCCTGTTCGTGAACAAGATGGCCTACGGCTACAGCCGTTACTCCTGTCCGTTCGGCCTGTGCCCGTTCTCGGGCCGCCTCCTGTTCTCAGAGCCCGAACGCGGTGACGTGATCGTGTTCCGCCATCCGGTGAACGGATCGGACTTCATCAAGCGCCTGATCGGCCTGCCCGGTGATACCGTGCAGATGAAGGGCGGGGTTCTGTTTCTGAACGGTCAGGAAGTACCGCAGACCCCCGATGGCATCTTTACCGAGACGTATGAGCGTCAGGGCCCGATGGGCCACCTGCCGCGCTGCGAAAACGGCCCGGTGGGCGAGGGCGGCGATTGCAACGCCTCGCGCTATGTCGAAACCCTGCCGGGCGGGCGCACGCATGAGATATTGAACATCGACCAGAACGGCTTTGCCGACAACACCGACGTGTTCACGGTGCCCGAGGGCGAATATTTCTTCATGGGCGACAACCGCGACAACAGCCAGGACAGCCGGTTCATCCAGGCCAATGGCGGCGTGGGTTTCGTGCCCGCTGACCACCTGATCGGGCGTGCCGACCGGGTGATGTTCTCGTCCGCCGGGCGGTCGATGCTGTATTTCTGGACCTGGCGGTCCGACAGGTTCTTCAAGGCGGTGGAGTGAGGCTGTCAGCCGATCTGCGCGCCTTCGAGGCAAGGCTGGGGCATGAGTTCCGCAATCCTGAACTTCTGTTGCGCGCGCTGTCCCATGCCTCGATCAGCTCGTCCACCCGGCAATCGAATGAACGGCTGGAGTTCCTGGGTGACCGGGTGCTGGGGCTGGCCATGGCCGAGGCTCTTTTGCAGGCCGATGCGGGTGCCGCCGAGGGGCGGTTGGCGCCCCGCCTGAACGCGCTGGTACGGCTGGAAACCTGTGCGGATGTGGCGCGCGACCTTGGCCTTGGCGATGTCCTGAAACTCGGGCGGTCCGAGATGTTGTCGGGCGGGCGGCGCAAGGACGCGCTGCTGGGCGACGCGATGGAGGCGGTGATCGCCGCGGTGCATCTGGACGGCGGTTTCGACGCGGCGCGCGCGCTGATCGTGCGGCTGTGGGCGTCGCGCATCGCCGGGGTTGACGCAGATGCCCGCGACGCGAAATCCTCGTTGCAGGAATGGGCGCAGGGGCGGGGCCTGCCGGTGCCCGACTATGTCGAGCTTGGCCGCGAAGGCCCCGACCACAAGCCCCACTTCACCGTCGAGGCCCGCCTGCAGGGTGGCCCCGTGGCCCAGGCCCAGGCCGGAACGAAACGCGCCGCCGAACAGGCCGCCGCCGCCGCACTCTTGGCGCAACTGGAGGGTCAGGCATGACCGACGAAACCCAAACCCCCACCCGCGCCGGCTTTGTGGCGTTGATCGGCGAACCCAATGCCGGGAAATCCACCCTTCTGAATCGCATGGTGGGGGCCAAGGTCAGCATCGTGACGCACAAGGTGCAGACCACCCGCACCCGCATCCGGGGCATCACCATGGCCGGCCAGACGCAGATCGTGTTCGTTGACACGCCCGGCCTTTTCCGCCCGCGCCGCCGCCTTGACCGCGCGATGGTCAAGGCGGCGTGGGGTGGGGCGGCGGATGCCGATGTGATCGTCTTGATGATCGAGGCGCATCGAGGGTTGACCGAGGGCGCGCAGGCCGTGGTTGACCGCCTGCGCGACCAGATCCCCAAGGGCACGCCGGTGGCTCTGGCCATCAACAAGATCGACCGGGTAAAGGCCGAGGTGTTGCTGGGCCTGTCGGCGAAACTGAACGAGGCGTTTCCGTTCGTGGAAACCTTCATGATTTCCGCCGAAAAGGGTTACGGCGTGGACCGCCTTCGCGACTGGCTGGCGGGCGTGCTGCCTTTGGGCGCGTGGTTCTATCCCGAAGACCAGATCGCCGACCTGCCCCTGCGCATGATCGCCGCCGAGATCACCCGCGAAAAGCTGACCCTGCGGTTGCATGAGGAACTGCCCTATCAGTTGACCGTCGAGACCGAGAAATGGGAAGAGCGCGAGGATGGGTCGGTCAGGATCGACCAGATCGTCTATGTCGCCCGTGACGGGCACAAGGGCATCATCCTTGGGGCCGGTGGCCTGACGCTCAAGTCGGTGGGGCAGGCGGCGCGGCTGGATATTGCCGAGTTTCTGGGCCAGCCGGTGCATCTGTTCGTACTGGTCAAGGTGCGGCCCGACTGGCTGGAAGAGCCCGAGCGCTATACCGAGATGGGCCTTGATTTCAAGGATGGCAACTGAGCGGAGGTTCCGGTCGGCAGGCGGTGCGTTTGCGGCATGGTTGAGGGGGCGCTGCCCCCGGCTGCGCCCCCCCGGGATATTTGGTCAAGGTGAAAGGGGACGGGGTTGGCAGCACGTCTGGCATCGGGGGTCTGGGTGTCGGCGTACCTTGCACGGCTGCAGGCGGCGGCGATCCCCGTCTATGTGACCGCGCGGGGGGATGATGCGGCGGGGGCGGTGATCGTGAAACTGGCCACGCTGGATGGGCGCGCGCGGGCGTATCAGCGGATCACCGGCAGTGATGGGCGCGCCTGGGATGTGCTGGCCGAGGGGGCCGAGGCCGCCGTCGATGCTGTCATCGCGCGGGCGCGGGCGCGGGATCGCGACCTCTGGGTGATCGAGATCGAGGACCGGCAGGGGCGTACATTGCTGGAAGAGCCGGGCCTTAGCGACTGAACCGGCGGCGGCCGATCAGGGCGACGGCGGTGGCAAGTGCCGCAATGGCCGCGATGTTCACGGCTACGCCAGCCGCCACAGCACCTCGAGGGGGCTTGAACAGGCCGGCAGGCCGAAGGTGACGACAAACTGTGCCGCAAGCGCCAGTGCGGCCACGTTCGCGATCTGCGCGCCAGGGCTGCGATCCGTCTGTCTGGACGGCAGGTCGGCGGACAGGCCCGCTTCGGCGCAAGTGCAGGTGCTGCACAGGCCGTGTTGCGGTGCGGTAGTTTACCCGGAACCGCAGTGCCCCCTTGCCGCCACACCGATGCGCGGGGATAGTCCGCCGCATGGAATGGCGCGATGAAGGGGTGCTCTTGTCGGCCCGCCCGCATGGTGAATCCTCGGTGATCGCCGAGGTGTTCACGGCGGCGCACGGGCGGCATGCGGGGGTGGTGCGGGGCGGGGCGTCGCGCAAACAGGCCGCACATCTGCAGCCCGGCGGGCAGGTGGCGGTCACTTGGCGCGCAAGGCTGGATGACCAGCTTGGCACGTTCGTGGTCGAGCCTTTGCGGGCGCGGGTGGGGGTTCTGGGGGATGCGGCACGGCTGGCGGCGATGACCTCGGCCTGCGCGCTGTTGCGGTTGGCCTTGCCCGAACGCGATCCGCATGCCTCGCTCTGGCGCGCGACGGTGGCGTTTCTGGATGTGCTTGAGGCGGGACAGGGGCCGTGGGCCGGGGCGTATCTGCGGTGGGAGCTGGGGCTTCTGGATGATGCGGGATTTGGCCTTGACTTGACACGCTGTGCCGTGACGGGGGCGACCGAGGGGTTGGTTTATGTCAGCCCCCGGTCCGGTCGCGCCGTCAGTGCCGCAGGTGCGGGGGACTGGGCCGACCGGCTGTTGCCGCTGCCCGACAGCTTGCGCAGTGGTGAAGAGGGCGTGGTACAGGGCCTGTCGGTGACCGCGCATTTCCTGACCCGCGCCCTGTCGCGTCCGACACAGTCCCGTGACGCCCCCACCCTGCCCGAAGCCCGCCTGCGGCTGGCAGCGCATCTGGTTCGGGCGTAGGGTGCCCGCACTCTTTCCGGTGGCGTTGTCGAAGTGACACCTCCTTCATCGGCGACAGGTCGCGCAACCTGGCGCTGAGCGCGCGCCGCTTCCCGCCGAGTTCCCGCGCCGGACCTTCGGGATGGGTGGCTGTTTGCTATGGCTGTGCCACATTCATGCCGACGTTCCCCATGTGCAGGCGCGACAGCATGCTTGATGACCACGGCGACATCCACATCCGCCCCGCCCGCCCCGAAGACGCGCCTGACGCGGCCAGGCTGATCTGCGCGTCGATCTGTGGCCTGTGCCACGCCGACCATGGCGGGCTACCCGATATCATCGCGCGCTGGACCGCCAACAAGACACCCGGCCAGATGCGCCGCTGGACCGAGCGGGGGCCGCTGACGATCCTTGTGGCGGTGCGCAACGGCCAGATCGTGGGGGTTGGTGCCACCGTCGACGACAGCGTGATCGCTCTGAACTACGTTGACCCCGAAGCGCGGTTCTCGGGTGTCAGTGCGGCCCTTCTGGCGGCGATGGAGGACAGGCTTGCGGCAGCGGGCGTCTGGCGGGCGCAACTGACCTCGACCCTGACGGCGCGACCCTTCTATGTTGCGCGTGGCTGGCAGCCTTCGGGGCAGCCGGTGTCGGTCTTTGGGCTGGCAGGGTTTCCGATGGAAAAGGTGCTGGGGGAAGACGGGCCGGAACCCGGTAACTGATGATACTGGTCCTGCGGCGGAATCACCGCGCGCGGCACCGCCGCCAAGGCCGCTCCCCTCCCCTAGCGGGGGAGGGGTTGGGAGTTGGGGGGGAGCCGTGCGCGGCATGGCAATCCTCGCCATACCCGACAGACCGCGTCAGTCCAGCAAGCGCCGTGCGATGACCTGGGCCTGAATCTCGGCCGCCCCTTCGAAGATGTTCAGGATGCGGGCGTCGCACAGGATGCGGCTTATCTGGTATTCCAGCGCAAAGCCGTTGCCGCCGTGAATTTGCAGGGCATTGTCGGCAGTGGCCCAGGCGACCCGTGCGCCCAACAGCTTGGCCATCCCCGCCTCAAGGTCGCACCGTTTGTCGTGGTCTTTCTGCCAGGCGCTGAAATAGGTCAACTGGCGCGCGATCATGATTTCCACGGCCATCATCGCCAGCTTGCCCGCCACGCGGGGGAAGGCGATCAGGGCCTTGCCGAACTGCTTGCGGTCAAGGGCATATTGCATCCCCACCTCCAGCGCGTTCTGCGCCACGCCGATGGCGCGGGCGGCGGTCTGGATGCGGGCGGATTCAAACGTTTGCATCAGTTGCTTGAAACCCTGCCCGGGCACACCGCCCAACAGGTTCTCGCCTTTCACGGCAAAACCGTCGAAGGCCAGCTCGTACTCTTTCATGCCCCGGTAACCCAGAACCTCGATCTCACCGCCGGTCATGCCGGGGGTGGGGAAGGGGTCGGCGTCGGTGCCGGGGGTTTTCTCGGCCAGAAACATCGACAGGCCGCGATAGTCGGTGGTGTCGGGTTCGGTGCGGGCCAGCAGCGTCATCACATGGGTGCGCGCGGCGTGGGTGATCCAGGTCTTGTTGCCGGTCACCTGCCAGTCGTCGCCCGCCTTTACTGCCCGCGTCCGCAGGGCTCCCAGATCGGAACCGGTGTTCGGTTCGGTGAAAACGGCGGTCGGCAATATCTCACCACTGGCCAGCTTCGGCAGCCAATGCGCCTTTTGCGCGTCCGTGCCGCCGCACAGGATCAGTTCGGCGGCAATCTCGGACCGGGTGGCAAGCGACCCTACCCCGATATAGCCGCGCGACAGTTCTTCGCTGACCACCACCATCGACGCCTTGGACAGGCCAAAGCCGCCATGCTCTTCCGGGATGGTCAGACCGAACACGCCCATTTCGGCCAGCTTGTCGATGATCTCCATCGGGATCAGTTCGTCGCGCAGGTGCCAGCCGTGGGCGTGGGGTGTAACCTCGGCATCGGCAAAGCGGCGGAACTGGTCGCGGATCATCTCCAGTTCGTCATCAAGGCCGGTGGCCCCGAAGGTGGCCCGCCCCTGATTGTCGCACATCAGCGCGACCAGCGCGGCCCGCGCGGCGGGCGTGTTGCCGCGTGCAATCAGGGTGGCGGCGGCGGGGCCGGGGGTCCAGTCGGGCAGGCCAAGGTCGGATAGGCGGGCAATCTCGCCCTGGCTCATCGGAATTCCGCCCCGGATTTGCGCCAGATACTCGGCCATCCCGATCTGCACGATCAAGGCCTCGGCCGCGCCAAACTGCCCGGCGTCGGTCAGACGGCGGCCCCAGGCACGCAACTGGCGCAGGGCTTCGTCATAGGTGGCAAGCCAGGCCAGCGCATGGGCGGCGAACTGGTGTTGTTCCAGAAGGGCACCTGACACCTTGCCGTTCATGGTCACGTTGTCACGCAGACGGTCACGCGCGGCAGCGAACAGCGCCTCAATTTCAGGTGCGGCTTCGTCTGCCAGGGTCAGCACCCCGTCCAGCAGCGGATCATCATGCAGGGTCTGTCCGTCATGGGCCATGGTCGGGTTCCTTCGCGGCGCGTCACACCCCGCGGAATTAGGCCGTTTGCAGGTGCAGCGCAATATTAATTCGCATGATCCCATCACCGCGACCGAATCTGTCGCACCCGTTTCGGCTGGCATGGGCGTTTCCCATGGGGGATACAGCGATGGGACAGGAGGTGCGGAATGGATGCGGTGATGGCGGGGCAGGGGGCGGGGGTGTTCGCGCTTTGCATAGCGATCACGCTGTTCGCGGCGTTCGTCAAGGGCACCGTGGGCTTTGCCATGCCGTTGATCATGATCGGGTCGTTCTCGGCATTCCTGCCGCCCGAGTTGGCGCTGGCGGGGCTGATCCTGCCCACGCTTTTCACCAACCTCAGCCAGGCATTCCGCGACGGCCTGGCGGTGGCGCTGGACACGGCGCGCACCTACTGGCGGTTCCTGACCGCGACGCTGATCCTGATCCCGGTGTCGGCGACGTTTGTCGATGACATCCCCCGCACGGTATTCCTGTTGGTGCTGGGGGTGCCGCTGACGGTCTATGCGGGGCTTTTGTTGGCCGGGCGCAGCCTTGCCATCCGGCTGTCGCACCGGGTGCGGGCCGAGTGGATGCTGGGCGTCGCGGGCGGGCTTTATGGCGGGGTTGCCGGGGTCTGGGGGCCACCCCTGATGGTTCTGCTGTTGTCGACCGCCACGCCCAAGGTTCAGATGGTCCGCGCCCAGGGGGTGGTGTTCCTGCTGGGGGCCATCGTGCTGACGTCGTCGCATCTGGCCACGGGGGTGCTGAATGCCCATACGCTGCCGTTTTCGGCGGCCCTTGTGCTGCCCGCGATGGCGGGGCTGTTCCTGGGCTACCGCATTGGTGACCGATTGGATGAGGCGCTATTTCGCCGCTGGACACATGCATTGCTGGTGGTTACCGGGCTGAACCTGATCCGGCAGGCGATCAGCTAAGCTGCGGCGGCTGTTCGCAGGGGCTGATGAAGGCCGGCATGGCTGCAGGGTCCACCACCTCGAACTTCGCGGTGTAAAGCACCCGTTCGTCCGCCATGGCCGAGATGGTCCAGGCGCCTGGCACACGCTCTTCCGGGTATTCGAAGCGGAAGAAGTTTGCCGACTGTCTTCCACCGGAGAGGTTGCTTTGCCATACATCGCGGGTGCTGCCACCCGGCCCCATCGGCGGGTGGGTCACGATGATCGTCACCTCTTGCGTACCGACGGCGTCCGCAAGTGTCACAAGGACACCGAAGGCAAGACCATCCATTGCCGGTATCCGCCGCGCGGCAAGACCCATCGTGATGTCGCCATCGACAAGGTTGACATAGCCCAACCGCGTGTCGGGCGCAGCCTCTCGTCGGCCATCTTCGGGGGCACAGATGATGCCCGCCTCGATCCGGTCAAAGGCCCCGGGTTCCGCAGTCAGATCGGCCTCGGCCCGTACGGGGCCGGCAAGGGCGGCAACAATCGGGATCAGGGCAAGAATACGCATGGACCGCATGCTGCCACCATGCCGCCCGCCTGTCGAGATCAGCCGATGGCCGCCGCGCGCACTTCCGCGTCGATATGCGGCAGGTACTGGCCGAAGTTGTCGGCGAACATGCGGACCAGTTTCGCCGCCTGCGCGTCATAGGCCGCCCCATCCGCCCAGGTGCCGCGCGGGTCCAGCAAGGCGCGGTCCACGCCAGGCACCTCGACCGGCACCTCAAAGCCAAAGTTCGGATCGCGCCGGAACGTCACCCCCGCCAGCGACCCGTCCAGTGCGGCACGCAACAGCGCCCGCGTGGCCTTGATCGGCATCCGCCGTCCGGTGCCAAATGCTCCCCCCGTCCAGCCGGTGTTGACAAGCCAGCAGGTGGCCCCGTGCCGCGCGATCTTTTCCTGCAACAGCTTGCCGTAAACCTCGGGGCGGCGCGGCATGAACGGGGCACCGAAGCAGGTTGAAAAGGTGGGCGTCGGTTCCGTCACCCCCCGCTCGGTTCCCGCAGCCTTGGCGGTGAACCCCGACAGAAAGTGATACATCGCCTGCGCCGGCGTCAGCCGCGAAATCGGCGGCATCACACCGAACGCATCGCAGGTCAGCATGATGATGTTGCGCGGATGCCCCCCCATCCCGGTGGCCGAAGCGTTCGAGATATAGTCCAGCGGATAGGCGCAGCGCGTGTTCTCGGTCAGGCTCTTGTCGTCGAAATCTAGTTGCAGCGTTTCGGGGTTGTAGACCATGTTCTCGACAACAGTCGCAAACCGGCTGGTGGTGTCGAAAATCTCGGGCTCCGCCTCACGCCGAAGGTTGATCGTCTTGGCATAGCAGCCACCCTCGAAATTGAAGGTGCCGCTGTCGGACCAGCCGTGTTCGTCATCACCGATCAGCGTCCGGTCGGGGGCGGCTGAAAGGGTGGTCTTGCCTGTGCCCGAAAGCCCAAAGAAGATCGCCGCATCGTCCGGCGCACCCACCGCATGGTTGGCAGAGCAATGCATCGGCATCACCCCCTTGGCTGGCAAGAGGTAGTTCAGAAGGGTGAACACCGACTTCTTGTTTTCACCCGCATAGGCCGTGTTGCCGATCAGGATGCGCCTGGCGTCAAAGTTCATCGCGATCACTGTCGACGTGCGGCAGCCATGGCGTTCGGGGTCGGCCCGGAATGTCGGGCAGTTGATGATCGTCCATTCAGGTGTGAACTGGTCCAGCTCCCGCCGCGCAGGGCGGCGCAGCAGGTGGCGGATGAACAGCCCATGCCAGGCCAGCTCCGTCACCACCCGCACATCCAGCCGGTGCGCGGGATCGGCCCCGGCATACAGGTCCTGCACAAAGTAATCGCGCCCCCGCATGTGGGCCAGCATGTCCGCCTCAAGCCGGCCCCAGGCGTCGGGGGCCATGGGCGCGTTGTTCTCCCACCAGATCGAGCCCTCGACCGACGGCGTGCGCACCACGAACTTGTCCTTGGGCGACCGCCCGGTGAACTGGCCGGTCGAGCACAGGAATGCGCCGCCGATCCCCAGCACCCCCTCGCCCCGCGCTACCGCTGCCTGCACCAGAGATGGCTCGATCAGGTTGTAATGCACCTGTCCCAGCCCCGTGATCCCCTGATCTTCCAACCGGCATGCCGGATTGACACGATCTGCAGTCATCGCGGAGGCTCCTTCCGGGCGTTTGCGAAAAGGGGTCGAATGCGGCTTCCCACGCCCAAGGAACAGACCACAAGTTGGCTATAACATGACGTTTTTCGGGTATGACAGGGCGCATTTCATCGTTAGCGCAACCAAATCACGTTTGGCGCCATCATCCGCCCCGCTGCACAGTGGTGAGGCAAATTAGTCATTCATTGGGGAATTTGCGGTGTCCTGAAGCAACACCATCAGGGTGATTCGCACTTAACAGTTGATTCCTTGGCAACAAATCCGGATGATGTCGCCAAAGAAGAAACAAGAACGAGCAGTATAGGGAAGCCCAACATGTCGAGGATCGCCCTCGTCGACGACGACAGGAATATCCTGACGTCCGTATCGATGACTCTGGAAGCCGAAGGTTTCGAGGTTGAAACCTACAATGACGGGCAGTCGGCCCTGGATGCCTTCAACCGGCGTCTGCCTGACATGGCCGTCCTGGATATCAAGATGCCGCGCATGGACGGGATGGACCTGTTGCAGCGCCTGCGTCAGAAAACCTCGATGCCTGTGATCTTCCTCACCTCCAAGGATGATGAGATCGATGAGGTTCTGGGCCTGCGCATGGGGGCTGATGACTATGTCAAAAAGCCCTTTTCGCAGCGCCTTCTGGTGGAGCGCATCCGTTCGCTGTTGCGCCGTCAAGAGGCTGTGGCCACGGGCGAGGTCGCGGTCACCGAAGAGACCAAGATCATGGAGCGTGGGCAGCTGAAGATGGACCCGTTGCGTCATGCCGTGGCCTGGAAAGGTCTGGACGTGTCGCTGACCGTCACCGAGTTCCTGCTGCTGCAGGCGCTGGCGCAACGCCCGGGCTTTGTGAAATCGCGCGATCAGTTGATGGACGTGGCCTATGACGATCAGGTCTATGTCGATGACCGCACCATCGACAGCCACATCAAGCGCCTTCGGAAAAAGATGCGCAGCGTCGACAACGACTTCTCCGCCATCGAAACGCTTTACGGCATCGGTTACCGCTACAACGAAGAGTGACCGATGACCGCCGTTCCGCGCATGTCGGTGAACGATCCCGCCCCGTCCCGCCCCGGCGACGTCCTTTTGGGCGAAGACTGGGTTTCGCCTGAAGCCCGGGTTGAACCGGACCTGCGCGAACACCGGGGGCGGCGCGGGCTGGTTTCGCTGAAACGCTCGCCCCTGGCGCGCAAGATCATCATCTTCAACATGCTGGCGCTGGTGATCCTGGTGGCCGGCGTGCTGTACATGAACCCGTTCCGTGACAGCCTTGTGCTGCAGCGCGAACAGGGTCTGGTGACGGAGGCGCGACTTGTGGCCGACGTCGTCAAGGCGCGGTCGGTCCCCGCCGTCGGCGCCGTTGTACCTCAGCCCGACGCTACGGCCCTTGCCGCAATGGACCTTGCCCCGGGGGTCGAGGCGTTCCTGTTTGACCCCGCGGGTGCCCTGCTGGCCCGCGCCGAGGGCAAGCCCGGCAGCCCGACAGTGGACGGCGGCCCGCAATCCACAGTGATGACCGACTTTCTCAATTCGGTCTGGGATGTGGTATCAACCATCATGTCGGCCTCGCAAAGCACCCCGCCCGAGGTTGACGCCGAAGGCTTGGCGCGCGCGCTGTTGCCGGGGGCGCTGTCGGGGGAAACTGCGGTAAACACTGGCCGCGATCAGGACGGATCGGCGCTGTTTTCGGTGGCCACGCCGGTCACGGTTGACGGCAGCATTATCGGCATCGTCGCCCTCACCTCGGCAGCGGGCGAGATTGATCGCCTGGTGCGGGATGAGCGTGAACAGGTGCTGCAGATGTTCGTGATCGCCCTTCTGGTATCGCTTGGCCTGTCGCTGGTGCTGGCCTCGACCATCGCCAACCCCCTGTCCGACCTTGCCGCCGCCGCCGAACTGGGGCGCGACCGCGATGCACGGCGCATGTCGCCGGGCCGTGTGCGCATCCCCGACCTTGCTGCACGCCCGGACGAGATCGGTCGTTTGTCGGTTGCCATGCGCGGCATGGTGGCCGCCCTTTATGACCGGATTGACGCCAACGAACAGTTTGCCGCCGACGTGGCGCATGAAATCAAGAACCCGCTGGCATCGCTGCGTTCGGCCGTGGGCAGCTTGCGCTTTGTCAAAAAGGAAGAACACCGCGACAAACTTCTGGACGTGATCGAACATGACGTGCGCCGCCTTGACCGGCTGGTCAGCGACATCTCGAATGCGTCGCGGCTGGACAGCGAACTGGTCAAGGAGGAGGAGGAGGAGTTCAACCTTCTCAAGACCATCGCAAACATCGGTGAGTATCTGGGCAAGCAGGCGGGCGAAAAGGGCGTTGATTTCATCACCGACCTGCCGCCCGAGGCGATCCTGATCCGCGGGCTTGAGGCGCGTCTTGCACAGGTGTTCGTCAACCTCATCACCAACGCCACCAGCTTTTGCGAAGCGGGCGATGCGGTGCGCGTCTGGGCGCGCCGGCGCGACAACCGCGTGCTGGTGGTGGTCGAGGATACCGGCCCGGGCATCCCCGAGGCGGCCCTGACCAAGGTGTTCAAGCGGTTCTATTCCGAACGCCCCTCGGGCGATTTCGGCAACCATTCCGGCCTTGGCCTTGCCATCTCGAAACAGATCGTCGAGGCGCATGGCGGCGTGATCTGGGCCGAAAACATCCGCCCCACCACCGCAGATGCCACGTCAGAGCCGCTGGGGGCGCGGTTCGTCGTGGGTCTGCCCATCTGACGACGGTGGACCCGCCCCCCCAATCCGACATCCTGCACGCCACCGCCGTGGCTGACGCCGCCGGGCGGGGCATGCTGATCCTTGGCCCGTCGGGGGCGGGCAAATCCGCCCTGGCGTTGCAGCTTCTGGCACTGGGGGCGCGCCTTGTGGCCGATGACCGCACGGTTGTTTCGGTCGAGGCGGACGGCCTGCGGCTGTCCTGCCCCCCCACCATTCGCGGCCTGATCGAGGCGCGTGGCATCGGCCTTTTGCGGGCCGAAACGGTGGTCTCGGCCCCGCTTGTGCTGGCTGTCGATCTGGGTGTCACGCAAGGCGACCGTCTGCCCCCCCGTCGCGATATTGTGCTGCTGGGGCACCGGGTTGACCTTGTCGTGGGCCCTGTGACTGCCCATCTTCCGGCTGCGCTGCTGCATTATCTGGCATGGGGGCGGCTGGATTGATGACCGACACCATGGACACCGGACAAGAGCACCGGATCGTGCTGGTCACCGGCCCTTCGGGGGCTGGCCGCACCACCGCGATCAACGCGCTGGAGGATCTGGGGTACGAGGTGATCGACAACCTGCCCCTCAGCCTTGTCGAACACCTGACCGAGGGCGCCGCACTGCCCCGCCCGGTGGCGCTGGGGCTTGACGTGCGCAACCGCGACTTCAACGCGACAGCCCTGATCGAACTGATCGACCGGCTGACGCGCAACCCTGCCGTGGCCGTCGAGGTGATCTATCTTGACTGCCGCCCCGACGAGTTGATCCGCCGTTATGCGCAAACCCGCCGCCGCCACCCCCTTGCCCCGTCCGAGACCCCTGCCGAGGGGATCGAGCGTGAGATTGACCTGCTGGCGCCGATCCGCGTCCGCGCCGATGTGCTGATCGACACCACCGAGATGAGCCCGCACGACCTCAAGGCCGATATCGCCCGCTGGTTCGGACGGGGCGAGGCCAGCCGTCTGGCGGTCAGCCTGCAATCCTTCAGCTACAAGCGCGGCCTGCCGCGCGGCGTGGACATGGTGTTCGACTGCCGGTTCCTTGCCAACCCGCACTGGGACGCGGCCCTGCGTGATCTTGACGGCCGCGACCCCCGCGTCGCGGCCTTTGTTGAGGCTGACGCCCGCTTTGCCGCCTTCTTCTCCAAACTCGCCGATCTGGTGCAATTCCTTCTGCCTGCACAACTGCAAGAGGGTAAGGCGCACCTCGCCATCGGCTTTGGTTGTACCGGGGGGCAACACCGGTCGGTTGCCGTTGCGGAAAAACTGGCAAAGCGCCTTGCAGAACAAGGATGGCCGGTGGCAAAACGTCATCGCGAACTGGAACGCCGCAGCGCAGCAACCGCTGTGCAGGCGCAGCCGGTCGAACGGGCAGGATGAACAAGGGGCCATGATCGGCATCGTCATCGTGGCACACGGGGGGCTGGCGCGGGAATATCTCTCGGCGGTCGAACATGTCGTGGGCAAGCAAGAGGGCATGGTGGCCATCGCCATCGAGGAAGACCACGACCGCGACCGCAAGCAGGTCGAGATCATGGCGGCGGCAAAATCGGTTGACCGGGGCGATGGTGTTCTGGTGGTGACCGACATGTTCGGCGGAAGCCCGTCCAACCTGTCGCTGCCCGCCTGTGTCGGGACCAACCGGCGCATCCTTTATGGGGCCAACCTGCCCATGCTGATCAAGCTGGCGAAATCCCGCGACATGCAGGTGAATGACGCGGTGACGGCGGCACTTGATGCAGGGCGCAAGTACATCAACAGTCTTGATCTTGGGGCCGGTGACCGGCCGTGACCCAGTCGGGGACCGCCATCACGTTGAAGATCATCAACGAAAAGGGCCTTCACGCCCGCGCCTCAGCCCGCTTTGTCGAGGTGGTCGAGGCGCATGATGCCGAAGCGGTGGTGGCAAAGGATGGCCTGTCGGTTTCGGGCGATTCGATCATGGGGCTTTTGATGTTGGCAGCATCGCGCGGAACCTCTATTGAGGTTTCCATCACGGGGGCCGAGGCCGACAAGCTGGCGATGGCGCTGACCGCACTGATCGCCGCAAAATTCGGTGAGGATTTCTAGGCGTCGGCCGGGGACGTGGGGGGGACGAGGGGCTTCGTGAAGGACGTCGACGACCGCAAACGCGCTGAAGCGGCTTCGCGCAAGTACGACATGCGCCGCCTGTCCTATGCGGGCACGTTCACCAATCCGCTTAAGTCCGGCGCCATCCGTGCCATCGAATGGCTGACTGCCAAGATCACCCTTCTGAGCCTGATCCGGTCATTTGAGAAATCGGGCGCCCCTTTTGGCCCGCCGTTCTGGCCCAAGGCGTTGCGCCACATGGGCATCCGCATCGACACCCCGCCCGAAGAGATCGGCCGCATCCCGCCCACCGGCCCGCTGATCGTGGTGGCGAACCACCCGCACGGGCTGGTTGACGGCATGGTAATGGCTGAAATGATCAACCGTGTGCGGCCGGATTTCAAGATCCTGACCCGGTCGCTGCTGACCGGCATCCCCGAAGTTGAACAGTTCATGATCCCCGTGCCCTTCCCGCATGAGGACAACGCCCGTGAACGGGGCCTGCAGATGCGGGCAGAGACGATGGCCCACCTCAAGGCGGGGGGTGCCATCATTCTGTTTCCGGCGGGGAAGGTTGCGTGTTCCGAGACATTCTTCGGCCCGGCGGTCGAACATGAATGGAATGTGTTTACCCACAAGATGATCCAGAAAAGCGGGGCCACGATCCTGCCCATCCGCTTTACCGGCCAGAACACCCGGCTTTACCAGATCGCGAACAAGGTATCGGCCACGCTACGCCAGGGCCTGCTGCTGTATGAAATCCGCATGGCTCTGCACCGCCCGCAGCGCCCGTTCATCGGCGAGCCTATCCCTGCCACCATCCTTGCGGAGTGGGACAACAACCCGCGCGGCTTTCTTGCCTGGCTCCGTGAACACACCCTGGCGCTGTCCGAACCCGAGGCCGGACGGCGGCGGATCGACATGGCCCGGTTCCGACGCATTGGCCCTGGTATCTCGCCGCTCTGACCTCAGCGCGTCGGCACCGGCACCACACCCCGGTAATCGTAGAACCCGCGCTGCGTCTTGCGGCCCAGCCATCCGGCCTCGACATACTTGGTCAGCAAGGGGCAGGGGCGGTATTTGGTATCCGCAAGCCCGTCATGCAGCACGTTCATGATCGCCAGACAGGTATCCAGCCCGATAAAATCGGCCAGTTCCAGCGGCCCCATCGGATGGTTGGCCCCCAGTTTCAGCGATTCGTCGATGCTCTTCACGTTGCCGACGCCTTCGTACAGCGTATAGACCGCCTCGTTGATCATCGGCATCAGGATGCGGTTGACGATGAACGCCGGGAAATCCTCGGCTGATGCCGCCGTCTTGCCCAGCCGTTCAACCACCGCAAGACAGGCCTGATAGGTCTCGGCATCGGTGGCGATGCCCCGGATCAGTTCCACCAGTTGCATCACCGGCACCGGGTTCATGAAATGAAACCCCATGAACCGCTCGGGCCGGTCGGTACGGCTGGCCAGCCGGGTGATCGAGATCGACGAGGTGTTCGATGTCAGGATCGTCTGCGGCCCCAGATGCGGGGCCAGCGCGTCGAATATCGCCTGCTTGACCGTTTCCTTCTCGGTCGCGGCCTCGATGATCAGGTCCAGACGGCCCAGATCGGCAATCACCAGCGTCGTGGTGATCCGCGCCAGTGCCGCCGCCTTGGCCTCGGCCGTCACCCGGCCCCGCGTCACCTGCCGCTCGATGTTGCGCTCGATCAGGCCCAGCGCTGCCTCCAGCGCCGCCGCTGCCACATCGTTCAGCGTCACGTCATAGCCGGCCAGCGCCAGCACATGCGCGATGCCGGTGCCCATCTGTCCCGCGCCCACCACGCCGACCGTGCGGATTTCCATGAGGCTCCCCCGATATGTCTGCCGCCGTTATCCCCCGCAGCCGGTCCGCGCGCAAGTCCGGGGCGAAAGCACGGCGGATTTGGCGCGAATTGAAGGTTTAGCCTTTTGGCAACCTCCATCGGCCAATCTCGGCCTTGGGTGTTGTGGCAATTCAGGTGGGTGTGATGGCCTATGCTTTCGCGGGCGAGGGGTCGCTCGACTATTTTCCGTGCCATTATGGCACGTCAAAACTGCTGTTTCGCGGTCCGCGCCGCGATCTGGCGCTGCCTTATGTCGCCGTGCTGGGGGGCACAGAAACCTATGGCAAGTTCGTCCCGCGCCCGTGGCCTGCCTTGGTCGAGGATGAGACGGGCCTGCGCGTGGTGAACCTTGGCTGTGTCAATGCCGGGGCGGATGTCTATCTGGCCGATCCGGGTGTGATGGGCGTGGTATCCGGCGCGCGTCTGGCCGTGGTCCAGGTGATGGGGGCGGCCAACCTGACCAACCGGTTCTACGCCGTCCATCCCCGCCGCAATGATCGCTTCCTGCGCGCCTCGGGCGCGCTGGCGCAGCTTTATCCCGAGGTGGATTTCACCAACTTCCACTTTACCCGCCACCTACTGCAAACCCTGCAGGCCGTGTCCGCCACCCGGTTCGAGGTGCTGGCCGAGGAGCTGCGCCGCACTTGGCTGGCCCGGATGCGCGCCCTGATCGAAAGCGCGGGCGTACCGGTGGTGCTGGTCTGGATCGCCGGACAAGCCCCCGCGCCGCGCGGACCTGCCGATCTGACCGCTGACCCTCTTCTGGTCGACCGCCCGATGGTCGACGCCCTGCGCCCCTTGGCCGCCGCCTTGGTCCAGCCACCAAACAGCCCGTCTGCCACGCTCGACGGCATGGCCTTTGCGGAAATGGAACGCCCCGCCGCCGAAGGCCTGCCCGGCCCTGCAGCGCACGAAACCGTCGCCCGGCACGTTGCCGAAACCGTTGACCGGCTTCTCAACGTCTGAGAGTGCCCTTCCTTGCGGCTTTCATCTTGACCTAAATATCCCGCGGTCCGGGGCAGCGCCCCGGTCCTGCCTCTGCCACAGGCGATCCCGGCCCCGGATCAGAGCTTTTCGATCAACTCCGGCACGGCTGTGAACAGGTCTGCTACCAGCCCGTAATCGGCCACCTGAAATATCGGGGCCTCTTCATCCTTGTTGATCGCCACGATCACCTTGGAATCCTTCATCCCAGCCAGATGCTGGATCGCCCCGGAAATGCCGACCGCGACATACAGCGTCGGTGCCACCACCTTGCCAGTCTGCCCCACCTGCCAATCGTTCGGCGCATAGCCTGAATCGACCGCCGCACGCGATGCCCCGACAGCGGCCCCGAGCTTGTCCGCCAGTTTCTCGATCAGTGCGAAATCGTTCTGCGAACCGACACCGCGACCACCTGACACCACAATCCCGGCACTGGTCAGATCGGGCCGGTCGGATGAAGCCGTCTTGTCCTCGACCCATGTCGACAGGCTGCCATCGGCGGCCACCGCCACCTTTTCGACCGGTGCTGACCCGCCTGCGCCCACGGCGGTAAACGTCGCGGTCCGCACTGTCATCACCTTCTTTGCGTCAACCGACTGCACGGTCTGGATCGCGTTCCCGGCATAGATCGGCCGTTCAAAGGTGGTGGCGTCCACCACTCCGATCACGTCCGAAATCACCATCACGTCCAGCATCGCCGCCACGCGCGGCAGGATGCTTTTGGAAAACGCGGTCGAGGGGGCCACGATATGCTCATACGGTCCAGCCAGCGCCACGATCAGCCCTGCCGTCGCCTCGGCCATGCCGTGGCAATAGGCGTGATCGTCGGCGAACAGCACCTTTGACACACCGGCCAGCGTCGCAGCCTCGGCCGCCGCTGCGTCGCCGCCGGTGCCTGCCACCAGCACATGTACCTCGCCCAGGGGTTTCACAGCCGCCAGCGTCTTGGCGACACCATCGGTGCCAAGCTGGCCTTCGTTCACATCGGCAATCAGAAGAACGGCCATCTTACAGCACCCCCGCTTCGTCTTTCAGTTTCGCGATCAGTTCAGTCACCGACCCCACCTTGACACCCGCCTTGCGGCCTGCCGGTTCGACGGTTTTCAGCACCTTCAGCCGGGGGGTCACGTCCACGCCGTAGTCGGCCGGGGTCTTTTCCTCGAGGGGTTTTTTCTTCGCCTTCATGATGTTCGGCAACGACGCATAGCGTGGCTCGTTCAGGCGCAGGTCCACCGTGATGATCGCGGGCATCTTGACCTTGATCGTCTGCAACCCGCCGTCCACTTCGCGCGTCACGGTCGCCATGTCACCCTCAACCGTCACTTCGCTGGCAAACGTCGCTTGCGACCAACCCAAGAGCGCCGACAGCATCTGCCCCGTCGCATTCATGTCGTTGTCGATGGCCTGCTTGCCGCACAGCACAAGCCCGGGTTCCTCGGCCTTGACCACCGCTGCCAGCAGTTTCGCCACGGCCAGGGGTTCGATGTCTACATGCACGTCCGACGTGGCTTCGATGAGGATCGCGCGGTCGGCCCCCATGGCAAGGGCGGTGCGCAGGGTTTCCTGGCTTTGCTTCACGCCCACCGACACCACGATGATTTCGGTCGCAATACCCTTTTCGCGCAGGCGGATTGCCTCTTCCACGGCGATCTCGTCAAAGGGATTCATGCTCATCTTGACGTTCGCCAGATCGACGCCCGACCCGTCCGCCTTGACGCGAACCTTGACGTTATAGTCAATGACCCGCTTGACCGGCACCAAAACCTTCATCGGCGACCCCTTTTCCGAAAGACAGAATGTTGCGCCGGTCATAGCCTGTCACAGCGCTTTACGACAGACCAAATGCGACCGATCCCCGTGGCGCGACGCCGCGTTTCAACTGCGCGTCAGTCCGGGCACCCAGAGCACATCATCCTTGCCATCATCATTCGCAATCCGCCCGGCCACAAAGAACCAGTCCGACAGCCGGTTCAGGTACTTCACCGCCTCGGTGTTGATCGCCTCCATCGTCGCCAGTTCGACGGTCAACCGTTCCGCCCGGCGGCACACGGTCCGGCAAAGGTGCATCTGTGCGGCCAGCGCCGTCCCCCCCGGCAGGATGAAACTGCGCAAGGGCGTCAGCCGCTCGTTCATCGCGTCGATCTCGGATTCCAGACGCAGCACCTGCCCCTCAAGGATGCGCAGTGGCACATAGCCCGCCTCGTGGTCCCGCTCCATGTCCGGGCGGCAAAGGTCGGCCCCCAGATCGAAAAGGTCATTCGAGATGCGCTGCAATGCCGCGTCCACGTCGCCGACAGCATGCAGCCGCGCCAGACCGATGGTCGCGTTGGTCTCGTCCACGGTGCCATAGGCCGACACCCGCAGCGAGTGTTTGGCTACCCGCGCGCCGTTCCCCAGCGCGGTTTCCCCGGCATCGCCGGTCTTGGTATAGATCTTCGACAGAACGACCATCAGTTCCCCCCCATCCGCCGGATCGTGACCACAATCAGGATCACAACCACCGCCCCGGCCTGCGCATAGATGCGCCAGCGCATGTATTTGTTGGCCTGCTTGCCACTGTCCACACCGCCCCGTCCGGAAACGGCGATGCCGCGCGCAAGGATCAGGGCCACGCCAAGGCAGGCAATGACGACGATGATGGTAAGCGGATCGCTGAACATGAAATTACCTCCGGTTGGGGCGGATGTAGCGGGCGGCGGCGCAAAAGCGAAGGGAAAGAATTCCCGTTACGCCCGCCGCAACACTGCGTCCAGCGCCCATGTCGGCAGCAGCCTGCGTGCAATGGCCATGGCATGTGTGGGCGTGGTCACAAAGTACCGCGCCCGGGGCCGTGGCGATTCCAGTGCGTGGATCAGCTTGGCCGTCACAGCGGAACAGGGCAGCTCGAACCGGTCCGGCTTGACCGCAGGCTTGTACAGCCGGTCCAATAGTGGCGCATATTCGGCGGCGCGCGCCGATGCCTTCCAGTCGATCCAGCGTTCGAAATGCGGGATGGCGTTTTCGCGGATGCGGGTGGCGATGGGGCCGGGCTCGATCAGGATGGCATGGATGCCGGTGCCTGCCATCTCGATCCGCAGAACGTCGGTCAGACCCTCCATCGCGAACTTGGTCGCCACATAGGCCCCCCGCCATTTCAGCCCGACCAGCCCCAGCACCGAAGAACAATTCACGATCCGGCCCGCGCCTTGCGCCCGCATCATCGGGATCACCCGGCGGGTCAGGTCGTGATAGCCGAAAAAGTTGGTCTGAAAGATCGACCGTAACGCATCGGTCGGCAAATCCTCAACCGCGCCGGGGCAGGCGAAGGCGCCGTTGTTGAACAGTGCGTCCAGCCGCCCGGCGCGTGTCTGCACCTCGGCCGCCGCCGCCGCGATGGTGCCCTCATCGGCATAGTCCAGCACGAAGCTTTCCAGCCCCTCGGCCCGCAGCCGTTCGCAATCGGCCTCTTGCCGACAGGTTGCGAACACGCGCCAGCCCCGCGCCGCCATCCCCCGCGCAGCATCAAGCCCGATGCCCGACGAACAGCCGGTGATGAGAAGCGTGCGTTCGGTCATGGCGGTCCTGCCCCTTGGATATCAACGCAGCAGGTAGGCGGGTTTCGCGGCAAAGGCAAACGGCGGTGTCAGGTGCCGGGCTCGCGGTCGGTCAGAAGGCGTGCGGCGACATAGCCTTCGACGCCGTCGCCCTCGATCCGGATCAGAACCCAGCCGTCGCCCGCATCACCCACCACGCTGACCGCCTCGTTCCGCGTCAGCCGACCGATCACCGCATTGCCGGTCGATGGGCCGTCACGCATGTTGACCGATCCCGCCCTGACGTATCGCACCGGCAGCACCGACGTGGTTTCCACCACCGGATCGGGCGTGACGGGCGCTGCTGCGGCCACGGTCACCACCGGCGCAGGCTCTGCCACCGGGGCAGGCGTCGCCACCGGCACGAAGGTGGCCAGTTCTGCCGGTGCCGCTTGCGGTGCGGTGTCCGGGGCAATCTTGTCGGGATCGAACGCCGCGGCGCTGACCGCCGGGGCCGCCTCGGGCACCGACAGCAATCCCTCGCGCACCTGTCCGCGATCCTGACCGCCGATCAGCATGATCAGGAACATTCCCAGTCCCAGAACCGTCAACAACTTCCACATGAACCACACCGAATCCCAAAAGCCCCACCCGACCATAAACAATTTTCACGAACCCGTGCGGGGAAATTGCGCCCTGCGACATCAACAAACCTGCTGGACCGTGGCACAGGGGGGCCTTACACCCGGGGCCAGCCATGAACGACACGCCCGATATCCCCGATGACCTGCCCGCGCTGACCAGCGAACCGCTGCGCCGCGCGATTGGCGAGCGGTATCTGACCTATGCGCTGTCCACCATCATGCACCGCGCCCTGCCTGATGCGCGCGACGGGCTGAAGCCGGTCCACCGCCGTATCCTCTATGCAATGCGTGAGTTGCGGCTGTCGCCCACCGGCGCATTCCGCAAGTCGGCCAAGATCAGCGGCGACGTGATGGGCAACTATCACCCGCACGGCGATGTCGCGATCTATGACGCGATGGCGCGGTTGGCGCAGGATTTCAACGTGCGCTACCCGCTGGTGGACGGGCAGGGCAACTTTGGCAACATCGACGGCGATAACGCCGCCGCCAGCCGCTATACCGAGGCGCGTCTTACGGCGGCGGCCGAGGCGCTGATGGACGGGCTGGCCGAGGATGCAGTTGATTTCAGGCCCAACTATGACGGCACTCTGACCGAACCTGTGGTGATGCCTGCGGCCTTTCCGAACCTTCTGGCGAACGGATCGTCGGGCATCGCGGTCGGCATGGCCACCAATATCCCGCCCCACAACCTGCACGAACTGATCGACGCCTGCCTGTTGATGACCCGCGACGCGGACGCAACGGATGCGGCGGTTGCGGCAATCGTGCGTGGCCCCGACTTTCCGACCGGCGGCGTGATCGTCGAGCCGCCCGAGGTTCTGGCCGAGGCCTATCGCACGGGCCGGGGCTCGATCCGGCTGCGGGCGCGGTGGGAACGCGAGGATCTGGGCCGTGGCAACTGGCAGATCGTCGTTACCGAGATCCCCTATCAGGTGCAGAAATCCCGCCTGATCGAGCGTCTGGCCGAGGTCATCACCTCGAAAAAGGTGCCGCTTCTGGCCGATGTGCGGGATGAAAGCACCGATGTGGTGCGCATCGTGCTGGAACCCCGGGCGCGGACGGTGGAGCCCGACATGCTGATGGGCGCGCTGTTCCGCGCGTCCGACCTTGAGATACGCTTTGCCGTGAACATGAACGTCCTGATCGACGGTCGCATCCCCCGGGTCTGCAGCCTGCGCGAGATGCTGCGCGCGTTTCTGGACCACCGGCGCGAGGTGCTGTTGAGGCGGTCGCGTCACCGGCTGGACAAGATCGACCACCGGCTGGAGATCCTTGAAGGGTTCATCGTTACCTTCCTGAACCTTGACCGTGTTATCGACATCATCCGCTATGACGACGATCCAAAGGCCGCCCTGATGCGCGAATCCTGGGGCGCCCCCCACGTCCGCGCCACCTCCGAACGCGACTATCGCCCGCCCGCACCGGGTGACGGGGAACTGACCGAGGTGCAGGCCGAAGCCATTCTGAACATGCGCCTGCGCAGCCTGCGGCGGCTGGAAGAGATGGAGTTGCGGGCCGAGCGGGACGCGCTGTTGGTTGAGCGCGCGGGGATCGAGGATTTGCTGGCCTCGGACGGCGCACAGTGGAAGAAAATCGCAAAAGAGCTTGTCGAAGTTCAGAAATCCTTCGGCCGAACCGCACCCGGCGGTACGCGCCGCACCACCTTCGCCACTGCTGGCGAGACCGAGGAAATCACCGCCGAGGCGATGATTGAACGTGAGCCGATCACCGTCATCCTGTCCCGCATGGGCTGGGTGCGCACGATGAAGGGCCACCAGCCCTTGGATCAGGAGTTGAAGTTCAAGGACGGCGATGCAGGCCGGTTCCTGTTCCACGCCGAGACGACCGACCGGATTCTGGTGGTGGGGTCAAACGGGCGGTTCTACACGCTGATGGGGGCCAACCTGCCGGGGGGCAGGGGGATGGGCGAACCTGTGCGCCTGATGGTCGACCTGCCGAACGAGGCCGCGATCGTTGATCTGATGATCCACCGCCCGGGCGAAAAGCTGCTGGTCGCATCCACCGACGGCGACGGGTTTGTCGTGCTGTCAGACGAGGTTTTGGCCCAGACCCGCGCCGGCAAGGCGGTGCTGACCTTGCGCGAAGGGGCCGCGACCGCGCTTTGCCGCCGCATCGCGGGCGATCATGTGGCGGTGGTCGGCGATAATCGCAAAATGCTGGTGTTCCCCCTGTCCGACCTGCCCGAAATGGCACGCGGCAAAGGGGTGCGATTGCAGAAGTACAAGGATGGCGGGCTGTCCGACGCCACCACCTTTGTCCTTGCGCAAGGTCTGACGTGGAAAGACCCCGCTGGCCGCACCCGCACCGAACCCGACCTTGCCGAATGGCAGGCCGCCCGCGCCACGGCAGGGCGGATGGCGCCGCGCGGTTTCCCCCGTGACAACAGGTTTACCTGAGGCGGGATAGGCGGCGCTATTCGCCGATCAGTTTGCAGAACAACGGCTGTACGGTGGCATCAACCTCGGCCAGCGGGGCATCGATGAAACCGCAATCCAGCAGGTTGTCCTCATCCGTCAGGCGGGCGCTGAAGATGTTGATGTTGACCATCGCCTGCGTCACCTGATCCAGCGGAGCGTTTGCGATGTTGGTGCCAAGCGTGATCTGTTGCGCCACCGGCCAGAACGTATGCGCTTCCGTTCCCAGTTGAATCGTGCCGATTTCAGTTTCTGGCAGCGTGGCAACGGGCGCGGGGTCGCCCATGTAATAGGCGGCCAGCGTGACCATCTCACCCCGCGCGGACAACTCGGCAGCGGCCTTGTCGGAGAATGACACCGCAACGGTCAACGCCTGCGCCATGGCGGGCAGGGCGGACAGGATCAGGACAAGGCGCAGCATCGGCTCAACCCGTTTTAGGAAACAACCCAGCCGACAGGGACGCTATCGCGTCCCCGCCGTCAAGTCCGGTAGACTGGGCCCCTACGCCCCCAACCCTTTCAGGATCGGCAACTGCCGCACCGTCTGCCCGGTCGCGGCGCGGATGGCGTTGGCCACTGCCGGGCCGATCGGTGGCACACCCGGTTCACCCACCCCGGTCGGGCGTTCCGACGATGCCACGATATGCACCTCGACCACCGGCATCGCGTCGATCCTGAGGGGCGTATAGCTGTCATAGTTCGCCTGATCGACCACGCCGCCGGTCAGCGTCAGCTCCTCGGCCAGGATCGCCCCCAGCCCGAACCCGATGCCACCCTCCATCTGCGCGCGGATCGTGTCGGGGTTGATCGCCACGCCGCAATCAACGGCGCAAGTCACCTTGTGGACGCGGATATCGCCGCCCTTGATGCTGATCTCGGCCACCTGCGCCACATAGGTGGCAAAGCTTTCGGCCAAGGCCACCCCCCGCACCCGCCCCTCGGGCAGGGGCGTGCCCCATCCGGCTTTTTCCGCCGCCAGCCGCAAGACCGCCGCATGGCGCGGTTTGTCCACTAGCATCGCAAGCCGGTATTCCACCGGATCGGCCCCGGCAGCGGCAGCCAGCGTGTCAATGAACGTCTCGACGGCATAGGCGGTGTGGGTCGACCCCACCGCCCGCCACCACAAAACCGGCACGCCGACATCGACAGTGGTCAGCCCCACCGACAGCGCCGGAATCGCATAGGGAATGTTCGCGGCCCCTTCGACCGTGGTCGGATCGACGCCGTTCTGCATGAACGCGGCAAAAGGCGTGTCGGCCATGATCGACTGGCCGACAACGTGATGCTCCCACGCCACGATCCTGCCTGCCGCATCCAACCCCGCCCGCAAGGCATGGGCATAGGCCGGACGGTACCGCCCGCCCGCCATGTCATCCTCCCGCGCGTACTGCACCCGAACGGGCCGGTCGGGGCCCAGTGCCATCGCCGTGGCCACCGCTTCGACGATCACATCGGCATCGCCCACGGCGCGGCGGCCAAAGCCGCCGCCTGTCTTCATTACATGCAGGCGGATCTTGTCGGGCGTGACGCCCGCCACCCCGGCGGCAATCGCTTGATAAAGGTCGGGCATCTGGTGCCCGCCCCAGATTTCGATGGTCCCGTCGGCGTTCAACCGGGCCACGGCGTTCAGCGGTTCCAGTGCGGCGTGGGCCAGATAGGGAAAGGCATAGCTTGCCTCGACCACCTGTGCGGCCCCGGCCATTGCCGCCGAAACATCGCCCTCGGTTCGGGCCATGGCGGCGGGCGGGCCACTGGCCAGCCGCGCGTACTCGGCCATGATCTCGGCCGAACCGCGTGCCTCGGCCGCACTGTCGTCCCATGTCACGGTCAGCGCGTTGCGCCCCTGCATCGCGGCCCAGGTGTTCGCCCCGATCACCGCCAGCCCACGCGGCGTCGGTACCACATCGACAACCCCGGGCAACGCCTTGGCTGCCGTTGCGTCGAAGCTGGCCACTTTGGCCCCGAATTTCGGCGGATGCACCGGCACGGCCACCAACAACCCCGGCAGTTTCACGTCGATGGTAAAGGTCTCGGTCCCGTTCGCCTTGCCCGCACTGTCAGGCCGGCGCAGGTCGGCGTTGCCGATCACCGACCATTCGTCGGGTGATTTCAGCGCCACCTCTGCCGGAACGGGCATCCCTGCCGCCGCCTCGGCCAGCGCGCCAAAGGTCAGACTGCCCGCCGTGGCATGGGTCACCTTGCCGTCGGCCACAGTGATGCCCTCCAAAGGCACCCCCCACTCCGCCGCTGCCGCCGCCACAAGCATCGTGCGCGCCACGGCCCCTGCCTGCCGGTAACGGTTCCATGATGCCATCATCGACGATGACCCGCCGGTGCCCTGGATAGCGCCGCCAAAGGCCGCGTTGCCGAAATGCGCGGGGTTGCCCCAGCCGCCCACGACATCGACCTGATCCCAGCGCGCGCCCAACTCCTCGATTACCAGCGAGGCCACACCGAAGTATGACCCCTGGCCCATGTCGAACTGTGACGACAGGATCGTCACCCGGTCATCTGCGGTGATGCGGATATAGGCGTCCAGCGGATTGATGGCGGCGTCCTGAGCGGCCACGGGGCCAGCCCGCAGGCCCACGGCGAAACCGCCGGCCACCGCAGCCGATCCGATCAGAAACCCGCGACGGGTGGCAGCGACCGGCAAGGTTCCGGTCATCCTGGCGAAAAGGTTCGGATGCATGGCTCAGGCCTCCAGACGGCGGGCGGCTTCGTGGATCGCGCCGCGAATACGGTGATAGGTGGCGCAGCGGCACAGGTTGCCTGACATCGCGGCATCAATGTCGTCGTCGCCGGGCTTGGGCGTCTCGGTCAGCAGGGCTACCGCGGACATGATCTGCCCCGACTGGCAATAGCCGCATTGCGGCACGTCCATTTCTGCCCAGACCGTCTGGATCGTCGTCGCAACCTTGCCCGTGACCCCCTCGATGGTGGTGATGGCGCTGGCACCCACGTCGCCGATGGCGGTCTGGCAGGCGCGGACGGGCGTGCCGTCCATATGCACCGTGCAGGCCCCGCACAGGGCCTGACCACAGCCGAACTTGGTGCCGGTCAGCCCGGCCACATCGCGCAGCGCCCACAGAAGCGGCATCTCGGCGGGGGCGTCAAAGTCGGTGGGCAAGCCATTGATGGAAAGGGTAATCATGCGAACTCCTGCGGGGCTGGCGGGTCTTCTGGCAGAGCCTTGGGCGGGTGGCACCGGGGTGGGGTGCATGGCGAAGGACGACCCGTGAAGAATGGTTGATGGCACGACGATCATGACCGGCGCAACCACCGCGTGCAAGACAACGAAACCTTTATGGGCCGGTAAGGCAAATGACACTTTCGTATCAACGCGCTGACAATAAGAGGCCGCTGGCCCCTGACTCCGTCCCGCCCCTCAGGCCCGCTCGACCATCAGCCACACCCCGCCCTCGGGCCGCAGGGTCAGGATCATGACCGGCTTTGGCGCCTTTCCCGGCACCGGGGCAAAACGGAACCGGGCCAGAAGGGTGGCCAGGATGATCACCGCCTCCTGTATGGCAAAGTTCGCCCCGATACAGATGCGCGGGCCGTCGCCAAAGGGCAAATAGGCGAAACGGTCGATGGATTTCGGGTCGGCAAAGCGGCTGGGGTCAAAGCGGTCAGGGTCGGGCCACAGCGCGTGATGGCGGTGCAGCGCGTAGATCGGCAGGATAACGGTATCCCCCGCCCGCACCTCGCGGCCCAACAGCGTATCGGCGGCCTGCGCCGTGCGCGACAGGAACGCGGCGGGGGGATACAGGCGCAGCGTCTCATCCACGATCTGCCGGATCAGCGGCAGGTTGGCCACATCGGCGGCGGTTGCCGCCCCGTCGCCCAGAACCGCCTGCGCCTCGGCACGCGCTGCCGCCTGCACGGCGGGATCAAAGGCGCAAAGATACAGTGCCCAGGACAGTGTCAGGGCGGTCGTCTCGTGCCCGGCCACGATAAAGGTCAGAAGGTTGTCGCGCAGTTCCGCCGTGGTCATCCTTCGTCCGGATTTGGGATCTTCCCCCGCCAGAAGCAGGTCCAGAAGGTCGGGCACGGGCCGCGCGCCATCGCTGCGGCGGCGGTCGATTGATGCGTCTGCCAGCCGTTTCATCTCGTCCATCGCCCGTGCGCCCAGGATGCGGCCCGGGCGTGGCACCCAGGCAGGCGCGCCGATGATGTCAAGGACCGACACCTTGGCGCTTTGGCCGATGTAGGATTCGATGGCCCGGTGAACCGAGGCGCGGTCAAACCCCTCACCCCCCGAAAACGTGACGTCAGAGATCACGTCAAATGTCGTCGTAACCATCTCTTCAAAAAGGTCCGCCGCTCGCCCCGCTGCCGCCCCGACCCGTTCGCAGGCGGCTTCGGCAGCAGCCGTCATCACCGGCCCCAGCGCCGCCACATTGCGATGGCTGAACACGGGGGCGGCGGTGCGGCGTTGCCACATCCATTCCGCCCCTTCCGCCACGAACAGGCTGTCGCCGATGGCCGGTTCGAGGATCAGCTTGGTCACCACCGATTTCGGGTAGTTCTCGACATTCTCACGCAAAATCCGCCGCAACGCCTCGGGCGACATCACCATGTGCCACCGTTTGCCGGTGCGGCCCGACACGATCGGTGCGCGGGTGGCGATCTCGGGGATCAGTTGCAGAACGTTCTGCCGACCCGCCCGCAATGACCCCCAGATGCCCAGAGTTTCGTTTGAAAGGGGCACACGGGCGGGGCAGTCGGCGGGGGCAGACGTGTCGGCGATCATCTGGGGGCCCCTTCCGGCAATAGCAGCGGATTCGCTCTGATATAGCCCAAAGCCAACCCCCTCCAACCCGCGCCACCGTTGCACAGTACCTGTCGAGCCGCTATGCCGCAGGAAGCCGCAGGTTTCCGGGAACCCATCATGATCCTTCGCCGTCTTGTCCTTGCCCTTGGCCTGTTTCTGGTGGCCGCATGCGCGAAGAACGAACTGACCGATCCCCCGGCCAATCTTGGCGATTTCCAGCTTGGGTTTGCGGTGGTTGTGGCCGACAACATGAAGAAGGTGCCGATCAGCCGCGACGCGACGGTCGAAGAATGGGAGACGGCGCTGCAAAAGGCGCTGGATGAGCGGTTCAAGCGGTATCAGAACGGCACCAAGCTGTACAACATCGGGGTGGCTGTCGACGGCTATGCGCTGGCACCACCCGGCATTCCCATCGTTGCATCGCCAAAGTCGATCCTGGTCGCGTCGGCCACGGTGTTCGACGACGCGTCGCAGGAAATGCTGAACCCCGGCGGCAAGGGCAAACAGATCACCTCGTTCGAGCGGGGGGGCGACGGGTCGGGCCTTGTGGGCACGGGTTACACCCGGTCCAAGCAGGAGCAGATTGACGAGCTGGCCTTTGTCACGGCGCTTCGGATCGAGGAATGGCTGGCCGACAATCCCGAATGGTTCGGCCTGCCGCCGATTGTCCGCGCGACCGAGGCACCGGCGCGCTGAGGCTTGATTTTCCCAAGGCCGGAAGCTAAGCCCGCGCCGCAAAAGGGGGCCAGCCGTGGCCTGTGCATGAGGAGTACCCGCGATGGGCAAGGCAAAGTTTGAACGCAACAAGCCGCACGTCAACATTGGCACGATCGGCCACGTTGACCACGGCAAGACGACGCTGACGGCGGCGATCACCAAGTATTTCGGCGAATTCAAGGCCTAC
>JBBQXK010000039.1:0-33710 GCA_038209775.1 Rhodobacterales bacterium | reverse complement strand
GTGGTGGATGGCGCGTCGGGGCGGATCGACCTGGTGTTTCGGGCACGGATCGTGGATTGAGTGGGCAGGACCGGGGCGCTGCCCCGGACCCCGGGATACTTGGACAAAGATGAAAGCCGACGTTCAACGAGCGTGGGCTTGTAGAAAACAAACATAGACCGGTTGAGGTCTGTGGAGAAGTGGCAGTGAACTTTCACATATCGGAGATGAGCCATGGCTGTGCAAAGTGGCAAGGACTTGCTCGTGAAGCTGGACATGACCGGCAGCGGGACATTCGAGACCATCGCGGGTCTGCGCGCCACGCGGGTGGGGTTCAACGCGGAAACAGTCGATGTGACCAGTCTGGAAAGCCAGGGCGGTTGGCGCGAACTGCTGGCGGGGGCGGGGGTCAAGTCGGCCTCGATCAGCGGGTCGGGGGTGTTTCGCGATGCGGATACCGATGCCCGGGCGCGGGCGATCTTCTTTGACGGGGAGGTGCCGGATTTTCAGGTCATCATCCCATCGTTCGGGGTGATCGAGGGGCCGTTCCAGATCACCGCCATCGAGTACGCCGGCAGCCACAATGGTGAGGCGACGTATGAGCTGACCATGGCGTCGGCCGGCGTGATGACGTTCACGGCGCTGTAAATGGCGAACCCTTGGGCAGGCGAGGTGGCGATCTGGCTGGATGGGCAGCGCCATACGGCCAAGCTGACGCTGGGGGCGCTGGCGGAACTGGAGGCGGCGCTGGAGACGGGGTCGCTGGTGGAACTGGTCGAGCGGTTCGAGGCGGGGCGGTTTTCCACGCGCGATGTGCTGGCGCTGATTGTGGCGGGGCTGCGTGGCGGCGGCTGGCAGGGGTCGGCAGCCGATCTGCGAACGGTCGAGATTGGCGGTGGTCCGGTTGAGGCGGCAAGGGCGGCGGCAGAGATGCTGGCGCGGGCGTTCGCGCTGCCGGTCGAGCGGTGAGCCGGGCCATCGACTGGGCCGGGCTGATGCGGTCGGGGTTGCTGGGCCTGGGCCTGGCTCCCGACGTGTTCTGGCGACTGACCCCGGTCGAGTTGCGGGTGATGCTGGGGCTGGAGGCGGGGGCGGCCCCGCTGACACGGGCGCGGCTGGACGAACTGGCGCGGGCGTTTCCGGACCTTATCAAGGAGAGCGACGATGGCTGAGATCGACGAGTTCGAGACGCAGATTGCGGCGCTGGAGGCCACGCTTGGCAGTGCCACGGGGATGGCTGCGGCGTTCGAGGGCGAGCTGTCGCGGATGCGCGAGAGCCTGACCTACACCGGGCGGGAGGTGGGGACGCTGTCGGTGGGCATTGGCAGCGGGCTGCGCCGTGCCTTCGACGGGCTGGTATTCGACGGGGCGCGGCTGTCGGATGTGCTGAAGGGGTTGGGGCAGTCGATCGCCAGTTCATTCTTCGGGGCGGCTATCCGGCCTGTGCAGAACGCATTCGGTGGATTTCTGGCGCAGGGGATCAACTCGCTCGTCTCGGGGCTGATGCCGTTCGAGAAGGGGGGGGCGTTCAGCCAGGGGCGGGTGATGCCCTTTGCCAAGGGGGGCGTCGTCGCCGGGCCCACGTCGTTTCCGATGCGGGGCGGGCGGGGGTTGATGGGCGAGGCGGGGCCGGAGGCGATCATGCCGCTGGCGCGGGGGGCTGACGGGCGGCTGGGCGTGCAGGCGGCGGGCGGGCGGGCGGTGACGGTCGTGATGAATATCGCCACGCCGGACGTACAGGGGTTCCAGCGCAGTCAGAGCCAGATTGCGGCGCAAGCCGCGCGGGCGCTGTCGCGCGGGCAGCGGAACAGGTAGGGCATCATGGCATTTCACGAAGTGCGGTTTCCGGCGAACCTGTCGTTCGGATCGGTTGGCGGGCCCGAGCGGCGGACCGAGATCGTCACCCTGGCCAACGGTTTTGAGGAGCGCAACAGCCCCTGGGCCCATTCACGGCGCAGGTATGATGCGGGGGTGGGCCTGCGCAGTCTGGACGATGTCGAGGCGCTGATCGGGTTTTTCGAGGCACGACGCGGGCAGTTGTTCGGGTTTCGCTGGAAGGACTGGGCCGATTACCGGTCTTGCGGTGCCAAGCGTACGGTGCAGCCAGGGGATCAGGCGCTGGGGTTCGGCGACGGTGTGCAGACGGTTTATCCGCTGGTCAAGACCTATCGTTCGGGGGACGAAACCTATGTCCGCCTCATCGCAAAGCCGGTTGCGGGGACTGTGCAAGTGGCGTTGAACGGGCAGCCCCGGATCGAGAGCATCGACTGGACCGTGGATGCGGCAACGGGGCTTTTGACGTTTGCTGTGGCCCCGGACCCCGGGGTTGCCGTCACGGCGGGATATGAGTTCGATGTGCCGGTACGGTTCGATGCGGACCGCATCCAGACTTCGGTTGCATCGTTCAAGGCGGGCGATGTGCCGTCAGTTCCGGTGGTGGAGTTGCGGCTGTGAGTGCGGAGGGGCTGTTCCAGCATCTGGAAAGCGGGGCGACCACGGTCGCGCGGGCGTGGCTTTTGCACAGGCGCGACGGGGTGACGATGGGGTTCACCGATCATGACTGTGACCTGTCGTTCGGGGGCGAGGTCTACCGCGCGGGCACCGGCCTGACCGCCAAGGCGTTGCAGCAGACAACCGGGCTGTCGGTCGACAACTCGGAGGCGATGGGGGCGTTGTCGGATGCGGCGATCACCGAGGATGACATTCTGGCTGGGAGGTTCGACGGTGCAGAAGTGACGGCCTGGCTGGTGAATTGGGCGACGCCTGACGACCGGCTGATGCAGTTCCGAGGCTCTTTGGGTGAGATCGTGCGGGCGGGCGGTGCCTTTCAGGCAGAGTTGCGGGGCCTGACCGAATTGCTGAACCAACCACAGGGTCGGGTGATCCAGCGGCCGTGTCCGGCGATCCTGGGCGATGGGGCATGCCGTTTCGACCTGTCGCAACTGGGGTACTTCAGTGAGCGTGCGGTTGAGGCGGTTGACGGTGGCCGGGTGTTTCGCTGGGCTTCGTTTACCGGGTTCGATGACCGCTGGTTCGAGCGGGGGCGGCTTCGGGTGCTGACGGGGGCGGCGGCGGGGGTGATCGGGGTGGTCAAGAACGACCGGCTGACCACCTTGGGCCGCGAAGTGGAATTGTGGCAGGCGGTGCTGCCAGGGGTCGCTGAGGGCGATCTGGTGCGGATCGAGGCGGGTTGCGACAAGCGCGCCGAGACCTGCCGGCTGAAGTTCGGGAATTTCGTGAACTTTCAGGGATTTCCGCATGTTCCGGGCGAAGACTGGCTGGCGTCGTACCCCGTCCGCACCAGCCGGAATGACGGCGGGAGTCTGAGCCAGTGACGCCGTTGCAAGCGCGGATCGTGGCCGAAGCGCGGGCTTGGATCGGGACGCCCTACATCCATCAGGCATCCGTGCAAGGGGCGGGAACGGACTGTCTGGGCCTCTTGCGCGGCGTCTGGCGGGGCGTCATCGGGGGTGAGCCCGAGCCTGTGCCGGCTTATACCGCCGACTGGGGTGAGGGTGGCGGTCGTGAAGTGCTGATGGGGGCGGCATTGCGGTGGCTGGTGCCATCTGATGCGGCCCGGCCGGGCGATGTGCTGCTGTTTCGCATGCGTGAGGGCAGCATTGCCAAGCATCTTGGCATTCAGTCCGAGACCGGAGAGAGGGCGGCCTTTGTGCATGCCTATACCGGGCACGGCGTGACCGAGAGCCCGCTGTCTGATCCCTGGCTGCGCCGCATCGCGGCGCGCTTTGCCTTTCCGGAAGGAGTGCTGTGAATGGCTACGATACTTCTTGGGGCCGCCGGGGCCGCTTTGGGCGCCGGGTTCGGCGGGACAGTTCTGGGCCTTTCGGGTGCCATTATAGGCCGGGCCGTGGGTGCAACGCTGGGTCGTCTTATCGACCAGCGTCTGTTGGGGGCCGGGTCAGAGACGGTCGAAGTGGGTCGGATCGAGCGGTTCCGGCTGATGGGGGCGTCGGAGGGCGCACCTGTCGGGCAGGTGTACGGACGCGCCCGCGTCGGCGGTCAGGTGATCTGGGCCACCCGGTTTCTGGAGTCTACCGAACGGTCAGGCGGCAAAGGCGCGCCAGGCCCCAAGACGGAAGCCTTTTCCTACTCGGTCAGTATCGCGGTTGCCTTGTGCGAAGGGGTGATCCTGGGGGTAGGGCGGGTCTGGGCGGACGGGATCGAGGTTGATCCGTCCACGCTGAACCTGCGGGTTTATGAGGGGACGGACACGCAGTTGCCCGACCCGAAGATCGAGGCGGTAGAGGGCAGCGGACGGGCCCCCGCCTATCGCGGCATTGCCTATGTGGTTGTCGAGGATCTGGAGCTTTCTGCCTTTGGCAACCGCGTGCCGCAGTTTTCGTTCGAAGTGATCCGCCCGGCGCAGCCGAATACGCCATCGGTTGCGGCCGACCTTCGGTCGGCGGTTCGGGCCGTGGCCCTGATGCCGGGGACCGGGGAGTATGCACTGGCGACGACGCGCGTGCACTACCGGGGTGATCCGGGGACGGGGAAGTCTGCGAACGTGAACTCGCCTTCGGGTGCCACGGACATGACCACCTCACTGGCCCAATTGCGCACCGAGTTGCCGGAAGTCGGTTCGGTATCTCTGATTGTGTCATGGTTCGGCGACGACCTGCGGTGCGGCAGTTGCCAGATCAGGCCGAAGGTCGAGCAATCGGCGCGCGATGGCGAGGGGATGAGATGGTCTTCGGGCGGGATTGCACGTGCGGCAGCCCTGGAGGTGCCACGTGTGGCGGGCAAGTCGATCTATGGCGGCACCCCTGCGGATCGCGCGGTGATCGAAGCCATCGAGGCGGTGAAGGCTGGCGGGCAAGAGGTGATGTTTTATCCGTTCATCCTGATGGAGCAGCTTGCGGGCAACACCTTGCCCGATCCTTATTCGGCTGGCGTGGGGCAGGCGAGACTGCCCTGGCGTGGTCGGATCACGCTGTCGCTGGCCCCTGACCAGCCCGGTACGCCCGACCGGACCGCCCAGGCCGCAGCCGAGGTTGCCGCTTTCTTTGGCACGGCGCAGGCGTCTGATTTCGGCGTCGCCTTCTTCGGCGGCAACATCACCTATTCCGGCCCTGCAGAGTGGAGCTATCGCCGGTTCATCCTGCACAATGCAAAGCTGTGCGCGAAGGCGGGCGGGGTCGATGCGTTCTGCATCGGGTCGGAGATGCGCGGACTGACGCAAATCCGGGGCTTGGGCGACAGCTTTCCCGCCGTGGCCGCGATGGCGCAGCTTGCGGCAGATGTGCGGGCGGTCCTGGGGCCGACAACGAAGATTTCCTATGCGGCAGACTGGACCGAGTATTTCGGCCACCACGCTGACGGGAATGTGTATTTCCACCTTGATCCGCTGTGGTCGCACCCGGCCGTCGACTTTGTCGGCATCGACAACTACATGCCGCTGTCGGACTGGCGCGACGGCAAGACACATGCCGATGCCGCGTTCGAATCCGTCCACAATCTGGACTATCTTGTGGGCGGGGTCGCTGGCGGCGAGGGATATGACTGGTACTATGACAGCCCCGAAGGGACTGCGTCGCAGCGCCGTCTGCCAATCACCGACGGCGCCTATGGCGAGCCGTGGGTGTTCCGCTACAAGGACCTGGCGGGATGGTGGGAGAACGCCCACCACGACCGGATAGACGGGGTGCGTGCCATGGCACCCACCGGGTGGCTGCCGGGATCAAAGCCCATCCGTTTCACGGAGTACGGCTGTGCGGCCATCGACAAAGGCACGAACGAGCCGAACAGGTTCCTTGATCCCAAATCCTCTGAATCCGGGATTCCGAGGTATTCGGATGGCCGACGCGACGACCTGATGCAGATGCAGTACTTTCGGGCAACGGCGTTGCACTGGGGTGATCCGGCCAAAAACCCGGTGTCGGAAGTCTATGGTGGCCAGATGGTTGATATGTCACGGGCGCATGCCTGGGCCTGGGATGCGCGGCCTTTCCCGGCCTTTCCGGGCAATATCAACCTCTGGGAAGACGGCGGCAACTATTCCCGGGGCCATTGGCTGACAGGGCGGTCGACCAATCAGTCGCTGGCGGCAGTGGTCACCGAAATCTGCCAGCGGTCTGGGGTGAACGCCATCGACGTATCGCGACTGGACGGGATCGTCCGGGGCTTTGTGCCGGATGGTGTTGGTGCAGCGCGGGCGGCGCTGCAGCCGCTGATGTTGGCCCATGCCTTTGACGCGATAGAGCGCGACGGCAAACTGGTGTTCCGCCTGCGCGGCAATCAGTCAGCCAAAGAGCTGGACCCGGGCCGCGTGGTGCAAAGAGACGCGCTGGACGGCGACGTGGAGACGACCCGCGCACCCGATGCCGAAACGGTGGGCAAGGTACGGCTGGCCTATATCGAGGCCGAGGGCGACTATATGTTGCGCCAGGCTGAGGCGGCTTTTCCCGATGACGCCAGTCTGGCCACGTCGCAAAGCGATCTGTCGCTGGTCCTTACCCCTGCCGAAGCGCGCAGCGTTACAGAACGGTGGCTTGCCGAGGCGCGCGTGGCACGGGATGGCGCGCGGTTTGCCCTGCCAAGATCGGCGGCCCGGTTGGGCGCGGGCGACGTGGTGGCGATTGATGGTGTTTCCTATCGGATTGACCGGATCGAGCAGGCTGAGGCGGGGCTGGTCGACGCCGTGCGGATCGAGCCTTCGGTCTACACTGCGTCGGATGCGGCGGAAGAGCGGGTGATCCCGCGCCCCTTTGCAGCACCTGTACCGACCTTTCCGGTGTTCATGGACCTGCCGCTGCTGACCGGGACCGAAGTGCCGCATGCCCCGCATCTGGCCGTCGCGGCGCAACCTTGGCCCGGAACGGTTGGTGTATGGAGCGCGCCGGGGCTTGACGGGTTTGCCCTGAACACGCTGATCACGGCGCCATCGGTCATTGGTCTGACGGAAACACCGATGGATGCCGCATGTTCCGGCCGCTGGGACCGGGGTGAGCCTCTGCGGGTCCGTCTGTCGTCGGGAACACTGTCTTCGGCGGCGGAACTGACGGTGCTGAATGGGGCTAATGTCATGGCCGTCGGTAACGGCAGCGCCGAGGGGTGGGAGGTGTTCCAGTTTGCCACGGCAAACCTTGTGGCACCTTTGACCTACGATCTGTCGACCCGTCTGCGGGGGCAGGCGGGCAGTGAAGGCGACATGCCCGCAGTCTGGCCGACGGGCAGTACGGTGGTGCTGCTGAACAGCGCGCCCCGGCAGATCGAACTGGCGCTGACCGCCCGGGGATTGGCGCGGAACTATCGGATCGGATCGGCGGGACGGGGCTTTGACGATCCCGATGTGGTGGCGATTACGGCGGCATTCCGGGGTATCGGACTTCGACCCTATGCGCCGGCTCACTTACGTGCCAAGCCTTTGGCCGGTGGAGATATTTCCATGTCATGGGTACGCCGCACCCGCATTGACGGGGATAGCTGGGAGTCCACCGAAGTGCCGTTGAGCGAAGATCGCGAGGCCTATGTCGTGCGGGTGATCGTCGCGTCAGAAGTGCGACGCGAGGTCGAAGTGACGCTGCCAGGTTGGACCTACACCTCGGTCGCCAGGGCCTCGGACGGTCTGAGTGGGCCCTACCAGGTCAGTGTTGCGCAATTGTCTGACAGGTTCGGGCCCGGGGCGTTTTGCACGATTGCGTTGTCGGCCTGAGGGGCATTGGACCCTGCCGCCAGTTCGGGTATGATCTGGACAATGTCCGAGGGAGGCCATCATGGCGGAAACGGTTCGCGCACTTGCACAGGTTGATCCGGTCTGGCGGCGAGTCTGCGAAGAGGCGGTCGAGGCGATCCGGGCCGAGCCGCTGATGGGGGGGCTGATCCATTCGGGTCTGCTGCACCATGCCTCGATGGAGCGCGCGCTTTCCTATCGCTTTTCGATGAAGCTGGCGTCAGGCGAGATGAGCGAGCAGATCCTGCGCGAGATTGCCGATGAGGCATATGCCGCCGACCCCGATCTGGGGGCCGCCGCGCGGGCCGATCTGATGGCGGTCTACGACCGTGATCCGGCGTGCCACAGGTACCTGCAGCCGATCCTTTTCTTCAAGGGATATCAGGCGGTTCAGGCGTACCGCGTCGGCCATTCACTGTGGAAAGCCGGGCGGATCGACCTGTCGTATTTCGTGCAGATGCGGGTCAGCGAAGTGTTCGGCGTGGACATCCATCCGGCGGCCCGGGTCGGGCGCGGGATCATGATCGACCACGCCCATTCCATTGTGATCGGCGAGACCGCAGTGGTGGGTGACAACGTGTCGATGCTGCATTCGGTCACGCTGGGCGGCACCGGAAAGCAGGACGGCGACCGGCATCCCAAGATCGGCAACGGCGTGCTGATCGGGGCAGGGGCAAAGGTTCTGGGCAACATCACCGTGGGCCATTGCAGCCGAATCGCTGCAGGGTCCGTCGTTCTGCACGATGTTCCCCCGATGAAGACGGTGGCGGGGGTTCCGGCCAAGATCGTGGGCGAATCTGGTTGCGATCAGCCTTCGATGAGCATGGACCACAAACTGACCGGCTGCGTCGACTGCGACTGACATCCTGCGCAAGAAAAAAGCCCCCGGAAGCATTTGCTTCCGGGGGCTTTTTCATGTTCGCCGTCAGGCCAGCATCGCCAGCGGATTTTCCAGGTTCTCGATGATCGCCTTGAGGAACTCGGCCCCGAGCGCGCCGTCGATCACCCGGTGATCGACCGACAGCGTCATCGACATGACGGTGGCGACGCCGATGGTGCCGTCCTTCATCACCACGGGCTTCTTCACCCCGGCGCCCACGGCCAGGATCGACCCGTGCGGCGGGTTGATGACAGCGTCGAAGTTGTCGATCCCCATCATCCCCAGGTTCGAGATTGCGAAACTCCCGCCCTGATACTCATGCGGGGCCAGTTTGCGGGTTTTCGCCCGCGCGGCGAGGTCTTTCATCTCGGCAGACAGGGCGGTGATCGACTTGGCGTGGGCATCGCGCAGGACGGGGGTGAAAAGCCCGCCCTCGATGGCGACGGCCACTGCCACGTCCGACGGCTTCAGTCGCAGTATCCGGTCGCCAGCCCAGACGGCATTTGCCCCGGGCACCGCCTGTAGCGCATTCGCGCACGCCTTGATGACAAAGTCATTGACCGAGAGTTTGATGCCCCGGCCTGCCAGTTGCGCATTCAACGTCTCGCGGAAGGCCATCAGTGCATCAAGCTGCACGTCGCGGCGCAGATAGAAATGCGGGATCGTCTGCTTGGCTTCGGTCAGGCGGGCGGCGATGGTCTTGCGCATGCCGTCCAGCGGCATCTCGGTATAGGCCCGGTCGGCGAACATCTTCTTGACCGTGTCGGCGGACATCCCCTGCGGCATCGCAGTGGGCGTCGCGGTGACCGCGGGTGCAGGTGCTGCGGCGGGTGCCATGGTTTTGGCCCCGGCGGGGGCGGCTTCTGCCCCCTCGACGTCAGTCTTGACGATCCTGCCGTGCGGACCGGACCCCTTGACCGTCGTCAGATCAAGGCCCTTCTCGGCCGCAATCCGGCGGGCGAGGGGTGAGGCGAACACCCGCGTTCCACCCGGGGCGGAGGCAGCGGCTGTGGCGGGTACCTGCGCCACCGGCGCAGCAGCAACCGGGACCACGGCGGCGACGGCCTTGGCCGGCGCCGGCACCGCATCCACACTTTCGCCCTCTTCCACCATCACCGCGATGGGGGTGTTGACCTTGACCCCAGCCGTCCCTTCGGCCACCAGCAACTTGCCGACGATCCCCTCATCGACCGCCTCGAATTCCATCGTGGCCTTGTCGGTCTCGATCTCGGCCAGGATCTGGCCCGACTTGACCACATCCCCCTCTTTCACGAGCCATTTCGCCAGCGTCCCCTCTTCCATCGTGGGGGACAGCGCGGGCATCAGTATCTGCGTGGCCATGATGCCCCCTTACCGGTAGCAGACGGATTTGACGGCAGCGATCACCTCGGCGGTGGTCGTCAGTGCCAGCTTTTCAAGGTTGGCCGCATAGGGCATCGGCACGTCCTTGCCCGTACAGTTGATCACCGGCGCATCAAGATAGTCGAACGCCCGCTGCATGATGACCGCCCCGATGTGGTTGCCGATGGCCCCCACCGGGAACCCCTCTTCGACGGTCACGCAACGGTTGGTCTTCTGCACCGAGGCCAGCACCGTGTCATAGTCGATAGGCCGCAGCGTGCGCAGGTTGATCACCTCGGCGCTGATCCCCTCTTTGGCCAGTTCCTCGGCTGCCTGCAGGCTGTAGGTCAGGCCGATGCTGAAGGACACGATAGTGACGTCCGTGCCACTGCGCAGGATGGATGCCTTGCCAAACGGGATGGCAAAACCGGGGTCGACGGGCACTTCGAAACTGCGGCCATAAAGGATTTCGTTTTCCAGAAACACCACCGGGTTCGGATCGCGGATCGCGGTTTTCATCAGACCTTTCGCATCCGCTGCCGAATAGGGCATGCAGACGCGCAGGCCCGGAATGGCCGCATACCACGCCGAATAGTCCTGTGAGTGTTGCGCCCCAACCCGCGCCGCCGCCCCGTTCGGGCCGCGGAACACCATCGGGCTGCCCATCTGGCCGCCCGACATGTACAGGGTCTTGGCCGCCGAATTCAGAATGTGGTCAATGGCCTGCATCGCGAAGTTGAAGGTCATGAACTCGACGATCGGGCGCAGCCCCCCCCACGACGCACCCGTGGCGATCCCGGCAAAGCCCATCTCGGTGATCGGCGTGTCGACCACCCGGCGGGCGCCGAATTCCTCAAGCAAGCCCTGGCTGATCTTGTAAGCCCCCTGATACTCGCCCACTTCCTCGCCGATCAGGAACACGGTGGGGTCGGCGCGCATTTCTTCGGCCATCGCTTCGCGCAGGGCCTCGCGCACCGTCATCGTCTTGGTCGGACCCTCGGGCAGGTCCGCGTGGGGCCAGCCTTCAGATGCCACAACCGGGGCAGGGGGGGCGGCAACCGGGGCTGCTGCGACCGTCGCCGGGGCTTCGCCCGCAGTTGCTGCCACTGCGACAATCGCGGCCTTCGGTGCATCGCTGACCGTCTCGCCAGCCTCGACCAGCACCATGATCGCCGTATTCACCTTGATGCCACTGGTACCCTCGGCCACCAGAATCCGGCCCACCTTGCCCTCATCCACGGCCTCGAATTCCATCGTGGCCTTGTCGGTCTCGATCTCGGCCAGGATCTGGCCCGACTTGACCACATCGCCCTCTTTCACCAGCCATTTCGCCAGCGTGCCCTCTTCCATTGTCGGGGAAAGTGCCGGCATCAGTACTTCGGTTGCCATCGGTTTCTTCCCCTTACGCGTAGATATCGGTCCAAAGCTCGCTCAAGTCCGGCTCGGGGCTTTCCTTGGCAAACTCGGCGCTTTCGTTGACGACGGCCTTGATTTCCTTGTCGATGGTCTTCAGCTCTTCATCGGTCGCAAGGCCACCCTGCAGCAGCATGTCGCGGACATGGTCGATGGCGTCCTTCTCGGAACGCATCTTTTCCACCTCTTCGCGGGTGCGATATTTGGCCGGGTCGCTCATCGAGTGCCCGCGATAACGGTAGGTCATCATTTCCAGGATATAGGGGCCTTTTCCGGCCCGGCAGTGCGCCACGGCCTTGTCTCCGGCGGCCTTCACCGCCAGCACATCCATGCCGTCCACCTGTTCACCGGGAATGCCGTAGGCCAGCCCGCGCCCGTACAAGGTGGTCGATTTGGTCGACCGCTTGACGGATGTCCCCATCGCATACTGGTTGTTCTCGATCACGAAGATCACCGGCAGATCCCACAATTCGGCCATGTTGTAGGTCTCATAGACTTGGCCTTGGTTGGCAGCGCCGTCGCCAAAGTACGTGAAGGTCACGTTGTCATTGCCCAGATAGCGGTCGGCAAAGGCCAACCCCGCCCCCAAAGGCACCTGCGCTCCCACAATCCCGTGCCCGCCGTAGAAATGCTTTTCCTTCGAGAACATGTGCATCGACCCGCCCTTCCCCTTGGAATAGCCGCCGATCCGCCCCGTCAGTTCCGCCATCACCCCCTTGGGGTCCATCCCGCAGGCCAGCATGTGGCCGTGGTCGCGGTAGCTGGTGATGCGCTTGTCGCCCGGCTTGGCCGACGCCTCAAGGCCCACCACAACCGCCTCTTGCCCGATGTACAGATGGCAGAACCCGCCGATCAGGCCCATCCCGTACAACTGTCCCGCCTTTTCCTCGAATCGCCGGATCAGCAGCATTTCGCGGTAGTATTTGAGCAGTTCGTCGCGCGAGACGTTCGATTTCTCGGCAGGTTTCTTGGCGGCCATGGGCGGTGACTCCCCCTGGGGTGGATAGTTCAACGTTAAACCACTTCTAGCGCATCGGAAAAACAAGGGCAAAAGGAAAGTGCGCGGCGGTCAGGGCGATGCTTCGTTCATCAGCCTGTCGTATTGCTTCTGGCCGTCCGCCATCGCCCGCTGCAGCCCCTTCATCACCGGATCGCAGGTCATGCGGAACCGGCCCATCCGCACATGCTTGCCCCGGATCATCGCTTGCGCCATGCGGTCGTCCTTCAACTGCGTCTTCATCTTCTGGCGGCGGAGCAGGCGCATCGTGTCGTGACTGGCCCGCAGATCGGCCGTCAGCCGGTCATAGACCCGCCGGTCACGCGCGGCGGGTGCGCGCTTCTTGTCGGCCTTGATCTGGGCGCGCAGGGTCTCGATCAGGCCCTGTGCGGTCTCGATCACGGGCTGCGCGATGGCCGAACAGACGTCGTCCACATGGGCCCGGCCCAGATCCTCCAGCGCGCGGGCACCCGTCTTGCGCAGGTCGTCGATGTCGTCCAACCACACCGCCAGCGCCGCACGGAACGCCTGCGGCATCGCCTTGCCCAGCATGCGCGGTGTCCGGTTCAGCACGCGCTGCAACTCATCACAGTTGTCCAGCATGTCCTGCCAGTCGCGGATCGTGCTGCCCGGCTTGCGCCGCAGCACCTCCATCAGCTTGGCCGCATCCAGATTCTGCAACTTGGCCGGCCGCACCGCCCGCCACTCCGCCTTTGACAGTGTCATCCGGACCCCCCTTGCGCCGGAAAGGCTAAAAGGACCGCCCGCATCCCGTCAAGCGCCTCAGCGGATCACAACCTCATCGGCGCGCACATAGCCCAGCACATCGCGCGCCTGCTGGTCCAGAAGGTCAAGGTCAAGGTAATCATCCGACAGCCGCCGCGTCAGGTTTTCCATCGCCGCCAGTTCCGCCGCCAGCGCGTCGCGCACCACCTCAAGATCGCGCTTTTCCGACGCGATCTGCACCTGCCGGAACAACCCGTATTCGCCCTGCACGGCGGCCAGCGCGAAATAGATACCCACGATCACCGCCGCTGCCATCAACAGCAGCGAACCATAGGCGGGGCGGGTGCGGGGCGGGGTCATCGTTTGCTGCCTCGGATCGTCCGTCCCTCTGATCCGGGGCCGGTTGCACAGACACTGCCACAGGTGATTCGCAGTGTGAATCCCCAAAATGCGCACCACACCGGAAATCGCGTCCGTTCAACCCCTTGGGGTGCTGTGCCTGCGGTCTGCCTCTGAACGCGGCCCCGGCCCCGAACCGGCCTTACCCCGCCACCGACGCCGCATGGATCGACGCAATCGCCTCGCCCAGCACCGCATCGAACTCGGCCTCGGTCTGCTGGGCAAAAAGCCCCTCCGACAGCGCCCGGCTGAAACTGGCGATGATCCCCCGGTTCCGTGCCAGGATGGCGTTCGCCGCGACACGCGGATGCCCCCCCGACAGCGCCACCACCTTCAACACGCGCGGATGATCGACCAGCGGCGCATAGAAATTGTCCACCGTCGGCAGCGACAGCTTCAGCATCACCTGCCGGTCGTCGGGCAGCATCTGCAACGCCTTCAGGATCTCGGCCTGCAACAGCGCCTCGGCCTCGGCCTTGTCGGGGATCGAGATGGTGACCTCGGGTTCCAGAATCGGCATCAACCCGTGCGCCGCCACCTGCGCCCCCACCGCAAACTGCTGCGTCACGATCGACGCGATGCCGGTGGCATTCGCCCCGTTCACCACCGACCGTTCCTTCGTCCCGTAAATCCCCGCCTTCGCCGCCCGGTCCAGCAGCGCATCCAGCCCCGGAATGGGCTTCATCAGCTGCACGCCGTCCGCCTCCACCTCCAGCCCCTTGTCGATCTTGAGGAACGGCACGACATGGCGCTGTTTCCACAGGTAGGTGGCGGTCGGGATGCCGTCGATGTCGCGGTCCATGGTCTGCTCGAACAGGATCGCCCCCACCACCTTGTCGCCGGTGAATGCGGGCGACTTGATGATCCGCGCCCGCATCGCGTGGATCAGGTCGTACATCGCGGTCTCGCCGGAATAGGCGGTCTCCTCGATCCCGTACTGGCGCAGCGCCTTGGGCGTCGACCCGCCGCTCTGGTCCAAGGCCGCGATAAAGCCTTTGCCGCTCCGTACCTGTGCCGTCTGTTCTGCCATCGCCATGATACCGCTTCCCCCGCTCGTTTCCCCAGCGATAGCGGCTGGCCCCGTCCCCTGCAATGATGCTCGCGCTAACGCCCCGTCAGCGCCGCGACGCCGGGCAATTCGCGGCCCTCCATCCACTCCAGAAACGCGCCCCCTGCGGTGGAGATAAAGGTGAAATCCGCAGCCGCCCCCGCCTGATTAAGTGCGGCCACCGTATCACCCCCCCCCGCCACCGACACCAGCGCCCCGGCCCGTGTCAGCCGCGCCACCTCGCGCGCCGCCGCATTGGTTGCCGCATCAAAGGGCGCGATTTCGAACGCCCCCAAAGGCCCGTTCCAGATCAACGTTTTCGCGGCGGCAAACACCTTCGCCAATGCCGACACCGTCGCGGGCCCCGCATCCAGAATCATCGCATCCGCCGGGCACTCCGCCACCGGCAGCGTCTGCGCCGCTGCCCCTGCCTTGAACTCCCGCGCCACCACCACATCGACCGGCAGATGGATGGTACACCCCGCCGCCCTGGCCTTGGCCAAAATCTCCCGCGCCGTCCCCGCCATATCCCGCTCGGCCAGCGATTTGCCCACCTCGACCCCTTGGGCCACCAGGAACGTGTTCGCCATGCCCCCCCCGATCACCAGATGATCGACACGGCCCACAAGGTTGCCTAGAAGGTCCAGCTTGGTCGAAACCTTCGCCCCCCCCACCACCGCCACCAATGGCCGCGCGGGGTTGCCCAGTGCCGCCTCAAGCGCCGCCAACTCCTCCGCCATCAGCCGCCCGGCGAAACTGGGCAACAACCGTGCCACGCCTTCGGTTGACGCATGCGCCCGATGCGCCGCCGAAAACGCATCATTGCAGAACACATCGCCCAGTGACGCGAGATACCGTGCCATCGCCGGATCGTTCGCCTCTTCCATCGGCGAAAACCGGGTGTTCTCGGCCAGAATGACGCTATCCTGCGGCAGCGCATCAATCGCAGCCCGGTCAGGCCGCTCCATGAACACTACCTTCCGCCCCAATGCATGCTCCAGCGCGGGCTGGATCAGCCGCAGGCTCATCTCCGGCACAGGCTTGCCCTTCGGCCGCCCGAAATGCGCCAGAAGCACCACCTTGCCGCCCTTGGCCAGAATGTCCCGCACCGTCGGCACGATCTTGTCGATCCGCGTGGTGTCGGTGACCACCGCACCCTCCATCGGCACATTCACATCCACCCGGGTTAGCACCACAAGGCCCGACAGGTTCATATCATCCAGCGTCTTCCAGCCCATCGTGCCCTCCGTTTGCAGCCACGCCCCTTGTCCCCCTATCGGCACCGCTTCGTCAATCACGCGGGTTTGCCCTTCCCCCCGCGCGCCTGCCCGATTAGGTTCCCCGCCAAATCGCAAGAGGAGGCCCGCATGGCCACGATCACAGACCCCGAAAACACCATCCTGATGGAACTGGCAGGCGGCACCGTCACCATCCAGCTTCTGCCCGACGTGGCCCCCCTCCACACCGCCCGGATGAAGGAACTGGCCCGCGCCGGTGCTTATGACAACGTCTGTTTCCACCGCGTGATCGACGGCTTCATGGCCCAGACGGGTGACGTCGCCAACGGCAACATGGAAAAGGGGTTCAACCTTGGCCGTGCCGGCACCGGCGGGTCGGACATGCCCGATGTCCCTGCCGAGTTCTCAAAACTGCCGCATGACCGGGGCACCATCGGGGCGGCGCGCTCGTCCAACCCGAACAGCGCCAATTCGCAGTTCTTCATCAACTTCTCGGACAACCACTTTCTCAACAACAACTACACCGTCTATGGCCGGGTGCTGTCGGGTATGGAACACGTCGATGCCATCACGCGGGGCGAGCCTCCGAAATCCCCCGACCGGATGATCTCGCTCAAGGTGGCCGCCGATGTTGCGTAACGCCCTGATCGCACTGGCCCTCGCCGCCAGCCCCGCCCTCGGCGACAGCCCCGGCCCCAATCTCGTCATCGATGTGACGGGCCAGGCCAACGGCCAGATCGTCATCGACCTGCGCGCCGACCTCGCCCCGAAACACGTCGAACAGATCGCCGGATTGGCCGCTGAAGGCGCCTATGACGGCGTCGTTTTCCACCGCGTCATCGACGGCTTCATGGCCCAGACCGGCGATGTCGAGTTCGGCAAGGGCACCAGCCTCGGCCGCGCCGGCACCGGCGGCTCGACCCGCCCCGACCTGCCCGCCGAATTCTCGGGCGAAAGCTTTCAGCGCGGCGTCGTCGGCATGGCCCGCTCGCAAGACCCCAACTCGGCCAACTCGCAGTTCTTCATCATGTTCGCGCCGGGTGAGTTCCTCGATGGCCAGTACACCATCGTCGGCAACGTGATCGCCGGCATGGACGTGGTCGACGCGATTGCCAAGGGCGAGCCCCCGGAAACCCCCGACGTCATGGCCAAGGTCACCGTTGCGAACTGAACACGTCACGCCATCGAAAAAAGAGCGGCCCCTCGGGGCCGCTCTTTCTGTTTCTGGCCGACGCAATGGCGGACCGGGCCGCCATCGCGCTGTCACACTCAGGAAATCAGCCAGTCCACGGCAACCATGCTATTGTTGAACTGCACGGCTTCGACGTCCTGTATCAGGTACCACTGGTTGGAACCGCCATCCACCCGACTGATCTCGTAGGCGAAAGACTCCAGCAGCGCGGTAAAGATGTAGTCATCCGACACACCATCGATGATAACCATATCCAGCCCGTCGCCACCCCGGACGGTGTCGCCGCTGGTCAGAATGAAGGTATCGTCTCCGCCACCCCCCTCAAGCAAATCGGCCCCCTCACCGCCATCAATCCGGTTGTCCCCGTCGGTCCCGACAAGCCAGTCGCTAAAGCCTGTCCCGATGACATTCTCGAACCCCGAGAACGTGTCGGCAGCCACGAAATCCTGGGTCGAGGTGCCGTCCGCAAGATACACCGACACGCCCGCGACCGCATTCCGAAAGTCCAGCGTGTCCACACCCAGACCGCCGTGCAGATCGTCAATGCCTTCACCGCCGCTGACCGTGTCATTGCCGTCACCACCATAGATGGTGTCGTCGCCGTCCATCCCGGACAGCCGGTTGTTACCCGCCGAGCCGGTCAGAACGTCATCGTTGTCAGTGCCGCGGACCGCCTCGATACCGACATAGGTATCGCCCTCTGCCTGGCCCCCCGAACCCGTTCCGGCCGCAAGATCGACGGTGACACCCGACGAGTTCCGGTCGAACAGAAGGGTGTCAAACCCGGCTCCGCCGTCGATGACGTCGGCCCCGTTGCCGCCCAGCAGCTTGTCGTTGCCGCCGTTCCCGGTCAGCGTGTCGTCGCCGCCCCGTCCTGTCAGGAAGTTGGCAAGGTCGCTGCCAGCCAGGTCGTCGCTGTACTCCGAGCCCACCACGCGCTCAACGTCGGTGATGGTGTCGCCCTCGGCCTCGGCCCCGCTGCCCATGCCGGTCAGCAGGCTGACCGTCACCGCCGCCTGCGACTGGCGGTAATTCACGGTGTCCAACCCATGGCCACCGAACAGGCTGTCGCTCCCGGACCCGCCGCTGATCACGTCATTGCCGGCGCCGCCATAGATGACATCGTCCCCGCCCATCCCGCTCAGCCTGTTGCCGTTCTGGTTGCCGGTGATGGTGTTGTCGATATCGCCGCCGACGACATCCCGCTGGTTCGTCGTCAGGCTCAGCATCGCCCCCGACGCCGCCGTGACGTAATTCTCATAGCTGATGGTATAGTGTTCCGTGCCTGCCTCGGACAGATAGGTGGTCAGATCGTTGAACAACTCAAAGCTGACGGTCAGGCCCAGCAGTTCGCCCAAGTCGATCGAATCCTCGAACAGGGCCGCCACCGCCTCGAAGGTGTCGGAATAAAGCGGGACATCAACCGACGCCTCGAACTGCAGGTACAGCACGCGCCAATCAATGGTCGAATTCAGGATCAGCGACGTCACCGCCTCGACCGTCTGGCTCAGGGTATAGTTGGCCGTGACCGTGAACTCGCCTTCGCCCTCGGGCGTATCGAATATGAATTCGTCGCCCAGGCTGCCCGTCAGCGTTTCACCCAGCGACGACACCACCTCGGCCAGAACTTCGCTTTCGATGGTGATTTCCTGACCGACCGACAGGGTGCCCACCAGTTTGGCGTCGAACAGACCACCTTCTACGGCGATGTTGAAATACTCTGCCAGGTCTTCGCCCAGCAGCTCCTCGCCCAGATCAAACCCGATCGGCCCGATCCCAACCGGCAGGATAAAGCTGGCAAGCCCGATCTCCAGGCTCAGGAAAGGGCTGGATTCGCCCGTGATGTGCAAGGTGTCGATGCCCGTCTCTTCGTTCGTGACGTATTCGGGATCCTCATATTCGAACACCGGAACATCAAGGCTGACCTCGACAAAATCGCCGAGCTCGAACTTGAAGATGTTGCCGTCAAAACCGCCGACGATGTCAAACGGAGTGTTCGGGATAAGGCTGCGCAAATACTCGATGTTCAACGGAACATTGTCTAAAAGCGTCGTCCCGAAACTTCCGTCGCCCAGAATGCCCAGGTCGTAGTATCCGGTCAGATCGACCGTCAGGTTTGCTTCCAGGGCTGCGCGCAGGCCCAGTTCGATATAGCTCTTGCCCAGATCGAACCCGACCGGCGTGACCTCGAACGCCTCGACGGTAAAGCCCGACGTATCCAGAGCCGCCGCTTCATCCGCGACGCCGTCCGTAACAAAGTTTTCGGTTCCGATGTCCAGCGTCGTATCGATAAACCCCAGATCGACATGCACCGCGCCGGTGAACCCGACCTCGAACGCAAAGTCGCCCGACAGGTTCAGACCGGCTCCCACCCATCCAGCAAGGTCAAAGCCCAGCGACGTGCTGCCCGCGTCACTGACGGAATAGCTGATCTCGCTGAAGTCATAGGTCAGACCGGTCACGGCATCGCCGTTGCTGTCCTTGCCGAACGCGCCGGTGGTCGTACTGAATTCTACCAATTGCGTAACCCCTTGGGGTCAGGGATGTTCCCCCAACCATTGTGTTGTACCCGCCCGCAGCGCCCAACAGCTTGTTGTTTGGCACGCCCGGTCAACCGATTGGTTTAGGTCTTACACGGGCCAAAGCAAATGAAATTTAACTCTTCATTAACCTGTCACAGTTCCGGCAACCCTGAATTGAATTGACCCGTCGCGACAGCCCTCTGCGGATGATCTGCTATACGAGACAACAAGAAAGCGGTGCCGCGCCCCGGAACCGGTCAGGGCCGCAGTGGTGGCAAGGTCAGCCGCCGCTGCCGACCCGGCAGAATCAGCGCGGGCAGGTCACTCCAGCACCACCAGCGCATGCCGCTTGCGCCCCGCCGTCAGCTTCAGCGGCTCTGCCAGCAGCCCCGCCCCCACCACCAGCCCCGCATCGGTCAGGACCTCGTCATTCAGCCGCGCGCCACCCTCGGCGATCAGGCGTTTCGCGTCCTTGCCCGATTTCGCCAACCCCGCCCGCACAAACAGTTGCGCCACCGGCACACCCGCCCCCACCTCCGCCACCGACAGCGCCAGCGTCGGCAGGTCATCGCCGATCCCGCCCCGCTCGAACACCTCGCGCGCGGTGGCCTCGGCGGCCTCTGCCGCCGTGACCCCATGCAGCATGCCCGTCGCCAGGTTCGCCAGCATGATCTTGGCCGCGTTGATCTCGGCCCCGCCCAGCGCGCCCAGCCGGTCGCACTCATCGACCGGCAGATCGGTATACAGCTTCAGAAACTTGCCCACATCGGCGTCGGTCGAGTTGCGCCAGTATTGCCAGAATTCATAGGCCGACAGCCGGTCGGCGTTCAGCCAGACCGCGCCGTTCGCCGTCTTGCCCATCTTCTTGCCGTCCGACGTAGTCAGCAGATGCGCCGTCAGCCCGTAAACCTCGGCGTCGATCACCCGGCGCGTCAGGTCCACGCCGTTGACGATATTGCCCCACTGATCCGACCCGCCCATCTGGAACAGACAGCCATAGCGGCGGTTCAGTTCCAGAAAATCATAGGCCTGCAGGATCATGTAGTTGAATTCCAGGAACGACAGCGACTGTTCCCGGTCCAGCCGCGATTTCACGCTCTCGAACGACAGCATCCGGTTGACGCTGAAATGTTTGCCGATGTCGCGCAGGAACGACAGGTAATTCAACCCGTCCAGCCATTCCGCATTGTTGACCATGATCGCATCGTTAGGCCCGTCGCCGAACGTCACATAGGGCGTGAACGCCCGCTTGATCCCGGCGATATTTGCGTCGATCTGGTCATTCGTCAGCAGCGGGCGTTCCTCAGCCCGGAACGACGGGTCGCCCACCTTGGTCGTTCCCCCGCCCATCAGTACAATCGGCTTGCCGCCCGTTTTCTGCAGCCAGCGCAGCATCATGATCTGCACCAGCGACCCCGCATGCAGCGACGTGGCCGTGGCATCGAACCCGATGTATCCCGGCACCACGCCCTTGACCAAGGCTTCGTCCAGCGCCTGATAATCCGTGCAGTCGGCCAGATAGCCACGGGTCATCATCGCGTGCATGAAGTCGGATTTGGCGTGATAGGTCATGGGCTCGCCCCTTGGTTCAGGATCAGGCGCGCGGTATAGCGGTGCAGGGCATCAAGGGAAAGTCATGTTGAAGGGCGCGGTCTGGGCACTTGGCACGATGTCGGGCACCTCGCTTGACGGCGTCGACGCGGCCATGGTGCTGACCGACGGGCACCGCATCCTTGACTTTGGCCCCTCCGGTTACCGCCCCTACACCCCGCCCGAACGCGAAACCCTGCGCGCGGCCCTTGGCCACTGGCCCGGCAGCCCTGCTGCCGACCGCGCCGCCGAGATCGTCGAAACCGCCCATGCCGAGGTGCTGGCCGGGTTCCGCGGGGCCGAGATCATCGGCTTCCACGGCCAGACGCTGGCCCACGACCCCCGGGGCAGGGGCACGCATCAGGCGGGCAACGGCGCGCTGTTGGCCGAGGTGCTGGGCCTGCCCGTCGTCTGGGATTTCCGCACGAACGATGTCGAAATGGGCGGGCAGGGCGCGCCCCTTGCCCCGTTCTTCCACTTTGCCTGCGCCCACCGTATCGGGGCCACGATGCCCATGGCGTTCCTCAACCTGGGCGGCGTCGGCAACCTCACCTGGGTCGACCCCCGACATACGGCCCCGGACGCCCCCGGTGCCTGCCTCGCCTTCGACACCGGCCCCGCCAACGCCCCGATAGACGACCTGATGCGCGCCCGCAGGGGCCTGACGCAGGATGAGGGCGGCGCACTTGCAGCGGCGGGCACTGTGGATGAGGCACTGGTGCAGGGTTTCCTGGCCCATTCCTATTTCCACAAGATGCCGCCGAAGTCATTGGATCGCAATGACTTGCACGCCGTTCTTCAGGCGGCAGGTGCGCTTGACGACGCCGATGCCGCTGCCACCCTCACCGCCTGCGCCGCCGCCGCCGTCGCCCGCGGGGCCGAGCATTTTCCGACCCCCGTCACCCGCATCCTTGTCACCGGCGGTGGCCGCCGGAACGCCGTGATGATGGCCGAGCTTGCCCGCCGACTGTCAGTGCCGGTCGATCCGGTGGAATCCGTGGGCCTTGATGGTGACATGCTGGAAGCGCAGGCATTCGCTTTTCTGGCGGTCAGGGTGGCGATGGGCCTGCCCACCTCCTGCCCGTCAACCACCGGCGTGCCGATGGCGGTCGGCGGTGGCCGGATCAGCCGCCCGTCCTAGCTTGCCCGCCGCGCCGTCCGCAGCATCTCGAACGAATAGACCGCCAGCGCCACCCAGATCAGCGCAAAGGCCACCATCTTGACCCCCGAGAAGGGTTCATCGAACAGGAACACCGCCGTCAGGAAAATCATCGTCGGTGCGATGTACTGCAGGATGCCGATGGTCGACAGCCGCAACAGCTTGGCCCCGTTGGCATAAACCATCAGCGGCACCGCCGACACGATCCCTGTCCCCACCAGCAGCCAGGTGATCCCTGCCGTCTGGCCAAACTCTGCCGTTCCCTGCACCCAAAGCCAGATCAGATACACCACCGCCATCGGCAACAGGATCAGCACCTCCAGCGCAAACCCCTGATTGGGCCCGATCGGCAGCGATTTCTTCAACAGCGCATAGCACCCCCAGGTCAGCGTCAGCCCCAGCGCCACCAGGGGCAGCCGCCCCGCCTCCCATGTCACCAGCGCAATCGCACAGGCCGCCAGACCAATCGCCGCCACCTGCCACCGCGTCAGCCGCTCACCCAGAAACACCGTGCCCAGAAAGATGCTGAAAAGCGGATTGATGTAATACCCCAACGCCGCATCCAGCGCATGGCCCGTGCCGATGGCCCAGACATAGATGCCCCAGTTGACGCTGATCAGCGCCGCCGTCAGCGCCCCCATGCCCAGCATCCGCCGCGACATCAGGGCCGCCCGCAGGTCAGCTGTCCGCCCCAGCACAATCAGGATCAGCCCCGCCACCGGCACCGACCACAGCACCCGGTGCGCCACCACCTCGGCGGCAGGCACCGATGACAGCGCCTTCATGTACAGCGGCAAGAACCCCCACATGAGATAGGCCGACACGGCATAGCCGAACCCCGCCGCACTGTCCCCGTCACGCCCCGTGGCCATGGATCGCCCCCCTGCCGCCAACGTCAGGGCTTATTCCTTCGGCACCGCCACCACCACCCCCGGCATGCCCCCCATCCGCCGCGCCAGATACCCGCGCGTGAACCGCACATATCCCTGCGCCGTCACCCCCAGATGCGCCCGCATGTCGGCGTGCAGGGCGGGCAGGCGGTGAAACGGCACCATCGGCGCCACATGGTGTTCGGTGTGATAGGGCATGTTCCACGCCAGCCACCGGACCACGCGGTTGGTGAACGTGGTGCGGGTGTTCAGGAACATGTCGGCGACACGCGGGCAGTCGCCATGCTCAGCCAACAGATACAGCCGCAGGAACGGCTGCCCCAGCACCACCGGCACCAGCCACACCCACAACAGAACCGGCGACCACGCCAGACTGACCGCCACCCCCGCATAACCCAGCATCATCCAACGCGCCTCGGCCCCGGCCCTAGCCCGCGCGCTCTCTGGCAGGAACGCAGGCCGCTCCTGCCCCCGCGCCAGCCGCCAGATCAACAGCAGTTCGGACCGCCAATAGGGCACCCCCGACACATGGATCACCCACTCGCGCGGCGTCCCGGGCGGGGGCCCCTCCAGTTCGGGGTCCAGCCCCTCGATATTGGTCCAGCGGTGATGCGCCAGATGGAAATAGCGAAACCAGGTGAACGGCAGAGCCAGCAGAAACCCCGCCCCATGCCCCGCCACCTCGTTCATCCAGGGGCTGGCAAAGGGCGTCTTGTGGGTCGCTTCATGCGCCAGCGTGAACAGGAACACGATCAGCACGCCCTGCACCGGCAACAGCAGACCCCAGAACGGCACGCCCGACCCAATCAGCCTGCCACACAGCACCACCGCGCCCAGATGGGTGGCCAGATGCGCCAGCCCCCGCGCATCTGACCGCTGGTTCAACGCCGCCCGCGCCTGCGCGTCCAGCGCTGCCATGAATGCCCTGTGGTCCATCCCCCGGATTTTGCCCGCAACGGGGGCGCCGGGCAAGCCGCACCTACGCTTCAGGTCTTCGAATGCTGCCAGAAGAACCGCAGCATCTCGCGCGATGCATCGGGGCCGCTTGGATCGGTGTAACTGCCCGCCGCGCGGCCCCCCGACCAGGCATGGCCCGCGCCGTCAACCTCCCAATGCTCGGCCATGGTCGGCCCACCCGGCTTGGCATGGCTGGTCCGCCGCCAGCTTCGGCCGCCCGGCGTCTTGCCCCGCTCGGCCACCGGTGTCAGCCCCGGCCGGCCCTGCAGCACCTGTGCCATCACTGCCTCGCCATTGGCCGGATGCACCGTGCTGTCGGCGGTGCCATGAAACACGATGCTGGGCAGCGTAGCACCAAAGCGGTCACCCGCCGCGCCCCCGCGCATCGCCCCAAAGGCCGATGCCACATCCCGCGCACTGCCCACCGCAAGCCCCGAATGCACGCCCGCCGCACTAAAGATGTCGGGCCAGGCTGCGGCCACAATCGCCGCTGCCGCCCCGCCCGCCGACAGCCCGGCAACATAGACGCGGGCCGGATCGGCGGGGTGGTCGCGCAGGATGTCGCGCACAAGGCCCGCGATCAGCGCAGGCTCGCCGCCCTCGCGCCCCTGATCGCCCCGGTTGAACCAGTTCCAGCAGCGTTGCGCATTGGCCCCCGTCGGTTGCGCCGGATAGGCCACCAGACAGCCGAACTCTTCGGCCAGCGCGTTCATGCCGGTACCTGCGGCGAAATCCTCGGGCGTCTGCGTGCAGCCATGCAGCATCACCACCAGCGGCATCGGCCCGGCGGGTCTGGCCGCAGGCACATACAGCCGATAATCACGGCTGCCGACCGCCGAGGTATGGGCAAGCGACAGGAACTGCGCGCCTTGCGGTACGTCCACCGGTGCGCGGGGCAGGGGTCCCCGCTTCGGCATCCCGCCGGCGGCAATCTTGCGCAGGGTCTCGCCAAGGCCCGCACGCGGCGTTGTCCGCCGCCCCCGCTGCGGCTGGCTTGCGGGCGCTGCGGCAGGGGCGGCATCATCCAGCCGCGTAAACGTGCCCTCGACAGCGTCGCCCGCCGGTGGCGTTTCCGGTGGCGTGCCCGAAGGCGTGCCCAGCAGCGACTGGATCAGCGCTGTCGCTTCCTGCAGCCGCCCCTGACGGGTCAGGTCGGTGGCGTTCGACATGGCGCTACGAATGGTTTTCATCTTCGTGGACTTTCGTGTTTGCGCCCCGCAGGACGGCGTCGTTTGGGGTTCAGCCGATCCGTCCGGCAAGGGCGTCCTTCACGGCACCGGACGCATGCAGCGCGCCCAGAACGGTCAGGCTGGCAATGGTGTCGCGGGCAAGGTCTGGCGTCACGTCATCGGCAATCACCGCCAGCCCCAGCACCCGGATATCCAGCCGTTGCCCCGCCTCCCGTGCCGCCGTCAGGTCGGCGCGGGTGATGTGGCGCAGGCCAAGATCAACGCTTTTGCGTACGATGACGTTCCGTACCGTGTCGGCATGGCGGTCGATCTGGTTGCGGATCGCCGTACGGATGAAATCGGTGCGGTTGGAATAGAACCCCTCCTGCACCAGTAACTCGATCTGGCCCAGATCGACAAAGCCAAGGTTGATGGTGATCTTTTCCGAGTCCGCAGGTTTCGGTGTTGCCAGCAGTTTTGTCATCCAGGGTTCCATCCGCCATCCGTGTGGATGGTAGATGGATGGCCTGCTGCCAGGAATCAAGCCACAAACCGACATGACCTGCCAGGCGGGGCCACCGTTTGTCTGCAATGTGATCAAGGGCTCTGGAGGCGGGTACCGGAATCGAACCGGTCTTCACGGATTTGCAATCCGCTGCGTAACCTCTCCGCCAACCCGCCGCGCCAAGGTGATCGCGACATAGCCGGCGATACCCTGCTTCGCAAGGGGCGCGGGGGGGGGCTGTTTCAGGGCTTTCCAGCCGCCGCGCGGCGGTGGATAACGGGGCAGGGGGGCCACCGGCCCCTTGCCCGTCACCCGAAGGAAAGCCCCCCCGTGCCTCCTGCCATCACCCGCCCGATCTTGATTGCGCCGTCGATCCTTGCCGCCGATTTCGCGGCCTTCGGGGCGGAATGCGCGGCGATCAGCGCCCAGGGCGCCGATTGGGTGCATGTCGATGTGATGGACGGCCATTTCGTGCCCAACCTCACCTTCGGCCCCACCACCTGTGCCGCCATCCGCCCCCACATCACCGGCATCATGGACGTGCATCTGATGATCGCCCCCGTCGATCCGTGGATCGCCGCCTTCGCCGCCGCCGGTGCCGACATCATCACGGCGCATGTCGAAGCCGGGCCGCATATCCACCGCACCTTGCAGGAAATCCGCAATGCGGGCGTCCGCGTCGGCGTGGCCCTCAACCCCGGCACCCCGGTCGAGGCGATCGTGAACCTGATCGACATCGTCGACGTGGTGAACGTGATGACGGTGAACCCCGGCTTTGGTGGGCAGTCGCTGATCCACAGCCAGTTGGCCAAGATCCGCGCCATCGCCGCGCTGATCGGTGACCGCCCCATCCACATCCAGATCGACGGCGGCGTGACGCTGGACACCGCACCCCTTGTGGTGGCCGCAGGTGCCGATGTGCTGGTCGCGGGATCGGCGGTGTTCAAGGGCGGCTCGCCCGCCAACCCGGCCCCCTACGGCACCAACATCCGCGCCCTGCGCCGGGCGGGCGAGGGCGCACGATGACGCGAACGCTGGTCTTTGACCTTGACGGCACGCTGATCGATTCCGCGCCCGACATCCACGCCGCCGCCAACCGCCTTCTGGCCGAGGAAGGCCTGCCCCCCCAGCCCTTCAAGGCCCTGCGCGCGATGATCGGCCACGGCGTGCCGCACCTCATCGACCTTCTGATGAAATCCGCAGGCCTGCCCCCCGACCCCGCCCGCGACGCCCGCCTCGTCGCCCGCTATGTCGCGGGCTACGAAGAGGCGGTCGATCTGACGCGGCCCTACCCTTACGTCCCCGAAACGCTGGACCGCCTTGCCGCCGCCGGTCACCGGATGGGCCTTTGCACCAACAAACCCCTCGCCGCCGTCCACGCCGTGCTGGCCCACCTCGACCTTGCGCAGCATTTCAGCGTCATCATCGCCGGTGACAGCGAATACCCCCGCAAACCGGACCCCGCCCCCCTCCATGCCGCAATCGCGGCCCTCGGCGGCGGCCCCGCTACCTACATCGGCGACCACGAGGTTGATGCCGCCACCGCACACGCGGCCGGCATTCCCTTCGTCCTTTACACCGAAGGCTACCGCGCCGCCCCGGCCACCTCCCTTACCGCCTGCGCCTTTGCCGACTGGCGCGCCTTGCCCGCGCTTGTCGCCTGACCCCCGGAAAGCCCGCATGACCGACCATTCCTACCGCTTCACCCACGCGATCACCCGCCGCCCCGCCGCCAGCATCACCGCAGGCCTGCGCGCCGTCGATACCGGCGCCCCCGACCTCGCGCTGATGCGGGCGCATCACGCGGCCTATGTGGCCGCCCTGCGGGCCACCGGTGCCACCGTCACCGAACTTGGCGCGCTCGACGCCTTCCCCGATTCGGTCTTTGTCGAGGATACCGCCCTCTGCCTGCCCCAAGGCGCCATCATCATGCGCCCCGGTGCGCCGTCCCGTCTGGGCGAGGCCGCTGAAATGGCCCCCCACCTCGCCGCCCTCTACCCCCGCGTCGCGCGCATCGAAGGCACGCAAAGCTTCATCGAAGGCGGCGATATACTCGTCACCGAAACCGAGGTGCTGGTCGGCCGCTCGGCCCGCACCAACGCCGCAGGCATCGCGGAACTGGCCGTCATCATCGCCGAATGGGGCCATACCCTGCGTGAGGTGTTCACCCCCCCCGGTGTTCTGCACTTCAAGACCGACTGCTCGCTTCTCGACGGGAACACCATCCTCGCCACCCCCCGCCTTGCCGCCTCGGGCTGTTTTGACACCTACCGCGTCATCCACACCGCCCCGGGAGAAGAGGCTGCGGCCAATGCAATCCGCTTCAACGACATCGTCCTGATGCCCGCAGGCTTTCCCCACACCCGTGCCGCGCTGCTGACAGCCGGCTATGACGTGCAGGAAATCGGCAATTCCGAATGCGCCAAACTCGACGGCGGCATGTCTTGCCTGTCGCTGCGCTTCACGCCCCGGCCGTAGGGTGCGCATTCCTTGCGCACCTCCCCTCAGTTGATAAGGTTGCGCGCCCGCTCGATCAGGAAATCCGCCGTCTTGCCATCCTCATAGACGATCCGCAGCGCCATCGTCTGCGCCGACCCGGCGGGCATCTTGAGGTACACCGGAAACTCCGGCCGGTCCAGCTTCAGCGTGTTCGGCTCGCGCAGGTCGCGGTAACACGGCTCCATCGGCAGGGGGATCGTCGGGGGTGCGCCGTTCAACCCGACCAGGATCTGCGCCACCCCGCACCGCCACGCCAGAAGGTTGGTGAAATAGACGAAATCCACGTCCCCCTCTTGCTTGAAGCTGACCATCTGCGCCTGGATCGCCTGATGGATCATCGCCACACCGGGCGCCTGCGTCAGATCCCCCTGCACCAACGCCGCCCCGGGCACCGTCACCCCCAGCATCAGTGCCGCCACACGCCAGCCCATTCCACCCTCCCCACCCTTGTGCCGCACCCGCACCGGCGATACTCCTCAGCCGTCCCGTCAAGGTGCCCCGCGATCATGGTTCACGCCCCCCCCCCCGCGCAAGCCTTCAACATCGCCGCCGTCGTGCAGGCCGGACGGCTTGGGTATGAGGCGGTGCTGCTTGCGGCCTCGCTGCGCGCCTCCGATCCGGGGTTCAAGGGCCGCCTGATCCTGATGGAACCGCAACCCGGCCCCCTCTGGCCCGACGACCCGCGCCTGCCCGATGGCCCGGTGCGCACGCTTCTGGCCGAACTCGGGGCCGAGATCCTGCCGTTCGCGTCGCGCCACTTCGGCCAGTCCTACCCCTACGGCAACAAGATCGAGGGGCTGGCCTGCCTGCCCGACGCGCCCTTCCTGTTCCTCGATACCGACACGCTGGTGACGGGGGCGCTGTCACAGGTGCCGTTCGATTTCACCCGCCCCTCCGCCTCGATGCGCCGCGAAGGGACATGGCCGCAGACCGATCTGTACGGTCCGGGCTACACTGACACCTGGCGCGCCCTTTACACCCGCTTCGGGCTGGATTTCGCGTCATCGCTCGACCTCTCCCAGCCCGATGAATTCTGGCAGCGCTACCTCTACTTCAACGCAGGCTGGTTCTTCCACGAAAGCCCCCGCGCATTTGGCGCACGCTTCCTCGCCTACGCCACCGCCATCCGCGACGACCCGCCGCCCGAACTGGTGTGCCAGTCGCTTGATCCATGGCTTGACCAGGTGGCGCTGCCCCTTGTGGTGCATTCCTTTGGCGGTGGCCGCCCGGGGCCGGCACTGTCGGGGCTTGATGGCGACGTGACGTGCCACTGGCGTCTGATGCCGCTCCTCTACGCCCGCGAAAGCGACCGCGTGGTCGAGGTGCTCGAGTCTGTCACGGCCTCCAATGCGGTCAAGAAGGTGCTCAAGGACTACGACCCCTTCCGCCGCATGATCTGGCAAGGGCAGGGTGCCAAGGCCCGCGCCCTCTTTGACCGCACCGACCTGCCGCGCCGCGAACAAGCCATCCGCAACACCCTCAAGCGCGAAGGGCTATGGGTGCGCTAGGGGGCGGCCACCTGACGGAAAGTTCCCATTCTGCATCCGGTGCGCCCTCGGTCGCTCAAAAGTTCTGACGGTCAGCCGTGCGGACGGGGCGGCCGAGTACCGAACTCGTTCGAACGTTAGATTTCGGGGACCCTCCACAAACGGTGGTTTTTGCTAGGTAGGTACGGCTGTCGCAAAGTCGGGAACGAGCCCAAAAACACGAAGCGTTTATTTTGCTTTGATCGCAAGTCCGATACGTCCCTCATCCAAATCAACGGCTAGTCGGTTCTCCTCAAAAAACCGGATGCCTATGATGTGATGGTCTAGACCCTCGTCAAACTCTACCTCTGGACTGTAGCGGGTCTCGAATTCCCACGGCCTCAGCGACAAAACCTTGACGGCCACTCCTTTTTTCAGCGGTTTGCCCGCGCTGCCCGCCACAACCATTGTCGAATTGCCAGTGTCGAACAATGAGGGTTTGCAGTTGACGGCCTTCTCGAAAGAAAAGCAGGCAGTTATGGTGGGAAAGTTGAAGCGGGTGTCTGCGCGGACGATGGGGGCGAATTTCCAATCGTCACCGTTGTTTGGATCAATCCCAATTGAAAGCGCGGGCACCTCCGGGCAATTTTGATCTTCAATCGTGCATGCCTTCCATTGGTCACCCAACGCGCCGATTGTGTAGCCGTGGTTCAGTCCCGTGGGAGCAGCCACCGCGGCAAGGGGCGAGCGTATACTGCCCGCTTCGTCGACGGCGCCTAAGGGGGAAATGCCGATGATCCCTTTGGGCCAAAGTCGCCCCCCCACGATCTGCCCATCCGCCCGCCTAACTTTTTTGGTGCGAATCAAGAATGCAATCGGCTCCTCGGTCACCGCTGCCGCGTTAGAAGACCCCATCTGGACGACAGCATATGCGAGGTTTCCGTATTCATCATAGGTTCCGTAATGAGCCACAAGTTCTTGCGTCGTTACGGTGATGCCATCGACCTGGGTCTCTTTGTCGATCTTTATACCTTCGGATGAGCACAACTTTGCAGGCAGCACGACCGCACAGTCCACGGTCATCCCTGCCGAGCCTGTATCAAGCAAAAGCGGTTGATCGACAGTGCGGTCGCCCACCTTGATGAGACGTAAGTAAACTATGCGGATATTTTTCGGCTTACCGGGATACTCCTGTTTGATCAGCGGTAACACTAATGGGGCCGTGTCCTGAGGGTGACCAATTACAGAAGTTGAGAGCAGCACAGCAACCGCTGCTGCCACTAAAGATACTGAATTGCGCGCTCTTCTTAAAAAAACAGCCAGACATCCAATGATCTTCATATCTTGCCCACTTTCTCGCATTGTGATCGTAACCTGCATTTCCCGTATGGGATGAAAGGCCCCCGCCAACTACTGCCTGATGACAAAGTGACCTCAAAAGCGCAAGATATGTCTTCCTTTGTTGCCAAAAACCCTTTTTTTGGAACGCTGGCCAACCACCCCGCTTGGTGCTCCCATAAACCCCGTTCAAAACCAAACCAGTTGTTGAAGGTTTTTGCCTCTTCTGAGTTTGCGGACATCCGTGCATCATGAGGCACCGTTTACTATGTGCTCAAAGCGGTCGTTTCACAGTTTGCGCAGGCAAGCTGGCAACTGTCCATCACCGTGCTTCCATCGGCAATCTTTTGCCAAGTGGCGAACACCAGGCTGCTTTTCCAGACGCACCCAACCCGATTCGCGCGCCATGGTTAACGCCCCCGACCGCCGTCGCGCGTATGCATGGGGTGTGCATCATCCGTGCATCGGATGCACATCGCCCAAAGGCCGCAAAGACCCCCGATTAATCCAGCGCCCGCAAGGGCTTGGCCACCCTTCAGGCCGCCGCCCGCCGCGCCAGCACCGCCGCCATCGTCACCCCCATCGAACTGGGGTTCGGCGCCACGGTAATGCCCGCCTCGGTCAGGATTTCGACCTTCTCCTGCGCGCTTTCGCCAAACGCGCTGATGATCGCCCCCGCATGCCCCATCTTGCGCCCCTTCGGCGCCGAAAGCCCTGCGATATACGCCACCACCGGCTTGGTCATGTGCCGCGCCACCCAGGCCGCCGCCTCAGCCTCCTGCGGGCCGCCGATCTCGCCGATCATCATTACGGCGTCAGTGTCGGGGTCGGCCTCGAACAACTCCAGTATGTCCTTGAAACTGCTGCCATTGATCGGATCGCCGCCGATCCCGACCGACGTGGAAACCCCGATCCCCAGCACCTTCATCTGTGCTGCCGCCTCATACCCCAGCGTCCCCGACCGCCCCACGATCCCCACCCGTCCGGGCATATAGATATGCGGCGGCATGATCCCCATGAACCCTTTGCCGGGGCTGATGATGCCCGCACAGTTCGGCCCGATCAGCCGCATCTTGCGGTCGGCGGGGTAGCGGCGCAGGAACCGCTTCAGCCGCATCATGTCCTGGCTCGGGATGCCATCGGTCACACAAACGGCGGTCCTGATCCCCGCATCCGCTGCCTCCATGATCGCATCCGCCGCAAACGGCGGCGGCACAAACACCAGCGACGCCTCCGCCCCCGTCGCCTCCACCGCCTGCCGGACGGTGTTGAACAGCGGCCGCTCAAGGTGAATCTCTCCACCTTTTCCGGGTGTTACGCCACCAACCACGTTGGTGCCGTAGCGGATCATGTCGGCCGCATGAAAGCCGCCGATGCGCCCCGACATGCCCTGCACGATGACGCGGGTCTGCTCAGTAATCAGGATTGCCATGGTCTGTCCCTCCTCAGGCTGCCAGCGTCGGACGTGCCGCCATCGCGGCCTCGGCCGCCTCGGCCAGCGTATCGGCCGAAATCAGCGGCAGGCCCGACCCCGCAATGATCGCCTTGCCCTCTTCCACATTGGTCCCCGCCAGCCGCACCACCACCGGCAGCGTCAGCCCCAGTTCGCGGTACGCCTTGACCACCCCTTCCGCCACCCAGTCACAGCGGTTGATCCCGGCAAAAATGTTGACCAGAACGACACTTACGTTGCGATCTGCAAGCACCGTCCGAAACGCCCGCACCACCCTTTCGGCACTGGCACCGCCGCCAATATCCAGGAAATTCGCAGGCTCCCCGCCCGCCAGATGGATCATGTCCATCGTCGCCATCGCAAGGCCGGCGCCGTTGATGATACAGCCGATATCCCCTTCCAGCCCGACATAGGCCAACCCGTGATCGCCGGCAGTCGATTCGCGGGGGTCTTCCTGGCTACGGTCGCGCAGCTCGGCGACTTGAGGTTGGCGAAACAACGCATTGGTATCGAACGACATCTTCGCATCCAGCGCCACCAGATCACCGGCCCCGGTGATGACCAGCGGATTGATCTCCACCATCACGGCATCCAGATCGCGGTAGGCGCGGTAACAGGCCTTGAGGATGGTCACCATCTGCCCCACCTGATTGCCCTTGAGGCCAAGCCCGAACGCAAGTTCCCGCGCCTGAAACTCCGAAAGCCCCGTCGCAGGATCAACCGTCATCCGGCGCAAGCTATCGGGATCGGTCTCCGCCAGATCCTCGATCTCCATGCCGCCGTGGGCGGAGGCCACGATCATGATCCGCTCGGATTTGCGGTCCAGAACAAAGCCGAGGTACATCTCCTTTGCGATGTCCGATGCCCCCTCAACCCACAGCCGGTACACCCCCTTGCCGTTTGCATCGGTCTGCTTGGTCACCAGTTGCCGCCCAAAAAGTCCGGCCGCAAAAGTCTGCACCTCATCCACCGACCGGCACAGCTTGACCCCCCCCGCCGCCCCCCGGCCCCCTGCATGCACCTGGGCCTTCACGACCCATGCCGAACCACCCAGCTCCCGGGCCCTGTAGGCTGCCTGTTCGGGGCTGTAGGCCAGTCCCCCCTTCGGCACCGGCACACCAAATCGCGCAAGGATTTCCTTGGCTTGGTATTCGTGAATGTCCATTCGTCCCCCCAACCTGAAAAAGCTCTCGCCCTTTCATCTTTGTCCAAATATCCCGGGGTCCGGGGCAGCGCCCCGGCCAGCATTCCCGCCTGCG
>JBBQXK010000038.1:0-34069 GCA_038209775.1 Rhodobacterales bacterium | reverse complement strand
CTAGTTGAGTATCTGTGATCCACGTCGCTTGGTCTTGGCGTCGAAGCAACTGGCGCCCGAACTGCAGTTAGTTACCTGTTGAACAGAAGTCAAGGAGCACGCCATGCCCGCCACCCTGTCCCGCGCCACCTATGCCGCGATGTTCGGCCCGACCACCGGCGACCGGGTGCGTCTGGGCGATACCGACCTTATCATCGAGGTTGAGCGTGACCTTACAACCTACGGGGAAGAGGTGAAATTCGGCGGTGGCAAGGTGATCCGTGACGGCATGGGCCAATCCCAGATCACCCGCGCCGCAGGGGCCGTCGATACCGTCATCACCAACGCACTGATCGTGGACCACACTGGCATCTACAAGGCCGACGTCGGCCTGCGTGACGGCCTCATCCACGCCATCGGCAAGGCCGGAAATCCCGACACGCAATCGGGCGTCACCATCATCATCGGCCCCGGCACCGAGATCATCGGCGGCGAGGGGCGCATCCTGACCGCAGGCGGCTTTGACGCGCATATCCACTTCATCTGTCCCCAGCAGATCGACGATGCACTCCATTCCGGCATCACCACCCTCTTGGGCGGTGGCACCGGCCCCGCACATGGCACCCTTGCCACCACCTGCACCCCCGGGCCGTGGCACATCGCGCGGATGCTGCAATCGTTCGACGGCTTTGCCATGAACATCGGCCTGTCGGGAAAAGGCAACGCCAGCCGTCCCGAGGCGCTGGTGGAAATGGTCACCGCCGGTGCCTGTGCGATGAAACTGCACGAGGATTGGGGCACCACCCCCGCCGCCATCGACTGTTGCCTGTCGGTCGCCGACGACATGGATGTGCAGGTGATGATCCACACCGACACCCTGAACGAGAGCGGCTTTGTCGAAAACACCCTCGACGCGATCAAGGGCCGCACGATCCACGCCTTCCATACCGAGGGTGCGGGCGGCGGCCATGCCCCCGACATCGTCAAGGTGGTCAGCCACCCGAATGTGATCCCCAGTTCCACCAACCCCACGATGCCCTACACCGTCAACACGCTGGAAGAGCATCTGGATATGCTGATGGTCTGTCATCACCTTGACCGTTCCATCCCCGAAGATGTGGCCTTTGCCGAATCCCGCATCCGCCGCGAAACCATCGCGGCTGAGGATATCCTGCACGATCTGGGGGCGTTTTCGGTCCTGTCGTCCGACAGCCAGGCCATGGGCCGGATCGGCGAGGTCATCACCCGCACATGGCAGACCGCCCACAAGATGAAACAGCAGCGCGGCCCCCTGCCCGGCGAGATGGGGGCGAACGACAACCTGCGCGTCCGCCGCTACATCGCGAAATACACCATCAACCCGGCCATTGCGCATGGCATCAGCCAACACATCGGCAGCATCGAGGTTGGCAAGCGCGCCGATCTTGTCCTGTGGTCCCCGGCGTTCTTCGGCGCGAAGCCCGAGATGATCCTTCTGGGTGGCACCATCGTGGTGGCCCAGATGGGCGATCCGAACGCCAGTATCCCCACGCCCCAGCCGGTCTATACCCGCCCGATGTTCGGGGCCTTTGGCGGCAGCCGAACCGCGTCATCGGTCACCTTCGTCAGCCAGGCGGCAGAGGCGGCGGGCATCGGGCGGCAACTGGGCCTTGCGAAATCAACCCTTGCGGTCAAGGGCACCCGCACCATCGGCAAACGCGACATGGTGCTGAATGACGCGATGCCGCAGATCGAGGTCGATCCTGAAACCTATGAGGTGCGGGCGGATGGCATCTTGCTGACCTGCGAACCCGCCACCGTATTGCCGCTTGCACAACGGTACTTCCTGTTTTGACTTATCAGGAAAGCCGAATAGACTTCGGCCAACCAAGGAGGCCCCGATGCCCGAACGCCTGAACCCGGCAGAACTGTACACCTCGGTCGAATTCGGCTTTTCGCATGCGGTGATCAGCCGGGGCGGCACGACGATCCACTGCTCAGGGCAGGTTGCCTGGGACAAGAACCATGCGCTGGTCGGCCCGGGCGATCTGGCGGCGCAGACCGTTCAGGCGCTGGCGAACCTCAAGGCCGTGCTGCATGCCGCCGGGGCGGGGCCGGCACATGTGGTTCGTCTGCGGACCTACATCGTCGACCACACACCCGACAAGCTGGGGGTGATCGGCCCGGCGATGGCGGCGTTCTATGGCGATACCCTGCCCGCCGCGAATACGGTCGTGGGTGTTGCGGCACTGGCATTGCCGGACTTTCTGATCGAGATTGAAGCCACGGCGGTGATCGACTGACGGACTGCTGATGGATGCGTTTTTGTATTACTGCGCCGCGCCGGATGTTGTACGGCCCCTGGCAAATACGAGCTTGCCATGGGGTGCAGCGGAACGCGGCAGAACCCCGTCGGTCGGTACAAACAGGGTGGCTCTGTCACTGAATGCTGTCGCATCTGATCGGAACCGAACCTTGCAACATCTGAACCTCCCCATCATCAGTGAACGCGACCCCACAGATCCGCGCGCCCTGACCTGACCGCCCCGCCCGAAGGGAACCGCCATGCACGACGCCCCCCACCCCCACAGCCACGATCTTCCGCCCGAGGCCCTGCCCCCCGCCACCGGCGTGGTCCGCGCCGGGGAATGGACCGGTGCTTATGACCTTGTGGTCCTGACCTATGATGACCGCTTCCTGCGCCGCAAGCGGCTGGAAACGGCGCATCAGGAAACCTTCGTGGTGAACCTGCCCCAGACCACGCATGTGGATCACGGCGATGCCTTTGCGTTGCAGGATGGCCGCCTGATCGAGGTGATCGCCGCCGAGGAACCCCTGATCGAGATCACCGGCGCGCATCTGACCTTTGTCGCCTGGCACATCGGCAATCGCCACACGCCCTGTCAGATCGAGGAACAGCGCCTGCTGATCCGCCATGACCATGTGCTGGCCGCGATGGTAGCACAGCTTGGCGCCAGCCTGCGCGCGGTGTCGGAACCGTTTACACCCGTGGGCGGCGCCTATGGCATTGGCCGCACAATGGGGCATGACCACGGGGGTCACGATCATGGAGGTCACGATCATGATGGCCACGATCACGCCGACCACTCCCATGACGACCCCGCCGTTGCCGCCTCCAGACGCAGCGTGCTGTCGCGCGCACGCGCCGCCGACCTGCCGCTGACGCATATTCTGCCCGATCACGGTCCGTTCGGCGACCCGCCGGAATGAATGCCCTGCCGCCCCTGACCCCGACGGGCACCGCAAACGTTGATCCTGTCGCCCTGATGACACTGGTGCAATGGCTGTCCCCGGCGTTTCCGACAGGTGCCTATGCCTATTCGCACGGGCTGGAAATGGCCATTGCGGCGGGCGATGTGACCACGCCTGCCGCCCTTGCCGGATGGGTGGCAGACGTTCTGGAGTATGGGGCCGGGCGCAGCGATGCGATCATTCTGGCGCACGCACTGCACCCAGGCGCCGATCATGCGGCGCTTTCTGCCCTCGCCCGCGCGCTTTGCGCCACGTCCGAGCGGTTGCAGGAAACGGCCGAACTGGGTGCAGCGCTGACCCTCGCCACCAACGCGCTGACCGGTGCCGACCATCCTCCGGCCCCCCTGCCCGTGGCCCTTGGCCGCGCCGCAGCCCCACTTGGCCTGCCCGTGTCGCTTGTGCTGGCCCTGTCGCTGCAGGCCTTTGCGGGCAACCTGATCCTGGCCGCCGTCCGCTTCATGCCGATGGGCCAGACCGAGGGGCAAAGGATGCTGACCGCCCTGCACCCCCTGATGCAGCAACTCGCGTCCAATGCCGCAACGGCCCCGCTGTCGGCCATCAGCAGCGCCGCGATCCGCGCCGACATCGCCGCGGCCCGCCACGAAACCCTTGATGTCAGGATCTTCCGCACATGATTGCCCCCCCCCAGAACGGCCCGCTGCGTGTGGGCATCGGCGGCCCGGTCGGTGCGGGCAAGACCACGCTGACCGAAAAGCTGTGCATCGCGATGCGCGACCGCTGGTCGGTTGCCGCGATCACCAACGACATCTACACCCGCGAGGATGCCGAGTATCTGTTGCGCGCGCAGGCCCTTCCGGCCGAGCGGATCAGGGGGGTTGAGACCGGGGGCTGTCCCCACACCGCCATCCGCGAGGATGCGTCGATCAATCTGGCGGCGGTGGCCGACCTCAACCGCTCAATTCCGGGGCTGGACCTGATCCTGATCGAATCGGGCGGTGACAATCTGGCGGCGACCTTTTCACCCGAACTGGCCGACCTTTCGATCTACGTCATCGACACCGCCGCAGGTCAGGACATCCCGCGCAAACGCGGGCCGGGGCTGACGCGGTCCGACCTTCTGGTGGTCAACAAGACCGACCTTGCGCCACATGTGGGCGTCGATCTGGCGCAGCTTGAGGCTGACACCCGCACCGCGCGCGGCCCCCGCCCCTATGTGATGGCCCAGTTGCGCCACGGCCACGGGGTGGACGAAGTGGTGGCCTTCATCCGCCATGCAGGAGGCCTGACCTGACGCCCCCAGCCCCTGCCGGTCTGCCCTGGTCCGACCCCCCCCAGAAGAACCACCTGTCCTCAGGAAAGTCCCCGGGTTTCCCCCTTCATCCGTTCAAAAATATCCCACGGGGGGTGCGGGGGGTGTGAAACCCCCCGCTCCTGCCCGCACCGCCAGCGCAACCTCTATTCGACCCGCAACGCCGCCGTCAGCGGCGCCAGCGCCACCGTCGAGGCCCGCCCCTCGACGGCCCATTCCAGGATCGCGGCCACCGTGTTCGGCCGCGTCTCGCCAGCCACGATCACCCGCCCGTCCTGCGCCGCCTTGAAGGCTGCACGGTCCAGATAGCGGCGGATTTGGGCCACCGGCTCGCCCTCACCATCCAGCCTGCGAAAGATCACCCCGCTCGGCACGCCTTCGCGCCGCGCCACCTGTGACGCGGCGTTCAGCCCCCGGTCCCAGGACAATACCCCCCGCCCCTGCCCCGCCACCACCGGCACCACCAATGTCGACAGCGACCGGTCCCCCTGGAATCCGCCCGCCTCCAGGTCAAGCACGGCCACAGCTTCGGGCAGCACCGCGTCATGCGCGCCGAACGAGACCTCGATATCGGCGGCGGTGGCACCTTCGGGGATGCCGGTTGCCAGCATCACCACCTCTTGCCCCGCTGCGCGATAGATTGCGGCGGCAGTTGCTGATCCCGGGGCCGAGGGGTCCAGCGCGAAGGTCACCGCAAACGGAATCGCCGCAAGCGTTGCACGGTCGATGTCAGGCTCTCCGGTATCAATCAGCACAACCGCGAAAAGCGGCTTGCCGGCGGCATTGTCAAAACTGCGGGCAAACCGCTGGATCGGCGGGGCATCATCGGGCAACGTCACGACAGGGTCCGAGGGCAGATCGGCCGCCGGATCGGGAACCGGACCGGCTGCCGGATCGGGAACCGGAGCGGGCGCCGTCCGAGGCAGGCTTTCTGAAGCCGGCACCACCCCCTTCGCCGTCAGTGACGGCGTGACGGGCAGCGGGGCGGGTTTCTTGAGGATCGACGTGGCAGCAGGTTCGTCCGCCTCGGTCAGCACGATGATTTCAGGCAGGGCCGGGTCGGTCACGACGGCATCCGCATCGGCAAGGATCGCCAGTTCCTCGGGTGTGAACGGCGGCGGCGGCGGCAAGAGGCCGGGCAAGGGTGCGGCTTCGGGTGCGACGGGGCTGAGGGCCGGGCTGATCCGTTCGGGCTGGAATCCGGCCCTTGCCGTTGCCGCCGGGGCCAGGATTCCACCCGGATCACCCGACACCAGCGGCGCCACGACATCGCGCGGGGCCTCGGTCACCACCACGGTTGCGGCGGACCGCTGCACCGATGGCGAAGGTGCCGCCGGGGGTGGCCCGGCGGCGGCCACGGCGGCGGGCGGCGACAGGGCCACGGGCGGTTCCGCCACGTCCGGCAGCGCCGGTTGCCTCACGGGCGGCGGCGGTGCCAGAACGGCCCCGGGTGCGGATACGGCCACCCTGGGCGGCACCGCAGGGGGCTCGACGACCGCCACGACCGCCGCGGGGGCGGTGGCGGTCACGGACGCGGCGGCGGCGGCTTCGTTCGGTACAGCCACAGTCGCGGGCACCTTGTCGGCAACCACGCCCTGCCCCTGCAGGTTCAGCGCGGGCGTCGGTGGCAAAGGTTCCGGCCTTCTCAGGATCGACGGTCTGGCAGGCACCGCAGCGTCAGGTGCCGCGTCGGCCAGTTCGGGCAGGTCCGGCGCGATGGTGGTATCAGGTGCAACGGGTTCCAGTGCCGGTTCTGCGACGGCCACGTCCGGCACGGGCGCGGGCGTCGGTGGCAGAGGTTCCGGCTTTCTCAGGATCGACGGCCACGCAGGCACCGCAGCGTCAGGTGCCGCGTCGGCCAGTTCAGGCAGGTCCGGCGCGATGGTGGTATCGGGTGCAACGGGTTCTGGTGCCGGTTCTGCGACGGCCACGTCCGGCACGGGCGCGGTCGGCGGCGGCACGGGCGTCGCGGGGACCACCGCCAAGACGGGTGGTGCCTGCGGTGCCGCGACCTCGGGCACCGCTTGCGACGCCGCCGCCACATCCGGCGCAGGTGCCACCAGGGCCGGTGCCGCCGCTCCGGTCTGCGGTTTAACCGGCGGTGTTGCCACTTGCGACACCACCATCAGACCAAACCCCGCCGCCAGCACGCCCCACAGGACGCCTCCGATCAAACCCTGGGTCACGCCCGTCTCCTTGCATGATGGCGGGTTGACCCGCTTTTGCCTTGTCCTTGCCCCGCCTGCAGTGTGCCATGGCCTGCACCGTCAGACCAGACCCGACAACGCGCAAATCACCCCATATCGTGCGGCGTTGCCCGGTTACCGCAAGATGCTGGTCAAATGGCGGTCCAGGCCAGCGCCGTTGGGTGACACCTCACCCCGCATCACAACCACACCGCCAGTCCGCAAGGCGCGGGTTCGCCCGGTTTCACCAATGGCGGCCTTCGACACCGGGGGGCAGCGGCGCGCGCCCTGCCCTTTTGCCCGGGCGCGCTTACCAGCACGCCGATGACGCGATGCCGGGCAGGCATGTCGGGTTTTGGCCATCCCGCAAGGGGCGGCCATGACAGGATGCAGGCACCCTGCCCCCGCTGACGCGGGTGGATTGACCGCAGGGCCCGCGGATGACCATTGTCGCGGCAACCACAGCGACCGACCGACAAAGGCAGCCCATGGCACTCGACAATCAGGACGGCGTCTGGAAATCCGGCAAGGGCAAAGGTCGCGGCACGCCCAAGGGGCGGCAACTGGATGATGCGGCACTGCTGCAGGTGCGGGCGCTGATCGGCCACCTGCCGCTGCGTCGGGATCTCTTGATCGAGTACCTGCACCTGATCCAGGACGCGCATGGCCACCTGTCCGCCGCCCACCTGCGCGCATTGGCCGAAGAGATGCGCCTGTCGATGGCCGAGGTGTGGGAGGTGGCCACCTTCTATGCCCATTTCGACCCGGTCCGCGAAGGCGAGGTGCCGCCCCCCGCCCTGACCATCCGCGTCTGTGATTCGCTGTCGTGCGAAATGGCCGGATCGCAGGCCCTGTTCGATGCGCTGACCGCCGGGCACGATCCGGCCAAGGTGCGCGTCCTGCGCGCGCCCTGCATGGGGCGCTGCGATACCGCCCCGGTGCTGGAAATCGGGCACCACCACATCGACCACGCAACACCGGCCAAGGTCGTGGCCGCGATTGCCGCCGATGACACCCACGCCCGTGTGCCGACCTATGAGGGGCTGGACGCCTACCGCGCCGCCGGTGGCTATGCGGTGCTGGAAACCCTGCGCAAGGGGGGCGACTGGCAGGCGGTGCAGGCCACCATCTCCGCCTCGGGCCTGCGGGGCCTTGGTGGGGCGGGGTTTCCGTCGGGCAAGAAGTGGGGCTTTGTGCGCGCCAATCCCGGCCCCCGATATCTGGCGGTGAATGGGGATGAGGGCGAACCCGGCACCTTCAAGGACCGCTTCCATCTCGAACGCACCCCGCATCTGATGCTGGAGGGGTTGCTGATCGCCGCCTGGGCGGTCGAGGCTGAAACGGCGTTCCTGTACATGCGCGACGAATATCCCGCCGTGCTGTCGATCCTGGCGACCGAGATCGCGGCGCTGGAGGCGGCCGGTCTTGCCCCCCCCGGCTTCATCGACCTGCGCCGGGGTGCCGGGGCCTACATCTGCGGCGAAGAATCCGCGATGATCGAATCGATCGAGGGCAAACGCGGCATCCCCCGCCTGCGGCCCCCCTATGTGGCGCAGGTGGGCGTGTTCAACCGCCCCACGCTGGTCCACAACATCGAAACCCTGCACTGGATCACCCGCATCCTGCGCGAGGGGCCCGAGGTTCTGTCGTCGGTGGAACATAACGGGCGCAAAGGGTTGCGGTCCTATTCGGTGTCGGGGCGGGTGGCCGCCCCGGGCGTATACCTCCTGCCCGCCGGGTCAACCATCACCGACGTCATCGCGGCAGCGGGCGGGATGGCGGCGGGGCATGTGTTCAAGGCGTATCAGCCCGGTGGCCCGTCGTCGGGCCTGCTGCCCGCCTCCATCGCCGACGTGCCCCTGGATTTCGACACGCTGCAGCCCTTGGGCACCTTCATCGGGTCGGCCGCCGTAGTCGTGCTGTCCGACCACGACAGCGCCCGCGATGCCGCCCTGAACATGCTGCGGTTCTTTGAGTCTGAGTCGTGTGGCCAATGCACCCCCTGCCGCGTCGGCTGCGGCAAGGCAGTGGAACTGATGCAGGCCCCGAAATGGGACCGCGACCTGCTGTCTGACTTGTGCACGGTGATGGCCGACGCCTCGATCTGCGGTCTGGGTCAGGCCGCCCCGAACCCGATCCGCCTGACGATGCAGCATTTCCCGGACGAGGTGTGACGATGACCAACCCGATCCCCTTCACCCTTGACGGCACGCTCGTGGTCGCCAATGCAGGCGAAACCATCTGGGACGTGGCCAAGCGCCACGGCACCACCATTCCCCACCTTTGCCACAAAGACCAGCAAGGCTACCGCCCCGACGGCAACTGCCGCGCCTGTGTGGTCGAGGTTGAGGGTGAGCGGGTGCTGGCCGCATCCTGCTGCCGCAATCCGACGGCGGGGATGGTTGTCAAGACCGGCTCGGAACGCGCTGAGAAATCACGCAAAATGGTGATGGAGCTGTTGCTGGCCGACCAGCCTGCGCAAGCCATAGCCCACGACAAATCCGCCCCCCTTTGGGACATGGCCAACCGCCAGTCGGTCACCCACAGCCGGTTCCCTGCGAAAAAGGCCGAACACATCCCCCTTCTTGACGACAGCCACGTCGCCATGCGCGTGAACCTTGACGCCTGCATCCAGTGCGGCCTTTGCGTGCGCGCCTGCCGCGAGGTGCAGGTGAATGACGTGATCGGCATGGCGGGGCGCGGGCACGACAGCTACCCGACCTTCGATTTCGCCGATCCGATGGGCGACAGCACCTGTGTGGCTTGCGGCGAATGCGTGCAGGCCTGCCCCACGGGGGCGCTGATGCCGGCGTCAATCATGGACGCCCAGCAGGTCGGCGACCGCAAAGCCATCGACCACGAGGTGAAATCGGTCTGCCCGTTCTGCGGTGTCGGCTGTCAGGTGTCGATCAAGGTCAAGGATGGGAAGGTGGCCTTTGTCGAAGGCATCAACGGCCCCGCCAACGAAGGGCGCCTTTGTGTCAAGGGGCGGTTCGGATACGACTATATCCAGCACCCCCACCGCCTGACCAAACCCCTGATCCGCCGCGAGGATGCGCCCGCCAAGGGCCTGAACGTCGATCCTGCGAACCCCTTCACGCATTTCCGCGAGGCGACCTGGGATGAGGCGCTTGACGTGGCCGCGCGCGGCCTGAAGGACCTGCGCAGTTTCTGGGGGGGGCGCGCGGTGGCGGGCTTTGGCTCGGCCAAATGCTCGAACGAAGAGGCCTATCTGTTCCAGAAACTGATCCGCCAGGCGTTCAAGCACAACAACGTCGATCACTGCACGCGCCTATGCCATGCGTCGTCGGTCGCGGCGCTGATGGAGAATGTGGGGTCGGCTGCCGTCACCGCCACGTTCAACGAGATCGAGAACGCCGACTGCGCCATCGTCATCGGCTCGAACCCCACCGAAAACCACCCCGTCGCCGCGACCTTCTTCAAGCAGTTCGTGAAACGGGGCGGCGAGCTGATCGTGATGGACCCGCGCGGCATGGGGCTGAAGCGGCACGCGACGCACATGCTGCAGTTCCGGCCCGGCACCGATGTGGCGCTCTTGAACGCAATCATGAACGTGATCGTTGAGGAAAAGCTGTATGACCGGCAGTACATCGAGGGCTTCACCGAGGGCTTCTTCGAATTCCGCGACCATATCCGCGCCTTCCCGCCCGAACGCATGGCGGAACTCTGCGGTATTGACGCGGGCACCATCCGCACCGTCGCGCGCTCGTTCTCCCGCGCCAAGGCGGGGATGATCTTCTGGGGCATGGGCGTCAGCCAGCACATCCACGGCACCGACAACGCGCGCTGCCTGATCAGCCTCGCCCTTCTGTGCGGCCACATCGGCAGGCCCGGCACCGGCCTGCACCCCTTGCGCGGGCAGAACAACGTACAAGGCGCGTCGGATGCGGGGCTGATCCCGCAGGCGCTGCCCGACTATCATCTGGTGGTCGATCCCGACACGCGCGAGTTGTTCAAGCACATCTGGCGCGGCACCGAGATCGAGGCGAAACCGGGGTTGACCGTGGTCGAGATCATCGACGCGATCTATCGCGGCGAGATCCGGGGCATGTACGTCATGGGCGAAAACCCTGCGATGTCCGACCCCGACGTGGACCACGCGCGCCAGGCGCTGGCCAAACTGGACCATCTGGTGGTGCAGGACGTGTTCCTGACCGAAACCGCAAACTATGCCGACGTGATCCTGCCCGCCTCGACCTTTCCCGAAAAGACCGGCACCGTTACCAACACCAACCGTCAGGTGCAGATGGGCCGCAAGGCGGTCGAACCCCCTGGGGATGCACGCGAAGACTGGCGCATCACGGTCGATCTGGCCAACCGCCTCGGCCTTGACTGGGACTATGACAGCCCGCGCGAGGTCTTTGCCGAGATGAAGATGTCGATGCGGTCGCTGCACCACATCACCTGGGAACGGCTGGAAAATGAGGGCGCGGTCACCTACCCCTCGCTCAGCCAGACCGACCCCGGGCAGGCCGTGGTGTTCGGCGACGGCTTTCCACGCCGCGCGGGCCGGGCCAAGTTCACCCCTGCCCGCGTGACACCGCCGGCCGAGGTGCCCGATCACAACTTCCCCTTCATCCTGATCACCGGTCGCTTGCTGGAACACTGGCACACCGGGTCGATGACGCGGCGCGCCGGTGTTCTGGATACGCTGGAACCCGAAGCGTTCGTGGCGCTGCACCCCGCCACCCTGCGCAAGATGGGGGTCAGCCCGGGCGGCATGGTGCGGCTGACCACACGGCGGGGCACGTTGTCCTTGCGCGCCCGCGCCGACCGCGCGGTATCCGAGGATTGCGCCTTCATGCCCTTCGCCTTTGTCGAGGCGGCAGCAAACGTGCTGACCAACCCGCAACTTGACCCCTTCGGGAAAATCCCCGAATTCAAGTTCTCGGCAGTCCGCGTAGAACCCGAAACGCTGGCGGCAGAGTAACGCTTCTGCCTCGTGCAATTCACCTTGCACAAGTATCCCACGGGGGGTGCGGGGGGTGTGAAACCCCCCGCTCCTACCCTCTCAACCCAACGTAACTTTGCCGGACACGCACAGCAGGTTACGGACGGGCAGTGAACAGGTCGGGCCGCTGCCGCTCCAGCGGCTCCAGAAACCGAAGCAACTGCCCCAGATGCAGCTTTACCGCGATGCGGGCGGCGGCGGGGTCGCGTGCGGCCAGCGCGTCGACGATGGTGCGGTGTTCGTCCAGCGTGGCCGCGACGCGACCCGGCACCGGCAACACCAGTTGCCGCGCGCGGTTCACGTGCAGCCATGCGGTCTCTGACACCTGCGCCACGCGGCGGAACCCGGTGAAGGACAAGATCGCCTCGTGCATCGCCGCATCCTGTTCGTAAAAGCCGGGAATGTCTCCTGCCTCCAAAAGGGTAGCTTGAACGGCCAGGTTGCCCCGCAACAGCATCACCTGCGCATCGGTGATCGAGGCGGCCACGCGTTCCGCCGCCGCCACCTCGATCGCCTCACGCAGGAACGCGCCCTCACGGATTTCGTCCATGGAAAACCGTGCAACGAACGTCCCCGCCTGCGGCACGACATCAACCAGCCCCTCGACCGCCAGCCGCGCCATGGCATCGGACACCGGGCTGCGCGACACGCCAAGGGCCGCGCAGATCTCGGGCTTGCGCAGGATCTCGCCCGGACGGCAGGCCAGCGACAGGATCGCCTGGCGCAGGGTCTGATACACCTTCTGCCCCAGCGACCCCGCGAAATGGTCCAGCGGCATCAGCCGGGGCACACCGTCATCTGGGGCTTGTGGGGGGGCGACGCGGGGCTGTAGCATACTAACATGTTAGACGAGCCTGTTCCGTCGATCAAGGAACGGCTGGGGCAATCGGGGGTAGGCGGGCTATGGACATGACATCGGGCGGGATCATCCGGCTGCATCCTTCGGACAATGTGGTGATCGCGCTGGCTGACCTGCGCGGCGGTGCGGTGGCCGAGGGGGTGACCCTGCCCGGCCCGGTGCCGCGCGGCCACAAGATTGCGGTCAGCGCAATTTCAAAGGGTCAGCCAGTTCTGCGCTATGGCCAGATCATCGGCCAGGCGACGGTCGATATCGCGGCGGGCGCGCATGTTCACACCCACAATCTGGGGATGGGTCCGCATACATCCGACTATGCCCACAGCACCGAGGCGCGGGCGCTGCCGCCGCTCGACCCGCGCAGCTTCATGGGGTTCCACCGCGCCGACGGGCAGGTGGGCACGCGCAACTATCTGGGCATCCTGACATCGGTGAACTGTTCCGGGTCCGTCGCCCGCTTCATCGCCGAAGCCGCCGAGAAAGACCCGGTGATCGCCAACATGCCGGGTCTCGACGGTGTGGTGCCCATTGTCCACGCCACAGGCTGCGGCATGTCGGGCACGAACGAGGGGTACGACACCCTGATGCGCACGCTGAAAGGCTATGCGCGCAATGCGAACTTCGGCGGCATCCTGTTGGTCGGCTTGGGTTGCGAGGTGATGCAGGTGCCCGATCTGGTGGGCCAAGGCCGCCTGCGCCCCGACGGCAATTTCCGCTACATGACGATCCAGCAAACCGGCGGCACCCGCGCTACCATCGAGGCAGGCCTGCGCGTTCTGCGTGAGATGGCCGAGGTTGCGGGCCGCACCCAGCGCAAGACCGCACCTGTGTCAAAGCTGGTGGTGGGCCTGCAGTGCGGCGGATCGGACGGATATTCGGGCATCACCGCAAACCCGGCCCTTGGCCATGCCTCGGACCTTCTGGTGCAGATGGGCGGCACCACGATCCTGTCCGAGACGCCCGAGATTTACGGCGCCGAACACCTTCTGACCCGCCGTGCCGTGACCCCCGCCGTGGGCGCGCGCCTGATCGAGCGTATCCGCTGGTGGGAGGATTACACGGCGCGGAATGGCGGCGAGATGGACAACAACCCCTCGCCCGGCAACAAGAAGGGCGGTCTGACGACCATTCTGGAGAAATCGCTGGGGGCCGTAGCCAAGGGTGGCACCGCCCCCCTGACCGAGGTCTACAAATTCGCCGAACCGATCACCACGCCGGGCTTCGTCTATATGGACAGCCCCGGGTATGATCCCTGCTCGGTCACCGGGCAGATCGCATCGGGGGCCACGACCATCGTGTTCACCACGGGCCGGGGATCGGTTTCGGGCTACAAACCAAGCCCTTGCATCAAGCTGGCCACCAACACCGAGATGTATACCCGCATGTCCGAGGACATGGATGTGAACTGCGGCGATATCCTGTCGTCAGGGGTCAGCATCCGCGACAAGGGCGTGGAAATCCTGGACAAGATCATCGCCACGGCATCGGGCGAACGGACCTTGTCCGAGGCACTGGGGTTTGGCGGGGCAGAGTTTGTGCCATGGCAAATCGGTGCTGTGATGTGACGGCGGGGCCGGGCCCGCGCGCGGGCCCCCTCACCCCCAACCCCTCTCCCCGGTGCGTGAGCGAAGCAGACAGTTGCGCCACCTGGCCCCGCTCTCCCCACGGGGGAGAGGGGTGGGGGGTGTGGGGAGCGACCGCAGAGCAGGGTCCACCCGCCAATTCACACCTTGCGCAGATACCCCTGCACCGCCACCGCCGCATGCAGGGCAAACTCACCCACGTTGCGTGTCCGCAAAAGCACCTCTGTCGCGGCGGACAACGGGCCCGTCTCCACGCGCGGCGAGGCGTTGCGCTCTTTCAGTCCGCGGGTCAGGGCGACACGCTCCGCCAGGAAATCCACCAGCAGATCCAGCCGGTCATAGTCGAACAGGTGATCGACGGCGGCCCCGATGCCGGTCCAGCCGACCTGCCGGTCCTGCCGCCCGACATCGGCAAAGTGCGGTGGCTTGGGCATGAGGGTGGCCTGCACGAAATCGTCAAAGCTGATGCCGGCCGTGCTGCGCGGCCCGCCTGCCACGCGGTCGCGCTGCAAAAAGCGGTGCCAGCTTGCCAGCCGGTCAATCGGCGCGCGCACCACGGCCACGGTTTCCGCCACACGTCCGATCTCGGCGGCAAGCGTGGCGGCATGGCGGCCCGCATAGGCCCCGGCCCCGATGTGGCGGGCGGCACCGCCGTAAGCCACATCGGCCTGCCGGCCCAGCATCGCGCGCAGCGCCTGGGTGCCGGTCTTGGGCACCTCAAGGATGACCAGCCCTGCCTCGCGGATGACCAGCACGCGACGTCCTTCCTGCAACACCCCGGCGGCCCGCGTGATTCGCGCGACCCCGGACCCATCCGGGCGGACATATTCCACCGCCCCGCCCCGATCCGAAAGCCCCGCCGCCCCCGACTGTCAGATCAGCGGCACTTTCGGGATGGACCTTGCCTTGTCCCACAGGATAGGGCGTGGGCATCATGATCCACCTGCCCGACCGTACCCTTCCCGGCGTCGCCCTGATGCTGGTGTTCTGCGTGTTGGCGCCTCTGATGGATGTGTCGGCCAAGCTGGCATCGGCCACCGTCCCCGTCGGCCAGATCACATTCACGCGATTCTTGCTGCAGGGTGTCATCATGTTGCCGGTGGCATGGTCCATGGGCCTGCACCTTGGGGTGCCTTGGCGGCAGGCGGGGATGCTGGCGTTGCGGGCGCTGTTCCTGATCGTGGCCACCTTTACCTTTGTCGGTGCCATATCGGTGATGCCGGTCGCCGATGCCCTTGCCATCACCTTTGTCGAGCCGTTCATCGTGCTGATCCTGGGCCGCCTGATCTTCGGTGACGAGGTTGGCCCCCGCCGCATCGCGGCCTGTGGCGTGGGCTTTGGCGGGGCGATGCTGGTCATCCAGCCGTCGCTGATGGTGTTCGGCACGGTGGCGCTGTTGCCGCTGGTCACGGCATTCACCTTTGCCTTCTACATGCTGGTCACCCGCGCCATGTCGCGCGACATGCATCCGGTCGCAATGCAGGCCAGCACCTCGGTCGCGGGGGTGCTGATCTGTCTGCCGGTGCTGCTGGTGGCCGAGGGTAGCGGCAGCGCCACGCTGGACCCCCTGATGCCGCAGGGGCTGGCCTGGGTCTGGTTGCTGGGGGTCGGCATCTGGGGCGCGATCAGCCACATCTGCGTGACCTATGCGCTGAAGTTCGCGCCCTCGGCCACACTGGCCCCGCTGCATTACTTTGAAATCGTGACGGCGGTGGCGCTTGGCTTTGCCGTGTTCGGTGATTTCCCGAATGCGCTGACCTGGGCCGGGATCACGGTGATCTGCGGCTCGGGTCTGTACGTCATCCACCGCGAGCGTCTGACGGCGCGCCGACGGGCTGCCGCCAGCCGGGGCTGATCGCGTCAAGGCAGGCATCCAGTCTGGCGCGCGGCAGGATCACCAGCACACCCGGGGCGTCGAACGTCAGGCTGACCGGCCCCGACGTGACCCGGTTCGACGTGCCAAGCCGCCCGTCCGGGGCCAGCACCAGCCCGTCGATGGGCCAGTCAAGGCCAATGCTGCTGCCCCGCGTCGCCCGCAACGGGTACAGCGACAGCCGGTCGCCGGCCCTCAGCTTCAGGTCCAGCACCCGGGGGGCCGCAAACACCACATCCTCGCGCCCCAGCGCCACGACGGGCCTGCCCGCCTGCGCCGACAGCGTCGACAGGACCGCCAGTTCGTGATCCAGCCGCCCGCCAAGCACACCCAACGCGATCACGAACGGGGCCGCGATGCTGCGCAGTGTCTTGTCGAAATCGGTTGTTTCCTGTTCGCCGATCCGGTGCAGCACCGGGGCCAGCCGCGCCCTTGCGCCCTGCCCCAGGCTGTCGAAATCGCCGATCACCGCCACCGGTACGGCCCCCAGCGCCAGCGCCCGGTCCGCGCCGCCGTCAGCGGCCACCACCACCGGTGCGCGGGCAACCGCCAAAGCCAGATCGCGCGCTGTCACAGGCCCCCCTGCGACCAGCGTAATCCCGGCGCGGGCATCGACAATCGGTTGATTCATGCGGATACTGTTCCCGATTAAGGCACGGTAAAGGATACGGGAACACAATCAATCCTTCAAATTACCCCCGTCTGTCCACGGAAACGAACAAGGTGGGGGTACATTGACGACACGTGAATGAACAGAAGGTATGCGTCGATGGTCGGTCCGAGCAAAATCCTTACGGTATCCTATGGCACCTTCAGCTGTACGCTGGAAGGGTTCGATGATCCGTTCTCGACGATGAAATCCATCGCCGAGTACTTCCGCGACCTGGCGGCAGATGACCGCTACTTTGGCGCCGAACCGCCGCAACCCGACCCCGCCATGCTGCACCGCATCGCCGAGCGCGAGGTGCACCGCCGGGTCGAGGCGCGGGTGCAGGACAACGGTGTGATCCTGCGCGCCGCCGATGCGCCCGCCGGGACTGGCCCCGCCGCGCCATCCTATGCCCCGTCTTATGTGCCGGCCTACGTGCCTGCCGGGGCGGCATCGCCGCTGTCCGAAAGCGTCGCCGCCAAACTGCAGCGCCTGCGCCACGCCGCAACGGCGGCCCCCGCGCTGGCCTCCGTCCTGGCCCCTGTGGCGGACGAAGCCGAGATTATGCCGGAGCCCCCGGCGCCCGCCGTTGAAGCCGCCATTGAAACCACGGCCATCATGATGGCCGAACCTGCCGAAACCCCGGTCGCACCTGTCGCCGAGCCCGAGCCGGAACTTGCCGCAGAAGCCGCCCCCGAGGCCCTGCCCAAGGCGGAAGACCCCATCGAAGCCGCCCCCGAGGCCGAACCCGCCGACGCCCCGGCACAAGACGACGACATCATTGCCGACGCCATGCCCGATGTCTGGAAGACCTTCGCCGCCGATGACCTTGCCGCAATGCCCGATGACGCAGAAGCGACCGCCGCGATGGCCGAGGCAATCGAAGACTGGACCATGCCCGAAGCCGAAGCCGAAGCGCCCGCGCCGGTCACCGCCGAGCGTGACGTTGCCCCGCTTGCAGCCGCCGCATTCGACGACGATGCCGACCTGATGGAATCGCTGGCAGCAGCCCTTGCCGGCCCTGCCGACGAGATTGCGCCGGTGGCACAGGCCACGCTGGCCGCCGATGACACCGAAGACGCCATGCTGGCCGCCCTGATCGACGACTTTAACGATGCACCCGAAGCGACCGCCGTCGAGGCTGCGGTTTCGGATACCGCAGAGCGTGACTCAGACGCCGATGATGCCGCGTTCGAAGCCGCCCTGCTGGCCGCGACGGGTGCCGAACCCGCCCCGATGATCGAGGATGAGGACGACGTGGCGGCCGTTACCGCCGATGACGAGCTTGCCGCCGAAACCGCGTTCAACACGGCGGCGACCGAGGTTGCGGAAGTGGGCGCAAATGCCGCACCTGCCGATAACTCGGTCCTCGAAGAATTCGCTCCGCAAGATGTCTCCGCTGCCGCCGAAACCGCGCCGGAACCGGCCGTCGCGGAAACCGCCGACGCCGCCGAAGTCGCGAGTTCGACCGTGTCCGCCGACAAGCTGCAACGCGCCCGCGCCCGGGTCATCAAGATCCGTCGCGCCGAGCCGCTACCGCCTGTCGCAGCCCTTGCGCCCGAGGTGGAAGAAGATCTTGCGCAAGAACTGGACGCGCTCAAGGCCGATGCGCCGCTGCGCCCGCAACTGCCCGAAGTCAGCACTGAAACCTCGGTCCAGCGGCTGATCGACCAGACCAATACCCAGCTTGACGGGGTCGAGAACCGTCGCCGTCATGCCGCCATCGAACACCTGAAGGCCGCCGTTGCCGCCACCGCCGCCGAGCGCCGCGCCACCGGCGGGGCCGAAGACCCGGCCGAGGCCACGCGTCTGAACGCTTATCGCAGCGACCTTGAGCGTGTGGTGCGCCCGCGCCGCCCGGTTGCGGCTGCAACCCAGTCGGACGCCCCCGCCGCGCCGACCGCACGCCCGGCGCCGCTGGTGCTGGTCTCGGCGCAACGCATCGACCGCCCGGCGTCACCGGCGCAACCCATGGCCAATGTCCGCCCCCGCCGTGTGGCAGGCGGTGCGCTGGCCCTGTCGCCCGAAACCGAGGTCGAGGACGACGATGACGCGGCAGCCGACGACGAAAACATGTTCACGCCCGCGCACGGCTTTGCCGAGTTCGCCGAACGTCTGGGCGCGCAGGAGTTGCCCGATCTGCTGGAGGCCGCCGTCGCCTATGCCGCTTGTGTCGAGGGTCGGCCGCATGTGTCGCGCCCCTACATGCTGCGTCAGGTTGGCACGATCGTGTCCGACGGCGAGGCCAAGCGCGACGAAATGCTGCAGGGCTTTGGCCGTCTGTTGCGCCACGGCAAGATCGAAAAGGTGCGCGCGGGCCTGTACGCGCTGCCCGGATCGTCGCGGATGATGGCCGAGGCCAAGAAGATCGCCGTCTGATCAGCGCCCGTCGCCCTTGGGCGGCGGGGCTTCGGGGTCTGGCTGGCCGATGCCGCGAAAGACAAAGCGGAACGGGACCATCCACAGGAAACCAAGAACCACATATACCAGCAATTCCAGCCAAACCGGCGGTCGGTCCAGCCAGTTCACCAGACTGACCGCCGCCACGATATAGGCGGGCAGTCCCACCAGCAGGATCACCAGCGACCACCTGCGCCGTGCCCGGTAACTCAGTCCCATCCGCCGCGCCCCATTTCCGATTCCCCCGACGCCCCACAAGAACCACTGTGTTCGTCCGGTGGCCAGCCCCTACCGTTCGCCCTTGCGCCAGGGGATCATGAGGGCGGCCGGCACTTCGGCCCGCCGCGACATCACGATCAGGGCCAGGATCGACAACAGATAGGGGGCCGCAAGGAACGCCTGGTAGGGCACCACCTGCCCCACCGGCGTCTGCTGCAGCCGGATCTGCAGGGCGTCAAACGCCGCGAACAACAGCGCGCCCAGCACCGCCTTGCCGGGCCGCCAGGCGCCGAACACCACAAGCGCCACGCAGATCCAGCCGCGCCCGTTGACCATCTCGAAAAAGAACGACGAGAACGCCGACAGCGTCAGGAATGCCCCCCCCACGGCCATCAGCCCCGACCCCACCACCACCGCGCCCACCCGGAGGGCGGTGACCGACCCGCCCTGTGCCGCGACCGCAGACGGGTTCTCGCCCACCGCCCGGATCGCCAGCCCAAGGGGCGTGCGGTACAGCACCAGCGCCACCACCCCCGCCACCACGAAGGCCGCATAGGTCAGCGGTGTCTGCGCAAAGAACGCGGGGCCAATCAGGGGAATGTCCGACAGCACCGGGATTTCCCAGACCGCAAAGGGTTCGATCTTGGGCGGGCTGGTCACCTCGGGCAGGATCAGGCGATAGGCGAACGACGCCGTCGAGGTGGCCAAGAGCGTCACCCCCAGCCCCACCACATGCTGCGACAGGCCAAAGGGCACCGTGAGCACGCCCTGCAACAGCCCGAACGCCATCCCGGCGGCCATCGCACTGCCCACCCCCCACCACAGCGGCAGCCCGGCCCAGACCGTGATCCAGCCGGTAAAGGCCCCGATCACCATGATCCCCTCGATGCCAAGGTTCAGCACACCTGCCCGTTCGCAGATCAGCTCGCCCATCGTGGCAAAGATCAAAGGTGTGGCGATCCGCACTGCGGCGGCCCAGAAGCTGGCGTTCAGCAGGATTTCCAGCAATGCATTCATCCCCGCACCACGCGGTAGCGCGTCAGGCCAAGCGCCAGCACCATGGTCAACAGCGCCGTCGCAAGCAGCATGTCGGCGATATAGGTCGGCACATCGGCGGCGCGGCTCATGCTGTCGGCACCGACAAACACCCCGGCCACAAAGATCGCGGTGGCGACCACGCCCAAGGGGTGCAAGAGCGCCAGCATCGCCACGATGATGCCGGTGTAGCCAAACCCGGGGCTCAGATCGAGCGACAGGTGCCCCTTCAGCCCCGCCACCTCGGAAAACCCCGCCATCGCGGCAAGGCCGCCGGACAGGAGGGCTGTCTTGACCAGCACACCGTTCACCGGAATGCCCGCAAACCGCGCCGCCCGGATGTTCGCGCCGACCGCCCGCATCTCATACCCCAGCGTCGTGCGGGTTTGCACGACCCACACCAGAACCGCCGCGATCAGCGCCAGACCAAAGCCCCAGTGCAGGCGCAGCCCCTCGACGATGCGCGGCAGGCGGAGGTCCTTGTCCAAAGGTGCCGATTTGGGCCAGCCCATCCCTGCGGGGTCTTTCATCGGGCCTTCCAGCAGCCAGGACACCAGCAGAAGCATGACAAAGTTCAACAAGAGCGTCGTCACCACCTCGTCCACCCCCAGACGGGTTTTCAGGATCACCGGCCCCAAGAGCACCAGCGCACCCGCCGCCAGTGCTGCCAGCAGCATCACCGGCAGACCAATGGGGGCGGGGATCAGGCCGGTGCCCAGCACAACGGTCACCACAGCCCCGGCGTACAACTGCGCCTCGGCCCCGATGTTCCACAGCCTTGCCCGAAACGCGACGGCCACGGCGAGGCCGGTAAAGATCAGGGGTGTCGCCCGGTTCAGCGTTTCCAGAAGCGCGAACTTCGATCCCGCCGCACCCGACAGGATCAGCCCCAGCGTCGCCAGTGGATCGGCCCCCGCCATGGCCGCCAGCGCCATGGCCACCAGCACGGTCACCCCAAGTGCCATGGCAGGCAGGCCCAGCCTGCGCGACAGCGTCGGGTTGTCGATGGGGTCAAGCCGCATCGGCGAACCCCTCACCGGCCATCATCAGCCCGATCTCGGCCACCGAGCGCGTGCCGCGTGCAAAGGCGTCCGACAGCCGCCCCTCGGACATCACATGAAGCACGTCCGACAGGCGCATGATTTCCTCAAGGTCCTCGGAAATCAGCAACACCGCCGCACCGGCATCCCGCGCCGCGATCAGGCGCGCATGGACATAGGCAATCGCCCCCACATCCAGCCCGCGTGTCGGCTGGTTGGCCAGAATGATCCCCGGGCCCTGCTCGAGCGTGCGGCCCAGGATCAGCTTTTGCATGTTGCCACCCGACAACAGCCGTATGCGCCCCTCGGGGCCCGCGCCGCGCAGGTCATAGGCGGTGATCACCCGCGTGGTGAAATCACGCGCGGCACGCCAGTCCATGATGCCCGCGCGTGAAAACGGCGGCTGTGCGTAGGTTTCAAGGATGGCGTTCTCGGTCAGGGTAAAGTCGGCCACGGTGCCGGTCTTGTGCCGATCCTCGGGGATGCGGGCGATCCTTGCGCGGACGGCTGCGCGGGGCGTCCAGTTGCCCGTCGCTCCTTCAACAGTCATCGTTCCCGACAAGGGCCGGATCAGCCCCGATATCAGGTCCGACAGTGCCGCCTGACCGTTCCCCGACACCCCGGCAAGCCCGGTGATCACCCCGCCCCGCAAATCCAGCGTCACGTCGCGCAAGCCGGTCGCCGTCCCCACCCGCGCCGTCACTACCCGCCGCAGCGACAGCCGCGACGGCCCGGCCCGGCCCGGTGCAGCCACCGGCAGGGCCACATCGCCCCCCACCATCATCGCAGCCAACGCCTTTGGCGTGGTATCGCGGGTTGCGACCTCGCCCACCATCCGGCCATGGCGCAGCACCACGCAGCGGTCGGCCAAAGCCATGACCTCGTGCAGCTTGTGGCTGATGAACACCACCGACAGGCCGCGCGCCACGGCACGGCGCAGGGTGGCGAACAGGGCATCGGCCTCTTGCGGGGTCAGAACGGCGGTCGGCTCGTCAAGGATCAGCACTTTGGTATCGCGCCACAGCGCCTTGAGGATTTCCACCCGCTGCCGTTCACCCACCGACAGTGCCGACACACGGGCGTCGGGGTTCACCTCCAGCCCGAAATCGCGCGACAGGGTCGCCAGCCGCGCCCGGGCCGCTGCGGTGCCAAGGGCCATGCGCCACAGGGGCACGGTGCCCAGCAGGATGTTTTCCAGCACCGTCATCTGGTCGGCCAGCGTGAAATGCTGATGCACCATGCCCAACCCTGCGGCCAGTGCGGCGCGGGGGTTGGCAGGTGGCAAGGGCTGACCCATCACCGAAATGGTGCCTGCATCGGCCAGATACTGGCCGAAGAGGATGTTCATGAGGGTGGTCTTGCCCGCCCCGTTTTCACCCAGCAGCGCCACCACCTCGCCCCGCCGCAGCGTCAGCGATACGGCATCGTTGGCCAGTGTGGCCCCGAACCGCTTGGTGATGCCGTCAAGGCGCAGGACAATGTCCTGCGCCAAGGGGGTGCCTGTCACGACGATTTCGGTTCGCTGTCGTCGATGGTGACGGTAAACGAGCCGTCCATGATGCCGGCTTGTTTTGCGGCAACCATGTCCTTGGCCGCCTGCGGCACCTTGGCGTCGAACGTACCCAAGGGGGCCAGCGAACAGCCACCCGCCTTCATGAACGAATACTGCCCATAGTCAGCCGCCGCGAACGACCCCGCCGTCACCGCGGCAATCGCGGCCTGCAACGTCGGCTCAAAGTGCCACAGGGCTGACGCCACGACGGTATCGGGATAGTCGGCTTGGGTGTCGATGACGTTGCCGATTGCCAGAATCCCCCGCTCTTTGGCCGCGTCCGACACGCCGAAGCGTTCGGCATAGAGAAGGTCCGCACCGCCGTCGATCATGGCAAAGGCGGTTTCCTTGGCCTTGGGCGGATCGAACCACGATCCGATGAAACTGACCTGGAACGTCGCATCCGGTTTCGTCTCGCGCACCCCGGCCATGAACGCATTCATCAGCCGGTTGACCTCGGGGATCGGGAAGCCGCCAACCATGCCGATCTTGCCGGTGGTGGTCATGGCACCCGCAACGATTCCCGAAAGATAGGCCGCATCCTGAATGTAGTTGTCGAACACCCCGAGGTTGGGCGTGGCGTCCGGCGGGAAGGACGACCCCAGAAGGAACTTCACGTCCGGGTATTCCAGACAGACCTCACGCGCCTCGGCCTCGGCACCGAAAATCTCGCCGACGATCAGTTGCACGCCCGCCTCGCAGTATTCGCGCATCACGCGGGTGTAGTCGGTGTTGGCGGTATTCTCGGTATAGGTGTACTCGGCCTGCCCGGCCGCCACCGCTGCCTCGGCCGCCTTGTGGATGCGGCTGACCCATTGCTGTTCGACCGGGACGGTATAAATGCCCGCGATCTTGATCGGCGTCTGCGCCCATAGGCCGCGCGGCATCAGCCCCGCCCCGGCAAGCGCCGCCCCGCCCAACAGCACGCCGCGACGCGGCAACATCAGGTTCGTCATATCACTCTCCCCATTGGTTCTTTGACCGGATGGTAAACGTGTGACACGATTCGGCACAAGCGCGTGGTTTTTCGGCAGATGGCGGGGACGGGGGCGGGGCACTGCCCGGAAAACAGGCGATCCCGCCCTGCCCTGCGTCAGAAATGAAAGGCGTCGGTGACGATGCGGCGGCCCAGCGTCATTGCATCGGCGACATGCACCATCGGCGACAGGTCAACCTCGGACTGCCCGGTGCGCACAAGGCCGGCCATCCGGGCATAGAGCGCCGGGTATTCGCCCATGATCGAACGTTCGCCGGTGGTCTGCCCGCCCACCTCCAGCACGTTGCCGCCCATGCGCAGGGCCATGTCGCCCGCGTTGGTGGACACCTCGATATCCCAGGTCTGCGGGCCGGTCTGACGCCAGTCGAAGTCCGCACTGATGCCGCCCGAGAAGGTGAGGCGGGCAGCGATGGGGGTCTGGCGGTTCGCGGGAAATTCCAGATCGGCGGCGGTCAGATGGACGGGGGCGGGCAGGATCTCGGTCAGGATCGACAGCGCGTTGATGCCGGGATCGAACACGCCCATGCCGCCGGGTTCCCAGACCCACTCCTGCCCCGGATGCCAGTGCCGCACATCCTCGCGCCAGGTGATGTGGGCGCGGGTGACGGTCTTGTCGGCCAGCCATGCCTTGGCCGCAGCCACCGCATGCGCCATCCGGCTGTGCCAGGTGGCATAAAGCGCGACACCCTGCGCCAAGGCCAGCGATTGCAGCGCGTGGACTTCGGCCAGCGTCTGGCCGGGGGGCTTTTCCAGCATCACATGGCGGCCAGCCCGCAGCGCCGCCTCGGCATAGGGATAGCGCGGCTGCGGCGGCAGGCACAGCGACACGACCGTCACATCGGGGCGCTGATCCAGAAAGGTGGCAAAGTCGGTGAAGGCCTCGACGCCGTTCACCCTACCGGACCGCGACACGGTTGCGGCAAGCTCCCAATCCGGGCTTGCGGCAATTGCCGGCACATGCTGATCGACGGCGATCTTGCCGATGCCGACAAGTGCCACCTTCAATGCGAATCCCTCCCCACCGGCGACCCACGACACCCTTTCAGGAAATCGAGATCGGCCCCGGTATCCGCCCCGGTCACATGCCGGTGGTGCAGCATGGCATAGCCGCCTGCCGGTTCCGGCACGGGGGGCACCCATTTGGCCAGCCTTGCGGCCAGTTCCGCATCGGAGATGTCCAGATGCAAGCGGCGGTTCGGCACGTCCAGTTCGATCATGTCGCCGTCGCGCACCACCGCCAAAGGCCCCCCCGCCGCCGCCTCGGGCGAGGTGTGCAGCACCACTGTGCCATAGGCGGTGCCCGACATCCGCGCGTCCGAAATGCGCACCATATCGGTGATGCCCTTTTTCAGCACCTTGGCGGGCAGGCCCATGTTGCCGACCTCGGCCATCCCTGGATACCCCTTGGGGCCGCAGTTCTTCAGCACCATCACGCAGGTCTCGTCGATATCCAGCGCGTCATCGGCGATCTTGGCCTTGTAGTCGTCGATATCCTCGAACACCACGGCGCGGCCCCGGTGGACCATCAGATGCGGACTGGCCGCCGAGGGTTTTAGCACGGCCCCTTTTGGAGCCAGATTTCCCCGCAGTACAACCACGCCACCCGACTGGGTCAGCGCCTTTTCCGCAGGCAGGATCACGTCGGGATTGTGGTTGACCACGTCCTTGACCTGCGCCCAGGCCGTTTCACCCGACACGGTCAGCGCATCGCGCGCCAGCATCCCCGCCTCACCCAACCGCTTGATGACCACGGGCAGGCCGCCGGCATAGAAGAACTCTTCCATCAGGTACTTGCCCGACGGCATCAGGTTCACGATTGTGGGCACATCGCGGCCCCACTGGTCCCAGTCGTCCAAGGTCAGGTCAATCCCCACGCGGCCCGCGATGGCCAACAGGTGGATCACCGCATTGGTCGACCCGCCGATGGCCGCGTTGGTGCGGATGGCGTTCATGAAGGCGTCGCGGACCAGCACGTCGGATGGTTTGAGGTCATCCTTGACCATCTGCACGATCCGCCGCCCGGTCAGTTGCGCCATCACCCGGCGGCGGGCATCGACGGCAGGGATCGCCGCATTGCCCGACAATGCCATCCCCAAAGCCTCGGCCATGGATGCCATCGTGCTGGCGGTGCCCATGGTGTTGCACGAACCCGGAGACCGGCTCATCCCCGCCTCGGCCTCAAGGAACTCGCCTTGCGTCATCTCGCCGGCCTTCACCGCCTCGGAGAACCGCCACAGGTGCGTGCCCGACCCCGTCGCCTCGTTGCGGAAGCGGCCGTTCAGCATCGGCCCACCCGAGATCACGATGGACGGCAGATCGGTTGACGCGGCCCCCATCAGCAGGCTGGGCGTGGTCTTGTCGCAGCCGACCATCAGCACGCAGCCATCCATCGGCTGGCCCCTGATCGCCTCTTCCACCGCCATCGCCGCCAGATTGCGGAACATCATCGCAGTGGGACGGAAGGCGGACTCGGACGCGCTGAACACCGGCACCTCGACCGGGAACCCGCCCGCCTCATAAACCCCGCGCTTGACCCGTTCCGCCAGATCGCGCAGGTGCGCGTTGCAAGGGGTCAGTTCCGACCATGTGTTCAGGATGCCGATGACCGGACGGCCATCGAACATGTCATGCGGGATGCCCTGGTTCTTCATCCAGCCGCGATGATAGATCACGTCGCGGGATGACCCGCCGAACCAGTGCTGTGACCGCAAGGCGCGGGGCCAGGGGGCGGGTTTGAATGTCATGTCAATACCTTACTTGGATTTGTTGTACACGTCGAAGATCACGGCGGCCAGCAGCACCAGCCCCTTGATCACCTGTTGATAGTCGATGCCGATGCCAAGGATCGACATGCCGTTGTTCATGATACCCATGATGAAGGCCCCAACCACGACCCCCACGATCTTGCCCGATCCGCCGGTCATCGACGCCCCGCCGATGAACACGGCGGCGATCACGTCCAGTTCAAACCCAACCCCGGCCTTGGGCGTGGCAGAGTTCAGGCGCGCGGTCACGATCATGCCGGCCAAGGCGGCCAGTGCGCCCATGTTCACGAAACACAGGAACGTCAGCCGGTCGGCATTGATCCCCGAAAGGCGTGCGGCCTTGAGGTTGCCGCCAATGGCATAGATGCGCCGCCCCGTGGTGGTGTTTTCTGTGAAGAACGCATAGATGCCGATCAGCACCGCCATCACGATCAGCACATTCGGCAGTCCGCGAAAGCTGGCCAGTTTCCACGCGACAAAGATCAGGGCGGCGGTCACGATCAGGGTGCGGATGACAAAGAAATTGGCGGGCTCGGTCTGCATCCCGTAGGCCAGCCCCTGCTGGCGCGTGCGCCATCCGGCCCAGGCCAGCACCAGCGCCAGCACCGTCACGATCACCATCGCCGTCAGGTTCGGCTTGCCGACGCCGGTCAGGTCGGGGATGAACCCGGTCGACAGCGACTGGAACGCCTTGGGGAACGGGCCGATGTTCTGGCCGTCCAGCATCCACAGCGTCAGGCCCCGGAACACCAGCATCCCCGCCAGCGTGACGATAAAACTGGGGATGCGCCAATAGGCGATCCAGTACCCCTGTGCGGCCCCGATCACCGCGCCGACCGCCAGACACGACGGTATCACCGCCCAGAACGGCCAGCCGAGGTTGACCGTCAACACCGCCGACACCGCGCCGGTAAAGGCCGCGACCGACCCCACCGACAGGTCGATATGCCCGGCCACGATGACCAGCAGCATCCCCAGTGCCATGATGACGACATAGGAGTTCTGCAGGAAAATGTTGGTGATGTTCTGCGCCGACAGGAAATCGACGTCGATGGTCACGCGCACCACGATCACGAAGAACAGCACGATGGCCGCCAGTGCTATCAGCATGCCGTATTCGCGCAGATGCTCGGCCAGATACGCGCTGCTGCCCGGTCTGGTGGCCTGCCCCTGGCTAGCGTCGCTCATGCTGCTTTCCCCGTGCTTGACAGGATCATGCCCATGATCCGTTCCTGGCTGGCCTCGGCGCGGCTGAGTTCACCCACGATCCGGCCCTCGTTCATCACATAGATGCGGTCGCACATGCCCAGAAGTTCGGGCATCTCGGACGAGATCATCACCACACCGCGCCCCTGCGCCGCAAGGTCGTTCATGATGGTATAGATTTCAAACTTTGCGCCGACGTCGATGCCGCGCGTTGGTTCGTCAAGGATCAGCACCTGCGGATCAGTGAACAGCCATTTCGACAGCACCACCTTCTGCTGGTTGCCGCCCGACAGGTTCACCACCTTCTGGAAAACGCTTGGCGTGCGGATCGACATGGCGCGGCGGTATTCCTCGGCCACCTGCTGTTCGCGACCCTTGTTAAGGATACCTTTGGCGGCGATGCCGGCGAGGTTGGCAAGGCTGATGTTGCGCAGGATTGGCTCATCCAGCACCACGCCAAGCGCCTTGCGGTCCTCGGTCACATAGGCCAGACCAGCCTTGATGGCGGCAGGAACGGTTGAGGTATCAACGGGTTGCCCCTTGATCTTCACTTGTCCGCTGACGTCGCGCCCGTAACTGCGGCCAAAGATGCTCATCGCCAGTTCGGTCCGCCCCGACCCCATCAGCCCGGCAATCCCCACAATCTCGCCTGCGCGCACGGTGAAAGCGGCATCGCGGATCATCCGGCGGCCCTTTTGTTCGGGGTGCATGACCGACCAGCCCGTGACCTCCAGCAGCGTCTCGCCCGGGTTCGGGGTGCGTTCGGGATAGCGGTGCGCCATGTCGCGGCCGACCATGTCGCGGATGATGCGGTCTTCGCTGATTTCCTCGTTGGTAAGGGTCGACACGCTGGCCCCGTCACGGATCACCGTGATCCGGTCGGCCACACGTTTGATTTCGTTCAGCTTGTGCGAAATGATGATGCAGGTGACACCCTGCGATTTCAGTTCCAGAAGCAGGTCCAGCAGTTTCGCGCTGTCGTTTTCCTGAAGTGCTGCGGTCGGCTCGTCCAGGATCAGCAGGCGCACATCCTTGGCCAGCGCCTTGGCAATCTCGACCAGTTGCTGCTTGCCAACGCCGATCTTGCCGACCTCGGTCGTCGGCGGCTCGTTCAGGCCCACCTTGCGCAGCAGGCGTTCGGTTTTCTGGAACGTTTCCGGCCAGTTGATGATCCCGCCCCGCGCCCGCTCATTCCCCATGAACAGGTTTTCCGCGATGGACAGCAGGGGCACCAGCGCCAGTTCCTGATGGATGATGACGATGCCCGCGGCCTCTGAATCGGCAATGGTGCGGAACCGGGCGACCTGGCCGTCGTAAACGATGTCGCCCTCATAGGTGCCATGCGGATACACGCCCGACAGCACCTTCATCAGGGTCGATTTGCCCGCGCCATTCTCGCCGCAAATCGCATGGATTTCACCGGCTTGCACGTCGAGGTTGACGTGATCCAGCGCACGCACACCCGGAAACGTCTTTCCGATGTCGCGCATTTCCAGGATTGTCGCCATCGCCTACCCCCCCACAGCCTGTGCGAACGCCGGGCTCTGTTAAGAACCCGGCGCAACGCTTTGACAGATCGGTGTTATTTCAACTGATCGGCGGCGTAGTAGCCCGAACCGACCAGCATCGCCTCATAGTTCGAGACATCCACCGAATTGGGCTTGAGCAGGTACGACGGCACCACCTTGACGCCGTTGTCATAGGTCGTGGTGTCGTTGATTTCCGGCGTACCGCCGCCCAGCAGGGCATCGACCATGCCGACCGTGACGCGCGCCAGTTCGCGGGTGTCCTTGAACACCGTCGAATACTGCTCACCCGCGATCATCGACTTGACGCTGGGGATTTCGGCGTCCTGCCCGGTGACGATCGGCATCTTGAGATCGCCCGAGCCATAGCCGACGCCCTTGACCGACGACAGGATGCCAATCGACAGCCCGTCATAGGGCGAAAGCGCGCCGTTCAGGGCCTTGTCGCCGTAGTTGGCGGACAGAAGGTTGTCCATCCGCGACTGCGCCACCGCACCATCCCAGCGCAGCGTGCCGACCACGTCCATGCCCATCTGGCCCGACGGCACCGCGATGTCACCCGAGGCGATCATCGGATCAAGGACCGACATCGCACCGTTGTAGAAGAAGAACGCGTTGTTGTCGTCGGGCGAGCCGCCGAACAGTTCGACATTCCAGGGCTTGACGTCCGGGAACCGCTCTTTCAGGCCAGCCACCAGCGACTCTGCCTGCAACACGCCCACCTGAAAGTTGTCAAAGGTGGCGTAGTAGTCGACGTTGCCGCTCTCGCGGATCAGGCGGTCATAGGCGATCACTTTGATGCCCGAAGCGGCCGCGTTTTCCAGCGCGTTCGACAGCGTCGTGCCGTCGATGGCGGCGATCACCAGAACCTTGACACCCTTGGTGATCATGTTCTCGATCTGGGCCAGCTGGTTCGGGATGTCATCCTCGGCATATTGCAGATCGGTGCCATAGCCCGCTGCCGCGAACTGCTCGACCATCGCGTTGCCGTCGGAAATCCAGCGGGCGGATGATTTGGTGGGCATCGCGATGCCGACGGTGCCCTTGTCTTGCGCATAGACCGGCGCGGCAAGGCTTGCGGCGATGGCCAGCGCGGACAGCGCTGTTGTCAGGAATTTCATCGGGTCTCCTCCCATGTGACGGGGCTGGTCTTGCCGCCCCGGGGTCCGGTCTTGCAGCCGGGTTTGCGCGCCCCGGACAGACGGCGCACGGCGTCAGCAGTGACAAGGCGGCCCATATCTGTCAAATGCAGTTTGGAAGTTTCATCATACCGGAATGGATATGTCATGCTGCTGCGGCGCGGGTTGAAGATGGCGCATCTGCGGCTGTTGGCGGCCCTGGGCGCGACTAGGCAGATGGGCGCGGCGGCGGTTCAGATGGGCATCACCCAGCCCGCCGCCAGCCGCCTGATGGCCGAGGTCGAGCGGATCACCGGCACCGCGCTGCACCTGCGCACCGGGCGCGGTCTGGTCCTGACGCCTGCGGGCGTCGCGCTGGCGCGGCGGGCGGCGCAGGTGCTGATCGAGATCGAGGATGCGGGCCGCGAACTGACCGAGATTGCCGGTGGTATCGGCGGTCAGGTGCGGCTGGGGGCGGTGACGGGGCCCGCGATGGACCGGGTCCTGCCCGCGATTGCCACGCTGCGGGCTGCCGGGGCGCCGTTGCGGGTCGAGGTGGTGGTGGCGACCAGCGACGTGCTGTGCCAGGAACTGCTGGCGGGGCATCTCGATTTCGCACTGGCGCGCCTGCCTGCGGACGAGGACGCGGCGCGCCTGCGCTTTGTGCATCTGGGGTCAGAGCCTGTGCGCCTTCTGGTGCGGCGGGGGCACCCGATGCAGGCGGCCTGCACCACCGCCGATCTGATGGGCTTTGACTGGGTGATGCCGCCTGCCGGTTCGATCCTGTACCGCACCGTCACCGACCGTCTGCGCGTGCTGGGCCTGCCCGCGCCGCCGGGGATGCTGACCACATCGTCGTTCCTGTTCACATTGGCGCTGCTGCAGCAGTCGGACGCCATCGCCCCCCTTGCCCGGGCGGTGACCGACCGGTTCGCGGGCGATGACCGCGCGCCCTATGCCGTGCTGCCGGTCGATCTGGGCATCGAGGTGGCACCCTTCGGTCTGGTGACGCGGCTGGGTGCCGGCCTGACACCTGCCGCGCAGAGGGTGCTTGATCTGGTATCACAGATGCCCGCCCGCACCGGATAGGCGTGTATAGGGACGGTATGCCCCGCGTGCCCGCACACTACAAAATGCGCTTTCCCGAACACCCGGCCCTGCGGCAGACCCCGGTTATCCACAGCCAGCCGCAGTCGTGTCCGAAAGGGAACACTGTGCCGCCTCATTCACCCCGGGCAGCGGGAAATTGCCGGATTCAGGTTGCCCGAACGGCTGCGCCTTGCCATAAGTTTGCAAAGTTTTCCCCGCCGGGCGTCGCCGCCCTGCCCGGCCATTATAGGAATGCAATAATGAACACCCCCGTCGCGCACCCGACCATTCGCCAGATCGGCATCCGTCAGCGCAGCCTGGGGCCCCGCTGCCGATTGGGGCGCGCCACGGAACTTGTGTTCATCCTGGCAACGGGCGTGACGCTGGCACTGTCGGGCGGTGCAGAGGCGCAGGCGGTCTGGGATGGGACGTCAAGCGCAGATTTCGCTGATCCCACGAACTATGTGGGCGACACAGACCCGACAGGCGGCGACTTCATTCTGAATGACGGGACGATCCCAGACCAGCCCACGCTGTCAGGGCCGATCACGATCAACTCGGGCGAAGTCAGCGACGGTACATTGACCATCAACGGCGCCCTGACCGCCACCAACGGCGTGACCGTCACCGGCACCGGCACCGTTGCGGTCGGCGGAGGGGGCAGCATCACCGGCGCGCTTCTGGGCGGCGGCGGCACCGCCACGAACGATGGCACCATCGACGCGGTAACGTCGAATTTCGGCGATTTCACCAACGGGGCGACCGGCGTTGTCACCGGCCAGATGCAGACCAACGGCGGCACCGTGGTGCTGCAGACCGGCAGCACAGTCGGGTCGCTGAGCAACCTGTCGGGCACCACCGAAGTCGGCGGCGCGGTGTTGGGCGCGACCGAAGTGTCGGGTGGGACGGTCACGCTGGTTGCGGGGGCCGATCTGGCCGACGCAGATTCGTTGACCGTGTCGGACAGCGGCACATTGACCGTGAACGGCGGCGACACGGTGGCTGCGGTCAATCTGACCGGCGGCACGATTGACGGGACCAACCTGAACACCACGACCTTTTCGCAGACCGGCGGCGATCTGGCGGGGACCATCACTGCGTCGGGCACACGGACGCTGGAAGGCGGCATCATTTCGGGCGACCTGTTTGACACCGGCGCAAGCACAACGACAATCCAGACCGGCACAACCACCGTGTCCGGCAGGATTGACAGCGATGTGACGATTGCGGGGACCGGCATCCTGCGGATCGAAAGCAATGTGGCCGTGACGGGTTTGATCACCGCAACGGGATCGGTGATCAGTTATGCTGGCCTGGTCACTGAGGATTCAGCCATTGTCATGAACGCGGACGGCGTGCGGCTTGACGTGCAGGGGGCTGCGGATGAGGCCACCCAGTCAGGCGCGATCAGCGAAGATCCCGTCGGGGCTGGCTTTACTATTGAGAAAATCGGCGTCGGCACCTTGTCGCTGACCGGGGTAAATACCTACACCGGCGACACGACAGTCACCGCTGGCACTCTGATCATTGGCGGCGGCGGCAGCATCGTAAGTGACGTCACCGTCGATGCGGGTGCATTCATGACGGTGCAAGGCACCAGCACCGCCGCCGACATCGACAACTCAGGCTCAACCACGATGGCCGGCATCGCCGGAGCCTTCACCAACTCGGGCACCGCGACGATTCCGGGCACGGTTTCGTCGATTATCAACACCGCAGGGTCGCTCACTGTCGGCGCCATCACCACCGGCATTGTCACTGGCAATACCGCTGTGCAGGGCGGCACCGTGACGCTGACCAACTCTGACCTCTCCGATACGGGCTCGGTCATCGTTTCGGGTTCCGGCACGCTGGCCGTGAACAGCGCCGACACCGTGGGCGCGGTCAACCAGACCGGCGGCATCATCAATGGCACCGCCACCCTGACCACCACCACCTTTGCCCAGAACACCGGCGATCTGGCCGGCACCGTCGCTTCCACGGGCACCAGCACGCTGGACGGCGGCACCATCTCGGGCACGCTGACCGGCGGCGGGGCGCACACCATCCAGACCGGCATCACCACCGTGACCGGCAGCATCGTCGGCGACGTGACAGTTGGCGCGGGCGGCACCCTGCGCATCGAAAGCGCTAGCGCCGTCAGCGGCTCGATCACCACCACCGGGTCGGTCATCAGCCTTGCCAATGGCGAGAACGAGGGGTCGAACCTCATCATTTCCTCGGCGACCACGGATCTTGAGGTGCTGGGCACCGACGCGGCGGCATACTCGGGTGTGATTTCGTCGACCGGCGCGTTCGGGTTCGAAAAGATCGGCACCGGCAACCTGACGGTATCGGGCACCAACACCTTTACCGGCGACGTGACGATTTCGGCGGGCACGCTGACGCTGACGGGCGGTGCTGCACTGGCCGATGTGGTCGAGGTTGCCGTGGGCAACGGCGGCACGCTGAACGTAGCCGCCTCCGAGATCATCGGCGCGCTGTCCAGCGTCGACACCAATC